>JAGASI010000026.1 GCA_017621845.1 Muribaculaceae bacterium
GGCCACGGTCGCATCTCTGACATGGCGCAGCAGGTCTGCGACTTCGGAGATAATGATGCGTTCCTCCGCCAGCGAGGAAGAAGCGGCGAATTTCTTCTCTGCGAGCCAGAGTATAAAAGGCTTTTCAGGAATGGCGGCGTAAATCTCCGGCGAGAGAATGTATTCGTCGGCATCGTTCTTGTGGAGAATGACGCTGCCGACTTTCTCCTTTGGTATAGAGGCGATATCCTCGTCGGAGAGTGTTATTTCCGCGCGCTCCTTTGGCTTTACACCGGCTTTCCTGGCTTCATCGCGCTTCTGTTCGAGAAGGTCGGCTTTTACCGCTTCGAGTTCGTCTTCGGTTATCGGCACAAGCACAGGTTCTTCGACGAAAGGCAGCTCGCGCACCGTAACGTCGAAGCCCCGGCGCACAGCTTCGGCGCCGTTAACCATAACGGCCTTGAAGCCGGGCCCGAAAGGCTCGTCTTTCGGAGGGTCCGAGTCCGGAATAAAGCAGACTGATTGTGTCAACTTCATCAGTCTGTCGAACTGTGCGGCACTCCACGCAGTGCCGAGAGTGGCGACAGCATTCTCCATGCCGACGGACTGGAGGCGCAGAACATCGGGAGCGCCCTCGACGATATTGTAGAAAAGAGCGTCGCGGCAACGGCTCGCCCTGTCGATGCCGAAAATGGCCTCTCCCTTAGTGAATATCATCGAGTTTGACGAGTTGATATACTTGCCGACATTATCGGCCTTTGCGTCGCCGAGATAGCGGGCTGTAAAGGCTATGACGCGCCCGAAGCGGTCGCGGATAGGGATAACGAGGCGGTTGCGGAACAAAGTATAAATCCTACCGCTCTTTTTATCCCTCTGAAAGATGCCGGACTGCACGAGCAGATCTTCGGAGACAGCTTTGCTCTTGCAGTATTCCATAAGCAGATTGCCGTCTTTGGGTGCGAGTCCGATGCCGCAGGTGGAGCAGAATTGCTCCGGCCATCGGGAGTAGGCATACTCACGAGCGGCCCGCGCCTCGTCGTTCATGTCGACACGCAGCTGTTCCCGGAAAAACTGATGCGCTACGGCGACGGCGCCTAATATCGACTCGCGCAGTTGCGCCGCCTGTCGTTGCTCGTCGGTCTGTTCCTCCTTAGAGTATTCGATATGTATGCCGTTGGCTTTGGCGATGGCTTCGACGGCCTGTTGGAAGTCCATGCCCTCCTTTTCCTCGTAGAACTTGATGCCGTCGCCCCCACGGTGGCAGCTGTGGCAGTACCACAGGTTTTTGCCGGGCGATATGGAGAACGAGGGAGTGTTCTCGGAGTGAAAGGGGCAAGAGGCGAACATCGTGGAGCCACGTCGGCGGAAGTTCAGCCCCCACGACTTCAGCACGTCCTCGATGTCAAGACCTTTTACAGCCTCTATCGTCTTGTTGCTTATCATATTTCTTTTGCTTTATCCCAGCAGTCGATAATCGACTGGCCGGTGTATTTCAGTCTGCGCGGATTGCTGTTGCAGGGAGATATAAGACCCATGCGGCGCAGTTTGCGCAGGGTCTTATGGCAGATGCCAAGTTCGGCACAAGTTCTCTTAACTGAAAATACACCGTCGGGGTCGCATTTAGGGCGGGATTCAATCATGGTTACGGATTGGTTGCGGCAGGTTCTTCAACAAAGATGCGCTCTCCGGCCTCGCTCTCTATTATCTGTTTTGCGTGTTCGGGTATGCGACAGGCCATGCACTTCCAGTTAAAGAAAGTCTGCCTCCTAACACCGGCACGTTTGGTTACGTCGGTTATGAACTCGACCCTCTCCCAATATGTGAGCGTGTCGAGAAAGGCGTTAAGCTGTGTCGCCTCCATGTGTTTAATATCGTTGTTTGTCATACAGTCTCAGTCTTTGAAGTAATCTTGTGTGGCGCGTTGGAGAAAGCGAAGGTCTGCCGTGCGGTACTCCAGTTTGCCGGGGCGTTTGCAAGGCTCAACCTTTCCTTGTTTTCTCCAACGTTCGACATTAGCACGGCCAAACATATCATAAGCCTTTCTTTGGCTAACATATTCCGGGTCGGCGCTGTCGGTTTTAAGCATCTTGACGACCCTTGCCGCAACATCGTTGAGGAAGGTGTCGTAAGGTATAAGGTGGTCGAGGAATTGAAGGAACGCCATAATCAGAGAATTAAGCGATTCTTGTAACCTCGATAGTCTTATCGGCGCGGTCGGTCTTCGTTGTGTATTGACGCTCGTACATCATGCCAAGCTCGGAAGCCTGAGTACGAACGCTTTTCAGCCGCGAAATGGGGAACTTGATAGAGTCTCCAACCGCCATCTCGTAGAGAGTCGGGCGGATTTTTTGGGTGGTATCATTCATTTTTGTGCCGTTTTATTTGCTTGTTTAATGATTAATGATTAACTTTGCATCAGAGTATTAGCGTACTTTGAGAACGCAAAGTAACCATTTAATGTTTAACTAAACAATAAATGGTGTGTCGTTTTAAGTATTTTTCGCTGTTTAATGTTTAATATTGAACTGAAAGAGGTACACATCGGAAAGGCAATCAAAGAACGCCTTGAAGAAATAAAGATGACCAAGACAGAGTTTGGTCGTCTGATTGGTGTGCCTCAGCAGCACGTCAATCGAATCTTCGAAAGAGATACGATTGAGACGAAGAAGCTAATGAGGATTTGTCGGGCACTTGACTTCAACTTCTTCGCGTTGTTTTGCCAGTTTCCTACCAACATAAGCGCCTACCTATCGGCAGTCGCGTTGGGAGATGGAGATGCAAACAACAACCTCGGAGAGACCGCCATTCTATCCCAGCTTGAAATTCTAAAAGTCAAGTTGGGAGAAGCAAGGGGCACTGAGACAGACCTGCGCGACCAGATTGCCGGACTCAAAGATAACATCGAGCAGTTGAAATCCAACTTGCGCGATAAAGACGAAATAATAACACTATACAAAGAACGAAAATAGTATGACGTAAAAACTTCAAAATTACAAGCAGCAGAGCGGCGTTCTACTGTTTGTGAAGAAAGAGTTAATTAACAATATAAATTAAGGTAATTAGTTTGAAATGGCACCACACCTATTTGCTGAGAAAAAGTTGAGAGTATCGCATTATCTCAGTGGCGCACAGCCCCAAATAGGAGTGGCGCAAGCCGCGATAGAGGTTGAATAAACCGAAAATCGCCTCGACTAATGATTCGAGCAAAAATATGTTGAGAATATGCTGAGAGTTATGAAGCAAGTATCAGAATATCAAGCGAGAATTAAAGTGGCGCAGGCTGCTATCGAGGATTAAGACATAACTTAACACTGACTTAGAGTTAGGCTGTAACGCCCTTGTGAAAAAGGGAGTTACAGCCTAACGTATTCTTAGGGGGTTCGTTCACTTGACATCACTTTGTGAGTCCAAATGCACGGAAAAAAGTGTACAAATGTGTACACACTTTCCAAGGGTCGGTGTACGGCGGGTGTACTGATGGGTGTACGTTCTTATTGTCGGCTATCTCAATCATTTATGCAATCAACAACAAAATATCAATAACAAACTATTGGAACACGGAAGTCATCGGTCAAGACATTGACCGCTTTGCTCCGCTGAAATTTAATCTAAAACCGCAAAGAAATGGCAACATTCAAATCAGTGGTGCGCGGTGAGCGCAAGGATGGTTTCATGCAGGTCTACATCCGCGTGTCCCACCAAAAGAGACACGGATACATCAAGACCGACAAGATGGTCACCCGGAGGGAACTCAACAAGCAGGGTGAAATCAAAGACCCGATGGTCGTAAGTTACTGCGCTCAGTTGATATTGGACTATAACCGCCGACTGAACGAGAAGGACATCAAGAATTGGAGCGTGGGAGAAATCGTTGACTTCCTGACAAAGGGTGACTGCGATGTTTGTTTCTCTGACTACGCACGTCTGCACATCGACCGAATGATTGACCGAGGGCAGCTGAGAAACTCCAAGAACTATCAGTTGGCACTCCAGCACATGGAGCGTTACTTCGGGACCGTCAAGATTATGTTCTCTGACCTAACGTCAGTGCGCGTCAACGGATGGATACGGACGTTGGAGCAGACCCACCGCGCCAAGGAGATGTACCCCATCTGCATGAGGCAGGTGTTTCGGGCCGCAATCAACGAGTACAACGATTATGACACCGGGGTTATCCGCATCAAGACCAATCCGTGGGGCAAGGTGAAGATACCGCAGGCCGACCGCGCGGAGAAGCGTGCAATCTCCCCGGAGGAGTGCAGGCTGTTTTTCGCGGCCCCGATGCCCGACACGAAAATGTCAGAGCCACTGCCCGAACTCGGACGCGATGTGGCCAAGATGGTGCTGTGCCTTGCAGGCATGAACACGGTTGACCTCTACGAGCTGCGCAAGGAGAACTATCGTGACGGCAAACTCTGCTACAAGAGAGCCAAGACGATGAAAAGCCGGACGGACGATGCCTACATCGAAATGAGGGTCGAGCCGATTATACAGCCGTTAGTTGAAAAATATCTTGCCGAGGCTGATGACCCCTACCTGTTCAACTTCCACAATCGGTACTGCGACTCCGACTCGTTTTGTGCGAATGTGAACAACGGAATAAAGCAGGTGTGCCGAAGCATGGGTATCCCCCAAGAGAAATGGTATTGTGTCTACACGTTCCGTCACACATGGGGTACTGTCGCTCAGAACGATTGTGGGGCGAGCATCGCCGAGGTCGGCTTTGCCATGAACCACTCCCACCGCCACACCATCACGCGAGGGTACATCAAGATTGACTTCACTCCTGCGTGGACTCTCAATGCCAAGGTGATTGACTTTATCTTCTTTTCCACGGCCAAGAGCAAGCAGGGCATGGCCAATGACGCTGACGAGCCGAAAGAGAAGTTGTTTCGGATTTCGGTCAAGAACATGATTTATGCGCGAGCCTACTTCAAGGGTGAGGTTCTCGCGGAGGTCAGTGACATCGGCTTCAGTACGATTGACGCTGTCATCGCCCGGCTGACGGCTGACCTGCCCGACACCATCCCTCACGGCTGTGCCGTGCAGTTTCGCATCAAGAACGTGGACACCGACCGCGAGGCGGTGTATGAGCGCACGAAAGGAAAAGGTTTTTGACATGACGCAAAGATAAGGCGCGGCCCCGGCCTCCTGCTTTTATCTTTTGAACGCCCGACTTGCCCAACAGTAGGCCGGGCGTTTTCGTGCGCACGCGCACGCGCGACAACGACATCAACGACATCTATAAACAATAAAAAATTTATCTTTCTATTTTAATAAAGACGTTGTCGTTGTCGCGCGCGAGGAAAAACCCCAAAGTAACCCCAAACATAACCCCAAACATAACCCCAAAGAAACCCCAAAATATCGCTGTATTGCGTTGAGCCAAAGTAAAATACAAAAATTGTATTTTTCAAAGGTTGTGATTGACATAAAATTTTGATAAAAATTTGGTGTGAATAGTGACCTTTATTTGTTTTTGGGGTTATTTTGGGGTTATTTTGGGGTTATGTTTGGGGTTACGTTAGGGGTTACGTTAGGGGTTATTTAGGGGTTTATGAAAATAAGAAAGCGACCTATCCTCACGGACGGGTCGCTCAAGAGTTCGCTATTCTTTTAAAAACTGAATTATGTGTCTTGTTGGGTCTAAAAGTAGATGAATAGACGCAGGGGCGGTTAATCCTCGTCCTCGTCATCATCTTCACCGCAGAGGGCGCGAAGCCGGTCCTCAATGGTCTTGGCAGATATGTTGGCCTCCAAGTCAACGTCAACTGCTTTGAGTTTGGGAGTGTGGAACTCTATAAGATGGAGTTCGGCGTTGACTCGCTCGTTGGGTGTAAGAGCAATCATATCGGCCTCAAAGTCCGACATGATCACCGGGTTGCCTTTAGTGTCGGTGAGTGGGATTAGGTCAATGACCTTGTAGATGTTTCCCTCCTCGTCCTGCGTGAGTCGCTGACGCTGTATTTCCTTTGCGCCTCCCGTTATCGGGTCAGTCTGCACGCGAGGTGTGAAGTATGCCTCGCTGTGGGCGCGCAGGACGCATTTCAGCGGATTGTCCTTGTTGGGTGTGCCTTTTTGTCGGCCACCGGTTTTCTTTCCTTTAGCCATGATACAAAAGTTAAAAGTGCGGTACAAAGATAACCGCCTAAATTCGTGCGTGAATTTTAACTTTTGAAACTCCACAATCATGATAGGAAGTTTAGTAGGCGCAGGTCTTTCGGCTGTCGGTAGCATCTTCGGCGGTATCTCGGCAAGCAAGGCCATGAAAAAGGTCAAGAAGAACCTGCAAGCGCAAAAACAAGCCAACCAAGATTGGTATGACCGCCGATATAACGAGGACGCGACACAGCGTGCCGATGCACAGCGCATACTCACGATGACCGAGGAGTCAATCAAGAACCGCAATCGGCAGGCCGCAGGAGCGCAGGCCGTCATGGGCGGTACTGAGGAGAGCGTGGCGGCCGCCAAGGCAGCCAACAATCAGGCACTCGCCGATGCAACCTCGCAGATTGCCGTAAATGCAGAGGCGCGTAAAGACCAGATAGAGCAGACCTATCAGCAGAAGGACGCGCAGATAAATGACGCTCTGAACAATCTTGAAATCAACAAGGCGCAGGCTATCTCCTCCGCTGTGCAGGGCGTGGCACAGGCAGGAGCAGGCATTGCAGGCGCGTTCTAACAACCCCCGACATTATGGTAGTAGGACAAAAACCACCTATCGGCGTTGTTGCCCCCAATCCGGGTATCGCTCCCGAGGTTGAGGGCGCACCCGCATCCGTACCCGGAGGGAATGACGGCACGGACAAAACCAAGATGACAGGCACGCCTGCGACTGTCGCTGTCGCTCCTCCCCCTATCTCACCCGACCTGCCCGGCGGCCCCAACTATGTTGAGGCCGACCCGAGCAAGATTGCAGTCGTTCCTCCTCCCGACAACAAGGAGGACGCTCCGTCTGCGTCCACTGATGTTGAGCAAGACCCACCTGCCGACGATTCTCCGAAACTCACCCCGGAAGAGCAAGCAAAGGCCGATGCCGTTGCAGGCACTGACAGCCAAATCAAGACCATTCAAGATTGGATGGATGCCGAGGGCAACCGCCCCGAAACCGAAGAACAGCGCAAGAAGCGCGAGCGCAGGGAGAAGTCCAAGAAGATTATCGCAGCTGTCAGTGACGGCATATCGGCGTTGAGCAACCTTTTCTTTACCTCGCAGTATGCCCCCAATATGTACAACCATGACAAAGGGAGCATGATGAAGCCTGTTAATGACCGCATCGAGAAACTGAAAGCCGAGCGAGAGAAGAACGCCGACAAGTATCTGCAATTCTCTCTCAAACTCGGTGACCTGCAAAACGAGCGCGCCAAGACTCTCCGCGAGTTGGAGGCACAGCAGGAGCGTCAGAAACTCGCACGCGAGAAAGCACAGCGCGAGGCCGAACAGCACGGATGGCTCGCCCTGCTTCAGCCGGACAGGCAGCGTGAGCAGAAAGGCAAGGCCGACCGAGCCGAGCAGGAAGCAATCACCGCGCAGGCCGAGGCCGAGGCCGCTCCCGAAATGCAAAGGGCGAAACTTGCCACCGAAAAGGCGCGTAAGGGCAGTTTGGACGCATCAGCCGCCAATTCTCGTGCATCTGCGGCCGCTCACAACCGCTCCAACGTGTCGGAGTTCTCTG
This sequence comes from Muribaculaceae bacterium, assembly GCA_017621845.1. Classification (GTDB taxonomy): domain Bacteria; phylum Bacteroidota; class Bacteroidia; order Bacteroidales; family Muribaculaceae; genus CAG-873. The sequence goes on from JAGASI010000026.1 coordinate 7,655, forward strand.
CATGGGACGAACACGGACACGAGCATAAGTTCCGGACCAAGGATGCCGCCGAAGCCTATGCCAAACAACACGGCACATGGCAAGAGGTGGACGAGACCGAAACCACAGATACCTCACGGACTGTTGGGTCGCGTACTTCCAAAAGCACATCGACCAAGACCAAGAAAGGCGGTCATGCAGGCAAACCCAGTCCGACTGGTAAACAATCACCCACCGCATAATCACAACCAATTATGGCAAAAGATAAAGTATCAAACCTATATAGCGCATTCGTCAAGAGCGGCTATGCGATGGAGTCCGAGGCTCAGTTCCGAGAGAACCTCAAAGACCCGAAAAAGCGCAAGGCCGCCTATGACGCGCTTGTCGCTGACGGATACCAAATGGAACCGTATGCAGATTTTGAGAGCAATATCGGGTTTGGCGCACCCAAACAACAGCCTGCCACAGCAAAATCCACAGCAAAAACAACGTCCACTCCTGCCCCGACAGCGCAAGCCCCGACCCAGTCAGCACCTGCGACCGCGCCTCAACAGCCACAGCAACCTGCATGGCAACCCACCGAGCAGGAGAAGATAAGAATGTCTTATCAACTCCACACGATGATGAACGACTTTAATCAGCGTTCAAGGGCGCGTGTGGAGCAGACACGGCGCATGACCGAGCGGTTTACCCCGGAGGGCAGGAAGAAACTCAAAGCCGCCAAGTTTCAAGCGCAGCTTGCAGGCACTCCCACAAGCGTCATGGGTCTTACCCCCAACGTGTCGGCGGCCCCTGCCGATGGTCAGCAGGGGGCGACCGATGGCGCGGAAGCACCGAAACCGCTGTTGAGCGGTCAGTCCCCCGTTCCCTATGGTGTGGTCATTGAGAACGGAGAGCGCAAGACGCAGTGGCTTCTCCCCGATGGCAGACTCACCACATCTCTTATAGAGGCCGACCAAGCCGAGTATGGCGCACGCCGTGTCCGACTGATGAACCAATTTGTAGGGCGCATGAGAGCCAACGGCCTTGACCCTGCAAAGCAGGAGGACGTGCAGAGGCAGGCGCAGCTCGATTATGAAGCACCTATGAGAAAAGTGCTGAACTCCGTTTGGGCGCAAGCCGAGGCCGAAGATAGAGCCGCCGATGAGGACTACCGCCGAGAGTTGGAGGAGTATAATAAAACCATCCGTAGCAACATCCGCGCGTTTGGCCCCGATGGTATGCCATTGGCAACCCCCGAGGAGAACCTGCGTGATTACAACCGAGCCGTGAAGCGCAAGGAAACTTTCAACCTTGAGTCCATGGCCAACACGGTTCTCAACAGCCTCCCCTCGTCATATCGTCAGCAGACGCTGTATGCCTATCAGCAGTATTTTACGGCTCACACAAACGAACTCAACGGAAGGTCAGTACAGCAGGCCGCCGAGGACGCTCTGCGTGCGGAGGTCTACAACGCCGTATATCAGCGTGCGGTAGATTACCAAATGCCAAAGAGTAAGACCGAGTTCTTAATGCGCAAGATTGCCGACCAACCGCTCCTCAGTCCTTATATGGCGATGGATATGGCGGCCGCCTCTATGACACACTCATGGGGGATGAACGCGGCAGAGATTGACGCTATGGGTCAGTACGGCCAACAGCACCGCGCACTTGACATAACAGGCACAGTCCTTAACATGGCTTTTGACCCCACCACTTATGTATCCGGCGGTGTTGGTGGTTTCGTAGGCAAGCAGGGAATGAAACTTGCAGGCAAGCAGATGATAAAGGGCGCGTCCAAGGAGTTGGCCGAGAGATATGCAGCTCGCACCCTCACTGGGCGAGTTATTGGAGGAGTCGCAGGAGGAGCCGCCAACTTTGCCACCTATGAGACTCTGAAAAACATCCAAGGTCAGATGGCGGTCGGCGGTGTTGTCAATCCCGAAACGGGAGAAAGAGAGTTTTCTTTTGATGAGGTACTGAAAGCAGGAGGCCACGGTCTTGTGCTTGGTGGCGTTACAGGCGCGTTCTCGCCCATCATCGGCAACGTGGCCGACAAATATGTCAAGGCAACCACAAGCACAGCTGGTAAAATGGCTGTTCGCACAGGCGAGTTGACAACATCCACTCTCGCAGAGGGTACAATCTTCTCGGCATACGATATATATGAGAACTCCAAACTCGTCGATGATGACCCCAACAAACGCTCTAATTGGGATATATGGAGTGACAGCATGGCGATGATGTTAGGCTTCAAGGTCAGCCACATGGTTAAGAGTGCGCCTCAATACGTTGCAAGCCTGCGCCCCATCAAGCCTACCAACGGCAGACCGCTGACGCAGGCCGAGCGCAACCACAACCGCATGGACTTTGAGGAACGCCTGCGCAAGCGTATGGATATGAGTCCGCGCGACTTGGATTTCACCAAGGAGGAGCGCGATGAACTGCGCCGGGCAGGATATGGTGAACTTGCAGACCTATTCAGCCGTGACCACTTTGAAACGCAGAACCCCAACGTCAATCCTGCCGATGGTGCTGTTGAGTTGAGAACAGAGCGTGTAGAGGCTGAAACAATCCACCGCTCGCCCGAATTTGACGGCTATTCAGCGATGGAAGCACTCATGCAGGACAGCAGGGTCAGCCAAAACGCACGCGCCAAGGCATATTTCATCCTTACAGGCCGTATGCTCCCGATGGGAACCGTTATGGCCTACAACACACAGCAGGCCGAGGATGGCTCTTTCATTGTCAATTCAGTCACATCTGATGGAGAGGTTGTCACCTCTCGCCGTTTCGCATCGGAGCGCGAGGCGCAGGGCGAGATTGACAATATCAACAGGCAGGTAGAACTCAACACTATTGACGTTGGCGAGAGATACCGCGATGCAGAAGCCAATGAGGCTGTGTTCATGGCCGCAGTCAACGAGGTATCGCGCGGAGCAGACCCGCAGGCCATCCGTCAGATATATGAGGCTGTGAAGCGCGGTGACGAGAATGTGACCGAGTCGCAGCGTCAACTTGTGGAGTTCCTTGACGAAGCCATCAAGCGCAACTCCGAGGCAGGAGCGGAACACCGCCCCGAAGCAATCCGCGAACGCCTCAACAAGGAGACCGGCCTTGACGTTGACAAGGCTCTGCGCAAACAGCCAAAAGACCGCACTGAGGAGGAGCAGGCTCTTGTGGAGCGTTATGCGCGTGAATTATTCCCGGAGCAGAAGCAGGAGGAACAGTATGAACCATCTCCCGAGCAGGCCGAGGCCGACCGAATGTATGAGGAGAGCCGTCTGCTGTATGGACGCTTTGAGCAGGGTGACCCCACCGCGCAGGCAGATATAGACGCTATTGCCCTCCGTATGCAGGAGGCATATCAGATGTGCGAGGACGCTTTCGGGGCAGAGGCCGAGTATTGGATGTACCGCGTCAATGAAAATCCGTGGTTACTCATCAATGACCCCTCCCTCACCCCCGACCAACAGGAAGCCGTCCTCTACTACATCAACTCCAAGGCCGCGCTTGACGGCGTTATGGATGCCTCGCACGAAGCCTCACAGCGCAAGCGCGAGCAGGTTGAGCAGGAAGTCGCAGGGCGCACCCACAAGGAGCGCGGTGTCATCATCCCTGCCGTCATGAAAGTGGATGACAAGCCTGCCTACATCATCAAGGGCGATGTGGCCATGTACCCCGATGGGTCGGCCATTGATACCGCCAACTCGTCCGAGAGCATTGTCATCATGGACGAGTCGGGCGAATATAAGTTTGTGTCCCCCGACCAAATATATAAGGTCGGTGAGAGCATCGACCCACAGGACGAGTTGCAGACGGCCTATGCCCAAATAGACGCAGAGCAGGAGTCCGTGTTTGGTGTTGACGTTCCTCCCGAACCCGAAGCACCTGCCGAGCCTGCCCCGGAGCCTGCGGCCCCTGCCCCCGAAGCGGAAGCACCTCAACAGCCTATCGCCGACACCAAGGAATATGACCGAGGCTTTGAGGAGGGCATTGAGGTTTCAACGAGCCTTTCCGATGAAGTTCTCAACCAAACTATCAACGACCTGCGCGGACGTGATTCCCTTACCGATGAGTGGCGAGGCCGTCTTGAAGCCTACGAATATGAGCAACAGCGCAGGCAGATGGAGGCGCAGAACGCTCCTGCCGAGGCGGCAGGCAACAATGGCACTGAAAATATTCCACAAAATGGCAACATCGGTGCTGAAAATATTCCTGCACCCGAACAGCCGACCGAAACAGCACTCTCGCGCATACCTTTCAACGAGGAGAAGCAGGACTATGAGTTCACGGCTGTAGAGCCGGAAACAGCATGGGACGGCCTCGTTGAGGCCATGGAGGGCGAGGCCAACGCCGTGCCTATCGCACAGCAGATGATAGCGGATGCCAACAAGAGATTGGAGGCACTGGGTAAGAAGCCGCCGACACCTGCCAAGCCTAAACTCGCAGGCAAGGCCGGTCCCATGGCCATGCGTGCCGAGCAGAAGCGCGTGGACGAGGAAAACGCCAAGGCGCAGGCCGAGTATCAGCAGGCACTCGCTGACGCGCAGGCAGAGGCGCAGGCGTGGAGCAACATCCTCAAAGTCTATACCTCTCGCAATATGGAGCTGCGCCGTCAGCAGGAGGAGGAACGCCGTCGGCGTGACGCAGAGGCTCATGACGCAGCTGTGGCACGATTTGAGGAGGAACAGCGTATCAAGGCCGAGAAGCAGGCAGAGCAGGAGCGCATCGGCGTTCACGCTGTCAATCCGAAGATACGCGAGCGTTGGGAGGCCGCTCCCAAGGTGGAGGGCAACGAGGACGCTCTGACCCTGCCCGATGGCTCTACCATTACAGGGCGATATGTGCTGACCGAGGCAGGAGCCGCCTCACCGAGCCACGATGCCAACAACGCCTACGCCCCCACCGAGGGTTTCCCCATAGACGAGAACGGCCAGAGTGTCAATGACCGCGACTATCAGCGCGACAAGGACGCACAGCGCATCGTGGAGGATATTGCAGGCTCATACGATAACCGCGCCCTGCAAGACCCCGTCATCGTCAGCAATGACGGCGTGGTGTTGTCGGGCAACAACCGCACCATGTCGGGTGACCTCGCCGCACGTCAGGGAACTGACAAGGCATATAATGACTATCTCGCTAAATTCGGCCACAAGAAATTCGGCTTTACCCCGGAGCAGGTGCAGGGCATGAAAAATCCTCGCGTGGTGTTCGTGCCGGACGAGGCTCTGCCTTACGATGCCACCACCTTTGCACGCTTCAACGCGCAGGAGAAGAAATCGCAGGGCAAACCCGAAGCCGCCGTAAAACTCGGCAAGATTGTCCCCGACGCAGTGTTCAACAACATTGTCAATGACATCAGCCGTTATGACCGCCTCTCGGACTACTATGCCGATGAGAAAGCCGTTGCGCAGGCATTGGGCGCACTCATGCAGGCAGGGGTCATCAATGACAAGCAGATGCCCGAACTCCGCACAGGCACGGCATTGTCGGCAGGAGGAAAGGAACTTATTGAGAACACTCTTATCGGCAAGGTATTCCAAGCCTCGCCCGATGCAGTGCGTCAGATAATATCCGTGCCTACCCTGCGTCAGTCAATAGTGATGGGATTGAGCGAGATTGCCAACAACCGCACTCTCTCTCGCAACGGCTATGACCTCGCCGATGAATTGGCAAAGGCCGTAGACCTCGTTCAGCGTGCCAAGTCATCCAACCCCGACATCTATGTGGACGGTATGCCTATCTCGCCCTTTGGGCGCATGGCAGGATTGTTTGATGACGAGTTCGGGGACAGCCGTGTCACTGACGCGACAACGCTCCTGCTTGCCGACATCCTCAACAGCGGTAAGCCGAGCGACCTCCGCAAAGTCCTCGCCACCTACAACAATGAAGCCTCCATGTCGGCAAGTGGGCAGGCTGACATATTCACAGGCGAGATTGCCTCTAAAGAAGATATTCTCACACAAGTAAACGAACATTTCAGAAATGCAACCCCAAAAGAACAGCAAGCCCTCGTTGACAACGCCATCGCAGAACGCAAGCGCAGGGCCGCAGAAGAACAGCAACAGCGTGGAGGAAACGAGGCAGGTGAACAAACTGCGGATGCTCTTCAACGCGGTGCAGAGCCTCAACAACTGAACGAGCCGACCGAAGCGCAGAAAGCCGCAGGCAACTACAAGATGGAGCATCGCAAGGTTGACAGCTACAACGTCAGCATTGAGAACCCCAAAGGCAGTGTGCGCCGTGGCAAGAGCGTAGACGCGGATGGCAAGGAAACTCCGTGGGAAACCACCATGCAGAATGACTATGGATATATCCGTGGCACGCAGGGCGTGGATGGTGACCACATAGACGTGTTCCTCTCCGAAACCCCGGAGCAGGGTGACGTGTTTGTCATCGACCAACTTGACAAGGACGGCAACTTTGACGAGCATAAGGTGATGTACGGCTTCCCCTCGGAGGAGGCCGCACGCGAGGCGTACCTATCCAACTATGAACCCGGATGGACCGGCCTCGGCGCGATTACCCACGTCAGCAAGGATGAGTTCAAGAAATGGATTGGCTCGAGCAAGCGCAAGACCAAACCATTTGCCGACTATAAGAGCGTCCAAGTGTATAAGGAGCAGAATCCCGTGCTATCAGTTGAGCCGGATGGATTCAGCGATTTCGGCCCTGTGTTCACGCAGTTCAAGGGTAACGCACAAGGAGCGATAAAACTGCTTTCAGAATTGCAGGACGGAGAAGCCATTGGCGCACTTCATCATAAAGACATCGGTGATATAGACCTTGTTTGGGGTAAAGCAGGGACAGCAAAAAGTGACGGCTATGGTCTTGCTAAACTCGTTAAGTACCACCCCGAAGTCGTAGAACATCTCCAAGAAATTCTTGATGATATGCACATCGTAAAGCGTAGTGAGAATCGCATCAATCTTGAAAGCGATACCCACAAGGCAGCTGTACGTCTGACATGGAACAAGGAGAAAAAGAAATGGCTTCTTACAGCATTTGAGAAAAAAGAAACGTCAGAGTCAATCGACAAGACGACAGACACTGACGATAATCCTACGGACTTGCGAGGTGACACGGCTCTCTCGCAAAACTCAGACGTTTCTGACGGCAAAGTTAACACTTTGTCAGCAGATAAACAAATGGACGGCGCAGAAAGTTCTGAACCGTACACCATTACGCCCACTAAATATGAGGGCAAGCACAAGACAAGCGATGTATGGTTTGTCAATTTCAACCGCGAACTGACTGCGGAGGAAAAGGCCGCCCTTGATACCTTTATGCGCGGCCCCCTCACTGAGGGGAAGAAGACCTCGCGTGGATGGTATGACCGCAAGCAGGAGGGTTACATGATGAGGAGCGAGGAGGTCGCGCGTCAACTCGGAGAAATGCTTGGCAATGAGGAGGCAGTGGCCGATGCACAGCCGTTGAGCCGTGAGGACATCAAGCAGGCCGCCAAGCCTGCGGATAAGCCTGCACGCAAGAAGCCTGCGCCCAAGCCTGCCAACACAGTCACTGTTGAGGATATGACCGATGAGTCGTTCAACGATGATGAAGTTGTTGACGCGCTTGTCAACCATCCCATGTTCAAGAACATGGTGGATAACAACCCCGACATTGACGCGGCACGCGAAATGGTAAAGAAAGTCATGGATACCTTGCGAACATCATACCGCAGGGATGAGGCTTTCGGGCAGAAAGGCGTGAACACCTATCTCCGCTTGACAAGGGACACTGAGTTGCAGAAGCGACTTGAAGAAGCCGCCTTTGCCAAACGCAAGCCATATTCGCCTGCCGAACCCAAGAGCGAGCCTGCGTCAAAAGGTCAGTTCAAGGTGACTGACGAGATGAAAGCGCAGGAGGCCGAGTTGCGCAAACTCCTCGGCATTGACGATGACGAGGGAAGCACTGACTCCTATTTCCGTGACCCGGACGAACTCACGATGGAAGAGAAGATGAAGGTGTACTCCATAGGTATAAACTACACATTCAACTTCCTTAACAACGGCGTGACAGCGTTCCCCGACTTTGTCAAGGCTGTTGTGGGCCGCCTCGGCTCAAAGGTCAAGCCGTTCCTTAAATCATGGTATAAGGGAGCGCACGCTTTCCCCGGCTATGGTGGTGAGGGGTACACGGACGATGCAGACGTTGACCGCTTTGACGTGGAGAACTTTGACAAGCCATCGCCGGATGCCATCCGTGATGCCGAAATGCGCGTGGCCGAGCGTAAGGCAGAGAAAGCCGCCGAAAAGGCCAAGAAAGAACTGATTGCACAACGTAACGAAAAACGTAAGAAAGATGAACAGCAGACAGCAGCAGATACAGCAGCTCTTGCAAAAGAAGCAGAGGCTGTTGCAAGCGAAGCAGAGGCTACAGCAGACAGCGCGAAAGATGAGCGAGCAGTCGCAGATGCCTCCGAAAAAGTAGACAAGGCACTTGACAAAATCAACAAACAACTTGCCATTTTAGGGTACTTTGAGCGAAAAGGCAATGACCCGGTAGCCATTGTAGAGCGCAAGGCGGCCGAGGCAGGAGCAGACTTGGCGGCCCGACTCGTTGATGACTTAGGTCTTAAACTCACCGACCTGCCGAAAGGCGTAAATGTGGTAAGTGCAGACTTCGGAGAAAAGGGAGGCTATGTAAGGATTAACCTGCCTGTGCGCAGTGGCTATGAGCCATTGCGTATAGATATTCGCTTTGACCGCACAGGCAACGAGAGCCTGCGCCTTACCGAACTGATGACAACTCTTAAGCGTGGTGACGAGCAATCCTACATCATAGGTGAAGACCACCAAGCTTGGTTGTCTGCCCCTACTTATGGAGAACTTATCAGCACGATAAAAGAGCAAATCGGGAAATATCTGCCAAAGGAGGAAGCCTTTGAAGTCCCCGAATTTTGGCATGACAAGACCATCGCGGAACTTGAAAAGATGCTTGCTGATGTTCTGCCCAAAGCGAAAAGCAAGACGGGCAAGAGTTTCGGCATGGATAAGATTGCAAGAGGTCTATCCCAGTACATTGAAAGTCGCAGGGCAAAGGAGGAGGCACCGGCGGCCCCCACATTCCCCGACCCCAAGGACAAAGAGGCCGTGTCAACATGGCTCTATGACAACTCGGACGAGATGTGGCGAGGCGTTGATGCTATGATGAAAGATGCCGTCCATGACAAGCAAATCATCAACACATTCAAGGCCAAGAACACCGAGTGGGCAATGCAAACCATTGTCGGCGATTTCGTTGACCGATGGCTGAGTGAGCGTTTGGAGGAGATGTTCAACGAATATCCTGCCACCATAAAGGCGTGGTTTGACTACGGACAGCGTGGTCTAATCTCCGATGTCATGGCCGAGCGCATAGCCAAGGCTATCAAGAACCCTGCCGAAGCGCCCAAAGAAAAGATAGTCAACGGCTATAAGGCCGGAGACGAGGTAATGTTGGAGCGCAACGGCAAATGGGAGAAACAGCGCATTGTAGACTTTGATGCCAACGACCGCCCCATACTTGACTCATTCGGCACATCGTTTATCACCGAGGTAGCCGATTGGAGCCGCATCAAGCCTGCCGATGGAGCAATCGGCGAGGCCAAACGAGTTGCGGCCGAAGCCAAGGAGAAGCGTAAACAAGCAGGCAAGACTCCCCTTATGCTTCAGTATGAGGCCATGAAAGAGAAGCACCCCGGCACGCTGATACTATTCCGCGTGGGCGATTTCTTTGAAACATTCAAAGAAGATGCACAAGCAGTAAGCAAAGTGCTAAACCTCACACTGACTTCTCGCGCGATAGCCAAGAACGACAAGGTATATTTAGCTGGCTTCCCAAATCACGCCATAGACAAATACCTGCCGAGGCTTATAAAGGCAGGATATAAAGTTGCCATCTGTGAGCAGATTGATGAGCCAAAAGTTAAGATAACTACTAAACCCAAACCTCAAACCGAGGCCACTACGGCTGACGGCAAACATAAGGCAGGTGACCGCGTGGCAATGGCCGGGCAAGAGTTGGAGATTGTCAATGTTCGTGAGAATGGCAATCTTGACCTGCGTGGGAATGTCAACGGCATAGAGAATAACTTGATTGATATTGCCCCCGACAAGGTGTATATCCCCGGCTCAGATGATGCCGTGAAGTATTGGTATGGTGTCAAGTTGGCACAAGCCAAGAAAGCAGGTATCACCTCCGCCAAAGTCCCCGAACTGCGAAAGCAGGTCGAGGACATGGTAGATAAAGCCAAGGAACGCTTAGAGAGCGACAAATCATTTGAGGCTGTAGAGCAGATGTCGCAGGCACTCGCCATGGAGCAGGTGCTGAATGATATTGCACTTGGCAAGACCGAGCGCAAAAATACTGCAACGGCCAAGGCTGTTGAGGCATTGCAGGGAGGGAAGAAGCCTGCGAAGAATAAAGCAATCAAACCCGAACAGCAGGTCGGTGACCTTTTCGGCGGCCTGTTTGATGAACCCGAAAATTCAGATAACAATGTTAAACGAGAGAGTGATACGAAAGGCCAAGGAGTGGCTAAAGGTGAACGCGCACACACCATGGGCAATGATGCGCCTCGAACTAATGGAGGAAAACACCCCCGAGGAACTGAGCCGACTGATAAAGTCGGGGCAGCTGATGCAGAGCGTTCAGACGTGGAACGAGGAACTGACGGAACGTCACATGGAACTGATGAGGAGCGGGGATTACAACAGCCCGCAGGAAATCGGGGACGTGATGAGGTCGGAACTTCTGAACGAGTTGCAGGAGCCGCAGATGAGCGTGGAGGAACTTCTGAACCGCGCCCTGCTTCTGAACGAGAAACTGACAACGGAGGAAAAGGATTATCTGAGGGAGAACCTGCCGCCGGGACTCGCGAGGGAGGTAGACCTGCTTCCGTAAAGAACACCGCCAAAAAGCCGGAGAGAAAGTTCACACGCAACTTCCGCTATGATGAGGATGAGAACGAGGCCGACTCTTACTCACCGAAACAGCGGTTGGAGGCCAACGTAAAGGCCATTGAAACCCTTGCAGAGGTGCTGTTCGGTGGTAAGCCTGCCACTGATGAGCAGAAAGCCATTATCTCGCGTTTCAGAGGATGGGGACAGGTAGACCTCGGCAACTACTATGACCTTGACCATATTATCCGTAGCACCTACACCGACTCGCCGCTACATAGGCTCGCCAAGGCCATTCAGAAACTTGACCCCCAAGGAGAGAAGAAACTTTTCGGGGCAATCAAGCAGGCCTCGCTGTCATCATACTACACCCCGACCAAGATAGCCAAGGCCATCAACTCGTTCCTGACGCTTGCAGGCTTCCGAGGAGGCAAGTTCCTTGACCCCTCAATGGGTAACGGAATGTTTGAGGGAACGATGCCTCAAAGGATGCAGGAGCGCACCGAGATAACAGGCGTTGAACTTGATTGGTTGAGCGGTCAACTTTCGCGTATCCTCTACCCGGATGCCAACGTCATCATCGGAGGATTTGAGAAATCGGGACTCGCCCCCGGCTCATACGATGTGGTATCGAGCAACGTGCCTTTCGGTAGCATAGAAGTCACTGACCCCACATGGAAAAGCGACTCCACTCCCGTGAAGCGAGCTGCGCAGAACCGCATCCACAACTACTATGCGGTGAAGATGCTTGAGGCATTACGCCCCGGAGGTCTGCTTCCCATGATGACCACAACGGCTGTCATGGACACAAGGAGCAATCAGATAATCCGAGAGCATATCGCCATGGAGGGTGAGATACTCGGAGCGGTACGTCTGCCCGATAACACATTCCAAGGCACAGGCGTGAATACTGATGTAATCTTCGTGCGGAAGTGGCGCGATGAGGAGGACCGTATGACACGGCGAGCCGACCCCGAATATCAGAAATTGGAGCAGGCTTTCCTCTCGTCCGCTACAACAACGGCCAAAGGAAAGAATGACGGCAAGGAGCGCAAGGTTGAATACAACGGCTACTATGCACTCCACCCGGAGAACATGATAGGCGAGGTGCAGGCAGGTAACCAATATAAGGAGGATGCCTTTGGACTGACGAGCCGTATGTCGGTCGATGAGATTGCATCGGCTATGGAAAAGGCCATCAAGCGTATTGTTGGCAACCGCCGTGGCAAACTGTTTGACGTGACACGCACGGTCCGCGAGTCACAGCAGGCCGTGCGTGCCGCCTACAAAGGTGACGGCGATTGGGTGAGCAACGGCAACCTCGTCATCCAAGACGGCAAAGTCGGCGTGCTTAATGCCAAGAGCAACGAGTACGGCGAGGTTACACGCGAGTTTGAGGGGACACTGAAGCATGACAAGATGCTACCGCGCATCAAAGCCATGATTGACGTGCGCACTGCAATGAAACGTCTAATCGCAGGGCAGATAGAGGGTGAGAACGACAAGACCCTTGCCAACCTGCGTAGTGAGTTGCAGAAAGCCTATGATGCCTTTGTAGACAAGTATGGACGCTTGCATGACAGCAAGAACGCTTTCATCCTTGACGATATAGACTGCTACACCATGCAGGCTCTTGAAAAATGGAAGAGTGGCAAGTTTGAGGGACTATCGGACATCTTCACCAAGAACACAATCAAATCGGCAATGCGATTTGATGAGGTCAACACACCGCAGGATGCAATAAGCGCATCACTCGCAGAGTATGGCTATGTTCGCCCCGACTTCATGAGCAAGGCACTCGGCGATAAATGGGCAGACCAGTGTGCAGACTTCGTGTTCCTCAACCCGAATACGGAGGATGACTATGTGACACGCGATGAGTATCTGAGCGGTGATGTGGTCACCAAACTTGCAGATGCACGCGAGGCCGCCAAGAACGATAGCCGCTTTGAGAAAAATGTAGCAGCACTTGAAGAAGTGCAACCCACTCGCATCCCCTTTGATGATATTGCTATCGGACTTGGAGCGCGATGGATACCCGATGACATCCTCAATGACTTCGTGCAGGAAATCTTCGGCCTTCACGCTAACTACAGCAGCCGCAACCGCAGGTATGACCCCGAACTCGGCAGGTATGTGAGCGACATGAAGAGCGGTGTCCGTTATATCCCCGAGATTGACTCCTATGAAATCAACATAGACAGCAAGGAACTCGGAGGGGCCGCCGATGAATGGGAAACTCCACGCAAGTCAGCCAAAGAAATTCTCAAAGCCGCCCTTGAAGATAAGACTCTTGTCATCAAAATGAGAGGCGATGAGGATGTTGTTGACGAGGAGCAGACCGAACTCGCAAACCAAAAGATTGAAGAACTGCGTGAAAAATTTGAGCAGTGGCTTCCGTCTAACCCCGACCGCGTGGAGAGATTGGAGCAGGAGTATAACGACCGCTTCAACCGCACCGTCAAACGCAAGTTCAACGGACAGCACCTTGTAATACCCGGACTGATGGGAATGGAGCTGCGCCCTCACCAAAAGGATGCAGTGTGGATGCTCATAAACAATCGCGGAGGTATAGTTGACCACATTGTAGGCGCAGGCAAAACCTTGGTGATGCAGGCCGCCATCATGGAAATGCGCCGAATGGGCATAGCCAAGAAGCCTATGATTGTTGCGTTGAAGTCAACAGTGTCGCAGATTGCGCGAGAGTTCAAAGAGGCGTTCCCATCCGCTCGCGTGCTTGCCCCTAATGACAGCGACTTCCAAAAGGAGAACCGCAAGAAGTTCATAGCCAATATATCGTTGAATGACTATGATTGTGTAATCCTAAGTCATGAGCAATATGGTATGCTTCCTCACACCGAGGAGGCAGAGCAGGCTGTCATCAGCGAGCAACTGCAAATGCTTGACAATATGATTGAGTATTTGTACGGCACTGACCAATCCCAACTTACCAAGCGACAAATCAAGGCACTTGAAGTAAGGCGTAAAAACCTTATCGCCAAGATGGAGAAACGCATGGATAGAAAGGTAGACCGCGAGTTCTGCTTTGAGAACCTTGGTGTGGACTACCTCTTTGTCGACGAGAGCCACCAATTCAAGTCATTGCCATACGTCACAAGTTATCAGCAGATAGCAGGACTTGCGGACGCCAAGGGAAGCAACCGCGCTGTGGCATTGCTTACAGGCATACGGCACTTACAAAAGATGCACCAAGGCGATAAGGGCGTGGTATTCCTTTCGGGAACTACCATCACCAACTCGCTTGTGGAGATTTACAACCTCCTCAATTGCCTGCGTCCGCGTGAGATGCAACGTCTTGGCATGACCACCTTTGACGCATGGGCAAGCGTTTTCGCCGACCATACGTCAGAGTTGGAGGCAGGAACTACGGGAGAGTTCAGAATGAAAGACCGCTTCCGCAGTTTCAAGAATGTGCCGGAACTCTCACAACTCTATGCCGAGATTGCCGATGTGCGCAATGACACAAACCTCAAACTTCCCAAGCCTGCATTGCAGAGCAACACGGTTATCGTGCCTGCGAGCGATGCAATATCGGAAATCAACCGCGAGATTGTCCACATGCTCAACACAAGGGATGGCAGTTATTTCGGCATACACCCGGATAATCCTGACAAATACCCTTGGGGACTTGCAGCCGCCACCCTTTCGGCAAAGGCCGCAGTATCACCTCGCCTCATATTCCCCGACATGGAGGATGAGGGAGGAAAAGTCGGTGCTGTATGCGCAAACGTCAAGAAATACTATGATGAGATGACCGACCAAAAAGGCGTGCAGCTCATCTTCTGCGAACTTGGCGTGCCGGGCAAAGACAAGTCTTACGATGTCTATACCGACATCATTGAACGTCTTACCAATGACGGAATACCCAAGTCGGAGATAGCCTACATACAGCAGGCAACAACCGAGGAGAAGCGCAAAGACCTTTTCCAACGAGTAAGAGATGGCAAAGTGCGTATCCTTATCGGAGGAACAAAGAACATGGGTACAGGCGTGAACGTGCAGACTCGCATCACCGATATGCACATGGTGACTGTGCCTTGGACTCCGTCCGCCCTTGAACAATGCTTAGGCCGTGGCGGCCGACAGGGCAACATCATTGCCCGCGACTTCATGGGCAACAAGGTAAGGGTACATTATTACGCCACCGAGGGAAGCCTTGACCTCTACAAGTATCAGTTGCTTGATGCCAAGGGCAAGATGTTCACCCAATTCAAGATGGGCACCGTCAACGGAGAGAGAACCTTTGACGAGGGCGCAGGAGAGGAGGATGGATTTGACCCCGCTGAAATGGTAGCGCGTCTTTCGGGCAACCCTGTAATCTTTGAGAGAGCGAAGCAGGATAAGAAAGTCAAGAAACTCCGCGCCTTGCGCAATGGATTTGAACGTGACTATCAGCGCAAGAAAGCCAAGTTTACCGAACTCACCGATAGGAAAGACAAACTTGAACGACTTGTCAGACTGAATGAACGTGACGTGAAAGACTTAGAGCGCGAGGGATTTGTCAAGAATGACAAGGGTGTGTATCCGAGCGAGGTCATGGTAATTGAGGGTTCATCCATCTACGGAGGACGCAGATTTGACAAACCCAAGGAGGCAGGCGAATACATCCTTGACCTGCTTTCCAAAGGCAAGAACGTAACTCTCGCAGGCTTTGGCAAGCGTGCAAAGGTAGTCACTGTCAACGAGGAGGCAGACGGCCTTTTCGCGTCACACTATGAACTTCACATGGGTGACGGCAGAAGCGACATCAAGTACACAACAACATTGCACACCGAGCCGACAACGGCAGGTTTGGCATTCCGCTCATTGCTTGAAAAGGTGATGAGAGCAGGAGGAATATATTCCCGTGACCTTGAAGAAACGAAGAACAAACTCAATGGTCTGAACATCGGCGATGGAGTATTCCCAAGACAAGCCGAACTTGACGAGGCAGTTGCGAAACTCAAAGAACTGAACGCCGAGTACAATAGACTCGGCGATGCCGGACTGACACGCAACGAGCATAATACATCGGGTCGTTTCGGTGACAAAGCCATGCTTCGTCCTATGGAGGAGGGAGAGCCGGACACCGAGATGCTTGAAAGCCTCAGCGATGATGAACTTGTGCCTGTGTTCCGCAACGTGCAGGTGCTTCCGGGTATGACAGACCTCGCCTCGCCGATGGCGGCCAAGGATTTGGCAACAGGTGGATACCGCACGATAGCACCGCGCCAATGGAACGGCTCATACTCCAATGTTGAACTGACCGAGGAACAGCAGATGATGTATGACGAACTCGCCGAGAAAGGCTATGTGATGATAGACGGCAAGAAGCGCACTCGTTTTGACATATCGCCGGAACGCTACTTTGAGGCACGCGCCACCAAAGAGCCTGCGTTGATGTTCAAACTTGACAAGGGCGTGGACGGCATTGTGCCTGCATCAGAGAACCCCTATGACCACGGCAAGTTCAACACCCTCAACCTGCAATTCTCAACCGGCTACAAGCGTCCCAACCTTGTGATGGTGCAGAGCGTCATGCCCAAGAGCGAGCTGCGCAAGATGATGGCCAATGACGAGGTAGCCGAGGGAATGTACCACGCACCCTTTGCCAAGAACTCAACAGGCATAGTGTCATGGACGAACGGCGATAAACTTGCCCTCTCGCGTTGGAGCAAGATTATCCGTGTCCTCACCAACCAAGAGGTAGCGGAGCGCATCAACTCTTATTGGCAGAAGAACCCTGCAAAGAGTCCTGCCGAGAGCACGGACGCACGCGACCCATTCAACTACACTCCGCAGGTGCTTGAACGCCTGCAAGAGATGGGATGGAAGTTTGACGAGGATAAATTGGCAAGACTCGCATCGCGCACCCCGGAGGAGATAGAGGCTTCCTACCAAGGTATGCCATACGTCACCGATGAGGACATAGCGCGCCTCAACGCCAAGTATGCCGATGAACGCCACTCATCGCTGTGGGATAAAGAACCCGATGAGTTCCTGCGCGAGGCCGAGGAGAACACCATGGCCGACAAGGTTCAGCAGATGTCGGAGCGGATGAACACGCCGGTCCGCATCCTGCGTACCCCGGAGGAAATCCAAGCCTATGCCCGAAACCCACGCGAGGCCAAGGCCAAGGGTATCTCGCGCATTGAGCGCGGAGGTAGCCGTGTGGCCGAGATTGCCATACTGCTTCCCAACAATGCCGACCTCGCCGATGTAGAGAACACATTCCTGCATGAGGGCATGGGACACGATGGCTTGCGCCTGCTGTTCCCGACAAAGGAATTGCTTGACAACGCACTTGACGAGCTCTACAACACCTCCACCGATGCAATCAAGGCCGACATTGACGCACGCGCCAAGCGGATTTATGATGCAGAGGTTGACCGCATATTCCGCGAGAAGCAGGCAGCCCACGACAACGTGGCCGATGCCAATGCCAACTACTATACCGACATGGCCGAGGCACACGCAGAAGCCAACGCCAAGCGCGAGCAGATGAAGCGCGATGCCACCGAGGAGTACGGTGCCAACGTGGCAGGCAAGGTCGGCGAGAAAGGCTTTGAGAAGATGACCGCCGAGGAGCAGACATTTTGGGGCAAGATGAAAGCCATGCTCCAAAAGGCGTTTGAGGCACTCCTGCGCGGTCTGAAAATCCCGAAGATGCGCAAGTGGACTGACAAGCAATGGGCGTACATCTACCACAAGGCATACAAGATGAAGAAAGCCAATGGCAGGATGAGCGTCATTGAGGAGGCCGAGGACATAACCATGCGCCGTAAGACAGGCTATGATGCAGACGAGAGGACGATGTTCCGTGACCCGGACATGAGCCTTGAGGAAACCATCACCAAGATGAAAGCCGAGATTATGCAGGCCAACACCGACAACTTGCAGGCCAAGCGCGATGCCATGCGAGCAATCGGGGGCAACCTCAACCACCTGCGTCAGGCTATGGCACGTCAGCGCGAATATGACATCACCACTGTCAAGAGCGTGACCGACCTCGCCAAGATACTCATGGACGCAGGCCTGCTTGATGACATGAGCAAGTTTGAAACCAAGCGCATCCTCGGTGCTGTCAACAATGTTGTCGGCAAGCAGGACGTGAGTCAGTATGTTCAGAAGGTGATGGATATAATGGTAGACAACCAACTGCGCAACGGAGCAGGCGCGTTCGGCAAACTCCTCGCCATCCGAGGGAGCCGCGTAGACGCTCGCGGAATTGAGGTGCAGGGCGAACTTGACCCGGACGGACAGCGCATAGCGCAGGTTGTAAGGAAGTCAACGTCCCTGCCCAAGGATGACATTGACAACCGCATCGCCGAGGCCATCAACCGCATGAGCAGCCCCGACCAAGCAATCGCGGACGAGGTAACCCTTGAATACGCAGGCCTGCAAATCGCCCGACAGTATGTTGAGGACATCACCGAGAGCAAGGCCGAGGAGAAAGCACTGCGCGACAGCATCAAGCAGGCCAAGGAGGATAAGGACGCCGGGCAGATGACGGATGACGCATACAAGCAATATGTGGAGTCCACCAACGATGCCATACGTCAGAATAAGATTGAGCGTGCCGAGGCATATCAATCCCTCATTGAGCAGATGGGTGACGCACTGAGCGCAAGCGTTGAGCGAGCCAAGGCGTGGCGCGAGGCCGAGAAACAGCGCGTTGAGGAAATCCACCACAACGCCAACTCCGACATGGAGGGCAGGCCGACCGATGAACATCACAAGGATGACCGCGTGCAGAAACTCTCCAACAATAGTTTCGTCCGCTTCATGCTTGCGCCCCTCGGCACGTTTGACCAGATGTTGCGTATGTTCGGCAAGAAGAACGTGCGTGGCGAGGGTTATCTTTGGGACCGTTATATGCGCGGATGGGTTAAGGCCGCCGAGAAAGAGTACACGGGTTATCGTGACGCTCTGAAAGTCCTTGACGCAAAGGTCAGCGAGATATACGGCAAGAAGATGACGTGGGGTGACCTATTTGCCATCGACCGAAAACTCCCGAAAGCATCCGTGAGATTTTGGGACGGAGGCGAGATGAAAGACCACGAACTCACGCAGGGCAACCTGCTCTACATCTACATGGCCGACAAGATGAGTGACGGACGTATGAAACTGCGCCGTATGGGTATCACCGAGGATGACATTGAGAACATCAAGGACTTCCTTGACCCGAAGTTCATTCAACTTGCGGATTGGATGCAGGAGGAGTTCCTCGTCGGCAAGCGCAACGAGTACAACGAGGTACACAAGCGTATGTTCGGCGCGTCCATGGCCGCCATTGAGAACTACTTCCCCTTGAAGATACTCGCCAACGCGAGATTGGAGAATGTGGACGTAGCCGATGACACCACGGACACCGCTCTGCCTGCGACCTCAACAGGTAGCATCATCAAGCGCAGGCGCAACAACCTCGCCCTTGACGTGACCGGTGCCAACGCTTTCTCCGTCATCCTTGACCACCTACAGCAGATGGAGCGGTGGGCCGCGTTCGCAGAGTTCAACCGCGACCTCAACACCCTGCTTTCATACAAGCGTTTCCGCAACCAAGTTATGAACATGAGCAGTGTGTATGGTGGAGGCAAGACGCTGTGGACGAATTTCCGCAACGTGAGCAGTATGGCCGTCGGAGCATACCGACCGCCGATTGCAGCTCTTGACAAGGCCGCTGTCAACATCGCCAAGGGTGTCACAGCCGCCAAGGTAAGTTTCCGTGTGTTCACCGCACTGAAGCAGTTCCTCTCCATGCCTTCCTACCTTTCGGACAGCAATCCTCTCTACCTTGCGGCCAACATCGCCAATCCTTACGGAGCATGGAAATGGTCGATGGAGAACCTGCCGTTGTTTGAGAAGCGATGGAGAAGCCGAATGGCAGGTGACCCGCGCCTGCTGAAATCGGATATGGACTGGAAGATGTGGCGAAGCCGTGTCGTTGAGATTGCCTCGCGCGTAGGTATGTCCCCCAACGCATTTGTGGACGCGCTGACAGTTGCCATCGGCTCACACGCCATATATCAGAGCCGACTCGCAGGTTACAAGCGCAAAGGGTATGACCCCGATGTTGCCGAGGAGCGAGCCAAGCAGGACGCTACAATCCTGTTCAATCAGACACAGCAATCAAGCGAGGGCGCGTTCCTCTCCACCATGCAGGTTGACCGCTCGTGGCTTTCGGTGCTGTTCACTGTATTCCGCAACTCGTCCATGTCCTACACACGTCAGTTGTATGACTCCCTGCGTAGCCTCAAACGCTACATGACGCCGGGCAACAAGGCGTTGAGCGTGGAGTTCATGGCCAAGCAGATGTGGCGTGACGGCATAGACCCCGACAAGGCCGACATCAACGCCAAGCGCGAATACCGCCGGAACATCATCCGCGACCTTGCGAGAGTGGCCGTGTTCGGCTTTGCCCTGCAATTCGCATGGAACTTGGGCGCATACCTACCTTACATCCTCATGGGTGAAGATGACTCCGAGAAAGACAAGATGTGGGACGATGTATTGAACCATACTTACTTCGGAAGCATTGAGGGTCTGACAGGCGGTGACGTGATGAGTTCGGCAGGTCAGATGTGGCTCAACGGAGAGAGCAATTGGGAGTATCTTGCAAAGGATATGCCGTTGGCAAGCGACCTCGCAACCATCCTCCGCAAGATGCCGAATGACCAAAAGGCCGCCGTGAATGACATACTCAACCTGCTTGTGCAGTCGGGCGTGGGTGTCAATCCCCAATCGCTGACCGACATCGTTGTCGCAACGATGGACTACTTCGGCGATGACGCGCAGACCTCGCGCGAGTTCGGCCTGCTGATGGCACGCATCTTCAACTGTCCGCAGAGTCAGATAGACAAACTCTATTTTGACGAACTCGGAGCGTCAGCCGAGGAGGCAAGCAAGATGACCCCCTCGCAGATTGCCGAGCGATACGCACGCTACAAGATACGCCGAGGCGCACCCTTGACAGGCTGGGCATACGGAAGCGAGGAGCGAGAGCAAATCATGGAGAAATACCGCAAGCGCAGTAACACCCTCGCCAAGGAACGCCTCACGCGCGTCACCGACAAGGCCGTGTCCGACTCCCTCAAAACATGGGACGAGGAATACAAGACCACCAAAGACCGCGTGAGCGCGATACGCAAGGTAAGGGAGCGTGACGAGGACCGTTACTATGAGATGCTCGATGAACTGGAGGCCACCCCCGAATTTGACCGCTACCAAATCATCACCGACTACAAGCGTGACGTGGACGAACTCACCAAAGAATGGCTACGCGCCAAGACCCCGGAGCAACGCGACTCCTGCGCCAAGGCTATCGTAAACCTCAAAAAACTTATGATAACCGACCTGCGCAACACGCAACAATAGTTAAACGATTGGGGGCGATGCAAGGCTGTAACTTTGCATCGTCCCCAATAACAACAACCGATATGGCAAAGAAGAAACTACATAAGGCGAGTCGGGTTATGCCCAAGAGCGAACTTGACAGCGTTGCCCAAGCAAAGAAGATGTTGGGGCGCAACCGCGCATTTGAGGTGCTGTGGGAAGCGCAACAATATTGGTGGGCGATGGAAACCTTTCGGCAAGACCGCGAGCGCAACAAGAACTACACCTACGGCAGGCAGTGGGATGATGTCATCTGCGTTGACGGCGTGAGCTTGAAAGAGGAGGATTATATCCGCAAGCAGGGCAATGTTCCGTTGAAGAACAATCTTATCCGGCGCATGGTGCAGGCCGTCCTCGGCGTGTACCGCAGTCAAGCCAAAGAGCCGACCTGCACGGCGCGTGACCGCGATGAGCAGAAGTATGGAGAAACGATGTCAACCGTGCTTCAGTGCAATATGCAGCTCAACCGCATGACTCGCATCAACGCCCGATGCATGGAGGAGTTCCTTATCTCCGGCTTCGTGGTACAGCGCAAGTGGTACGGATGGCGCGAGGACAAACTTGACTGTTGGACGGACTACGTTCAGCCCAACAATTTTTTCATAGACAACAATATGCGCGACTTCCGGGGATGGGACGTTTCCTGCCTCGGCGAGGTTCATGACATTTCGTTTGAGTCGCTGTGTCAGCGTTTCGCCCATAGTCCTGCGGACTTTGACCGTCTCGCCGACATATACCGCCTCGCACGCGACAAACGCGCACTGTCCACGGCCTATGAGGATTTCGGCTATCCCTTGCAGGGGTATTATGATTTCCTCGTTCCGAGGGACACAAGCAGGTGCCGCGTGATTGAGGTGTGGCGCAAGGAGAGCAAGCCTCGCTATCGCTGTCACGATGTAAACAGCGGTGACGTGTTCAAGGTAGACGTGGAGGACTTTGAGGAGTTTGTAGGTAGTGTGAACCGCAAACGCTTGGAGGACGCGCGAGAACTCGGCATGGCCGAGGAAGATGTGCCGCTCATCAAGTATGAATGGTTCATAGACTCCTATTGGTACTACTACTATCTGACTCCGTTCGGCGATATACTTGAGGAGGGAGAAACCCCCTACGAACACAAGAGCCACCCCTATGTGTTCCTCGCATATCCGTTTATTGACGGCGAGATACACTCGTTTGTCAGCAACGTCATCGACCAACAGCGATACACCAACCGCCTCATCACCATGTACGATTGGATTATGCGAGCCTCGGCCAAGGGCGTGCTGCTGTTCCCGGAGGAGTGCCTGCCCAAGGGCATGAGCATGGAGGAAGTCGCGGACGAGTGGGCGCGGTTCAACGGCATCATCATGATAAAGACCCCCAAGGACGGCAGGACGATACCACAGCAGATTGCCAACAACTGCACGCAAATCGGCATATCCGAGTTGCTGAATATGCAGTTGAAGTTCTTTGAGGATATATCGGGCGTGAACGGCGCATTGCAGGGCAAGCCGGGTTATTCGGGCATGTCGGCCTCGCTGTACAATCAGCAGGCGCAGAACGCCACCACCTCGCTCCTCGACCTGCTTGACACGTTCTCGGAGTTCATCCGTGACGGCGCGACCAAGGATGTCAAGAACATTCAGCAATTCTATGACACTCCGCGAGTATTCAACATCGCAGGCAAAAATTGCTCAATCGTTGAGTATGACCCGAAGAAAATCCGCAATGTTGAGTTTGACCTTTCCATCGTGGAGAGTACGGCCACTCCTACCTACCGCGCGATGGCGAACGAGATGCTCATGGAATTGTGGAAAGCGCAGGCAATATCCGTGGAGCAACTTTTGGAACACGGCGATTTCCCATTCGGGGACGAACTCCTGCAAAGCATCAAAGCACAGCGCGAGCAGTTGGAGCAGGGTCAGATGCCCGAAGGTATCTCTCCCGAACTCGCACAGCAGGCACAGCAGGGCGCGAATATGCAGGCCGTGCAGAGCGCACAGCAGATGTTGGCGGCCTAACGATACAGACCACCTTACCAAGCGGCTTCGGAAACGAGGCCGCTTTTTTTGCGTGTCGCTGTCTGATTGCGCAGGATGAGGCGAGGCACATCCATTTCATAGAGGCAGATGTGCATACCTATGGCGCGAGTCATGAGCAAGTCATCATGATGGCCGATGACCGCGCCGTATGCTCCATTCTGTTTGCGCTCATATTGCAGGAACTCGTCAAGACACCTGCGGTCGCGCTCGGTGTAGAGTCGCTCACGGATGACCTTGACCAGAGTGGAGATAATCATCGGCTTTGTGGCCACGTTGGTATGGAAGCCGTATTTGCGCGGTATGCCCTGCCTTATCTCGTCCTCGGACTGACGGCGAGCGTAGAGGTTGGGATATACGGATGAAATCTGATTGAGGATGTACTGCGATTGGTCACCGCCCTCAACCTGCCTTTCCCGGTCATGCGTTTCAAGGGTGTTGGACTCGATGACAAGCAAGGACTCGTTGTAATAGGCCGCCACCTGCGCAGCTTTCCACGCGAGGCGGTCAATGTCGCAGTGGCCGTACCATTGAGCGACTACGGCAGGAGGCTCGCCGTCCATCATGTTGAGGCGGTCAATAACCAAGATAACCGAGAAGTCGGCCTTGTCGGACCGGCCGCCCACGTCCACAACAGTGAGGTAGCGGTCGGTGACCTCATATTCATCATCAACCTCCGGCTTCGCCCAAATCCACAACTGACCCTGCCTGTCCTCGCTGAAACGCACGTTCTGCAACGCGCCCTCTCCCTCGTCATCATCGGCATACACGTCACCGATGTAGCGAGGAGGCTTGCAGGTCTTGTCAAATTTCTCAACGAGGTAGCGGTCAAAGACCATAGTACCCGAATGGACGAACGCCTCAACATCATCCGAGGGGAACTCGGAAGCCATGACTCCGTGGTCATTCTTGCCTGCGCGTTCCTGCACATACCAATTGATGGCCTCCAATGTCGCGCCCTTATTCCACAGCCACCAAAGATAACGCCCCGGCTCCTCACGCGATGACATGACGTTGTCATTGTCGCGGTTGTCATAGAGCCATTGTGCGAACTTGCGAGCCTCGGCAGAGTTGGCGAACGGCAGGGAGTATTGCTCAATCTGATACCATGCGATGAAAAGAGCCTCAAACTGCGAGGGAATGTCGGGATTGGCGGCCGCGTTATACTCGGTGTGGAAGAAATTGCCCGTGCCGTTTGCGGTGGACTCCATAACAATCATTGTGAGGGGCCGCAGGAGAATACCCGAGCAGGCAGAGCGCACGATGTCCTCTGGGGATTTGCCCTCTGTCTTTTTCCAAATGCCGACCTCGGAAAGGTGGACGAGCGAGTAAGCACCGCCACGGCAACCATCGGGACGTTCAGCCGTACCAATCTTAATCTTGCAGTTGCGCTGTGGCACGCGCGAGGTAGAGCCGGACTTACCGACACCTACCAACTTCGGCTCATCAATCGAGTAAGGCTCACCCATCTTGTGAAGCATCTCCACGGGATATTCCTTAATCATCGTGTCAAACATATCCTTGATTTCATCGGAGGCCGTTCCCTGATGTGCGATGATAAGAGAGTTAAGACCGCGCTTGTGCATCAACTGAAGCCACATCATGTAGAGCTGCGTTGTGGTGGAGCCGCCCCACTGACGCGCTTTATAAGGCCGCAACCGATGAATCGAAGTCGAAGGACGAGCGCAAGGCCGCCGCAGAGCGGCTGCAGGCTCTCTATCCCGACTATTTCAAGAACCTTACCGCCGAGCAGATTCTTGTAGGTCAGGCTAAGACAGCCTACGACCAACTGCGCGACTCCATCATTGAAGTGGCCCGCGCACGTGCCGCCGCCGCCAAAATCGAGGAGAACGAGAAGGAACTTCTCACCCTCGAACAACAGGCGCCGGGCCTGAGGGCGACACGCGACCGCGACAAGGTGGCATACGATGCCGCCGTAGCCGACTGGGAACGTGCGAGGGAGATGGAGAGCAACCAATCCTATACCAACTCCACCGATGCTGCGGCGGGTCAGGCCGTCAATGTCGCTCCTTACGCCCGTAAGGTGGCTTCCACCGGCGAGACCTACAACGCTTCGGAAACGGCTTATCAGGCCAATCAGACTAAACAGCGGCAGCTCAGGGAGGCCAACGAGTTCCTGCGCGACAAATACAAGGTATCGGCAGACGCGCTCATGGAACCGCAGAATCCGAATGTCCCGACCGTCTACACCCCGACCGGGGGCAGTGGCGGCAGCGGCGGCTCCGGCGCATCTACCGACAAGTTCGCCGCCGAGAAGGACTGGCGCGAACAACAGGAGGCTGTCGCACGTATCAGCTACGCCACCGGCGAATCTGACTATCTCGCATACACGAAGCGTATGGACGAGATAGCCGTTGAGTTCTATGAGAAGCAGTTGCTCCACACAGACCTCACGGAAACGGAGCGTCTGAAAATCACCGCCGAGTGGCGCGAGGCGCAGAAGAAACAGGCCGAGGATGCGACAGCGGAGAGCGTCGAGGCAGAGAATAAACGCTACAATACCGAACTGGCTCAGTTGAAGCAGTTCTACATCGACGGCTCTATCTCCAAAGAGACATACGACCTCAAAATAGAGGAGGCGGAGATTGAACACCAGCGCAAGCTCGTGGCCGCCACCGCCGAGGGCAGCAAGGAGCGACTGGAGGCCGAGCGGCAGTTGCAGTCCCTTCTGATCGCGCAGATGCAGCGCAAACAGCAGGAGACCGAACGCCTCGAAGCGAAGTATGCGGCAATGAAAAAGGATTACTTCGGCGACAATCCGCAGGAGGCTCAGGCTAAGTATGACGCCGACCTCGCTCTCCTTCAGGTGGTCTACGACCGCGAGATTGCCGCCGCAGGTGATAATGCCGCTGAAAGGCTCCGCATCGAGGAGGCTTTCGAGAAAGCCAAGCTCGCCCTGAAAAAGAAGTACGGCCTTCTCGCCGAGGAGGACACGCGCAACGCTATGGAGCGTGGCATCGCCGACTCCGTGGAGTGGCTTAACTCCGACGGAGGCAAGGCCATCACCGGCTCGCTCGAAACGCTCACTTCGGGGATGTCGGCTGTGTTCTCGCAGCTCTCGTCGATGATACAGGCCGAACTGGAGATACAGACAGCGTCAATCAACAAACGCTATGACGCTGAAATCAGCCGTGCCGAGGGAAACACCTACAAGGTGAAGAAGCTCGAACGCGACAAGGAGAAGGAGATTGCCAAAGCCAAGAAGGAGGCCAACCGCAAGATGTTCGCCATGCAGGTGATACAGGCCGTGGCGCAGACCGCGACCAACGCCCTTAACGCCTACGGCTCGGCTGCCGCCGTGCCCGTCGTCGGTTATATCCTGGCGCCTATCGCGGCGGCTATGGCCGTGGCCGCTGGTGCCATCCAAATCGCCGCCATCAAGAAGCAGCAACAGGCTTCCGAGGCCCAGGGCTATCAGTCCGGCGGCTTCACTCCGCAGGGCAGGGCTGACGAAGTGGCCGGTGTCGTTCACAAAGGGGAATGGGTCGCTTCGCAGCGACTTGTCAATAATCCCCGAACCCGCCCGCTGTTGGAGGCGCTGGACTATGCGCAGCGAACCAACACTATCGGCTCCATCACTTCCGCCGATGTGTCGCGCACGATTACTGCTCCCGCAGTACTGGCCGCACAGCCTCAGGCCCCAACCATCGTGAACAACACCTATAATTCCACTCCGTCAGCCGACAACTCCGAATTGACTTCGACAATCCGGCAGTTGAAAGACCGTCTGAACGAGCCATTTGTAACCGTGAACACCGTTACCGGCGATCACGGCATCCAACAGGCACAGGACGAATACGACCGACTCATGAAGAATAAATCCCCCAAATCAAGGAAATAATGCAGATATACGTCAACAACAAACTGGCCGCACTCAAAAAGGGTACTTCCTTTGAGTACGTTTCCGAGAATCGCCTGTTTTCAGGCAGTGACGGCTACACCCTCACTATCACATTCCCATTGAAGGGCTGTCCCGAAAACATCGCTATCTTCGGCCATATCAACCGGGCAGATGTAGCCGCAAAGAAAGTTATCTTCGACTGCGAGATACGCGACAAGGGCTTCTACAAGTTCGGCTCTATCACCATCACCGAAATCTCCGAAGCCGAGGTCAAGACGCAGTTCCTCGAAGGACGCTCAGAACAGAACTTTGACAAGACCTTCGACAAGGTCTATATCAATGAACTTGACCTCGGCGCTCCGGCTACCACCTACAAATCCGGCATCACTCCGGCCAATGCCTGGTACCCCGAATATTCGGGGTGCAAGTATGTTGCCCTGCCGTGGGTCAACGACTATTCGGGAAACATACAGAACAAGGCTGAGCATATTGTCGATGACGCCGTGCAGAACAGGTCGCATTACGAGTGGAGCGAGGACACCACCGGCTTGTCGTGGCAGCCGTATCTTCTTTACATCACAAAGAAGATATGCGAGGCCGTCGGCTATACCCCCGACTTCTCCAAGTGGGAGGAAGTGGAGGAATACAGGTATCTCCTTATCTGCAACACACTCCCTCATGCGTGGTATATGCCCGCTTTTGCCAACGCTCTGCCGCATTGGACGGTAGAGGAATATTTTGAGAAACTTGAATTGTTCCTCGGCGGTGAGTTCGACTTCGACCACCGGGGCAAGCGCATCACGTTTGCCTTCACTCAGGCGACTTTGGCCGCGAAGCGTCCCGTCTGCCTTGAAGACGTGGTCGAGGAACACTCCACCGAGGTAAAGGTCGATGATGACCGTTGCGAGTATCTGGAATCGAAGAATCTTGTCTACAAGGACTGCGACCATGAAATGTGGAAGTTCTACTCCTGCGACTGGTTCATCAAGGGCTGGCAAAATAGAGTGGTTCGCTACGACTCAATGCGAGAACTGTTGGCTGCCAATCAGGGTTACAGAACGTGGAACGGTCAGCACCACCGCGACAACCGCATAGACAAGCTGCTCTATGCCGCCGACTGCGACGCTTACTTCGTTATCCGTCCTGTCAGCCGTCAGCAGGTAGTGGAATGGAGGGGCAAGATTATCTATGTCTATTATCTTTACAAGTGCCGTCTGCAGCCGGTCAATCTCTTTGGCGGGCGTATCGTCAGCGAGGACGAGGATGCCGAGCAGGTGGAGATTGAATTTGTTCCGGCATGGGTGGACGATACCGAGGAAAAATACGGTCGTGTGCTTTTCCTTTCCTTCTCCGGCTACGATGAAGACACCAACACCACGAGCGAGAACGACAACGACCATCCGTTTCAGAAGACTCATACCGTCTCGTCGCTTGAAGCCGGGGAGAAGGAGAAGAAATCGGAATACTACGACCGCATCTATATCGGCTGGTACGATGGCTCAAACTACTATCAGGGAAGCCACCTGCCTTACCCCAATGTTGAGAACATCGTTATCGCCGATGACTGGAGCAATTTCAGCTACGCACATTTCTCCCTGCGCATCAACGACCGGCAGATAAGGAGGGGGCAGATTATCCACAACATCGAGCCGAAAATGAAAACGACCTTTAAGTTTATCGCCGACAACATCCCCGATGTACGCTCTGTTTTCCTCATCCGAGGCAAACGCTATGTCTGCGAAAAACTAACTGCGACATTCACGGAGAACGGAATGTCGCAGCTAATCAAGGGCGTTTTCTACCCGATAAAGAATTAAGAATACAACACCGGGTAACAAGAAAAGAGGTCATTTCGGCCTCTTTCTCTTTTTGTTGTTTTTATTGGTTCTAAATTGGTTCTTAATTTTCTATTATTACATTGTACTCTCTGTATATCAATAGGGTAACGAATATATTTATAATCTCGAGATAGATGTTTGATGCTATGTTTGATAGAGATTTACTCTGTGTTTGATATAAAAATCAACATGTAAATCATTAATAACAAGTTAAATATGGCAACATTCAAAGCCTGTGTCAGAACACCGAGGAATGATGGTCTTTACTCAGTGTTCATCAGAGTCACACATAACAGGGTGGCAAGATACATTGCCACAAACAAGACCATTGACATTTCATTTTCCAAATATGCCATGAGATATGTATTCAGTATGGCTGATGATTGGGGGATGAAAAGGAACTCCAATAACTATAAATGGGCTTTGATGTCTCTTGAAAAGTTTTTGGAGAAGAAGAATGTAATGTTCTCTGACCTTACCACTACCACAATACAAAACTGGATTAATTCATTATCCAAGACAAGTGGAGCAAGAAGACATAGCGCAGCTGTTTGTCTCCGAATTTGTTGTCTGTCGCGTTCATTCCCGAGTTGACGGTTAGTAGTGATACGAAAAAAGCGTGGAATGATGTTCTTGTTTATCTTCAAGGAGGCATCGCCAAAAGCCTAACACAGAATAAACAGTCCACTTCCACGTCTAATCGGATATCGATACCCCTTGTCGGGGAGTGGATATGCGATAAGCATGAGCGTTTTATTGACTGCTCTCTCCTTCTGTGTTTTGAAATTGGCGATTTCCTTGAAAAGGATAAAGCAAAAAACGCTTTTTGATATGTCTGCCCACTTCCGTGAGCATTGCAAAATTAGCAATCCTCGTTAAATCCTCCAAACTTTTAACGATAATATTTGTTTGTGAAATAAAAAGCATATAACTTTGCAATATTAATGATAGCACTATGGAAGTAGCAATAAAAAGAAAATCGGCAATGTTCCGGTTGCGTACCGAATTATTGGAACGTCTTAAACAATTGGCAGCGAGAGATAACCGTAGCCTCAACAACTATGTTGAAACCATTCTTATGGATGTGGCCTACAATACGCCCAATGCAACAACGGTCGCTGCGATAAAAGAAGCACAAGATGAGTCTACTCTCTCCACTGTTAATATGGATAGTTATGATTCGTTCCTTAGTTCTTTAGGCGTTAAATGAAAGAGATAAAAAGTGGCAGGCAGTTCAAGAAGGACTTGAAGCGCTATGCCAACCAGCCGAAGAAGCTAAGAGAGCTTTATGAGTTTGTAGATAATTATCTTAAAACAGGTGCGGAAATTCCTCCCGAATATCATGCGCACATGTTGACTGGCGATTATGCCGGACACATGGAGTGCCATATTCAAGGTGACTATCTATTGATTTGGATAGATGAAGCTTTAGATGTAGTGAAGCTAATTCGATTAGGTAGTCATTCCGAATTGTTCGGATAATATTAGCATATAAGATTTGATTCCCGGTAGCCCCTGACACCGTCAAGCTATCGGGTTTAGTTTTTCAAAAGAAATATCCTGACGATTTCGGGTCAGCGGACAGGGACGGTCAGTGATACCCTCGGCGCGGAATATGGACTCCCAATATTTCGCGCTTATCTCAATCTGATACTTCGTGAGAAACAGTCGCGGTAGGGGAATTTTTGGCTCGGTCGAGCCTCGCCCTGCTTCGCGGTCGCAGCCTTACGCTACAAAATTTCCGTATCGAGAGACCTTCGGCCTCTCGATACGGAAATTTTTCTGCTCCGATGTAGAGGGTGTCGACCACGAAGTAGCTTCGACCGGATGGGAGAAAAGGCGTCGGTGCCGGGGGTGCGGTGTTCGAGGAGGTCTTCTTCGGTTTAAGCCTATTTTCTACTGAATTAGTGGCCATATACTGTCGCGGAAAGACATTTAATAATATCGATGGTCTTCAGGTATAATCAGCCAGAGCATAAAATATACGGGGAAACCAATTCCCGAAATAATCCATATAAATCTTACTATTAATGGATCGATATTAAGTTGCTCCGCTATACCTCCACAAACCCCGGCAACGACACGGTTTTTACAGGAGCGATATAGACCTCTCCCTGACCTATTCGCATTTGATGAAATTTTTCTGATAAAACTAATTATAGTCCATATAATAGCTATCATTATGATAATCATAATGATGCCGGATAGTCGTGTCCATAAGTGATAAGTCATTGCCTGTAATGCTATTATTTCGTAAATGGAATATATATGTAAAGTTATATATTTTCGGCGGAATATCGAAGAAATACTTCAAGACCGTTACTGCATAAGATATATCACCTCAGTGGCTCATCCGCCACTATTTCTTGCCACAATCTTCTGATTTGTCACAATTTAACTCCATTGGACAAAATATTTGGTTCAATCATTTTCTTTGGCACCACCGATATAATGATTGATATAATCGAGTTGAGAATTGACTGGCGCACATAGTCTTCTTTAATGTATATTGACACCTTGCGCATCGACTTATTGCTACCCTCCAATGGCCGTACATTTTCCCGTTGTTCTTCTGACAAGAGTGGCAAGTGCATCTCGGGTATTATAGTAAAGCCACCATTTGCATCGACGACCCTTATAAGAGTTTCTATACTGCCGGCCTCATACATGTGATAGCCCTTTTCACGTGTGCGACAAAAGCTGAAAGCACTATCACGCAAGCATTGAGCCTCACGCATTACCCACATCTTTTCGTGTTCCAGGTTTTCAGGCTTGAAAACAGGTAATTTTCTCCAACATTCTTGGGATATATAAACCCAAAAGGCTTCGGTGTATAGTGGAATTTCCAGAATTCCGGCCCGTCTATAATCGCTCAGGGCGATGCCCACATCCAATTGTCCACGAGAAAGAGAGTCAAACATGGATTCGGCTTTCTGTTCTTCAATTTTTAACGTGACTTGTGGAAAGGCGGCTCTATAGTTGCGTATAAACTCGGGTAAAAGATAAGGTGCGATAGTAGGGCCGATTGAGATGTTCAATGAGCCTGTTACCTGCCCTCTACTTTCTTTAATCAATTCTGTTATCCGCTCGATTTCTGCACATACCCGCTCGGCCTGGCCTATAATCAACTCGCCAAGCCCGGTAGGTGTCACGCTTTTATTACTTCGGTCAAAAATGCGCACGTCTATCTCATTTTCGAGTTTTTGCAACATTGCGCTAAGGGTCGGTTGGGAGATGTCGAGCTTTTCAGCAGCCCGGGCAAAACTGCGGTAACGATTGATTTCTACGATATATTTTAATTGTTGGAGTGTCATGGCATAGATATTTATCAATGCAAAGATAAATAATATTATTTGTTTGTCTATTATTGTCACTGTAATTTTGTATATAAAATAATACCTCTTGATTATGGCATCCACAAAAAAACAATTTCACCGTTACCTACCCACCAAGGGCTATGCCCTTTATTGGATTCTCTTTGCATACATCGTTGCCGGCTTCTTCATCCCGGTTATAGGATGGCTTGCAATTATATGTATGATTGCGCCGGTAGCATTTGCATTTAAGCGCGGCCGGTGGTGGTGTGGCAATGCTTGCCCTCGTGGCAGTATGTATGACCGCTTATTGGCAAAATACTCGCCTCATAAACCGATACCGGCTTTTGTGCGGACCAAGGCTTTCCGTTCGTTTATGGTATTGTTTATCTTCACCATGTTCGGTGTTCAGATGTATTTTGCCTGGGGCGATTGGGGCGCAATGGGAATGGTGTTCTGGAAAATTATTGTTATCACTACAATCGTCGGCATAACGCTCTCATTCATATATGCACCACGTACATGGTGCTCGATGTGCCCGATGGGAACACTTTCTTCATGGGCGTCTCCTAAAAAAGCACCGTTGCCTGCCGGCTTCTCAAATATCCAGGTCGCTGAGACTTGCCAAATGAAATGTAAGAGCTGTGCCCGTGTTTGTCCTATGCAAATTACCCCTTATGATGCCCGTGGCTTAGAAGACGGTTATCTCCACCCCGATTGTATCAAATGTGGCAAGTGTACTGTCGCCTGTCCAATCAAAATCATGGAACTTAAACGAAAATAAACTTATAACATGGAAAATATTCAACTTTATCTCGATAACCTCAAGGGTTATGACTATACCGGCAAGATGCCCGTAGTAATTGACTTTTATGCAACATGGTGCGGTCCATGCATGTCCTTGGCCCCCAATATTGAACGTTTGGCCAAAGAATATGATGGTCGTATCAAAGTGCTAAAAGTAGATGTTGATAAAAACCCATCGCTCGCCCAGGCAGCTCACGTCATGTCAATTCCCACTATTTTCTTCATTGATATTGATGGCAATATCACTCGCTCATTAGGCAATATGCCTTATGCACAACTCGTCAACAATGTAGAGGAGCTACTGAAATAGGGCAAACTCCGAGTCTTGTTTCTTGTCATACCGGCGGTTGATTGTGGCTTTGTACCACAATCAACCGCCGGTTATATATATAATAGTTCAGAGACTGTCCACAGGCCCAATAGAGATGTTACCAATTCGTCCTGCTTAGAACTGTATAGGTTAGAAGTCAGAGTGACGAGTCACGAGAATATGAGGATTGGTTCAACCGGGGTAGCCTGTTTTGAAGCCTGTAAATTTTTTATGTGTATTATACGAGGATTTTAGATAAAAAACACTAAATTTGTCGGATATTTTGCATAGTTATTAATTTGGATTAATGGTATCTGATACTAATATCCTCGGTCATAACACCAACAATTAAAGAATTATATATTACTACAATTCATAATTAAACCAATAATTAAACCAATGATTAAACAAATTAAATGGATGGGGGTAGCTCTCTCTGCCACAGCCATGACATTAACCGGATGTAGCCACACCGACTCGCCGGGGAATGTTTCAGGTAAAGGCTCGCTTATCCCTAATGTAGAGCTTAACACCGATGTTAAGAGCTCTCAGAAGAGTGCCGGTAGAGCCACGGATATCACCGTTGGCGATCTCGCACTTTCTATCAAGTCTCAGGACGGCTCTTTCTCCAAGTCATGGGCCAGTGTCAGCGAGTTTAATGCTGACGAGCAATTTCCAATAGGCCAGTACACTGTCGAGGCCTCTTATGGCTCAGTTGAGGACGAGGGATTTGAGAAACCCGCCTACTATGGCACGTCATCAGTAACCGTTGTCGAAAACCAAGCCACGCCTGTCAACCTGACAGCCACACTTGCCAACTCAATGGTATCTATCGACTATACCGATGACTTCAAGAACTACATGACATCATGGAACTCCCAGATACATGCTGTCGGTGGTGACTATATCACCTTTGTGGCCGATGAGACCCGCCCGGCATACGTACGTCCCGGCGATGTAGACCTCAATGTCACATTCTCCAAACCAGGCACCGACAAACCCATCACTCTCAAGGCAACCACCTTCAAGGCTCAAGCCCGACACCACTACCACATCACGGTCGATCTGAAAACCTCGACCGGAGATGCTGTCCTTACCGTAGTGCTTGACGACATGCTTGCTCGTGAAGATGTGGAGATTGAACTTTCTGACGAGCTTATCAATGCTCCTATACCCACCATCAAGGCTATTGGCTTTACCGATGGAGAAGTCATCAACCACGTTGCCTATACCAAATATGACAAGGACCTCAAATTCAACATCATTGCCCATGGCGAACTTGGCGCTGTGACTCTTACCACCCAAAGCCGCTCGTTGGTAGGCTTCCAAGGCTTCCCTGCCGAGCTTGACCTGCTCACCGCCGATGAGGCAACTCAAGCTCGCATGACCCAACTTGGCTTTAAGTGTGTTGGTCTCTGGAAAAACCCCGAAAAAATGGCCGTCGTGGACCTCTCGGGTATTCTGAGCCACATCGCTCCGGGCGAAGGTGAGACAACTTTCTCATTGGTAGCATCAGACAAGTTAGGCAAGCTCAGCGAAGTCACCACTTTCACCGTCAGCGTTGAGCCTCAAGTACTCACGCTCTCCAATCCCTCTACTCTGTATATCGGTGGCACCCAGGTTGCTGTAGACCTCGCATATAATGCCGGCAATCCTCAGGAAAGCGTTAAATTGGAATATAAGAATCCACGAGGCACCTGGACACAACTCGAAGCCTCCTTTGGCGCGCGCTCACGGGCCACTGACACCTACCGTGTCAACCTCACCGTCCCCGGTGACAACCAGGCACTCACCATCCGCGCCACCAACGGCATCTCCACTTCTGATGAGTTGGTAATAAACCGTCAAGTACCTTCATACTCAGGCTCGGTCGAGAATGCTGACATTTGGGGGTCTAAAGCCTTTATCAAACTCAGTTCTTCAGAGGCCGATGCATCGGCACTCGCCAAGATTGCAAGCGCTTTTGTCTCATCGGATGGCGCGACTTTCACCAAGGCCACGACCTCGGTTGTCGATAACAACTATATCATGGTAGGAGGCCTCACGCCCGGCACCGATTATACAGTGCGTATATCAGTCACTGACGACGCTAACCAGTCATGCACTCCGGTCCAATTTACCACCGAGGCTGTCGAGGCTGTTCCTAACGGTGATTTTGAAACCCTTTCCACCTCATTCACCGCCGACAAGATGGACCAGGGTGGCAAATGGTCAATTTCAGCCGGCATCAATTATCAAAGCTATTATTCATGCACTGTCAGCGAACCCGACGGATGGGCTTCGGTAAACAAGAAAACGACATCCGGTGAGACTCGCAACTCATGGTTTGTCGTTCCATCAACATTCAACAGCACCCTCACCTGGCAATCAACCGTTCCCAAAATCAAAGTCATAGGCACCGGTGGTGGCACTGAGACCCCCGACTCTTATGCAGGATTTACAGCCCATAAAGGCAGTAACGCCATGGTTATACGTAACGTTGCCTGGGACCCCAAAGGTTCAGTTCCCGGCACCTGGCTCAAGACCGGCATTGGCTCCGACGAATATTACAACCACACTGTCCCCTCTATCGCCAACGTTTCGGCCGGTAAACTTTTCCTTGGCACTTATGAGTATTCAGCAGGCACCGAGACTTATAACCAAGGAGCAACTATCGCCACGCGACCGGCGGCACTCAGCGGTTGGTATCAATACACTCCCGACGCCAATGACTCAGGAGAAAAAGGTATCGTCACCGTTCAGGTACTCAGTGGCTCGACAGTTATCGGCACCGGTTCGGCTCAACTCGCGACCAACCTCAACTACACTTTATTTAATGTACCCATCAAATATGTCAGCGCCCGCACCGCCAAAGCAACCTCTGTGCGTGTAATGATCTCATCATCCAACCACACCGACGAGTCTCAGATTAAAGTATCAGACCATCTGTATCGCTATGAGTCAGCTCGTCATGGTGCCACACTTGTGGTTGACAACCTGACATTTGCCTACTAATTATACCACTTCCAATAGCACATATTATTTATAACATGAAAACCAAGATATTATCTATCATAGCACTACTGGCAGTGACCTTGGGGCTGAGCGCATGTCATGACGATGTTAAGCCCATAATTACCCCCGAAAACAAAACAGGCCAAGTCAGAATGAGCTCTCTCGGCATTGACATCAACAACGCCGAGAAAGTCATCGAAAGTCAGTCGGCCAAAAAGTCACGCACCAACATTGACCTCTCGGACTATAAGGTCACAATCCTACAGGGAGGCACACAGGTTAAACAATGGCGTTATGCCGACATGCCCGAAATATTCACTCTTCCCGCCGGCGACTACACCGTGCGTGTCGTCTCTCATGAAGTCAAAAAAGCCGCTTGGGATGAGCCCCTTTTTATCGGACAGAAAGACTTTACCGTAATCAACGACGACATCACCGATATAGGTATTGTCAAGTGTACCCTCTCCAATATCAAAGTTACAATCGTCTTTGATGACTCACTCAGGAAGAAAATGGGCGAAGATTCCAAGGTAACCGTTGTAGCCAACGACCAAGGCTCACTTACCTACCTTCCCGATGAAACACGTGCCGGATACTTTGAAGCTCTCGAAGGCAGCTCCACAATGGTTGCCGAGTTTTCAGGTACCGTTGGCCAAAACAAGGAAACATTCCGCGTCACAATCACTGACGCTCAACCCGGTCAGCACCACATCATCACTTTCAAACTCAAGAAGGCCGAGCCAACACCTCCCGATGAAACAGGTACTATCATCATCGATGGCGAGGGGTTTATTATTGACACCTCGGTAATTGACGAGGACCTCTCAGTAAGTATCACCATCAACGAAGACAACATTACTGATGACCGTCCGACATTTGGCGGTGACGAACCCGGTCCCGGTCCCGGCCCCGGCCCCGATCCTGGCCCTGGTCCTGAAGACAAAATCAAAATTGAGTCCGAGACACTGGATTTTGACAAACCCAACGACCCGGCAACCGTATCGACAGCCATAGTAACCATAAACTCTGAAGACGGTATCGCACATTTTTTGGTAAAAATAGAGACAACGTCTGAAAACTTCGAGGCCGCCGTATCGGACTTGATGCCCACAGAATTTGACCTCGCCTATCCCGGCGAATACAGTGAAAAATTCAGTGGTATCGGTTTCCCTGTCAACGATGAGGTTATCGGTGCAAAATCACTGACTTTTGACATCACCACATTTGTCCCCCTGCTGGCCGGCTTCCCAGGCACTCACAAATTCACACTCACCGTGACCGACGAGACCGGTTTCTCGGCTATCAAATCTCTAACATTTGTTCAACCCTAATCAAGCTTTAACATTATGAAAAAATCTATAATCTTCTTAGGAGCAACGCTTGCATTAGGCCTGTCAACCACATCGTGCCATGACGAAAGCGTACTCACCGGCGGTCACGGCAAACTGATGATTAATACCAGTATCGACAGCGACATCAAAGTTACCTCGCGCGCCTCGACCGAGATTGAGGAAAGCCTTCTGCTATACATCTCCAATGCCAAAGGCCCGGTAAGAAAATATACCGGCCTCAGCCAAGTACCCACCGAACCTATCGACCTGGTGGCCGACACTTATCTTGCTCAAGCATGGGCCGGAGACTCGGTACCGGCCTCCTTTGACCAACGTTTCTTCAAAGGACAAGAAACATTTACCGTATCAAAAGGTGAGACAGCACATGTCAACCTCGTGTGTAAAATCGCCAATACAGCAGCCTCTGTAGTATATGCCGACAACATTGACGAGACAATAACCGATTATAAGATGGTCATCGGCCATCAAGGTGGCACTCTCGAATATGTTGGTCGTGACGAACGTCGTGGCTACTTCATGATGACAGCCAAGACCACCGACCTGGAGTGGACATTCTCAGGCACCCTACCCTCCGGCGAGCTTTTCACCAAAAAAGGCACCATCGCCAATGCCAAGCCTGCCACAGAATATGTCCTGCGCGTCTCCAACAACAGTCAGACGCCTGAAGTTGGTGGTGCATACTTCACCATAGAAATCGACGAGCAACCCCTCGAGACAATCAACCACGAAGGCGTCATAATAGCCGGTCCCGAGGTTGTCGGATACAAATTTGACATAGAGCAGCCTATCGCTGCCGAGCCCGGCAAAGTAGGACGTCGTTCAGTGATGGTATATGGCGCGACAGCCCTGAGCAACATTGAGTTATCTTCACCCATCCTCGGACAATACACTACTATCGGTGGCAATGACGTCGATCTCAAAACCATGTCCGAGGCTATCGGCCAACAGCTGAATGTCTCAGGTATCACCTTCTCGGGCGAATATAATGCCGAAGAAGATACCGAATGGGTAAAAATTAACTTTGAAGAAACACTTCTCAATCAGCTTCCCGCCGGCAACCACGAGATTACGGTAACTGCTACCGACGTCAATGGCAAGAAAGGAATCTCAACCATGACACTTAATCTCACCAACGCCCCTGTTCAGACCGAATCGGCAGTTATCACCGACGTATGGGCCACCAAGGCTACAATCTCAGGCACCATACTCAAGGAAGAAGCCACCGGTGTAGCACTGCGCTATCGTCATCAAGGCACTACCGAGTGGACCACAGTTACAGCCACTGTAAGCGGTACATCCATTAGCGCCCAAATTACAGGTCTCACTCCAGGCACCACATACGAGTACCAAGCGATTGCCAATGACTTTGAGCCTACCGATACCAAGACCTTCACCACCGAGGCTGAGTTCCAGCTTCCCAATGCCTCGTTTGAAAATTGGTACACCAACGGCAAGATACGCATGCCCAACGCTCAGGGAGCACCTTTATTCTGGGATTCGGGCAATGGTGGTTCGGCTCCATTGATGAGCGTAAACATCACCGATGCTTCCACCGAAAAAGTCCATTCCGGTACATATTCAGCCAAACTTGCCAGCCAATTTGTCGGAGTCGGTGCATTCGGCGCCTTTGCCGCAGGTAATATCTTTATCGGAGAATTCTTGCGCACCGACGGCACCAACGGCGTTCTCGGCTGGGGTCGTCCTTGCACCTCACGCCCCACTGCCCTAAAGGGTTATATACACTACACCCCTCAAGCTATCACCGACACCAAGGTTGATGGCGTCAACAAGGGCGACATGGACAGTGGCATCGTTTATATTGCTATCCTCGATGGCACTATGGACACCGATGATGGCAAAAATGGAACCAACAAAAGCTATCCATTCATCATCAAGACCAAGGCTGCCGAACG
Organism: Muribaculaceae bacterium; assembly: GCA_017621845.1. Classification (GTDB taxonomy): domain Bacteria; phylum Bacteroidota; class Bacteroidia; order Bacteroidales; family Muribaculaceae; genus CAG-873. The sequence goes on from JAGASI010000026.1 coordinate 47,299, forward strand.
TAAACTCTTTGACAAAAATGCCGCCAACGTTATAGGATACGGCGAACTCGTCCTCAAAGAAGCTACCAACGGTGACCAACTCGTTGAATTTAATATCCCCATCAAGTATAACCGCACCGATGTCAAGGCCGTCAACATCGCTGTCGTGGCCTCAGCATCGTTCTACGGTGACTACTTTACCGGCGGTCCCTCGGTAATGTACCTCGATGATCTCGAGCTCGTATACTAATCCCCTACCCGAGCCACATTAAGGCTCATGAAAACAAGCGGTGCCTACCTACAACAGGTGGGCACCGCTTATTTTATTATTGAACGGTAGTTTACCGACGCCAGAAAGATGTCGTAAAAAGGACTGTGATGGTAAAAATCTCGAGACGTCCCACTAACATAAGTATTGACAATACCCACTTGGCACCTGCCGGTAACAAACCAAAGCCACCTTCAACACCGGTAAGACCATAACCCAAACCACTATTACCTATACCCGAAACAACGGCAAACAGACTATCATCAAAGTCTACTCCCATCGCACATATAGCCAATGTACCCAGAATAATCATCAACATATAACTCATGCCAAAAGCTGCAATGCGGGACATGGTTTCGTGTCCAACTACACGGTCATTAAGCCTTACATACTCGATATGGTTGGGATGAAGTGTCTTATAGGTTTGCCCCTTCATATTTTTCCACAACGCCAACACACGGTCCATCTTCATACCACCAGTCGTTGAACCGGCACAGGCGCCTATTATCATCATCACTACAACCAACATGAATATAACGACACCCCATAATTCAAAGTTACCATAGGTATATCCGGTAGAGGTTATTGCTGAGGATACCAGAAACAATGGTCTTATCACTAAATCACTCAGCCCACTATAGCCATCTGACAATAATGACACAGATATAAGGATGACAAATAAGAATACCAGAATGATATAGCTACGCGACACATCGTTTCTCCACAGCGGCTTTATCATACCGCGACGGACATTGTATAGCAATATAAAATTAATGCCACCCATTAACATAAATACCGACATCACCACTGCCACATAATCAGAGTGCCAATAAGAAACACCCTCATTATGTGTGCTGAACCCACCGGTTGACAATGTGGAGAATGAATGACACACAGCATCAAACCAATCCATCGGTCCAATCATCAGGAACACTATCATCATAAATGTCAATGTCCCGTATACAATCCATAGAGACTTGGCTGTCTGACGGATGCGCGGATGAAGCTTATCATGGGTGACACCCGTTATTTCGGCATTAAACATCGGCAATGACGAGGATTGGTTTAACGAGGGCAACAAAGCAAGCATAAACAACACTATCCCCAATCCACCGGTCCACTGTGTCTGGGCACGCCACATCAATATCCCATGGGACTGAGCATCAACGTCGCCAATCACCGAAGCTCCGGTTGTGGTAAATCCCGACATAGTCTCAAAAAAAGCATCAGTCATATCAAGTGGCGTAGTTGACAACATAAACGGAATCATACCAAAAAACGTAAACAACACCCATGCTCCCGAGGTCACGATATAACCTTCACGCCGATAGAGCATACGGCCCTTGATATCCCGAGTAAAATATCTTATCGTCAGTCCAACTGTCAACGCCATAGTCATGGTGATAGCAAATGCTTGCCAGTCGCTTTCACCATACATGATACACACCAACATCGGCAACAAGAGCAATAGCCCCTCAATAATCAATAGCAGACCAAAAATGCGTCCTACCAACCGATAGTTGGTGACGTCCAAGCCATACCTGCCTATTCCCCGGTTATTCATAGTCTTCGCTTGCTAAACAATTGACCAATCTTATTGAAAGTTCCCGATAGACAGAATACAACCAAGTGGTCACCGGCCTTTATTATCGTATCACCTTTGACAATGATACCTTTATCGCCACGTATCAGTCCTGCTATAGTCATACCTGAAGGCAGAGACAAGTCCTTGACACAGCTCCTTGTAATACGCGCGCCTTCATCGACAACAACTTCCATTACCTCAGCATCCTCAAGTGCCAGACAACGCGGTGTACTCAGCTGACTGTCAAGCATCAACTGAAATATATTACTCGAAGTTATCAACTTTTTATTTATCACAGTATCGATATTCAAGGCCTCGGCCTCAACAAAATACTGTATATCCTCGATATCAGCCATTACATATTTGACTCCCGACTCTCGGGCAAGCATACACGCCACAATGTTCTTCTCTGACGAGTCATTTAAAGCGATAAAGGCATCGACCTTATCAATACCCTCTTCTTTAAGAATCATTATGTCACGTTGGTCGGCATTAACAACAGTTACACGAGGAACGTCAAGTGCTATCTGACGGCTAAGTTCACGGTCTGACTCCACGATAGTGACATTATACTTATTCATCAAGGCTGCTGCCACATGACGTGCCATCTTGCCACCGCCCGAGATCATCACGCGAGCAATCTTAAGGCAACTCTTACCACAAGCAACCATCAACCGGTCTATATCACCCTCAAGTATTGAAAAATAGGCGATATCATCTTTATAAAGCACATCGTTGCCATTGGGAATAATTGTAACTGCACCACGCTTGATGGCACATACATGAAGTCCGGTGAATGTCGATGCAAAATCTTTAAGTTTAACACCATGACCCATGAAATCATCATCAAGCCTCACGCCGGCAACAATAAGCGCACCGCCATGCAACTCAAACCAGTTATATACCCATGGACGCTGTAGTGCCTGTGCAATGCGGTCCGAGGCCAATAGCTCAGGGAAAACCATGACATCCACACCGGTGTCACGAAATATTTTTTTATTATCATGCTCTACAAACTCGGCACTATCAATGCGGGCCACAGTGCGACGGGCTCCTAATGACTTGGCCAACTGGCACGAAATTATATTAGCCTTCTCATCGGCCGTCACAGCAATAAACATATCACAACCATTGGCACCGGCCTCCATTAATCCTCTTGGTGACAGCACACTTCCACAATGGGTCATCACATTATAGCGAGTATCTATTACAGCCAATCGATCAATATCGTGACTTACAATCACTACATCCTGATTTTCATTTGACAACTGCCCGGCAAGATGCATCGCCGTCTCGCCATCTCCGGCTATTAGTATCTTCATGTTTTCCTATTTTAAGCACAAATATAAACATTTCCTTTCAGAAAAAAGTCTTACCTTTGTATAATATTTATCTAAGCCTGCAACCAACCCACCATGAAAGAAATAAAATGTCCAAATTGTGGCACATCATTCACCGTCGATGACAACGACTATGCCGCAATTTTATCCCAAGTTAAAACTCGGGAATTTCAAGAAGAGGTTGAACGACGGATGAAAGAAATTACCGGGCTCATGGACGAAAAGAGCAAGGTACAAGACCAAAGCCTAAAGCAAAAATACGAAAAATCACTCAACGACAAACAGTTGCTTCTTGACCGTCTCGAGAATAAAATACAACGTCTCGAAGATACAATCGCCAACTTTGACAAGATTAAAGAAGCTGAGATTGGTCGTATCAAGGCCGACAACCGCAACGAAATAGAAAAGCTCAAGTCCCAGCGTGACAATGACCTTAAACAGCATAAGATTGACCTCTCGGATATTCAACGCGACAATGATGAATTAATACACCAGAAAGAGCAAACTATCACTCGGCTTCAATCAACTATCAATAACCAACAAGCCGAGGCTGACAACCGTGTACTTGCTCTCAAGGAACAACACGAGATACAGCTCAGAGGCAAACAAGAAGAAATTGACCGCCTCAAAGACTTCAAGACTCGCCTCTCGACCAAGATGCTCGGCGAGACTCTCGAGCAACACTGTGCTATTTCTTTTGCCAACGCCCAGAGTATGGGGATTTTCCCTGACGCAAAATTTGAAAAAGATAACGATATCCACACCGGCACCAAAGGAGACTTCATCTTCCGTGATTACATCGGTAACGATGAATATATCTCGGTAATGTTTGAAATGAAAAACGAGGCTGACACGACCGCCATCAAACATAAAAATACCGACTTCCTCGAAAAACTACACAAAGACCGCTCCGATAAAAAGTGTGAATATGCCGTACTGGTTACAATGCTCGAGCTTAACAACCCGTTGTATGACAACGGCATGGTAGACATGTCTCATCTTTACCCCAAGATGTTCATCATACGCCCGGCATTCTTCCTGCCGCTACTGAGAATACTCACACAGGCTGCTCGACGCAATATCGACCGTATCATAACCCTCTCCAATCAGCTACAACTCGCTCGTGAACAAAGCCTTGACGTTGCCAAATTTGAAGAAAAACTCAATCGCTTCAAAACATCATTTGACAACAACGTCACCGCCGCTCACAAGAAATATGAGGCGGCAATCACCGGTATCGACAAGGTAATCGCCGACCTCGAGAAACAGATCAGCACTCTACGCTCCGTCAAGTCCAACTTTGAAGCCTCGGAACAAAAGCTCCTGAAAGCCAACCAAATCGTTGATGAAGACTTCACTATCAAGAAACTAACCCACGGCAATCCACGCATGAGAGAACGCTTCAATCAGGCACACCTCACGCAACCGGACAACATCCACGACAAGTCGGACATATCAGACACTGACAAGCCGGACGAATAGGACAACAATCTCAGCTGTCCATTTCTTGCCTCCCTCCTAACTCTATCATCTCCTCAATATTTGATTATACCATTCATACTTATTTTTTATATACTTACTTATTTTTAATTAATCTACCAATAATGAAGAAACTTCTATTAAGTCTTCTGTCATTGATGGCGTTAACTGTAGTGGCTCATGCCGCTGACGTCACCATCTACTATGACAATTCAGGAACCCAATGGTCCAATGTCAAAATCCATTACTGGAGCAATCCCTTCACCTCATGGCCCGGTGTAGATATGCAACAGGTCGATGACAACGTATGGGCGTTCACTTTCCCTTCCGACCCATCAGCCCTTGACGGACTTCTTTTCCACAACGGCAATGGCGACAAGACTGACGATTACAAAAAAGTCCCTGTTAACAACCACATTTACAAAGGTGTCGGCGGCAAAGGCCCTGTTACCGACATGGGCGAATACTCCGGAACTCCATTTATCAAAAAACCGGTGGTAACAGCCTCTCCCAAGAGCGGTTCCCGTTTCAGCGAGAGTATTACCGTGACATTCACTGTCTCTCCCGCAGCCACTATATATTATACCCTTGACGGGACCGAGGCATCGGCTTCATCCACGCCATACAATACTCCCATCTCTCTGACAGAGACCACCACCATCAACACCTATGCCGTGACTGCCGAGGGAGGCGCCAACTCTCAATCCTTTACATATACCAAGCGCAACCCTACCCCGCCTCAGACAGGTAATACTCTCAATACCGAGTACTACCAAGTGAACCCCGGTGGTAAGGTCGGAACCAACCGCACCGTCAATGCCAAGTTCACCAAACTCAATAATGACAACCGCATGTGTGTCGCCGACAATGCACTCTCCAACTGGAGCGAAGAAGACCTCATCTGCCAAGGTGTAGCCCGCGATATAGCCTCGGCTTTCCGTGGCAAACACGAGTATCCCGTTGTTGACTCCTATGCCATCTATGCCTCTTATGACAAGGATAACCTCTATCTCGGCGTTCAATATGTTTATGCTGTATGGGATCTCTATGGTGATGGCAAAGACAACAACTTCCGAGCCAAGCCCTATCAGATGGATGGTCGACTGATGTTGGCCTTTGATCTCGACCCCGACTTGGAATTTGACGGTGTACTTGAGAATGGCAACACCATCTGGGATGCCGACGGTCAATATAACACCTTTGCCAACGGTACCGACTGTATTCTCCTGTGTTCCACCAAATCCACCTCAGGTACTCCCGGACTTTTCTTCCCCACGCCTGATGGCAAGGCAAGTTACGGTTCGGAATATTGCAAAAGCATCCCTGCTCCCTTCTATGGTTGCCAGGACGGTCTGCTCCCCTCAATCAAGCATATATGGGGCCAAGCTGAATTTGAATACGACCCCGAAGATCTCAAGACCAACGATGGTTTTGTCGATCTCATTGATGAAATCGAAACCAAATATCACACCTTCTATGAGTGGAAACTTCCCCTCGATAAGCTCGGCATCACCGAAGAATATATCAAGAACACCGGTATCGGCGTGATGGTTATTGACACTTATGGACAAGGTGCTACAGGTTGTACCCCCTATGACCCCACTGTCTTTGACAACGCCCTTACTCCTTATTCCAAAGACAATTCTTCGAGCGCCGAAAAAGAAGACAAAGACACCTTCACATACGCCCATGCTCGCATTGGCAAACTACAAGCCGGACAAGGTGTCATCAACATCACCGATGACAACGACACTAATGCACCCGTCGAATATTACAATATACAAGGCATACGCGTCACCAACCCCCAACCCGGCAACCTATACATCAAACGCCAAGGCACACAAGCCTCTAAAGTCATCTTCTGACTCGACTGATTATACAATCACATAAAAACAGTGCCGCCATCTCACATAAGGAATACCTCCTGACGAGATGGCGACACTATTTTATGACAATTACGCTGCTGTCGTTATAATTTGTCCATAGTATGGACGGAACGGGCTCACATGTTTTTTACTCGACGGGTGAAGTTGACCATAGCGATGGCTGCCTGGGCTGCTTCGGCACCTTTGTTTCCCAATTTTCCTCCGGCACGGTCAATGGCATCTTGCTCGTTATCGACTGTCAGGACTCCAAATATAACAGGTATATCACAGTCGGCATTAAGTTGGGTAACTCCTTGTGTAACACTCTGGCACACGTAGTCAAAATGGGGAGTTCCGCCACGTATCACACATCCAAAAACAATAACGGCATCATACAACCCGACCTCAATAAGCTGAGAGGCTCCATAGGTGAGCTCGACAGCTCCCGGCACGTCAAAAGTATCGACATCCTCGTTGAGGTCAAGTCCGGCATCTTTAAAAGTCGCAAGAGCACCGTCTCTCAAGGCATGTGTGATATGACTGTTCCAGGCAGCAGTGACTATGGCAAAACGCATGTTCTCAGCATTAGTAATATCGAGGGTGGGAGCAGCTCCCGCTATTGATGTTGACATAAATTTTCTTTATAGAATTAATTAATTTATTTATACTTTATCACCACGAGCAGCCGAGCCGAGGTAACCTCCGTGGTGACGCCTGGCATATTGCTCACGTGTAAAACCTATAGCTTTCATTGTATTTACAACAAGTATGTCGCCAATGACAGTCATGACCGTTGTAGACGTGGTGGGGGTCAATCCTAAAGGACATACTTCCGGGGCCCCTCCTGTCCACAGACATACATCGGCCACTCGTGATAACGGGCTTGAATTGTTGCCGGTAATCACAATCAACGGCAATTGAGGATATAACCCATGAGCTAAGTCCACAAGCTCTACAATCTCTGATGTCTTGCCCGAATTGGAAATCAGCAGCAACACATCATTGGGTTGCAAGACACCAAGGTCACCATGTTGAGCTTCTCCCGGATGCAAATTGACAGCGGGTGTACCCGTCGACGAAAACGTGGTTGATATATTCTGGGCTATCTGGCCGGCCTTACCCATGCCCGAGGTCACGAGCTTGCCTCCACGACGATGTACATGCTCTACAATCAAGTCGATTGCCTTTTCATAGGCATCATTCACCGGAATATTCAATATGGCTCGGCTCTCGAGTTCTAATATATCTTTAATCGATTGATTTATATCCATAGCTTTTATTTTTCACCCACAAAAGTACGATTTTTTACCGGCTCTGACAACCTTTACATATTTCTATATCTACTCTCTTAAAAAAAACAGGACTCGGCAAAACGTTTAACCCTGATTGATTGTTAATAATATCAAACAGACAAATATACATTATTAATTCAACATAAATCATCAACGACTATGATTAACCACATCACAGACCAGAATTTCACCGAAAGCGCCGAGCGTGGAGTTCATTACCGAAACCGCAAATTTGGTGCTTGGGTACTTATTTCTCTATTGGTATCGGCTCTCACACTCGGAGTCCTCGTGTATATCGGCTGGGTAAATTCCAAAACCCATGTAGACACCCGTCGCAGCAATGTACTTGACACCTATACCGTCACTACTGCTCATGCCGACTCCCCGGGGGTTAATGATTGGCAAAATCCCGAGCATAACGATGTCCAGGATGTCATTACCGGTAATGTTTCAGGCACCAATACCGACCCCGGTTCTAATTGAGTGTCACGAAGAAACCGGATGTCATTTCATAATCTTTCTCCGGTGTAGTGATTTCCACCCTTTATATCCACTATATCACGACAAAGGGAGACTTCTCGCGAGGCCTCCCTTCATTGGACTATTTTCAGTCCTACATAACTAACATAAAACACATTTTTCTTTGATTGATTTTCAGCCCTATCTATGGCTTAAGGCTGACTGAACTAACAATCTATACTAACCCTAAATTGATTGCATGAATCAGATATGCAGCTTTACGTTCCACCTTTTACAATATTGCAAACTCACTCATGATTATAAACTTGTTACAAATTAAGTGATTGGCTATTATTATCATTGATTGAACACAATGCTTTAATATCGTTGCCTTGCAACTATTCAATCTATCATGCTTTCAATTTTTATCATCGTCACGATGACATTTACTTGGTTGCAAAATTACACGATTTTGTCCATCTCCACAATTATATTATAGTTAAAAAGCTCAATAAATTACAATTACAATAGTTAAAATTACAAATGGCTTTAATTTATCATTGGCTTTTAACTTAATTATTCTGCAATATTGTTAAAAACCTAATCCACATATTCTGTCAATGTATCAGCGCAAACGTCACATCTCAGTCACACCATCTACAATATCACCGTCATCAATAGACCTCAAGACATGACAGGGGTTACCGACTGCCAACACCCCTGCCGGTATCGACTTGGTCACCACGCTTCCGGCCCCTATCACAGCTCCCTCGCCTATAGTAACACCGGGAAGTACCGTCACCCCCGCCGCCAACCATGCACCCTTACATATCCTTATTGGACGTGCCTGCATAACACCATCAACACGTTGCTCCTCATCAAGAGCATGAGTAATGGTAATCAACTGACAATTAGGCCCAATCATAACATTATCCTCAATGGTTACTGATGCCTCGTCCAATACAGTAAGATTAAAGTTGATTACCGAACCTTGACCTATATATATATTAAATCCAAAGTCACAACGAAACGGAGGGTTTACTGTTGCTGTATCACTTATCTCCCCAAGAAGTTCCTTAAGCAACACCCGACGTTTATCGACTTCATACGGGGGCATAAAGTTAATCTGATGACACACATCAGCGGCTCTGCGCAATGCCGCCAATACCTCAGGATAGTCATTTGCCGACCCATAAAGCCATTGTTGGCTCTCAAGCTTTTCAAATATATTATCTTTTTTCATACCCATATCGGACACTATTCTTCAAGTAACGCCTTGATATGCGGTGATAGAGCATCGGCATAATGACTGAAGCCCATGTCGGTAAAATGATAATTGTCCACTGTTCCCTCGACACAGTCTCCTAATATATCTTCGCCCTTGAAGTAGGTTATCTTATCATCTCCATCAGCTACAAATCTATCGTAAAGCTTCTTTAGCGCATTGTTTTTATCGGTAATAGTAGCGAGAGTCTCCATGTTAAATCTCATCAGGGGAAATATCGGGCTCTCGACCAAAATTATAGGTACATCCGGGTGTGCATCTCGTATCGTTTTGTAAAATATCGGAAGTCTCTCAATCAACTCAGGAGTTTTAAGATTAGGCAACGCATCGATTACGACTACGCCGGGATTGGGACAACCGGCAATCAATCTTGCAATTTCAATGTCCAGCTTGGCATTGCCACTGAACCCGAGATTAATAACCTCACGGTCAAGCATACGCTCGATAATCGAAGTGTGACACATACCCGGTCGACTGGCACAACCGCCCTGCAATATACTTGTGCCATACATTATTATCGGTCGCTCACGACGAGGCGAATTTATCGCCGGAGGCAAAATCACTGCTGTCGAGTCCACGCCTATCATCAATGAATCGATACCGTCATATAACGGCAAATACAGCATATACTCTCTCATCTGAGGCTTCATGTCAGTCATAATTACCGTTGACGTATAGTGGTCATTAAATGCGGGCCGACCGCTTGAGAGAGTTGTCCACCTGCCGTTATCCAAGACATACAAGTCGAGACCACGCACTCCCGTGGCAGTCATGTGATTCATATTGAACTTACGCAGTGATTTCCACCGCGCCCCTATTGCCGAAGCGTCTGTCCTAAATCTCACAGCCATACCGGCCGGATCCTTCCCCAGCTCCCATACATCCTTGCGCACAACGTTTTCCAATGAGTCGGGTAACCGCGAGTATTCTTTAGTGGCATCCCGAGCCAATGTTCCTATCACCGGAAATTGACCCGCATCAAAATATTTCAATTCCGATGATTTGATTGCTTGACACTCAACGCCTAACATTGTCAGCACAAGGCTGACCGCCAAATGTTTTATTTTTATTTTCATCATTTATAATCCGCTACAGGTTTAGGTTCGTCTGGTATTTTTGAATATCTTTTCAGCCCTTCAAAAATATAATCTCTCAGTTTTTTATCTTTGATATAATGGATAGCTCCGGTGCCTGAGGCATCTCCTAACCACTTAAATTTTTTAGCGTCAGAAATAGATACCGATTTAAACTTTTTGACAAAATCATCAGGGAAAAGCGATATCTGATGTTCATAATTATAATTTAAATTTGCGGGCTCGGCAGTATCTGTTTCATCCGTAAAAAATTCTATAACTTTTCCCAAGTCATTTATCACGAGCAACGACCCCATACTCATCGGACGACTTAAAATCACCGAGTGGGACTCATTATATACAATCCTCTTTGTCGCGATTGTAGGAGGCCTGTCAGCTCTTAACCACTGGTACCACAACTCATAATCCGAGATTAATTTATCAAAATCATCCTTATTGTCGATAAACTTCACAAACTTTAATTTACCCTTGCTATCAACTTTATATACAAGGTCAACATCATATAGTGTATATGAATCACCGGCCTCATCAGCCATTAAATTAACCCTTCTCTTAATTGTGATAGTATTTTGGTTATCATCAACCTTACCAATGCAATCAGAGCCGGTTTGCAAACCAAATTCAGGCAGCTCTCCCGGGTAACCCAAAGCATAAGTTGATTTTTCCGGGGTTGACTTACCAACATAACCTATATCTATCAAATCAGTTACCTCACCCTTTTTGTTAACAATATATATCAACGTGCATCCGCCATACTCTTTATCATACACAAGCTGATAACAACTCACGCCATTAGGGAATTGATGTTGATAAACATCAGCCTCATAGTCATAATCGCGATATGGATTAAACACATCGGTATATGTATACAAGATATTGCCTGGCAACATATTTATTAATTCCTGAGAATTAACCACCCGACGGGTCTTAAGAAAATCATCATTAGTCTCAGCCTTAACATTTGTCATACATAAAAGAAACACGACAAATATGCCATATATATATTTTTTATTCATCGACCATACACTAAATATATGACCGGGATCTCACCCACGTGGATTGACCACCGGCATTAACAGTTATTTCACTCACAAAATTAATCAATTATGGTTTAAAAGTCATAACTTTGTATTGAAAATTATAACCTATTGAAATTATAACTCATCCTCACATTCAGATTGTACCGTGCAAGAAAACATTCCACTCGAATATCATCCTTGGCCCCCATATATCCCTGAAGGCGCACGAGTGCTGATAATGGGTACATTCCCTCCTCAACCTCATCGATGGGCTATGGATTTTTATTATCCCAACCGCACCAATGATTTTTGGCCTATGATGGGACTGTTATTTATGGGAGACCGTCGTGCATTACTTGATACCGACGGCCGATGCTATAATCTTGCCGCCATTAAAAATCTCCTGGATGAAAAAGGAATAGCGCTCAACGACACGGGGCGTGCAGTCAGACGTCTAAAGAATAACGCCTCGGATAAATACCTCGAAATTATCGAGCCGGTCCCATTATATGAATTACTTGAGAAAATACCATCGTGTCACACCATAGCCTCGACCGGCGAGAAAGCGGCCTCGGTCATAGCTGAAATTACCGGCACTGAGGCTCCTGCCAAGGGCAAGATGGTGACATCGCCCGACGGTCTCGATATATGGCGCATGCCATCGACTTCACGGGCCTATCCCCTACCTCTCGAACAAAAAGCCCGGTATTATGCCGACATGTTTAGACATATAGGCATTTTATAATTTTACAATTGAAATAATTGACCTATCATGTTACTTGATATAGTATTATTGATTACAGGCCTGGCATTAATACTTGCCGGAGCCAATTATATGACTGACGGAGCGACATCCCTGGCCAAGCGTATGGGGCTGTCGGATTTCATCATCGGTCTCACCATAGTGTCGATGATGACGAGCGCACCCGAGCTTATGGTATCTATAACCGGAGCCCTCAGCGCCTCGGGACAGATGGCAATAGGAAATATCGTGGGATCCAACATCTTTAATATTCTGGTTATTGTAGGACTATGCGCGATTATCAGGCCTATACCTGTTGGCCGAGGTATCTTGACAGGCGAAATTCCTCTGGTATTATTATCATCAGTAGTACTATTGGTGATGGGTAGCAGTGTATGGTTAGATGGCGCTCAGGACATGATATTGACTCGTGTCGATGGTATTCTGTTGCTGATATTTTTTATAATATTTATGAGGTATACCTTGAATAGCGCTCGCAAAAATCCCGAGACCACGACCGAAGACAACTCTGAAACCGCAATAAAAATAAAGCCCTTATGGAAAGCGCTGACATTGCTTTTGGGTGGGCTGGCGGCACTTGTCATCGGTGGTGAGATGTTTGTCGGCAATGCCTCATCTCTTGCGCGTGAACTGGGTTGGTCTGAAGGTCTTATCGGTTTGACAATCCTTGCTGCCGGAACATCATTACCCGAATTGGCAACATCGGCTGTTGCCGCCTATAAAGGTTCATCAGGCATTGCCTTGGGCAATGTCATAGGTTCTAACATTTTCAACATCTTCTTTGTCCTGGGATGCACCTCTACTATAACCCAATTACCATTTGGCACCATCAATATCGTTGATCTTTTATTCCTGACATTCACCACATTGGTATTCTGGGCAATGGGATGGTGGTGGGGCAACCGACGCTTCACTCGCCTTGAAGGTGTCATATTGGTCTTGCTTTATATCGCCTATATGACCTATCTATATGCCAATCTACCCGCATGACCACATAGGATACATGATGGTTAACGCGCGGCTTTCAAGTATAGGACAAGTGCAATGACCGCATATATTATGTTGGGAATCCACATTGCCAACATCGGAGACGTCAAATCAGACTGAGCAAATGTCTGGGTTATAGTCATGAATAATATATAGCTGAAACTCAATACCAGACCTATACCAATGTTTAGGCCCATACCGCCACGAGCCTTACGCGATGACAATGACATGCCTATCACCGTGAGAATAAAAGCCGCTGCAGTCATTGCATAACGACGGTGATATTCAATCTCGAATGCCTGGATATTTGCCACGCCACGTTCGCGTTGGCGCTCGACATATTCCTTAAGCTCTGATGTCTTCATTTTCTCGTGATCATTGGCCGAGATAAGGAAATCGCGTGGTTCAAACGGTATTATCGTGTCCAACGAAGTGCCTCGCGTAATATACTCCCTATTACCTTTAAAATCGCGGATAACATAATCTCTGACTGTCCAATTGTAGAGGGTATCCCACTTGATGCTTTGGGCTGTAAGACGAGAAACAAGCTTCTTGTTGTCATCAAACTTCTCAAGCGAAAACTTGGCACCTATCTTGGTTATATTATCATATCGATTGATATAAGCAATCTCTCCGGGTGCCACCATCAACATGATATTAGCCCCATAGTCTACGCGTTTATTTTTGACATACTGGTTGGTATAGTCGATACGTTTGACATTGGCAGGCGGAATAACATAGGATGTAAGAAAGAATGTCAAAGCCGCAATCACAGCCGCCGATACCATATATGGTCTCAGCAATCGCCTGAAACTCATACCCGTAGAAAGGATGGCTACAATCTCGCTATGGGCAGCCAGTTTGGAGGTAAAAAAGATGACAGCTATAAACGTGAACAGAGGAGCAAACTGATTGGCAAAATAAGGGATAAAGTTGACATAGTAGTCAAATATCGTAGCCTTAAGAGGTGCCTTCATGAATGCATCCAACTTCTCGTTGACGTCAAACATCACGACAATTGCCAATACCAAAATGATGGCAAAGACATATGTTCCCAGGAATTTTTTTATTATATATCTGTCAAGGACCTTGAACACTCTATTTATAAACCGCTAAAATCAATTCAACAATCAATAATTACAACCGTCGGCCGAGGCGGGTTACCATATCGGTTTTCCAGGCATGGAAATCACCGTCGATAATATGGCGCCGAGCCTCCCCAACCAACCACAGATAGAATGAGAGGTTATGTATCGAGGCTATCTGCATCGCGAGCAATTCCTCGGCGATAAACAGATGCCTGAGATAGGCCTTGGTATACACGCGATCGACATATGAAGGCCCGTCTTCCCACAAGGGAGTAAAATCATCGGCCCACTTCTTATTACGCATATTCATTGTCCCCTCGGGGGTGAACAACATGCCATTGCGTCCATTACGAGTAGGCATCACACAATCCATCATGTCTACACCTCGGTCTATAGCCTCGAGGATATTGACAGGAGTACCCACACCCATAAGATAGCGGGGACGATCGGCAGGAAGTATCTCATTGACCACGTCAATCATCTCATACATCACTTCGGCCGGTTCTCCGACAGCCAAGCCACCTATAGCATTACCATCGGCTCCCAATTCGGCAACACGTGTTGCCGACTCGCGTCTCAACTCAGGGTATGTACAGCCTTGAACAATAGGGAACCACGCCTGAGAGTATCCATAGAGTCCCTCTGTCTCCTTGTAATGTCGCCAACCTCGGTCCATCCATTTTAAAGTCAAGTCGAGAGACTTGCGTGCATAGCTGTACTCTGAGGTCCCCGGAGGGCACTCATCCAACGCCATCATGATATCCGACCCTATCATGCGTTGTATATCCACGACATTCTCGGGTGTAAACAGATGCTTGGACCCGTCAATATGGGAACGGAAGTGGGCTCCTTCTTCAGTGAGTTTACGGTTGGCACTCAACGAAAACACCTGGAAGCCACCACTGTCGGTCAATATCGGGCGCTCCCAGCCGATAAACTTATGCAACCCTCCCGCCCGATTAAGTATTTCGACTCCTGGACGCAAATATAGGTGATAAGTGTTGCCCAGAATGATTTGAGCCTTGACTTCATCTCTGAGCTCGTGGAAGTGAACTCCCTTGACCGACCCCACTGTACCTACCGGCATGAATATCGGGGTCTGTATCTCTCCGTGTGCAGTGGTAATAACACCGGCACGGGCACGACTATTGGGGTCTGTTGCTTGTAACCTATATTGCATCAGTATTATTCAAAGAGTGATTCAGGATAAATTCCATCGGCATGTAATTGGGCCAAGCGATTGACAACATTGTCTCTATCCCGGGCATAAGTCACACCAAACCACTGGGAATCAGTGTGAAGCACCTTGACAGCAGCTTCTTTATTGCCGATAAGTTTGTCGACCACCGAGGGTATAAAAAACTCACGTTTGTTGTCGTTGAGATACTTGTCAAGAAATCGCTTGAACTCACGGGACGAATATTTGAAATAGTCTTTACCAAATCCCCACAGGTTCATTGATACCGGGACATCGGCATCAAGCAATCCCTGACCACCATTCTCATCATCATATACTATCGAGTGGTCATCGGCATAAGATATCGCACGACGCTCAACGATTTTTTGGAGTACGCCGTCCTGCACTTTACAAACACCTCGAGACACTGAGCCATTCTCGGTCATGGTATTGCCCACAGGAAATCCCACCATACAGTATTGTCCGCTATCACCGGTGTGTTCTTTAAGTTCGCGAGCTATAACTTCAAAAGCATCTCGGCCATAGAAGTCATCGGCATTAATCACTGCAAACGGCCCGTCAATAACGCTCTCGCCCATCATGATGGCATGGTTGGTACCCCATGGGCGTGTGCGGTCCTGAGGAAGTGCATAACCGTCAGGGAGTGCATCAAGATCTTGAAAAACTACCTTGACGTCTGTAAAATCTTTATACTTTGATAGAACTTTGGTTCTGAAAGCTTCCTCAAAATCCTTACGTATGACAAACACTATGCGGCCAAATCCAGCCTTAACTGCATCGTAGACCGAATAGTCCATAATTGTCTCGCCATGTGGTCCAAGGCAATCAAGCTGTTTGAGGCCACCGTAACGGCTTCCCATACCGGCAGCTAACACAAGTAATGATGGTTTCATTGTTAATTTGTAAAGTAACTTTTTTGGAGTTTATTATCTTTTATTGGCCAATTATTAACCACAACAGGTCAACAAACCTATATCTCAATCTCAGTATAATTTCAATCGAGCTCGAGACATCGGTTTGCCACCCAAAATCGGACACAAATTTACAATTATTTTTTATAGTAATCGCCAAACCACGAACTAAAAGCGCACATTTGGCCACTATTAGGCTTTATCGGCAATAAAGACAACATATCAATCCACGGGTGATGAGCTCTGATAATAAGTACCTGCATACTCAGTGACAGCAGGACCGGTCATCAATATATTACCATTATCAGCCTTGTCTATCACCAGGTTACCACCTATCAGGCGCATTGTCACAGGCCACTTGGCACGTCCGGTGGCAACAGCGGCGGCAGCGGCGGCACAAGCTCCGGTTCCACATGCCATAGTCTCGCCGGCTCCTCGCTCCCAGGCTCTCATCGACAATGTATGCAGGTCATCAACTCTTACAAACTCTATATTAGCCTTTTCCGGCCATATTTCATGAGTCTCAAGCACCGGGCCGACGGTCGATACTATATCATTGTCAAAGTTGTCGACAAAGACCACACCATGAGGGTTGCCCATCGACACGGCTGTCACCCCAAGCTCTCGATTTTCCACCTTGACCGGCACATTGACCATAATAGCACCATCAAAGTTGACCGGAACATCTTCAACCATAAACTTAGGTGCACCCATATCAACGGTCACCGTATCAGTGAGTCCGTCGATGCCTGGATGTACCTCAACGGTTTTGACACCACTGAGAGTTTCGATGGTAATACGTGTATCGCTTACCAACCGGTTGTCATAGATATACTTGGCGACACATCGTATACCATTGCCACACATCTGAGCCTCTGAGCCATCAGCATTAAAGATGCGCATACGACAATCAGCTTTATCACCGGGCAGGATAGCTATAATGCCATCGGCTCCCACACCTGTATGACGACGACTGATTTGACGGGCCAACTCTGAAGGATTATCGATAGGGCGTTCCATACAGTCAACATATACAAAGTTATTGCCCAATCCATTCATCTTAACAAATGGGATATTAGTTATATTACCACCGGTAAATGCCTTTTCATCGGCGTGGAGCGAGCTAACTGCTGTGGCCAGGTTTGACAAGCCACTCTCCAATATAGTCCGGGGTACCCCGATATTCATACGCATAAAGCCATACCCTTCGTTACCAAAGGTACTTCCCTCACTGAGGGCAAGGTGTCCACGCTCGACAAGCAATTTCACAAGGGCTTCACGGCTAAGGCCCAGCTCGTTAAAGTCGAGCCACACAGTAAATGAAGCCTCCGGGCGATACAACTTCACTCCGGGAATATGCCGATCACAGTATTCAGCCGCAAAATTGACATTATCCTGAAGATATTTCAGCGCCTGATCAAGCCACTCTCCACCGTTTTCATATGCCGCCTGCGTAGCTACCATAGCCGCTATTGGGGGTGCATTAAACTCACTTGCTGTCAACCAGTTGAAAAACGGCTCACGCACTTCGGGTGACCTCACGACTGCCCATGCACTGACTATACCTGGAATATTGAATGTCTTGGACGGTGCGCCAAGTGTTATGGTAATATCTTTGGCCACAGGTGACACTGAGGCAGTAGGTATATGGCGACGCCCACCAAGCATCATATCACCGTATATCTCGTCTGAGACGAGAACCACTCCATTGTCACGACACACTTCGGCAACACGGCTTAAAGTATCAGCATCCCATTGTAAACCTATGGGATTGTGCGGATTACACACTATCATCATTGTCGGGCGCTCGGCATGAATAACTTGTATAAGTCCCTCTATATCCATTTTGTAGCGACCGGCGGCATCGCGTATTAAAGGATTATCGGCGACACGCCGTCCATTACCCTCTATTACCGACCTAAACGAGTGATAGACGGGGGGTTGGATGACAACAGCATCTCCGGGACGCGAGAAATAATTGATACACAGACTTAATGCTTTCTTCAAGCCTGGCATAAAAGTCACCTCATTATTGGCAACATGCCAGCCATGACGCCGTGCCAGCCAAGTGGTAATACTCGACCAGAACTCATCAGGAGGTGTCGTATAGCCTAGCACTGTATGATTTAGCCTATTACGCAGAGCGTCAATTATTGCCGGACATGCCTGAAAATCCATATCGGCAATCCAAAACGGTAATAAATCATGACGGCCGAACTTGCGGTCCATCTCCTCAAATTTTGTCGCATAAGTATCGTGACGGTCCACGACACAGTCAAAGTTGTATATCTCGTTATTCATCTTACTATTCCAAAGTATTATAACTTAATCAGGTTAAGCTATCGCAATTTGCGTTTTTTTGATTTGCCAAAGCACAAATTTACAATTTTTTCCTTTTCAAAACACGGCATCCCAGAATTTCGAGTTAAATTTGTATCACGTAAAAGATACACCCTCGATTGATATGCACACCGGTCACTACGCTCAGATATTACTTCCGCTCCCAATCCGCTCATCATTCACCTACCACATCCCGGATGAAATGGTGGATATAATCAAGCCCGGGTTTAGAGCAGTTGTTCCATTTGGCAACACCAAATATTACACCGGTATTGTCGAAAGCGTCAATAATTTTTTCACCGGAGACTATCAAGTCAAAGACATAGCATGGCTCCCCGACCAAAATCCCATTGTAAAATTTCCTCAAATGAAGTTATGGCAATGGATTGCCGATTACTATATGTGCTCGACAGGAGAAGTCTATAAGGCAGCTCTGCCCTCAGCTCTCAAATTAGAGAGTGAGACTGTTGTGGAGATCAATCCCGACCTCGACGATGATCTGCTCGAGCATCTTAACGATGACGAGATCGGAATATACCAGACTTTACTTCATGATGGTAAAATGCCCACTGACAAACTGGCTCGTCGCACTTCCAACAAAAATATCCAGCCATTGCTACACCAACTAATCGAGCGTGGCATAGTTATCGTATCCGAAAAACTTATCGAGCGTTATCGCCCCATAACCCAACGCATACTCTCAATCTCCATACCACGTGGTGACAGCTCGGCACTTCAGGCTATGTTTGACTCTGTCAAGGGAGCCAAGGTACAAGAGCGAGCGCTGATGACACTATTGCAGATGTCGGACTTTATGAGGCTCGACCGACCGGTCAAGGAGGTGGCACGCAAAGCCCTCACCGAAAAGGCCAACGTCTCAGCACAGATTATCAACGAACTTAAACGCAAGGGACTAATTACCGAATTCAAGCGCGAAATATCACGCTATACATTCTCGGGGCAAACTATTGGTGAACTTCCAACACTCTCCGAGGCTCAATCCAAGGCCCTCGACGAGTTACACCACAGCTTTGTGACTAAGTCGGTGACTTTATTACACGGCGTGACTTCATCGGGCAAGACCGAAATTTATCTCCATCTTATTGATTATATACTCAAACAAGGGCGACAAGTATTATTTCTCGTCCCCGAAATAGCTCTCACCACCCAACTCACCGAGCGCATCCAACGTGTGTTTGGACACCGTGTAATAGTCTATCACTCCAAGTTTTCTGACAGCCGCCGTGTCGAGACCTGGAAACAAATCCTTGACAGCACCGAGCCGTATGTTGTCATCGGGGCACGCTCATCGGTATTCTTGCCTTTCTCCCACCTGGGACTGGTTATTGTTGATGAAGAGCACGAGTCAAGTTACAAGCAATATGACCCGGCACCACGATACAATGGCCGCGATGTCGCTATGGTACTCGCCTCAATGCATGGAGCCAAGACCCTGTTGGGTAGTGCCACACCATCGGTCGAGACCTATTACAAGGCCACGACGGGCAAATTTGGATTGGTAACCCTCTCTGAACGTTACCAAGGGGTATCATTACCGGTGATTGACATAGTTGACATGAAGTTTTCACGTCAGCGTCGGGACAATCGTGGAGCCCTGGACGTGTCAACTATACGCCACGCACGTGAAGCCTTGGAGAACGGCCGCCAGGTGATTTTCTTCCATAACCGCCGCGGATTTTCGCCGTTTGCCCGCTGTAAGCAATGTGCCTATGTCCCGCATTGTGCATCGTGTGACGTATCGCTGACCTACCATCGCAACTTAAACCGTATGGAGTGTCATTATTGTGGCACACCGGCACCCATTCCCAAGGTATGTCCTGTGTGTGGGTCTACCGACATCGATATCGTGGGATATGGCACCGAGCGTGTCGAAGATGACATTGAAAAGTATTTGCCAGGAGCCAAAATTCTCAGAATGGACCTTGACACTACTCGCAACAAGGATGACTATGAGACAATTATCGACTCCTTCTCGGCACACAAGGCAGATGTCCTGGTGGGAACCCAGATGGTAACCAAGGGATTGGACTTCTCTGATGTCTCGACTGTTGTAGTACTCAATGCCGACACTATAATAAACATGCCCGACTTCCGTTCGGCTGAACGAGCCTTCAACATGCTCGAACAAGTTGCCGGCCGTGCCGGCCGTCGCAAGGATATACCTGGACGCGTCATCATCCAGACATATACTCCCGACCATCCCCTGCTCAACCATGTCACCAGACATGACTATGAGCACTACGTCCACGACCAGCTCATTGAGAGACAGACCTATAACTATCCGCCATTTGCTCGCGTGATATATATTTATGTCAAGCATCGCGACCCTCAGTCATGTGAAGAAATAGCCCAGCGTTATGCCCGACGACTCAGAGAGTTATTCGGCACACGCGTGTTTGGCCCCGAGACACCTCATGTAGGCCGCGTTCAAAATATGCACATACGCAAGATTATGCTCAAGTTTGAACTTCAAGCTTCCATAACCAAAGCCAAGGAATTTCTCGCCAACATCTTTGAAGAGTTCCGCATCCACCCCGACAACCGTGGTGTGACGTTATACTATGACGTTGACCCTCAATAACCATAGGGATTATTTAAGATCTCTCTCTCCTACACCTCCTATTTTCGTGCCCCCCTTATTTAAGGGGGAGAGGACAAAAACACCTAACCCAGTGTAATAAAATTTTTGTACTTTTGTTTCTTTGAACAACTGTCCATCATTTCAAGGTCAACATGAGCCACAGCATCACATTCAATAAGAATAATATATCATTCATAGCTCACCAAATATATAATTTCATCACACAGCCATCATTTGTCATCTATGTAGTGGCCGTAGTGTCTGTCTCTATACAATTATTGATTTTTGAGGACTGGATATACAAGTCCAATCCCTGGCTTAACGTCCCGATTTTGCAAGTCATTGCCGACGTGATGGTAATAATGATACCATTACTATGGCTCAAAGGTCGTTGGCGCATGTTGGTATGGATTCCTATCATAGGCATGACAATATTTTGTTATGTCAATTTATGGTATTGCCGTGCATTTTATGACTTGATGCCATTGGAGTCGGTTGGCATGGGCGGCAACATGCAAGACCGAGTCATTGATGCCTTCTGGGTACATGTTCTCCGAGATGATTGGATGATGTTGTTACCTGTTGTATTCTTTGGTATTGTCATTTTACTATATCGGAAACATTGGCTTAAAGCCCCGGCATTACCTTTAAGTTGCCGAATAATGATAACGACTATGACATTATTGGTATATGTATTGGCCTATGTCGACCGTGCCGCTCACTTTCTCAATCAATACCAGGTTAAACGACCATTGTATGAGACAGTCATGAATCTTATGGACATTACCGAGGGAAAATGCTATAAACTCACCCAGCACCTTAGCCGCATGGGGTATGTCCAGTACATGTCATGGCAGATTGAAAGCACTTTTTTCCCAAAATCGCTTTCGGCCGATGACCGAGCCGATATCGACGCCTTCTGGGCTCAAAAACGCGCCAAGTCGACATCGTTTAATCAGGCCTATATACCTAACCGCCAACGCAATCTCATATTAATCATTGTTGAATCTCTCAGCGCCGACGCTGTTGGTTATAATATCAATGGAGTCGCTGTGACTCCAAATATAGACCGTTTGATAGCCAAGGACAGCACTGCAGTTATCATGAGGCATGTCGTTGCTCAAACCAAGCATGGACGCTCGTCCGACGGACAATTTATTTATAACACCGGCTTACTCCCACTCCTCAACAGTGTTGTCGCCAAGCGATATGCCTCAGCCTCCTACCCCTCGTTGGCCAAAGCTTTAAAATACCCACTGAACTTTGAAGTTATTGGTGAACAGCCCACATTCTATAATCACAGTACTACCAACATCAGCTATGGATACAATCATTTATATGCTGCCGACAGCAACAACTGGCTAGATGACAAAGAGATACTCAACAAGGCGGCCAAGATTATATCCAACACACGCACACAATTTTTCTGTGAGATAACCACCCTAACGATGCACGACCCCTACAATCATACCATTGATAAACCATCTGCAATATCCTCAACGGCCAATCAAGATCCACGAGATCTCAATTATCTCGAACAAGTAAGAATTTTTGATGAAAGGTTTGGCCAATTTATAGATGCGCTAAAGGCATCCGGCAAGTTTGACAACTCGGTAATTATGATAGCATCGGACCACGAGCCTCGACAGACATGTCTTAGCGACAAAATCATTTCATCTGACATCTTCTTCATGGCCCTCAACACCGGTGTCCCCGGGCAAGAGATTAACCGCGTTGTCGGACAAATAGATATCTTCCCTACCGTGCTCGAAATCATGGGTGTAAACAACTACCCTTATCCCGGCATAGGCAACAGCGTACTATCCAACCCCGACCACCAAGGTGTCGTCGATGCCTATGGTACTGCCTCGGGCAATCCATCCCCGGCTACTCTGAACGACCTTAAACAAGCCTGGAAACTATCAGAGTTAATGGTCGAACGCGGTTACTTCAGATAACCAACCTACTGAATAAGTTAAGACCACGTCACCTTCATTTACTTTTGTTGCAGGACTCTTAGTCGGCGACATAATACAGCACTGCTAAGGCGTACAGTGGAATGATTTCAATCCTCACAATAGTGGCGGAGTACACGGCGGTAGGAGTTGAATATCTTGGATTTGGACACAAAACCCACATACTTGCCATTATCTACCACGGGGAGATTCCAAGCTCCGGTGTCATCAAACTTCTTCATCACCATGTCCATTGATTCTTTAATCTCGACAACAGCCGGTGGCGATGACATAAAGTTGCCCACATACATCTTCTTATACAGGTCGGCTCGGAACATGATATTTCTTATATCATCCAACAACACTATACCCACGAGCTTATTCTCGTCATCCAGAACTGGAAAGATATTGCGGTGAGACTTGGAAATGGTGTCTACCATCTGCTTGAGGTTCATGTCGGGGGTCACTGACAACAGGTCATTTTCAATAACATTATTAACCTTGAGTAGCGTAAGCACTGCCTTATCCTTATGGTGGGTCAACAGGTCTCCACGCTGGGCAAGTCGCATCGCATAAATACTATAAGGTTCAAACATCTTGATAGTAGCATAAGATACAGTCGAGACGATAAGCAACGGTAAGAAAAGCTGATAGCCGCCTGTCAGTTCAGCCGTAAGGAAGATTGCCATCAATGGGGCGTGCATAACGCCCGACATCACACCGGCCATGCCTATGAGCGCAAAGTTTTTGGTCGAAATCTCATCAAAGCCCATCATATTGGCAGCATAGGCAAACACAAATCCGGTCATACATCCCACATATAATGAGGGTGCAAACGTTCCTCCCACACCGCCGGCACCGTTGGTCGCCGATGTCGCAAACACTTTAAATGCAACAATCATTAAAATAAACAATAGGATAAACCACGATGAGGACCCCTCGGAATAGAATATCGAGCCATTTACAATCGCCGATGTGTCACCACTGAGCAATTCGATAATTGAATCATAACCCTCGCCATAAAGCGGTGGAAACAAGAATACCAATAACGAGAGTATGCCACATCCTATCGCCAACTTGGTGACTCGGCTCTTCATGCGGTTGAAGAAGTTTTCCATCATATTCATCACCCGAGTGAAATAAAGCGACACCAAGCCACATAACACGCCTAAAATCAACGCAAACGGTATCTTGGCCGCATAGAAATCTTCACTTTGGGCAAAGAAAAATTCAAAGTCATATCCCGTATATACATAGGCAATTGTAGTCGACGTAATTGAAGCTATCAATAAGGGCATAACCGACACCGTGGTCAGGTCTATCATCAGTACCTCGAGAGTAAACAACAGTCCGGCTATCGGGGCCTTGAATATACCTGCAATGCCGGCCGCTGCTCCACATCCTACCAGCAACATAATATTGCGTGGTGACATCCTGAACCACTGACCTATATTGGAACCTATCGCACCTCCGGTATACACGATAGGGCCTTCAGCTCCAACCGAACCTCCAAATCCAATCGTTATCGAACTGGCGACCACCGATGTATACATATTATGTCGTTTCAATCGACTCTTATTACGTGAGATGGCATATAGTACCTTGGTAACACCATGGGATATATTATCCTTTACAAAATACCTGACATACAACACAGTAAGAATTACTCCTATCGATGGCAACAATATATACAGATAATTGCCCTGATAGACCGAGATATGTGATGTAAGTGCACCGGAAATAGAGCTGATAAGCCACTTCAGCAAAATAGCTGCAAGCCCACATAGCAATCCGACAAACAATGCCAATACCACAAGAAAATTTTTCTCCTTGACATGACGCTCACGCCAGGAGAGAAAATTCATAAACAATCCACTGACATTACGTGACGGCTGTTTCTGGGGTTTCATTGCCATAGCTGTTTGTTTTTATGCTTATTTATACTCCTTTGCCGGTAATAACTGTATTGACTGTATATAGTATTATCTTGAGATCAACATTAAGTGAGACGTTATCTATATAAAGCAAGTCATATCTCAGACGCTCTATCATTTGATCAACCGAGCTGGCATATCCAAATTTCACCATGCCCCACGAGGTAATACCCGGCCTCACTTGGTGTATCAGATTATAGTAGGGCACACGAGCCACAATCTGCTTGATATAGTAGTCACGCTCGGGGCGTGGCCCTACTATAGACATGTCTCCCTTAAGAACATTCCAGAATTGAGGCAACTCATCGAGACGATATTTCCTCATATAATGTCCCAGACGTGTGATACGCGGGTCATCAAGACTTGACAATGCCGGTCCTTCACTCTCGGCATCAATGGTCATTGTCCTGAATTTATATATATTAAACGGACGTTTATGATAACCTATACGCTCTTGTTTATAAAACACCGGGCCTCGGCTGTCACGCTTGATAGCTATGGATAGCACTAAAAACACCGGCATCAACAGCACCAATGATATTGCCGAAATAACAATATCTCCAAGTCGCTTGCAGTTGACAGTCGCTGCTGATGCATGTGCTCGCGATATGTCAATCAACGGCTCACCGGCAACATCGGCAATCCTGGGCTGAGTCACTATCAGGCTATATAGGTCGGGAGTGATGTAGATAGGCATATCCAATGGGAACAGACGGCTTATCAATTGACTCGTCTCTTTAAATCCACTACGATGGGGCGATACAATCAAGCGTCTGACATTGTTCTCGCTACACACCTTTTCGAGATCATCTATATGGTATATTGGTAAATCGAGGTCCCGGCACGTCAAGTCTCCTCTATCGGTATCTACATATCCGATAATTCTGAATCCCATGCCACGGGTACGTCGCGATATCTTCTCAGCCAGTTTACGAGCTCCCTGGGTGGCACCTATAACCAATGTGTTAAACTCGAGTCGATGGCTCTTGATAAGCCTGGACGTTCGAGAGGTTATTATCAGTCGTGAAGCTATTACAGGCACAAATAGACATAACCATAATATCACCAGTAGTTCATAACTCAGCATCCGCTCGCTGTGGGCATCATTAATAAGAGCCACAAAAAATATCAGCAATGTTCCTATAAATGATATCAGTACCGTATTGCCTACATCATGAAGACGAGACTTGAAGTAGACATAGTTATAATATCCCGACATCCAATACATTCCCAACATCGCCAACGGATACACTATAATACCGCCAATAAATCCGGGCAACTTCAGAAATTGCTCGAGTGTGTCAGCATCCATTGTCTCTGACGGAACCACGCGATACCTCAGGATGGCAAATAATGTCCACCCCACAAGCAACATCACATAGTCACCTGTTACATAAGTCAGTCGTTGCTTTGTCTTATTTATAACCATATCCCATTATATCACGGATAATCAGGGTCTCAACACCTTAAACTCACCATTGCCACAAAGTCTCATCACAGTCGAGGGTAGCGATGGAACATTCTCGTCACGACGGCTCGCACATATATAGTCAACACCGCCTCTTATTTCTTCACTGATTTCAGAGAATACTCTCGGTGATGGCTCTCCACTGATATTAGCTGAAGTCGACACCAAGGGACGACCCAACATGCGACACAGACGTGACGAAAACTCTTCGCGTGTAACCCTTACTCCCAGCGTGCCATCATCGCCCATCAATTCGGGTGCTACATTTATTCCCTTATCATATACAATAGTTAACGGGCGCTCGCTATACTCTATAAGATTGTATGCCACGTCCGGGACATCGTTGACAACACGCTCAAGCATCCCGATATCTCCTACAAGGGTAATGAGGGCCTTGTGATCATCTCGTCCTTTCAGCGCATATACCTGCCTTACAGCTGCTGAGTTTGTAGCATCACATCCTATACCCCACACCGTGTCTGTAGGATACAATATGAGACCTCCTTTTTTCAGCACCGCTACAGCCTGCTTTAAATCCTCCTGTACCGGCGATGATGTATATTCTGTCCTGCTCATTATGTTGTCTTTTTGTCTTAACTAATTTAATTATTTTATCCTATTCATAAAGTCCGTCAGTTGGCAAAGTCGACCGAGACTCCTATCTGGAAACGACGTGGATTCATCGGGTAATGGGGTAAGGAAAAGTACTCGTTACCCATCCAACCTTGATTTATATGGGAGAAGAGGACATAAAAACGCGCCTTGCTCAATTTCATGTTGGCATATACATTCATAAACGGATAATTGCCTACCTTAACTTCTCGCTGATTATAGAAGCCCATGGTCGCCGGTTGGTATCCGGGAGCATAGTAGCTGGTATAGTAGTCACAGTCAACGCCAAGTTGCACCTTAAGCGTCGCGATGCGGAACAATAGATACAGATTGGTGTACACTCCAAACTTGGGCAACGAAATTACAGCGTCATCACTCGTGGTCTGATATGTCAGACGATTGTCCCAATGAAGTATCCCGACCCGGAGTTTCTGTTCAAGTCGTGCCGTGAACACCTGCACTGACCCTCCATGCTGGACAGGCAAGCAATCGGGGCCAAAGTATATATGATTTTGCACATTTTCAACCCCTACATCCAGTAACGTACCGGTGTGACCGATATCCAGACGTCCTCCGGCTCGTAATGACCGCGTTTTACCAAAATCATTATGCCAGATGAAGTGATTGGACCTATAGTTATTCATGAGATATGGGGCATGAATGTTTTTAAAGTGACCGTATGCGGTCAACCCCACCGTATCTCCTAACAACCTGAAACGAGTATCAACCGTACCAAAAACCTTGACATCACCCGCTGCCTGACCTACCACGCCTAACTCGCCGGTGACATCATATCTCAATATCGACCCTCGTTGCTTGGTCAGCTGAGCGCCCACCCACAGCAAGCTCTGGCCTCGGCTTTCATCTATTGATGAATAAAATTCGGGCAAAGGGGTATACATTTCGTCCCCTGTAACCAACATTGTGTCCGGAGTTTGGGTGTACTTGCGATACTGATAGGTGGCGTATGCCGCAAGACCAAACTTAGCCCATTTACTGAAGCCCTCAAGCATCGACACGCCCACTGTATTGGTCACTGACTGATATTTGGTAACATCACGCGTGCCCGTGCTACTGAAGTAAGTATTGTCAAAAAAATTGGTAGCTTCACCTGGAGCGCCATTCAAGAACAGATGCTTTCCGAAGCTGTAATCCATTGTCCAGATAAATGACATCACCGGTATATAAGTGCGTCGCACCACAGTGTCCCCCTCGAGTTGCTCTTCATGCCAGTGACCGACTTTATAACGGTGATTCATCCACAGTTGACCACCGACATACTTGGTGTGGGCATCAGTCAAACGGGTCGGGATTGACTTGGAGTTGATTGATGACACGCCTCCTTGAAGTGCTGCCGGATCAGTGATATAACGGTCATCTGTAATACCTCCGTTTTCCTTATTCAACGAGTTGTAATGATTATAAAATCCCTGAAACTCATATCGGTCACCCATATATGACCCCGATGCGCCCCATGTAAGATTTTTAACGGCCTGATTGGCATACGACCCCTTGGAATACAAGTAGTCAAGCAATGCTCCAACTTGGGCGCGACGATTGATATTCCCCGAAAAATGGCCTGTCAATCGCTCCTGCGCAGTCTCTCGGCCTCCTGATGCATTATATGATAATAAAGTCATTGGCACACGTGAGTTATAGTACTTCATAGTCTGCTCTGATGGCAACCATGCACTCAGTGCATCTCTGAAATAAAAATCACTCATCGACTGCCGATCACTCCATATCATATTCATGCCCTCGGCTCCGAGATTGCCCGTCGAGGCCCATTCATCACTCACCGCTGAGGGAATAGAGCGTCTACAATAATTTTCAAACAGCGTGTCTATAGTACTTTCGAGCCTAAGGCCCAATGGATTGGAAGCCTTCCACGCATAGGACGGTGCCAACTGTGGTTTCTTGGCCGCCTCCATGCCTATTACTATTCCACACAGTAGATATATCGTTAATATCAGTTTTTTCATCTGTCGTGTCTTTTTCAACCAACAAATATAGCTATAATTTCTGACTTGCACCCTATTTATATGTTTCCCCCCAAAAAATTTCACATACCCTGTCACATTCTATTTCCTGCAACGTCTAATCAATAAACAACTATTAAGAATTTATATGTCACGTAAAATTTCAACATTATTTATGATTGCAGGATGTGCCGTTGGCTCCTTTGCTCAAGAGACTGTCGACAGTATTGCACCTGAAGAACTTAAAGAGATAGTAATTGAAGCACCTAAAGTAATACGCAAGGCCGACATGGATGTATACCATCCTTCCCAAAGTGCCATTGACAACTCCAAAAACGGTATCCAGCTCATCAACAACCTTATGATACCATCATTGACAATCAACGATGCATTAAGTACAATCCGGGCGGCCGGTCAGTCGGTACAAGTGCGCATCAACGGACGCGAGGCATCTCTCGATCAAGTACGCGCACTTCTACCCGAGACCATCAAGCGAGTCGAATGGATTGACAACCCCGGACTCAGGTATGCCGGCGCCAATTATGTCATCAACCTGATCGTTGCCAACCCAACCGTGGGAGGCTCGTTGATGACCAAAGTACAACAAATCCTGACAACACCTTTTGGCACATATATGGCTGATGCAAAATTTAACTCGGGATACTCCCAATGGCAAGTTGGTGCCTACGGCAAACTCACCAACAACATCAAGACCTCACGCGACTATACCGAGACATTTACCTATCCTGACGGAGCACCAATCACACGTGATGAAACTTCACGAGGTGGTCACGTTAACAACGATGCACTCAACGCTTGGGCAAGCTATAACTATATCAAGCCCGACACCACTGTCTTTGTCGCCGAACTGTCCCTTTACTCCAAATTAAACGATAAGGAACACTATGACGGCTTGCTGTCGCTGAGCAATGGCACCGAAGATATTTATCTCACTGATACTCAAGGAAGCAACGGCAACACACCAAGTCTGTCGCTGTATTGGCAACAGAATCTCGCCCGTAAACAAATGCTCGTCTTAAACTTTTACACTTCTTTATATTGGGGTCGCACCTACTCTGATTACATCGAACAATACCCCGGCGCAGACTCTTATCTGACCGATGTCCACACTAATATCAAAGACCGCAACCAAGTATATTCGTTAGAAGCCAACTACATCAAGAAGTGGGCCAACTCACGATTTACCGCCGGTGCCTCATACACCGCCAACCGTAACCGCTCTACATACCTCAATCTTGATGGCAAGGTTTTTCACCAACGACAAGACAAGGTTTACATGTTTGCCGAATATTTTCAACGTTTCGGTAAATGGACAGCTACCGCCGGCATGGGTGTACATTACACTAACTATCTTTTTAAAGAATCTGAACGCGGAAATCACTCCTGGCGTCCACGCCCTCAGGCTACATTGACTTATTCTATCAATCCACGACACAACCTGCGACTTAATTTCACGTCTTGGCAGTCCACGCCTTCTCTTTCCCAGACCAATACCGTACCTCAGCAACTTGACGGATTCCAATGGCAAGTGGGTAATCCTAACCTCAAGACCTCCAACTCCTACATGCTTACTCTCCGATATGGGTTCAACTTACCACGTGTCAACGGCACATTCGGCGTACGAGCCTTCAGTTCTCCCAATGCCATCACACCCCTGATGACTTGGAATGATGACAAGTTGATTACCTCCTACGAGAACTCACGCGGTCTCCAGAACATCTCATTCTTCCTCGCTCCCCAGATTGAAATCATCCCCAACCTACTCACTATCAGCGGATACATCCAATATCGCGCAGAACGTATGCGAGGCACCGGATATACCCTTTACAACCACGGCTGGTGTGGTAACGTTGACCTCCAGGTGACATACCGCGGATTTGAATTGTCAGTCTTTTATAATAAAGCCCAACGAGACCTATGGGGTGAGAAAATCACATGGGGAGAAGACATGAGTGCCATCGAACTGAATTACAACTGGAAAAACTGGCAATTCTCTGCCGGATACATTATGCCATTTGCAAGATATGACCAAGGTTCCAAATCTCTGAGCCACTGGAACAATAACGAAAAACACATGCGTGTCGACCTGCGTATGCCATTTATCGGGTTCAGTTACAACCTGCAATGGGGACATCAGAAACGCGGTGCCCAGAAACTCATCAACGCCGATGCCAACGTTGACACATCCAAAGCCGCCGGTCGCTAAGGCTCCATCTCACAACCATAAATAAGACATCCTCAATATCCATGTTACCACCGCTTGCCTCGGTAAACACATGTTAATAGTTACTAATATAACGGCAAGAAGCCCCGCAACTATATGTTACGGGGCTTCTTGCCATAAAGTAATTATCGATTACTTGCTGGCGATACGATCTGACACTGTCAGATAGGCACGACCCTTGGCACGACGACGTGCGAGGACTTTACGGCCTTCGGGAGTTGACATACGCTCACGGAAACCGTGCTTGTTAACTCTCTTACGATTAGATGGTTGGAACGTTCTTTTCATTGCAATGTATTTCTATTTGTTATATGTTATCGTAATCGGACTGCAAATTTAATAATTTTTTTTTAACCACACAAATCATTTAACGGCTAACAAATCAAAAACACTTTTTAGACGCCTTTTAGACTCGATTTAGACACGTCTAATGTCTCAACCTATGAGTTCTACTCCAATTCCTGGACGTTCAGGAATCGTGACCTTGCCGTCAACAATCTTAATTCCATCAAATATATCATTAGCAATCAATAGATTGCCATCAAGGTCAGCATAGTCTACCAATGGTGAGAGCTGAGCAGCTGCAGTCACAGCACAGGACGTTTCAGTCATACAGCCTATCATCACCTTCATACCCAAGGCTCGCGCAAGTGTTGCCATCTGATAAGCCTCATGTAATCCGGTCGATTTCATCAATTTGATATTTATGCCGTCATAGGCCTCCGAGGCACGCTTCACATCAGGCAATCGCTGGAAAAATTCATCGGCAATCAACGGCAACGGCGAACGTTCTCTCAACCATGCAGTCTCTTCTATCATCTCTTTGGGCATAGGCTGTTCAACAAACAGACAGTTACGCTCGGCGAGCCAATGGCACATCTCAAGGGCCTCCTCTTTGTTGCTCCATCCCTGATTGACATCTACACATATTGGCACATCAGTCTTGCTGCGGATGATTTCAACCAATTCTTTATCATTATCCAGCCCCATCTTAACCTTAATTACCTTGTATGGCGAAGCTTCGTCAACTTTCTGACGCACGACATCGGCCTTGTCAATACCGATGGTAAATGAAGTGTTCGGACAATTTTCGGGATTGAGGCCCCATATTTTATACCATGGTTGCCCCATTATCTTACCCAGCAAATCATACAACGCTATATCTACCGAAGCCTTGGCAGCACGGTTGTTGGGAGCTACGCTCTCCATATAGGCATGTATATCTTCTATTCTGAACGGATCGTTAAACTGAGACAAGTCAAGCGATGACAGAAACTTGCACACCGAGTCTACACTCTCGCCCAAATATGGAGGCATAGACGCTTCGCCATAGCCCACAATACCATCACACGTCAATCTGACTTGGACACCAGGTGTAGTAGTACGCTGATACTTTGCAAGATTAAAAGCGTGCCGTAACTGCAATTCGTAGGGTTCGAATGTTAAATTAAGACGTCCGGGCTTAAATATTTTTCTTGTTGGCTTATTTCCTGCCGATAATGACAAGGGGGACGTTGCTACTGCTACAGCTGCTGCGCCTAATGCACTTACTTTTAGAAAATTTCTGCGATCCATATATTGTGTTGATATTAGTTTCTATTATTATTTTTTTACAGGTCTAAGCTACGTAACACCTTATGTATAACGTTAATAACACGTTAATTATTGTCTTTATTGCTGGTTAAAATACCACGGGTGATTGCGGGCATAAGTAATGCCGTTTGTTCCCTCGTTGCCATGAATACGCACCGCATGCAGAAAGTCTGACCTCTCATAAATCTCACTACCGGGATCAACACTATTGCGCCGTACTCGTCCCGACGAATGGACATAATTGCCATCGTGGTCGTACACCGCAACGTGAGTCACGCGTCCTGTTTTGATATTTCCGAAAAACAACAAATCACCGGGTTCACATGTACGCCAGTCCTCAGCTTCAATACGAGTGCCGGTCAATGCCTGCTGTGATGCATCACGCATCAATATTATGCCATTAGCAAGATAGGAGACCTTGGCCAGTCCCGAACAATCAAGAGTCTTTATCGAGGCCCCACCCCATAGATAAGGTGTTCCTTCCATCGAATAAGCCTGATCAAGGATTACATCGGGGTTAAAGTCCTGGGCCGCCCATACCTCGATTGGGGTTACAGCCGATTTTTCTACCCAGCATCGACGCCCGTCAGGCAATTCTATCTCTACCATCCCCGACTTTTCTCTATTACCGGTTGGCCTAACTATATTTCCGGTTACAAGATCAGTTACTACTTCCCTGGCACCTGTTGCCTTGGGCGATATATATGCTCTTACTTGATACGGTGAAGTAACAACATAGCGAGGTGACTCGCGCCACGATTTCATCTCAGCTTCACTTTTTATTACCACCGATGAAGACGGAATCCATGAGATGTAACCATCGGGAGTTTGCGCCAAATACCAATCATTTTCCTCTGACAAAATTCTAATTGGCATTCCCATGATAGATTGTGTTGCCATCTCGGCGGCATGGGATTTGCCACTCCTCATTGGAGTTACTGACAGCCGTGTCAATGCCCACTTGTCATCCGGATAGACATAGACACTATTTGTCAACTTTATACCCCTACTGCTGAGCTCATGCTCAAGACTGTCAAGTATCCATCCCTCAGAGATTTCACCATCAATCACAACATCTGTTCCTACACCCTGACGCGCTGTAACATTATAAATAATCTGGCGTTTGTCAGGAGCATACTTGGCTTTTATTTCCTTTATCACTTTTTCAGTTGCGTCAATTCTGCTCTCGGCTATGGCACTCTGACCCGATGTAACAACAAGGGCTGCAAGCCCCATTACAATCGTTCTATATTTTTTCATCTTGTATCATTTTAAGGTTTATTCAAACACTATTATTTTAACTTATTGATATGGCAACTTACATCCAAGCCACTAATATTTAATTCAATATTTCAAGACTGCTGTCCCACATGGGATAGAACAGATTACCCTTGGTCGATTCAACCTCGCCTAACTGGAAATCTACAGTCTCACTACGCACATATTTTTTGGCAGGATAAAACTCACCACACACACCTCGGTTAACAGCCATACGATGCACATCCTGGCCGGTTGAATAGAATTTGACCACACGAGGGTCACTTGATGGGGTATAACGTCCAAATGAAACATCTACCGGGACCCATCCCACTCCTTCATAATATACTTCGGCCCAGTCGTGAAGATTTTTTTCGCCGGGATGTAGCATCCATCCACTCTCCCAACGTGCCGGCACTCCCAATGATCTCATAATCGAGATATACAACAACGCTACCTGTCCACAATCACCATGCCCCTCTCTCAATACATAATCGGGGATACAACTGATAGTACTGTATTCACGAGCCCCTGCCCAAGGATAACGGTTGATAATATAATCATACACCAATTCACTTTGACGATAAGGATTAGTTTCATCCCCTACTATATCTTTAGCCAAATCGTTATAAATTAATATATGGGGTTGCTCTATCTTGGTATATTTTTTATATTCGTCACTTTCCTTATTATATGGTTTAAGATTACGCAGAATATACTCCGGAGCATAATACTGTCCTTTAGCTATATACTCACCAACATACTCAAAGTGAGTAGTCTTTCCCTTCTCTACCGGGCGTTCCATATATATCGAGGAATGAATACTTTGTTCAGGAGTAGACATCACATAATCCTGACTCGCGCTTAAAATCCTGATATCATCTTGACGTCCATTATCAAATACCATAGGCATCCACACCCTCAGTGTATCACCTTCAAGAACATCACTATAAGGAACATCTATACTAAAGCGATACTTTACCCTACGCGAGGCATCACTCCTGGTATGTCCATCACCAATACTATGGTTAACAACATCCCTAACATACTCTATACGTTTTTCTGACGCCGTGCCTCCTCTCAGCTTCCATCCTCCATTCATCTCCGGATTAAGCAACTTAAGGTTTTTTATAGACTTATGATGTACGCGCTCGACTCCATCGATAACCTTAGTCTCAATGTAATGTTTATCGGCATACTCTCTTATACGCGATGCAACACTATCACCATATAGCTTGGCAATCTCATCGCGAGCCTGATCAAATGTTAACCTGAAATCGCTCAACAAGCGTGACTTAATAGCAGCAGCCGAATCCGCCTCAACCCACCTGTTTCCAGTCTCAGCATAACCCACATAGTCACAACCTATCAATATCAAAGCTGCAATTCCAACACGAGTTATACATTTCACACTCCCCTTAAAAGGCAATACTATCATAATCTAAAAAATAAAGATATCAAAATAAGGTTATACTCAAGGCTAAACCAAATACACAAAATGATTGGCCACGTAAAACTACAAAAAAAAATTTAACCCATCACCATAACGTCTCCAAAAATACAGGAATTTTTTATCTCATCAATTCATACTCACCCATCAATTATATTACAAGACAACGCCCAAGAAGACAACAAACATTATAACACATAACCAGATCAGCCGACAGGGGCGGTTGGTATGGGTCGGCATGCAAAACGAAGCCTATAACAAAAGGAGCCTATAACAATATGATACACTTGAAAGGCCACGGTTAGAGCCGTTCAACACCTCGGGTCGAAGCCTGTCAGTGCAGTGACGGATAATTCTGGATTAAGGATGAGCGGGGGCTGGTGGGCATGGGATAAAAAAAGGCCGCGCGGCAGGTCTCGGGGACTTGTCGCGCGGCTGAAGGGGCGGTTACCTACTCTTCCACTTTCGCAGTACCATCGGCGTGGCGGGGTTTAACTTCTCTGTTCGGAATGGGTAGAGGTGGAGCC
>JAGASI010000027.1 GCA_017621845.1 Muribaculaceae bacterium
ACTTTTCGTCGGGATTTTAGATGTTAAAAAGAATGGTGCCGTCGGGCGATGGGATGGAAAAGAGAGGATAGAGCCGATTTGGGGTGAGCCGAAAATAATTTTGCCGAGGATGTTGACATTTATATCAAGAGAGACATGGTGCGTCGTACTGTTGCAATACCGGCAATCACCATTATGTATTATATAATATCCGTTGTTGTTGGCCAGGACATTGTCGGAAATATGGATGGTTTGCTCAAGATTGGGGTGTAGATTGGCTATAATCTGTAATAAACTTAGGCAGTCAATGATACGTATCATTCCCCGGCTTCTTAGTTGGGCTTTAGTTGCATCATGTGATGGATGAGCCCACACTTCAATTGGTTTTTCTCCCAGTCTTTGTTTGATTATGCTTATCAACGCTCGGGCTTCATCGGATTGTGAACCGCCGTCAGATAACATTGTGTTGATTACGATTGAATCATTGTCATTGCGTGCCATGGCGATTGCTTGCTTGTGAGATGCTACTTCCTGGACGGCATACATTGAGTAATCGGTCTTGAATTGAAGAGAGTCGACCAGATGTGTGAACTGATTGGAAGACATAGTTGCGGTGCATGGATATTGTGATAGCAGTCGCTCGACTATATCATAAGTAGCAGGAATGACTTGGTAGTCGCCGTTGTAGGTAAATGTGTGGAGCGATGTATATCTCTCAACATTCACATATATCACTGTTGAGAATCCTAACTTGTCAAAGAAAAAGTAATCAAGCCGCCTCTCAGGAATGACTGTCGCCAAAAGATATCCTTGGGAGTAGGCATTGTTCAAGGCATGCCTTGCCAGTTCGCTGATGTGAGTACGGTAATTGCCGGTGAGAGTGGCGGGAATGTCCCGTAATATTGTCATTGGTATGGAAATACCTTCCAGCGAGAGGGTGTAGTGTTTCTGTTCGTCCCGTATACTATGTATGGCTTCTTGGGGGATCATTGTGTCGTATTATAGATGATAAGTAAGGCTTGATAATTATAAGTGCAATATAAAACTGATGCTTTATATTAACCATAGGTGGCTTACTTATGATAACACGGCGCGATGATATTAGTTTACATCATGGGAGCCATAATTGTAAGGTATTAGCATTGGCTATTTCTGCATCACGCGAGCAAGGTTGCGTTTATCTTCCCGTTCCTTTATGGCCTGACGTTTGTCATACTCGTGTTTCCCTCGAGCTATGGCAATTACAAGTTTGGCCAACCCACGGTCATTGATAAATAATCTTAGTGGTACAATGGTAACTCCGGCTTCTTTGTTCGCTTTTTCAAGACGTTGTATCTCTCGGCCGGTAAGCAGTAGCTTGCGGTCGCGACGGTCAGTATGGTTATTGTATGAACCATAAAAATATTCGGCAATGTACATATTCTTAACCCACACTTCGCCATTATTGATATAGCAGTAAGTATCGGTTAATCCGGCTTTACCCAGTCGTATGGATTTTATTTCAGTCCCGGTAAGAACAATGCCGGCAGTAAAAGTATCGACGATTGCATAGTCAAATGTCGCACGTCGGTTTTTAATATTTACTTCCTTGAGGGTCTTCATAAGAATAAGCTTAAGATGGTGGTTAACAGCATCCATGGAATAATCATGACTGCCAATGCAAAGATTATGTATCGCCCTTCTTCAGATTTCTTAATCGACAGATAGGCCGTAGCCTTCCAAAGGACAATAGCCGCGAATGCCGGCAAGAATTTAATAACGGTAAACTCGACCGGAACAAGGTTTTCTATAATCTGGATTATTGCCAATGTTGATGCTATGTATATAGCAACTGTACGGCAACATTTTGAACTGACATCGCTGTCTGTGAAGCGATTAATGAAGTTATCTAATAGAGCGGCACCTATCCAGTAGGCTACAAAAAGAGCCATAAACTCGACAAGAGCTAATTGCAATAGGGCTCCCACTTCAGCATTACGAATATATATTCCTTGTACAAATGCAGTGGCCGCGGCAAGTCCGAACAGGGGATACATACCTTCATTGGATAGTCGCTCGGGATCGCGACCTTCACTGGATATTTCTTCCCATCCATGGGCTGGCGACAGAAGCAGTTGCAGTATGTTTTTGAGAAATATAAGAATGTTCATGTGTGAGAAACCTATTGTTTTGGTAATACAAAATTATATAAATCCATTCAAAATGCCTAATTTTGGACAAATTTAAATTTAACGTTACAAAATAAATAGCCATATATCAATGAAGCGAAATTTTATTTTGGTGACTATCTGTCTTATATTTGGTTGCCAATTATCTTTATCACAGTTGTTGTGGCGTGTCCAATACCCCGGTAGTGAAAATGTGTCATATGTCTTGGGAACTCATCATCTTGCACCGGTGTCAGTAATTGATTCGATTCACGGTCTGAGCAGTGCAATAAACAGTGTTGATAGTATTTATGGAGAGATTGACATGCAGGAGATGAGGTCTGTTCAAGCCATGCGGTTGATGCATGAAGCTATGATTGCGCCTAATGACAGTACGTTGGATGTATTGTTGACCGAGTCCCAGCTCGACTCTCTCAGTGTAGTCGTTTCGCCTTATAATATCAATGTTGAGTCCTTTAAATTTATGAAGCCTTCGGCTGTCAGTACAATGCTGTTGATGTATATGGCACCGGAGATTGTTCCCGGGGGAAAAGTGGGTGAGTCGATGGATGAGTATATTCAAAGCTGTGGTCGAGCCATGGGCAAGCAGGTGAAGGGCTTGGAATCTGTTGAATTTCAACTTGAATTACTTTACGGAAAGTCTATGATGGAACAGGCGCGTGATCTCATGTATGTAGTGGCTAACTTTAATCAGGAGAAAGAGATATCCCGACAACTTACCCAGTCTTATATGTCTCAGGATTTTCCAGGGTTGGCGAGACTGGTATTGTCACCAACCATGTCGGCCGATGAGATTAAAAGGTTAATCTATAACCGCAATATCTCGTGGGCCAACTTTCTGAGTCCAACTTTGATGCATCAGAAGGCGCTGATAGCAGTGGGGATAGCTCATCTTGTGGGCCCGTTTGGTGTGCTCGAGAGGTTGCGTCGGTATGGCTATGATGTAACACCTGTTAATCCGGGATAATCTGTTCTATCCCTAACGGTTTGACTTTTTTTGGGGGGGGTATAAACGTGAATTAGACATGTATGAGCGATAGCAGGAATGACATTTCATCATAGCGTCCTGCAAGTTTCTCGCTCCATGCTTTTAGTGTGTCATGATTGAGGACCGCTGGAGTAACTGATCGGTTATTTATAAATAAAGAGAAGCGTAAAGGCGAGATGTCGGTTGAGATGCCTATGCCGGGCTTAAAAATATCGCATAGCTGAGTGGCAAATGTTTCAAATCCGTCATGCATGCCTGGTAGCTCTCCATCTTCCAACGAGTCTTGTGTCATAAAGCGATAATAGCATTTGTCGGGAGTGATGGCAATGTCGGCTCTTGCTATGTCTCCATATGCTATCATAAATGTCAGTCGGTCAATAGATACCATAGTGGTTTGATATATGTTGCCGGGGACGGATGTGTGCCGCCCCCGGAGATTTGTTAGGGATTAAATTAAGAGCGAGGTAAGGTTTCGACTGACAGTTTGTTGTATGCACGCTCGGCTTTGGCACGTGCGGCCTCGACATCATTGTCTGTTGCGAGAATTACACCCATGCGACGGTGTCCTTTAATCTCAGGTTTCCCGAAGATGCGCATTTGTGTGCCCGGTTCTTCGAGGACTTTGTCCAAATTGCCAAATACAACGCGATTGGTGTCACCTTCAACAACAACAGCGCGTGAAGCCGATGGCCCATAGAAACGTATCTCGGGGACCGGTAGCCCAAGAAGAGCACGTGCATGAAGGGCAAACTCACTCTGGTCTTGGGATATCATTGTTACCATACCGGTGTCATGGGGACGTGGAGAAACTTCGCTGAAGATAACATCGTCACCTTTTATAAACATCTCAACACCAAATATGCCATACCCACCGAGAGCCTCGGTTATTTGGGCCGCCATTTTATGGGCGCGCTCAAGTGCAATACTCGACATGGCTTGGGGTTGCCATGAGTAGCGATAGTCGCCATCTACCTGAATGTGGCCGATTGGCTCACAGAAAGTGGTGCCCGATACTGAACGTACTGTAAGTAATGTAATCTCATAGTCAAAGTTGACAAAGCCCTCGACAATAACACGGCCGGCACCTGCTCGTCCTCCTTCCTGGGAAATATGCCAGGCGTTGTCAATATCATCGGACGACTTGATGACTGATTGTCCATGACCCGATGATGACATCACAGGCTTGATAACGCAGGGTATTCCTACAGCTTCAACGGCTTGGTCAAATTCTTCACGTGTATCGGCAAAGCGATATGGTGAGGTTTTAAGGCCTAACTTTTCAGCAGCCAGACGACGGATTCCTTCGCGGTTCATAGTAAGCCATGCGGCGGTCGCTGTCGGTGTAACATTATAGCCTTGTTTTTCTAACTCGACTAAAACGGGAGTAGCTATTGCCTCAACTTCAGGAATGATATGGTCGGGATTCTCTTTTTGGATTATATTCTTGAGGGCCTCTCCATCAAGCATGTCAAGCACATAAGAGCGGTGGGCAATCTGCATAGCCGGCGCATCGGCGTATTTGTCGCATGCGATGACTTCGACACCATAGCGTTGGAGTTCGATGGCTACTTCTTTACCAAGTTCGCCACTGCCCAGGAGCATGGCTTTGCGACCTGTCTCGGTCAGTACTGATCCTAT
Organism: Muribaculaceae bacterium; assembly: GCA_017621845.1. Taxonomy (GTDB): domain Bacteria; phylum Bacteroidota; class Bacteroidia; order Bacteroidales; family Muribaculaceae; genus CAG-873. The sequence goes on from JAGASI010000027.1 coordinate 4,774, forward strand.
TTTAGTCATAAGTTGAGAGTATATTGGATTAAAAAAAACGACTAAGAGGGTGAGACTTAATCGTTGTTGTTAATTACTTGTTTAATAGCTTGTGATAGTTGGTCGGGGCATGAAGTAGCTTTGTTGCCGCATAAAGTGCCACAAAGGGTTTGGCAACTGTAATGGCGTCGGCGCCTTCGACCAGCCGTCCGATGCCTTTGAGGTTGCCATTGCACCCACCGGTAAATTGGACGTTGTGTAACTTGCCGCCTATTATTTCAAAGTCGATGGCTCTTGAGCAAGTGCCTGATGTCGTGTAATGATATTTCATTGTGATAATGTTATAAAATCAGACCGATGTGACGTAAAAAGAGTCGCATCGGTCTGTAGGGTACCCGAAGTGGGACTCGAACCCACACAGCCGGTAATGGCCAAGGGATTTTAAGTCCCTCGTGTCTACCATTCCACCATTCGGGCGACCTGGTTGGTTTTACGCTACAAAGGTAGAAATAATTCCCCAACCCACCAAATAGGGCGTATAAAATTTTGAGGAAAACGAGATAGGGAAACGATAGGGAAACGATAGGAAGGTAAAGTTAACGGCGGCCGAGAATGATGTTCACGGCCGCCGTTTGGGGTGGTTGTTGTCGGTTGTTACTTGACAAGTACCTTGTGTGTGGTGCCGTCTACAACAACGAGATATATACCGGGAGTTACGTCAAAGCCGGTAGCCACGCCGGTGAGTGTGTAAACATGAGCATCGTTATACTCGCCGTCGATATGGATTACGCCACCATCAACATATACTTTGACCGATGAATCGTTGTCCATGACAATGTCATCAACACCGGCACAGTTGTTGGTAGCAAATACGGCAAATGAATTGGCGGGAACTTGAACGCTTGCTGAGGTTAATGAACTCTTGAGTGTAGGTGTAAAGCCGGGAGTAGCCGCGATAAGTATTGCATTGCTTGCTTTAAGCTTGGTAGAGGCTGCACCGATGTTTTTGACGGCACCGGAAAGAGAGGGATTGATAAATGCCATAACCTCTTGTTCGCCGTTGGTGACGCGGATTATGCGATTGGAGGTAAAGTTGTTGGCAAAACCGGTCTGAGTCAATGTGCCGTTGATAAAGAGCTCGGGGTTGAGTGTGCGGAAATTACACAGTTGTTTGTATGTGTCCAGGATATCGGCAACGTTGGTGTCGGAAATAGTATTCCAGGGAACGATTTTGGGGTCGGTGTTGTTAGAACCGTCGCTTTTTTTGGTTGTCTGAGCGTCGGCGAGTTCTTCAAACTGCCATATCATCTTGGGACCGGGGGTCAGGAGCATCTGTACTGCAACCTGGGCAAGGCGTGCTGTGCGCACCTTAGCGTCAGTCTTGACTTGTGAAGCACCGTAGGCAATCTGTTTATAGGCTAAGCGTTCTTCGTCATGAGACTGAGCGTAAGAGACGGTAGAATAAGCAGTGCGGTTGCCATCTTTAGTGGCGTCAAAGCGAGCAAGGTTGGAGTCTGAAGCATATCCCATGGCGTATTGGCAGGAGTTGTGGTTGATGTTGGCCCAGTTGAGTTCTCCATCAGCGGCCATCTCGTTTTCTTCTTGAACACCTGCGAGGTTTTCATTGATGTGAATACCGTTTGGCTTGACCGAGGTGATTGCGGCATGTAGATTCTTCATTACAGCAACACGTGTGGCGTTGTAGGCTTCAGTGCCTGAAGGATAAGAGGTGCCAAGTCCTTTAACCAGGTCAAAGCGGTAGCCGTCAACGTTATATTCCTTCATCCAATAGGTAATGGCATCTTTCCATTGTTGTTGTACCAAAGGATTTTCTTGACGCCAGTCGTTAAGGACGCTATAGTCATGTGGAGCGGTTGAGTTGTAGAATGGATTGGATGAGCTATTGTACATCTGATACCATGGATGGAGGCCATCGCTATGGTTTAACGCGATGTCAAGTATTACGGCTATGCCATTAAGGTGGCATGTTTCGATAAAGTCTTTGAGGTCTTTGGGTGAACCATACGCTTTGTCAGGAGCCATGTAGAAGTTGGTATTGTAACCCCATGAGTTATTGCCGTTGAATTCCATTATGGGTAAGAGCTCGACAGCGTTTACTCCCAGTTCTTTGAGATATGGTATTTTGGCAATTGCTTTGCGATAAGTACCGTTGGCATCGGCCTTACCGTCGGTGCCGGTAAAGTCACGGAAGAGCATCTCGTAGATGATGAGGTTACGATGATTGGGGATTGTGAAGTCGGTAAATTTATATGAGCCGTTTAGGTCGCCACGATAGACGGCAAGCATGGTGTCGTCAAATTTGTCATAAGGATACTGAGGCATATCGGGCCATATAGATTTGTCAAGCCATTTGTCACTATAGCAGTCAAGGACAAGGTTGGCGTATGGGTCGGCACACTTGACAGTGGCGTCTACGATATAGTAATATGGATACCATACATCATCTTTAAGACCGCTGACAGTAGTAAAGAAGTAGCGTTGACCGTTGTAGTCCTGATACTGCATTATGTTCTTGTCCAGAACCTGATAGTCATCCCACGAGGGGACGATGACCACCGAGTTCTTGCCGGGAGCGGCAAGACAGAAAGTAACTGTGCCGTCAGAATTTTTGACTGTTCCCATCTTGGGCACTCCTCCGGGATAGGTGCCGGGGGTTGACTTGCCGGGATAGGCTATCGATGTGCGGGATGTGCGTGTAGTTGTGCCGTCAGATGCTGTGGCTTCAAAAACATAGTTGCCTGTCGAGGCGATGTTGTATGATGTTTTCAACTCGGTGGCGCTATCGATAGACTTCAGCGGCTGTCCGTTAACAGTGATGGAAATGTTGGCTGCTGATGTGGTATAGGCAGTAAGATTGATAGTTGTGGCCGATGCTACTACAGTACCGGGAGCGTCGGTAGAGAGCAGGAGTTGGAAGCCCGGCTCGTATACGTCTACAAAGATATCGCCACCGCTTTTGGTTTTGCCTTCTTTGGTAGAGGTGCTATTGCGAAATACCATGGCTAACTTTTCAATTACTTCTGTCTGGTCGGTGATGCCAAAGTATTGACGCATGTTGCCGATATTGAGAGTCCATGTATTGGGACCGGTATAAGTGAGTTTGTATTTTTCAAGGTTTTCGCCCCATGTTGTAGGTGCATATTTCCAGTCAGATGTGTTTTTGCTCTTGTTGGTTATAACACCAATATGGGCATAAACCGGGTCTGACGCAGTGAGTCCTGCCAATCCGTTGTTGCCAAGCGGAGAGGCCGCATGATAGGTCAGTACCACGTTTTCGCTTGCATCTTGGATGATGGCAGGCGAGGTGGTCACAATCTGAGCAACGCTATAACCACAGACAGCTATAACGAGCAGGAGTAGGGATAAAATTCTTTTCATCTCGTGTGATTAAAAGTAAGTTATGTGATATTTAGTTGTTGTTAAGTTTTAATATGATACCGGCATGAAAAACTGTAAGCGATGGACGCTTAGATGGTAATAGGTGTATGCGTTTATAGGAATTTGTGATTAGTAAGGCATATTGTCCATGGCAACAGTATTGTCCTTAAGGCATTTATTTACGTATTCAGAATGCAAATTTAAATCTTTTATTTGTAAACGAGGTATGTTTGTTATCAAATAGTTGAATGAGTTTCTGAAATTAGTAATTTTTAAGAATAAAGTTGAAGTTTTTTTTAGTATGAAGGTATAACATATTGAATTTTGGATAGCCACCTTTTTATGTTTTACACCAGGTTATGAAAAGAGGTCTCATCATGATTAACTGCCCCCTAAAAGTTTTCCTTGACTTTTAGGGGGCAGTTAAAGTTTGGGTTCATTCTCTTGTCAGATTGTTCAAGACGCTTAATCGTTATACTCATTAAGTAACAAAATAGCACGGTCGCGATCTTGTTCCCTTACCATAAGCGGTACACCGCTGATAGATGGGTTGTTCAGCGGATATAGAGATGAAAAATCATTGTTGGTTGTCATAGCCGGTATCCCATGGCTTTCGAGCATACCCTTGACAATAGCAGCTGTAGTTGGGGTGTCAAAAACCCGGATGGTGACAAGGCTGTCTTTCATGATAGTTGGAATAAAAATGTGGAACGTTGTATTAAGCGCTAATCACGTGATTTAGGACTAAATTTCTTCAGGTATTGTCTGATTGAAGTCATTGAACTGGCTTTAGGGATAGGAATATTTGTGACGTTCTTGAGCCATTCGCGCAGTTTAGACGGACGGCGTGTGTCGTTGACACCTGCAGGATCATCGTATTCACAGCTTACATATTCAGTTGCTTGGCGTTCGCCTTTCATGACTGCCAATGCATTGGCGGCAAGTGCCTTAAGTTCATTTTCACCCGGGTATACATATATCGGGGCGAGGAAGTCGATATGCTCAGCCAGGAAATCAGTGATGCGTTTGGAGTGAGCCATACCACCGGTAAGCAGAATTGCATCGATGTCTCCTCTCATTGCAATAGACATAGCGCCTATTTCCTTGGCTATGGTATAGACCATGGCGCGAAGTATGAGCATGGCGTGAAGATCTCCATGGTCAATCATATCAAGGACCTGAGGAACCGAGGTTGTGCCTAAGTGGGCTACCAAGCCTCCGCGTCCATGTACCATTGACATAAGTTCCTTTTCGGTATATTTTCCTGAAAAGCAGAGTCTGATAAGTGGGCCGGGGGGCAGTGATCCTGATCGTTCGGGGGAGAATGGCCCACACCCGTCAAGAGCGTTGGTGGTGTCGATGACTTGACCATGACGGTGGGCCGAGACTGTAATTCCGCCTCCCATGTGGCACACTATCAGGTTCAGGTCTTCATATTTGTGGTTGGTCTCCTTGGCAAATAAACGTGCGATAGCTTTCTGGTTGAGAGCATGAAATATGGACTCGCGGGGAAGTTCAGGTATTCCACTGATGCGGGCATAGGGAATCATCTCGTCCACTACCACGGGGTCGGCGATAAATGCAGGAATATTGAATGGTTCTGCTAAAGCACTGGCAATAAGGCCACCAAGATTTGAGGCATGTTGTACACGGGCATTTATGAGATCGTGTTTTAGGTCGTCATTGACGTGGTACACACCTGAGGATACGGGGGCTATGATACCACCGCGTCCGATTATTGCTGAGACGCTTGATAAATCGATACCCTGTTCATTAAGAGCACCCATTATGAGTTCTTTACGCCATTCAAATTGATCGGGAACGTTGGGAAATTTAGCAAGGTCTTGGGGTGAATGTGAGATGGTTTGAGTAAAGATGGGGTCGCTATCATCGTATACAGCTATTTTGGTTGAGGTTGACCCCGGATTTATGGCTAATATGCGGTGCATCGTATTATGGTTTATAGAAAATTGTTAAGGTTTTTGCAATTTAGAGCGTGTTTACTTCTTATAGGTGGTATTTTAATCTTTTACGCTGAGACATGCAAGGGCTATTGAGTACAATTTGGTGAGAGTTGAATCACCACGGGATGTAAGTACGCATGGTACCTTGGTGCCAACAACCATGGCTGCGATTTCACCTTGGCCAAAGTGAGAGGCTGATTTAAAGAATACATTGCCTGACTCGATGTTGGGGAATAACAGACAGTCAGCTTGACCGGCAACGTTGGATCCTTGGACTTTCTTCTGTTGTGCGGCTTCGGGATACATGGCGACGTCAAGCGACAGGGGGCCATCAACGATAACATTGCCAAGTTGGCCACGATCACCCATTTTGGCAAGTATAGCGGCTTCTGTTGAGGATGGTACAGAGGGGAGTAGCTGTTCGGAAGGCGCGATACATGCGATGCGAGGGCGTTCTATTCCCAGGGTGTGTGCCACGTTGCCGAGGTAACCAATCATTTTGACTTTCTGTTTGAAGTCGGGAAGGGGTATGACGGCAACATCGCATATGGTAACCAGACGGGGATAATCGGGGAGTTCCACGACCGATACATGGCTCAGGACACCTTTGGGAGGAAATAGTCCGGCATCTTTATTAAGTATACCTCGCATGTATTTGTCGGTTGAGACAAGACCCTTCATGAGCACGTCGGCAGCACCGGTAGCGACTGCTGATACAGCGAGTTCTACACAACGTACGTCAGATTTTTCGTCTACTATTGTAAAGTCTTTGGTGTCAATGCCTTCTTCTTGACATACTTTAAGTATCGTGGCACGGTCACCATAGATGGTGGGCGCTACAAGACCTTGCAGGTATGCGTCATAGACAGCATGAAGTGTGTGTGAGTCTTGTCCATAAGCAACTGCAAGACGGCGGCGACCGCGTTCGCGGGCTTGTCCAACGATTTGTGAGAGTCTGTTTATCATGATTGTTGGTTTTAGAGTAATAAGAGTCGGTTGTTAAAGTATTATTATTGGTGCTTGAATGTCAATTGCTTGATTGTTAGCTTAATTTATTTTTATAGTTGCCCCAACGTTGTTGTTGGCGTGTGCGGGCAGCGTCTTCCGATGGGTTTGAGCCGGGGGTGTAGAAGACTGATTTATTTAAATTGTCGGGAAGGAATTGTTGGGTGACAAAGTTCCCCGGGTAATCGTGGGCATATTTGTATTGTTTACCGTAGCCGAGATTTTTCATCAGTGATGTCGGAGCATTACGCAGGTGTAATGGGACAGGCTCATTGCCTGTTTGTTCGACAGCTTTTAGAGCGCTGTTGATTGCCATGTAAGCCGAGTTGGACTTGGGGGATGTCGCAAGATATATGGCACACTCTGATAGGGGAATACGAGCTTCGGGCATGCCTATCTTGTGGATTATGTCAAATGTGGCATTGGCCAGAAGCAGAGCATTTGGATTGGCGAGGCCAATGTCTTCGGCAGCAAGAATCATCAGGCGTCTTGCGATAAACTCAATATCTTCGCCACCGGCCAACATGCGTGCCAGCCAGTAAACAGCAGCGTCAGGGTCAGAACCGCGGATTGATTTGATGAATGCCGATATGATATCATAATGCATCTCACCATTCTTGTCATAAGCCTGAGGGTTTTCTTGCAGGCGATTGGTGACAATCTCATCGTTGATTATAATTGGTTGGCCATGGGCTGTGGATTGTTCGAGCAGGTCAAGTATGTTTAGAAGTTTGCGGGCATCGCCACCTGCATATCGGAATAGCGCTGTTGTCTGTTCGATTATGATTTGACGTTTGGATAGGATTTCGTCGGTGGTTAAGGCTCGTTGTAGTAGGGTGTTAAGTTGAGTTTCGTCAAGGGGTTTTAGTGTGTATACTTGGGCTCGTGAGAGTAACGGCCTTATGACTTCAAAGGATGGGTTTTCAGTTGTGGCACCGATAAGTGTCACGATTCCCGACTCAACAGCCGATAGTAGGGAATCTTGCTGGGATTTGGAGAAACGGTGTATCTCGTCGATGAACAAAATCGGTCGTGAACCGGAGAACATGCCTCCGTCGGCACGACATTTGTCAAGAACCTCGCGCACATCCTTGACGCCCGATGTGACAGCCGACAGTGTATAGAAAGAACAATTGATGGAGTGAGAGATGATGCGTGCAATTGTGGTCTTGCCAACACCCGGTGGGCCCCATAGGATGAATGAGGACACTCGTCCGGTGTCAATCATGCGCCTGAGAATACCGTTAGGCCCAACAAGATGTTCTTGGCCAACATATTGGTCAAGGTTTGTGGGTCTGAGTCGCTCGGCTAACGGTGGCAGTGGCATATCAATATAAATGAGGATTGGAGAGTCGGGCACCGCGCAGATAGTCGGCCACGGGCATGCGTTTTTTGCCGTTGGGCTGTAGGGAGAGGATTTGGAGCATGGTGTCACCGGTATTTACATATAGTTGAGAACCATCGATTGTTATTTCTCCCGGTTGGCCATTGGAGGGTGTCTGTGTAAGTCGGGTCTCAAAGATTTTGATATCGATGGGGCCTGATGTGAGGTCCTTAAGCGTAGACCATGCAGCGGGGTAGGGCGATAGACCACGTACAAGGTTGTGTATGCGTTCGGCCGGAAGAGTCCAGTCGATATGGCATGTGTCGCGGAATATCTTTGGTGCCGGCTTGGGCTGATGGCCTATGGTAAGGGTTTCCTGGGGGGTGGTGATCAGGTCACCGGCCAGAATATGGTTGACGGTGTCGATGGTGAGGTTGGCGCCAAGGTCCATGAGCTTGTCATGGAGTGTGCCGACATTATCAGATGGTAGAATATCAATAGGAACGCGCTGTATTATATCACCGGTGTCTATCTCGTGTTTAAGGAAGAATGTCGTGACTCCGGTGATAGTCTCTCCATTGATAATGGCATGGTTGATAGGGGCGGCACCACGATAGTCCGGTAAAAGTGAAGCGTGGAGGTTGAATGTTCCCAACCGAGGCATGCTCCACACTACCTCGGGCATCATCCTGAAGGCGATGACTATGAACAGGTCGGCATTGATGGTTCTTAGAGCGTCGACAAATTCGGGATCTTTGAGCTTAACCGGTTGCATCACGGGTATGTCTTTGGAGATGGCATACTCTTTGACTGGAGACTGGTACATGTGGTGGCCGCGTCCGGCGGGCTTGTCCGGCATGGTCACCACGGCGGCAATATTATATCCGCCGTTGACAAGGGCGTCAAGAGATTTGACTGCAAAATCGGGGGTGCCGAAAAATACTATTTTGAGGTCTTGTTTATTCACTTAATAATAATTGATTGCAGGTTGTAAACATTAATATATTGTAAATACATGCCTACACTGTCGTAGAGGCAGGAATATTGTCGGCTAAGGCTAACCAGAGGTTGTCATCGGGGATTGGAGCCGTAACGCTAATCTTCTCCCCGCTGACAGGGTGTATAAATTCAACATGCCGTGCTATTAGCGAGATAGAACCGTCGGGATTGGACCGCTTGTCACCATATTTAAGGTCGCCCTTTATAGGGCATCCGATGGCGGCAAGTTGAACGCGTATTTGATGTTTGCGACCCGTCATGAGGTTTACTTCGAGGAGGTTGTAGCGTTCTGAGGTGTTTAGAAGACGGTAGCTTAGACGTGCCTCTTTGGTGTCCTTGCGAGGGGTGTCAAATGCATAGCTTTTGTTATTGCGCTCGACCGATGAGATGTGATGGATGAGAATACCGCTGTTTTCTGTGGGACGATTACGTGTAATCGCCCAATAGGTCTTATGTATTTGTCGCGAACTGAACATGGAATTCAGACGAGCCAAAGCCTTGGATGTCTTGGCAAAAATCACGACACCACCGACAGGACGGTCAAGACGGTGCACAACTCCAAGAAATACATTCCCGGGCTTATTGTGTTTCGCTTTAATCCAGTCTTTGACGATATCACTCAGAGGTGTGTCACCGGTTTTATCGCCCTGGACAATTTCGCCAGGAGCCTTGTTTACGATGATAATATGATTGTCTTCGTAGAGTACTTCCATTATGCCACAAAGATAGTGATTATTTCCAAGAAACAATTATCTGATTATGTTAATTTGTAAAAAGAAGGTTGATGGCGTTTTTGTTTTTAGCCGAATAATTGGTAATTTTGTGATACCGAAATCATCGGTTTGTAATCCTCATCGGAGGGCATCGTGTATGTTGCCGGATAAGATGACCGGGTAAACCAGTTACTTGTTCGGCTATTTTTATGTCCTTTTTTATTAATAAAAAATTAAGAATTTTATGCAACGTGATGCTATTGATTTAGGGAAGCTGAGTGCTTCTCGACTTTTCAGAATTTATTTTGTGCCAACGTTGATAGGTATGTTGAGCCTGTGTGGAGTCACGGCAATCGATGGTATATTTATAGGTCATGGTGTTGGTAGTGATGGGTTGGCATCTGTTAATATATGTGTGGCGCCTACGATGCTTATAATGGGTATAGGGTTGATGCTCGGAGTAGGCTCCTCGGTGGTGGCTTCGATACACTTGGCTCGAGAGAATGTCCATGCAGCGCGATTAAATATTACACAGGCTTTGATTGCCGGAACTATGGTGACACTTGTGTTTGTCGGCATAACGCTTGCCTCACCGTCAACTACGGGACGCTTGCTGGGCAGTAGCGAGAGTTTATTGCCGTTGGTTGAAGAATATATGCCTTGGATTTTCCTATGTACGTTGCCCCAGATATGGTGTGCGATAGGATTGTTTGTGGTAAGACTTGATGGTTCGCCCAAATATGCTATGTGGTGTAATGTTTTACCAGGTTTAGTTAATGTCGTGTTGGATTATGTGTTTATTTTTCCGCTGAATATGGGGTTGGCCGGTGCCGGTATTGCAACTTTTATCAGTATTTTGGTGGGAGGAGTCATGGTTGTGCTGTATGTTACAATATTTGCCGATAAGCTTAAATTGATAAAAATCAAATCTACACGTAAGAGTCTGGCATTAAGTATAAGGAATATCGGTTATCAGTGTCGTGTCGGTATCTCAGCATTGCTTGGCGAAGCAACCATGGGTATGTTGATGCTGATGGGTAACGTAGTGTTTATGAAGTATATGGGCGATAACGGGGTAGGGGCTTTCAGTATTGCCTGCTATTATATGCCGTTGATCTTTATGGTAGGAAATTCGATAGCCCAGTCAGCCCAGCCAATCATTAGTTATAATTATGGACTTGGAGCCCACCGACGTGTGATTGAAACCGAGCGTATTGCGGTTTTGGTGGCATTGGCAAGTGGATTGACAGTAACGACTTTCTTTGTGTTTTTTCCTGAATTGATGGTTGGCTTATTCCTGTCGTTGGATTCGCCGGCGGGGCAAATAGCATGTAACGGCTTCCCTCTATTTGCAGTGGCATTTGTTGCCTATATTTTTAATCTGACAGCGATTGGTTATTTTCAAAGTGTTGAAAATACACTCCCGTCAATAGTATTTGCCCTGATGAGGGGCGTGCTGTTTCTGGTGCCGGCTTATTTGCTGATGCCGTTAATCTGGGGGCAGATTGGGATATGGCTTGCTTTGGGTGTATCGGAAATTCTTACTGCTACATCCATCATTATATATTATTTGTATGAGTCAAAATTTAATACTGTTCTGAAGTAAGGGTGAAAATGGGATTGTTCCTATTGCTTTTATGCCTTTAAGGCAATTTTAAGACAATAGCTAAGCCGGCCCGAGCTTCTGAGACTGTAATTTGGTTCATAAAGAGAAATAATGTAAATTTACACCTTATTAAAATTAAACATATTCAAGAATACTGATAATATGAATACGATAACACCAAACGGGTATAAGGTTACCGGAATACGAGGCCAAATATTAACCTTTAAGGCCGATCCCTTTATCTGTGAGCCGTCTCAATGTTATGAATATATTGAAGATGGGTTGATTATAGTCAGGGATGGTAAGATAGTCGATGTGGGACCGTATACATCTATACGAGCTGATTATTATATGCTTGAGGATAAGGATATAGATGTATATGACGGTGCAGACTCATTGATTATGCCTGGTTTTGTGGACTGTCACATGCATTATGTTCAATTACCAATGGTGGGATCGTATGGAGATGCACTTCTTGACTGGTTAAATCGTTATACTTTTCCGGCTGAGTGTATGTTTGTCAATGACGAGTTTGCGGAAGAGGTAGCTCAGATAGCTATGAAACAGATGCTGGAGCATGGTACAACAACAGCCAATATATTTGCCACTACTTATCCGGGAAGTGTTGATGCAATATTCAGTGAAAGTGAACGTTATAACACCAGGATGATAGCTGGCAAGGTGTTGCAGGATTGTAATGTGCCTGAAGCATTGGCCGATAAAAGCGCTGAGGAGTCTGTCGCTATGTCTGAACAATTGTTGAAAAAATGGCATAATCGTGGACGTCAGCTATATGCTGTGATACCTCGTTTTGCTCCCACATCCACTCCCGAGCAGTTGAAACTTGCAGGTGAGTTGTATCAACGTTACATTGATCACGGTGTATATGCACATACCCATTTGTGCGAAAATGTGAATGAGATAGCATGGGTGTCGGAACTATACCCTGAAAGTAAAAGCTATCTTGATGTGTATGATAAATATGGACTTGTTGACCATCATTCGGTATTTGCTCACTGTGCAATAATGGGAGAAGATGATTGGCAACGGCTTCACCAAGCCGGTAGTAGCGTGGCACACTCTCCAAGTAGTAATCTATTTCTGGGAAGTGGGCAATTTAAATATTGGGAAGCTAAGGATAAAAAAAGACCGGTATTTACCGGAATAGCTACCGATATTGGTGCAGGTACTAATTATTCAATTATCAGACAGTTGGGTGATGCTTACAAGGTTGCCATGATTAACACTCACCCGATAGATGCACTTAAGAGTTTTTATCTCGCGACTCGTGGAGGAGCTGAAGTGTTGCATCTTGCTGATAAGATTGGTTCGATTGCCCCTGGGTATGAAGCCGATATCGCTGTGCTTGATTTTAAGGCTACTGAATATCAGGGATGGCGTCTTGCTTTTTCTGATGATATAATTGAGAAGTTGTTTGTCATAATGACTCTCGGTCTTGATAATACCAATCGTGCTACCTATGTGGCAGGACATAAGGTATATGACCGTTACAGAGATAAACAGTTTGTTTATCCGACTTGGTCATAATTTGAGAGTGAGTTTGGTATTAGAACATTTTTTAGCAACTTCTTGTTGTGGTGCAGGCTCTGAGAGTATACTCCGAAATCTTATTGATGGAATTGAAACATTAGGAGTGAGAAATAATTGTAAATAAATGTCAAGTCTGTTCCAGTTGTGGTTTATTATGTCTATCTTTGTGCTGAATTTAGCTATAAATAAAATATTAAGCTAAAGTTCCAGTGGACTAAAATAAAAAACAGTAATCTGAAGATTTAATGTTTGACCAAGCACAAATAGAGCAGATAAAGTTGATAAGAGACTATATATCAACAGCCCACCGCGCTGTTGTGACATGTCATATGTCACCCGACGGCGATGCGATGGGCTCGTCGTTGGCATTGTGCAGGGTGTTGAACAATATGGGGGTGGAAACTCGTGTCATAACACCTGATGAGCCTAATCATAATTTACTTATACTGCCGGGCACGGACAATGTTATATGGTACACTCGTTTTCAACCGATGGTTGAAAAATGTTTATCTAAGGCCGATATAATCTTTTGTCTTGATTATAATGACTTGAAGCGAGTAGACCGTCTTGAAGACTCTATAAGGAAGTCATCGGCTGTCAAGATTATGATTGATCACCATCTATATCCCAATCTTGATAGCGTCTCGGCCTTGATATCATGTCCCGAAAGATCATCAACATGTTCTCTGCTGTATTCAGTATTGTCAGAAGCCGGCATGTCTGAATATGTAGATGAAGATGTGGCAACATGTATTCTTGCCGGAATGATGACCGATACAAACAATTTCAGTCATAACGCCAACCATCCCGAGGATTATCTCATAGTCTCCCACCTTGTATCGCAAGGTGCCGACAAAAATAAATTATATAACCAATTGTTTAATACTTTCAGCGAGAGTTGTCTTAGACTTAATGGCTATGCCTTGTCTCACAAAATGGAAGTATACAATCAATATCACGCGGCATTAATATGGTTGACGCGCGATGAACTTAATGAATATAAATATAAAAAAGGAGATACCGAGGGACTTGTAAATCGTCCGTTGTCAATTCCCGGCGTGATATACAGTGCATATTTAAGAGAAGAATCAGACTTTGTAAAGGTCTCTATGAGATCGGTCGGCGATTTTCCGGTTAACATTGTGTGTGAGAAATACTTTGGAGGAGGTGGACATCTGAACGCCGCCGGAGGAGAGTATCACGGCACGTTAAATCAGGCTGTCGACTTATTCAAGTCTCTGTTGAGCGTAAATATGCAATACATTGAAAAATAATATTATAAATCAAAATAAGTTGTAAAAAATGTCGATTAATAGACTTAAAACCAAGATATTACTTTTGTTGCTGGCCATTGCTGTCTCGCTTGGTGCCATGTCTTGCAGTGACGGTAAATCTTATGCCGAGCTATTGACTGAAGAAAGTCATATAGTTAACCTATATCTTGTAGATCAGCGAGTCAGTCTGGAAATACCCAAAGACTCAACTTTCCAATTTGAAATAGGAGAAAATGCACCTTACTATCCACTCGACGAGGATGGAAATGTATACATGAAGGTCTTGAAGTATGGCACAGAAGGTAATTATGCCGACAATGATGAGGTGATTTACTTCCGCTATACTCGTTATAACCTTAACCTGTATAAAGATGGTCAACTTTCATCTGGTGACGGTAATGAAACAGATATGGGTAACTACAATGCGTGGTTCAGATTTAATAACTTTCAGTTGAAGTCATCCTACCAGTGGGGTGCCGGGTTACAGATGCCGTTAAAGTATCTGCCAATTGACAGCGAGGTGAGCCTTATCATCAAGAGCCAATATGGATTATATGATGAAACGACATACGTAATACCATTCCTATATAATGTACGTTATTATCGCCAGCGTACATAAAATTAAGGACAACAATATTGCATAAATATTCAATCCTATATATACGCTTAATTACAATCTTAGACACAAATTCCTAACAAATCTATACTTAACAATTTACCATGACCTTGATTAAATCAATCTCGGGTATTCGCGGCACTATTGGCGGATGTCCCGGACAGTCGCTGACACCGGTTGATATTGTAAAATATACAGCTGCTTATGCGACCTTTATAGACCGTACCACTACTAAACCCTATCGCACTATAGTTGTAGGCCACGATGCTCGTATATCGGGCCCCATGGTGATAGACGTCGTAATAGGTACACTCATGGGTATGGGGTTTGATGTGGTAAACATCGGACCCGCCTCAACTCCGACTACTGAAATTGCAGTTACCTTGGAGGAAGCATGTGGTGGCCTTATACTTACAGCGTCACACAACCCTAAGAATTGGAACGCTTTGAAGCTCCTTAATGAGAATGGTGAGTTCCTGACTGCTGAGCAAGGCGAGGAAGTATTGCGTATCGCCAATGATCATGACTATAAGTTTGCTGAGGTTGATTGTCTTGGCCACCACCTCAAAAACACAACCTATAATCGCCGCCACATCCAAAAAGTTCTTGCCCTCAATCTGGTTGATATCGATGCTATCAAGAAAGCCAATTTCACTGTTGCAGTTGATGCTGTAAACTCGGTGGGTGGCGTTGTCATTCCTCAACTTCTGAAGGCACTTGGCGTGCAGAATGTTATTGAAATAAATTGTGACCCAACCGGTAATTTTGCCCATAACCCCGAGCCCATACCTGAAAATCTCACCCAGATATCAGATCTCATGAAAACCGGTGTCGCCGACGTGGGATTTGTGGTAGACCCAGATGTCGACCGTCTCGCTATTGTGATGGAAAACGGAGAAATGTTTGTAGAAGAGTATACGTTGGTTGCTATTGCCGATTATGTGTTAGCCAATACACCGGGACCGGCTGTGTCCAACCTGAGTTCTTCGCGCGCGCTGTCTGATATAGCTGCTCGCCACCGTTGTCCATACGTTGCCTCGGCTGTCGGTGAAGTCAATGTCACGACTCTCATGCGCCATATAAGAGCTGTAATAGGAGGCGAGGGTAATGGTGGAGTTATATATCCCGAGCTTCACTATGGCCGTGACGCTCTTGTTGGAGTTGCACTGTTCTTGACTCTGCTCGCCAAGAGTGGAAAAACTGTTTCTCAACTCAAGGAGGATTATCCTGTTTATGCCATAGCAAAAACCAAGGTTCAGCTCTCTGAGAAGATGAATGTTGATGCCATTCTTGAAGCAGTGAAAGATAAATACTGCAACGAGAAAATTATAGATATCGATGGCGTTAAGATTGATTTTCCACACTCATGGGTGCATTTACGTAAATCCAATACCGAGCCAATCATACGTATTTATTCCGAAGCTCCTACTATGGAGGAGGCCAAAGCCATCGGCCAGGAAATCAAGGACCTTGTCAAGCAATTTGGTAAGGTTAAGTAATTCCTGTATATGTAAAAATAAACAAGCCACTCAGACCGAGTGGCTTGTTTATTTATATATAATATAAATCTCAGTATATAAGTTATTTGACAGCCTTAAAGCTCATGTCGAGGCTCTTGACCGAGTGGGTGAGTGCTCCTACAGATATAAAGTCTACGCCACAGCGGCCATAGTCGGCAAGGGTGTCAAAAGTGATACCTCCCGATGACTCAATTTCAACAGATGGATTAATGTCGCGAATGTGTCGTACTGCCTCAGCTGTACGCTCAGGGGTAAAGTTGTCAAGCATGATACGGTCGACACCTTCGGCGAGGGCTTGATTAATTTCAGTAGTGTTACGTACTTCGAGTTCAATTTTAAGGTTTTTGCCTTTCTCAGCACAGTATTTCTTAGCGGCGCTGACGGCCTCATGAATACCGCCGGCAAAGTCGACATGGTTATCCTTAATGAGTATCATGTCAAACAGGCCAATACGGTGGTTAGTGCCACCACCGATGCGCACTGCATCTTTCTCCAACATCCTCATGCCGGGTGTTGTTTTGCGAGTATCCAGGACGCGTGCTCCGGTACCGGCAAGCTGTGCTTGATAGCGATGGGTGACGGTAGCAATGCCACTCATGCGTTGCATGATGTTAAGCATCAAGCGCTCTGTTTGAAGAAGTGAGCGCACGGGGCCCTCGACAATAAATGCTATGTCTCCGGGCTTGACTTCGGCTCCATCGTTAATAAATACTGTCATCTTGAGTGATGGGTCAAAGCGACGGAATACCTCACGGGCAACTTCCACACCGGCAATTATGCCGGGCTCCTTGATAATAAGTTGTTGACGACCAATGGCATCGGCCGGGATTGTGCTGAGTGTGGTGTGGTCTCCATCGCCTATGTCTTCGGCAAATGATAAGTCAAGTAACTCGTCGATAAGTTCTTCTTTAGTCTTCATTATAATATTATTATGTATATGTCTTTTGTATGCCACAAAATTAACAAAAATGGTGAGATTAAAAAAATGGAGATGGTGTCTAATTCAATAGACAACCATCTCCTAAAATGAAATTTTAAATTATTGGATAGCGAAAAAATGAGTCAGATTATTCCTCAGTATTCTTCTCGGCGTATTCTTTGAGTAGTTTTTCCTGAACATCACCGGGAACCAGCTCGTATGATGCAAATTTCATAGTAAACGAAGAACGTCCGCCGGTAATTGAGCTGAGGGCTGTTGAGTAGCTTGCCATTTCTTTAAGTGGCACTTTGGCCGAGATTTTTTCAAATCCGTTTTCAGAAGACATGCCCATGATGATGGCACGACGGCCTTGCAGGTCGCTCATTACGTCGCCCATTACATCACCCGGAACCATGACCTCCACGTCATATACGGGTTCAAGAACTTTGGGATTGGCATTGCGGAAGGCTTCGGAGAAGGCATTGCGGCCAGCCAGACGGAATGAGATTTCGTTAGAGTCAACCGGGTGCATTTTGCCGTCATAGATGCATACTCTTACATCGCGAGCATAAGAACCGGTAAGAGGGCCTTGCTCCATACGGTCCATAAGACCTTTGACGATAGCGGGAATGAAGCGTGCATCTATTGCACCACCGACGATACAGTTGTGGACAACGAGCTTGCCACCCCACTGGAGGGGTATCTCCTGGGTGTCACGGACATTCATCTTGAATTCTTGATTACCAAAACGATAGGTGTCTGGAGCAGGCATGCCGTCGGTGTATGGCTCTATAATCAGATGGACTTCGCCGAATTGACCTGAACCACCGGACTGTTTTTTGTGACGGTAGTCGGCGCGGGATGCTTTGGTGATAGTCTCGCGATAGGGGATTTTGGGTTCTTCAAACAATATGGGCAGTTTGTCATTGTTTTCAACGCGCCATTTGAGTGTGCGCAGGTGAAATTCTCCTTGACCGGAGAGGATGGTTTGTTTGAGCTCGCGAGATTGTTCTACAACCCATGTCGGATCTTCCTCGTGCATGCGTGTAAGGATTGCCGAAAGTTTCTCGGCATCACTTTCAGTGACGGGACGTACAGCACGCTGATATTTAGGAGCAGGATATTTGATAAAATCAAACTCATAGTTGCACCCCTTGGCGTCAAGGGTATTTCCTGTGCGCACGTCTTTCAACTTGACTGTAGCGCCGATATCTCCGGCCTGTAGCTCATCGACTGCGGTCTTGATTTGTCCACATACACAGTATATTTGGGCGATGCGCTCTTTGGAGCCTCGAGTGACATTATCCAGATCGACACCGACCTTGAGTGTGCCGGACATGACTTTGAAGTATGAAACTTCACCAATATGTGGTTCAACGGTGGTTTTAAACATGAAGATTGAAAGAGGACCGTTGGCATCGGGTTTAACTTCATTGCCGGCAGTATTGACCGGTGCGGGCATGTCTTCAACAAATGGGACGACATTGCCGAGGAATTCCATCATGCGGCGCACACCCATGTCTTTGGCTGCACTGACACAGAATACAGGATATATCGAGTGAGAAACAAGTCCTTTACGTATGCCTTCACGCATCTCGTCTTCAGTGAGGTGCTCTGTTTCGAAGAATTTTTCCATCAAGGACTCGTCATTCTCGGCGGCAGCTTCTACGAGTGCTTTGTGTAACTCATTGGCGCGCTCCATCTCTTCAGCAGGGATTTCCTCGATAGTGGGTACTCCACCCTCAGGTCCCCATGAATATTTTTTCATCAACAGCACGTCAATCATGGCATTGAATCCGGCTCCACATGATAGCGGATACTGGATCGCAACAACTTTGGGACCAAATATCTCACGCATCTGCTCCATTACGTTGTCATAGTCGGCTTTCTCGCCGTCAAGCTGGTTGAGTGCAAATATGACGGGCTTGCCTACCGAGTTGATTGTGCGGAAAATATTCTGTGTGCCTACTTCGACACCATATTGAGAGTTTATCACGATGACGCCGGTATCGGTGACGTTGAGGGCTGTAATGGCATTACCAACAAAGTCATCTGCTCCCGGGCAGTCGATTACGTTTAATTTTTTGTTGAGGAACTCGGCATAAAACACGGTTGAGAATACCGATGAACCATATTCTTTTTCAACGGGAAAGTAGTCACTGACGGTATTTCCGGCTTCTACTGTGCCACGACGTTTTATAACTCCACACTCGTAGAGCATAGCCTCGGCGAGTGTGGTTTTACCAGACCCTTTGCTTCCGAGCAAAGAGATGTTTTTGATTTCGTTAGTCTTGTAAACCTTCATGTTATTAGAGTTTGGAGTTAAAAAAGATTTTGCATTATAGGTATAAGTTGGCAATGTTGCCAAAAGATGAGCGCAATTTACACTTTTTTTTTAATTAAATAATATTTCAAAAATATGTTTGAAAACATGTTTTTTCTAAAACCATATATTATGGGACAGCTCTTAAAGTGTATTTAAAACATTATTAACTTCTATGGTGTATGTATGAGAATTACATTTCGAGTTAATCCGGGGAGTGAATAAAAAGCGATGCCGTCAAAAAATATGAGGCGATTAGTTGTAAAAGGCTACTCGCATGGCCGGTTATGTCAGGCGAGTGAAAAATTATTTGTAACTTTGGCCTGGTTTTTGCTTATAGATAGAAAATATTATATTCCAGATAAATGAAAGAAGATACCGATCAGATAAAAGCAATAGTCTCTATCGGACAGATAGATATAGATATGTCACGGTTGTCGGCCGATCCCGATTTGAACGACATGCCGGTATTGCCGACACGTAATCTCGTGCTATTTCCCGAAGTGTCAATACCTCTTACGCTTGGACGTATGTCTTCAGAGGCGGTTGCACGTTGGTCCCAGGATAATAAGCGACCTATCGCTATAATATGTCAGAAAGATGCATCCCAAGATACTCCTGCTTTGTCAGACTTATATAATTATGGTGTGATAGCTGATGTCCTTAAGGTGTTGGACTTACCGGACGGGACTCACACGGCAATTGTAAAGGCAAGACAAAAAGTAAAGGTGATAGGGGAGGGAGCAGATAGTAACTCGCTCGGACTTAGCGCTCAGCTTAAGGTTATTGTCGATCGTATGCCGGCAAAGGATGATGTGGAATATACCGAAATCATCAACCTCATCAAGGAGACTGCACGTCGTATCGCAAAACGTGTCGAAGGCACGCCTCAAGCCCAATTCCTGATGGCGATAGACGAACAGGATGATGCGGTGTCATTGATAAACAGTCTGGCTACACAGATGCCATTTGACTCTGAGGACAAAGAAGCGATGCTTGCCAAATTGAGATTCAAAGACCGGGCTATGACATTGTTAGGCCTACTTGATCGAGATGAGAGCATAATCAATCTTCAGCAACAGGTGATAGGCAAGGCTCGCGAACGAATGGAGCAGAATAACCGCGAGGTCTTTTTACAGAACCAGCTTGAGGCTATCCGCACCGAGCTTTATGGTGAACCTCAAGATGAGATAGAGGCGTTGTCCGAGCGTATTGCCAATACTGACTTGCCAGAAAATGTGAGTGCATTTGCCAATAAAGAGATTGAGAAGCTTAGACATTATAATCCTCAGTCTCCAGACTATTCGGTACAGTATAGCTATCTCGAAACATTGTTGTCGTTACCTTGGCGAGTGGAGTCAGAGCTTAACGATGATATTGTCAAGGCTCGTGAAATCCTTGATAAAGATCACTATGGCCTTGAAAAGGTAAAAGAGCGTATCGTAGAGCAACTGGCGCTACTCATGGATAACCCTAAGGCTAATGCTACCATTGTGTGTCTCGTAGGCCCTCCGGGCGTTGGTAAAACATCGCTTGGAAAGTCAATAGCCAAAGCTCTGGGTCGTAAGTATGAGCGTATCTCATTGGGTGGATTGCATGATGAAGCAGAGATACGTGGTCATCGTCGCACATATATTGGTGCTATGCCCGGTCGTATTATAGATGCAGTAAAACGTGCCGGCACCAACAATCCGGTTATTCTTCTTGACGAGCTTGACAAGATTGGTGCTGACTTTAAGGGAGACCCGGCTTCTGCTTTGCTTGAAGTTCTCGATCCTGCTCAGAACTGTAAGTTTCATGATAACTATATAGATATTGACTTTGACCTTAGCAGAGTGTTGTTTATTGCCACAGCCAACACCCTCTCGACCATATCGCGTCCATTGCTTGATCGTATCGAAGTTATTGATCTGGCGGGATACCTTGTCGAAGAAAAAATTGAGATAGCCCGTCAACATCTGTTACCTAAAATTAAAGAAGGATTTGTTTCAGCCCAACAATTGGAGGTGAGTGATGAAGCTATTGCTTCAATTATTGAAGACTATACAGCCGAGAGTGGAGTGCGTCGCCTTGAGAAGTGTCTTAGCGCTATCATGCGTAAAGCAGTGTTGGCTACTCGTTGTGGAGAGTCATTCCCTTCGCCTGTAAAACCTGAACATCTCAAAGACCTGCTCGGTGTCAAGCCCTATATTAAACAGCGTTATGAGGGTAACGAGTTTGCCGGAGTCGTGAATGGACTTGCATGGACTGAGGTAGGTGGTGAAATATTACAGGTCGAAACCTCTTTGTCCAAGGGTAATGGTGAAAAGATAACTCTTACCGGCAATCTTGGCAATGTGATGAAAGAGTCTGCTACAATTGCTGTTCAGTGGGTTAAAGCTCATGCCGACCGGCTGAATATAGATTCTGAAATGTTCAAGAACTATGATGTTCATATTCATTTCCCTGAAGGAGCTATTCCTAAGGATGGCCCATCGGCCGGTATTACGATGGCCACGTCTCTTGTGTCAGCTTTCAAGCATGTCAAGGTTAAACCTCGCCTTGCTATGACCGGTGAAATTACTCTTAGGGGAAAGGTTATGCCTGTCGGTGGTATCAAAGAGAAAATTCTGGCTGCTAAGCGTGCGGGAATAACTACGATTATTCTATCGCAGGATAATGTCAAGGATATTGATAATATCCAATCAAAATATGTTGACGGTGTCGAGTTTAAATATGTAAATACTGTTATGGATGTTATCAATCTCGCTCTCACTGATGAGCCCGCAACAATTTGACTTATATTATAATTAATTCTTTATAAAGTCGCCCTGGTTAAATAAATAACCAGGGCGACTTTATAAAATTAAAGCCTGTCCATTTGATGGGCAGGCTTGTATATGGTAAAGAGTAATAGTTGTTGTACTGATTACTTTTTGTTGCGGTTGCCATAACGGCTCATGAACTTGTCTACGCGACCGGCGGTGTCAACAAGTTTCTGTTTTCCGGTGAAGAAGGGGTGAGAAGATGAAGTAATCTCAAGTTTTACCAGAGGATATGTTTTACCATCTACTTCGATAGTCTCTTTAGATGCTACAGTCGAGCGTGTGATGAAGATTTCTTCATTTGACATGTCTTTAAATACGACTTCGCGATAATTTGAAGGATGGATGTCTTTTTTCATTTCTTTATGAGTTCTTAATTGATTGACAGAATGATGTTTACTTTCGCTGGTAAGGCGTGTGACCTCGGCCTGGTAGCCTTGGCTTTTAGTAATGGCGACACAAAGGTAATCATAATCTCCCAATTGACAAAATATTAGCTTATTTTTTATTTTATTATTTTTAGATGTAAGATTTTGTGTAAACCTATGCCTCACTTTTTGTTGTCTAATAGAGCCAATCGTTGTCGGGATTGTCGTGTCTCTATCGGGATAGATATTCATATATAGAAATATGTATTTTTTTATGTGATAAATTATCATAGGAGTTTTCAAACATTGGCGGAAACATTGTATATTTGTTGTTCTTAAATAATATATTCGGCCATATAAGGAGGTTATATAAGATTACGACTAAAACAATATTACATATATTCATATATTATGACTGCCATTAATCACATAGGGATGTTTGTCAGAGATATCGAGACATCCAGACAATTCTTCATTAACTATTTTGGTGCCAAATCCGGAGAGATGTATCATAATCCTAAAAAAATGTTCTCAAGCTATATGCTGATATTAGACGGTGGAGCAAAGCTTGAAATAATGACTCGGCCCAATCTGTGTGAAGACGAGAATAAAACCAACAGGTATGGTTTTGCACACATATCCATATCGGTGGGCAGCGCTGAGAATGTTGATACAATCACCCGACGGTTGTTGAATGATGGTTATAGGCATTTCGACGGGCCACGTACAACGGGTGATGGGTTCTATGAAAGTGCAATCCTTGATGGCGAGGGAAATATTATAGAGATTACAGTGTGATTATTAACTTAAACTGCTAATAATATGTCTATTAAACAGGTTATTGTGTCGATAATTGGACTTGGAGTCATGTTAGGGCTTGCAGGCTGTGCTTCATCGACAAAGACAGTTGCTACCGAGGTAGCGGTAACCGATACTATTCCCTATAAGTCGGCTGATAGATACTTTGTCAAGAACGGTGTGGACACAATCCCTGAGGTAATATCAAGTGATAAGGAATTTAATAAGTATTTTGGCACTGCTACAGTGATGGGCGATGGGGGACAATCTACGGCCATTGATTTTTCAAAGGAATATGTTATTGCGGTAGTACTTCCTCAAACAGACTATAGCACTGAGATAATCCCCGGCCCTCTTGTGAAGGACGGAAACAGAGGACTTGTGTTTCATTGCACTGTGAAAGTAGGAGAAAAGCAATCTTACATGGTAAGACCTGTATATATGGCCATTGTAGACAGTCGATATAGTCCAAATGTAGCAATCAAGTTATCGTATACACCTTCTGTTTTAATTGTATACTATGACCGTGAAATTGGTAATTCTTATCTGAAATCGGCAATTAACGAGATGGGCGCGTCAATAGTGTATGACTATAAGAACTTTAATGCGGTAGCCTTACGGTTGCCAACAGATATTTCATTGCCTAAGGCCATAATCAGCCTGTCTGAGACCAAAGGCGTCCTGAGTGTACAACCAGATGGGAAATTGATTCAATTATAGAAAAAACAGGATTTATATTATTGATAGATAATTTTGTACATAGCCGGTAATCAATGATAGGATGTAATCCCGTATCAACGAATCCCGGCTTTATAATAGACAATTACCACCTTTGGGTGACGATACATTGTTGTCCTTCTATATCCAAGCAAGCGCTCCTACTGGCGTGGTAACAACCGTGCCTGTAGGAGCGCCAATTAAAATTGATAATAAAACGATACTCTCGATGAGATTATAGATTTTCAAATATGTGTCGGGGATAATTTCCCTCGGTTGAGATAAATTTCCAGTCATAGCCCTCGTGGCGCTTAAGGTCACCTGTGTAGAACGCTTCACTGTAAGGACCGCCTACAACTATAAGACGTTTAACTCCAGCCTCAATTACAGCTGTGGTTATCGTGTTATAGTGTTTCAACACAATCTCATTTAAGTCATGATTTGTCAGATTGGTCTCAAGGGCAATTATGGCTTTATCATATCCGGTGAACGACTGTATCATCGTTGTTTTGTCATTTAAATCAAGGCGATGAATTACAAGTTTGGGGTTATTTACCATAAATCTATCAGGATTGGGCACAAAAGCGACTATACTTAATCCGCTTTCAAGTAACTCGGTCAATGTGGCGTCAAATACATTTCCGCCAAAACCGATTAAAACAATTTCTTTCATAGCAAGGGGTAGTTATGATATTATTAAAATATAATCTTTAATGATATAACATATAAATGATGTTAGAGTTCGTCCAAAGGGGAGTGAAAATAGCTCAAAGCCCAAAAAAAATATGTACCTTTGCAAAGCCTCAAAATCAACGCACATAAATGAAAATACTGATTACCGGAAGCCAAGGACAACTTGGCACTGAATTGAACCAAATACTTACCGGCGCATATCCTGCCGGTACTGTAGTAACTACCGATATAGACAGTCTTGATCTTACAGATGCCAAGGCCGTCAAAAATTTTATCTCAGCCGGTGACTTCAGCCATATCATAAACTGTGCCGCATACACAGCCGTCGATAAAGCTGAAATTGAAAAAAGCCAATGTACAGCAATCAATGTTGATGCTGTCAGCAACCTTGCCGGCGCTGCCGCTGACATTTCGGCCAAGCTCATACATATCTCGACCGATTTTGTCTTTGATGGTAATCAAAATGTACCGTATAAGGAAAGTGACAAGACCGCTCCACTATCAATGTATGGTGCTACAAAGCGCCGTAGCGAGACTGTAGCTCTGGGACTTAATCCCGACACCATTGTCATTCGCACCGGGTGGCTATACTCACCTCATGGATCCAACTTTGTTAAAACAATCCTTAGATTGGCCACCAAAGACGAATCTATAGGCGTGGTATATGACCAAATCGGTACTCCAACCTATGCCCGCGACCTTGCCAATATGATTGCCACAATAATTGCCGCTCCTCAATGGCTTAGCGGTATTTACAATTATTCCAATGAGGGCGTCGCCTCGTGGTATGATTTTGCTCGAGCTATCATAGACATACGAGGCCTCAATACTATGGTTAAACCGCTATTAACCAATGAATACCCCACTCAGGCCAAGCGTCCTGCATACTCGGTCCTTGACAAAAATAAAATCAAGGCAACATATCAAATTGAAATCCCTTATTGGAGAGACTCTCTTGCCGAGTGTCTTAAACTCATGGATTAATTTTCATCACCGTAAAAACAATATACTGAACTGATTAATATATGTCAACACTCACCGACGAGATACAACGCCGACGTACATTTGCCATCATTTCCCATCCTGACGCCGGCAAAACAACACTCACCGAGAAACTACTCCTGTTTGGTGGCGCCATACATATTGCCGGTGCCGTCAAATCCAACAAAATAAAAAAAACGGCCACCAGCGACTGGATGGAAATTGAAAAACAACGCGGTATCTCTGTTGCTACCTCTGTCATGGGGTTCAACTATGGCGATTATAAAATCAATATCCTTGATACCCCGGGTCACCAAGACTTTGCCGAAGACACTTTCCGTACCCTCACAGCTGTCGACTCTGTAATTATTGTTGTTGACGTTGCCAAAGGTGTTGAACAGCAAACACGCCGACTGATGGAGGTGTGTCGCATGCGCAATACTCCGGTCATTATCTTTGTCAATAAACTTGACCGCGAAGGCCGAGATCCATTTGAAATCCTCGACGAATTGGAGTCAGAGCTAAAAATTGCAGTGCGTCCACTAAGCTGGCCCATCAATATTGGTGCTAAATTCAAAGGCGTGTATAACATATACGAACATTCACTCGACTTGTTCACACCAAACAAACAACGTGTTTCAGAGCGCGTCGAGATTGATGACCTTAATGACCCGCGTATTGATCAAGCCGTTGGTCAAGCCGATGCCTCCAAATTACGAGACGATATTGAACTCATAGACGGAGTATACCCTGAGTTTGACAAAGATCAATATCTACAGGGTAAACTTGCACCCGTATTCTTCGGGTCGGCCCTTAATACCTTTGGTGTAAAGGAACTTCTTGACTGCTTTGTTGAAATTGCACCTTCCCCACGGCCCATTCAGGCTCAAGAATGTACTATAAAACCCGAAGATGAGCAATTCAGCGGCTTTGTATTCAAGATACATGCCAATATGGACCCCAACCACCGCAGTTGTATTGCCTTTGTCAAGGTATGCTCAGGCGTGTTTGAACGTAATGCCCCCTACAAGCACATGCGCTCGGGAAAAATACTCAAGTTCTCATCACCCACTGCATTCATGGCCCAGAAAAAAAGTATCGTTGACGAGGCATACCCAGGAGACATAGTGGGTATTCCTGATACCGGCAACTTCAAGATTGGAGACACCATCACACAGGGTCAGACAATACACTTCCGTGGCTTGCCCAGCTTCTCTCCCGAAATGTTCAAATACATTGAAAATACTGACCCCATGAAGTCAAAACAGCTTGAAAAAGGCATCCAACAACTCATGGACGAAGGTGTTGCTCAGCTGTTTGTAAACCAATTCAACGGCCGTAAAATCATTGGCACCGTCGGACAACTGCAGTTTGAAGTCATCCAATACCGTTTATTGCATGAATACGGCGCTCAATGCCGTTGGGAGCCAATATCAATGTACAAAGCCTGTTGGATTGAAAGCGATGACCAACAAGCACTCGAAGCATTCAAAAAACGTAAACATCAATTTATGGCAATCGACATTGAAGGCCGAGACGTATTTATGGCCGACTCAAATTATGTCCTCCAGATGGCCCAAAACGACTTCCCCAAAATCCGCTTCCACTTTACCAGCGAATTCTAATATACAGTGAGTTTATGCTTAGAAATTACGGGCGGTTCCGGCCGTTTATGTTAACCAATCATTTATCATAATGGATACTCCGAACAAGTTTACTCGACTTGCTATATTAGGATCTACCGGCTCTATCGGCACTCAAACACTTGATGTTGTAGAACATTCAGGCGGCCAATATCGTATATCGGTACTCGCGGCAGGCAGTAGAGTTGACGACCTTATATCACAGGCTATTAAATTCAAGCCACAACTTGCAATTATAGCTCGCCGGGATCTGGCAGGAATACTTGCTGATGCGCTCTCTCCATATGGTATTGAGACTGCTTCCGGCCCTGAAGCTTTGGCCGAGGCAGTTACACGTGAGGATGTAGATATGGTTGTAACGGCCACTGTCGGATTTAGTGGATTGTTGCCAACGGTCAATGCTATCATGGCCGGTAAAGATATTGCTCTCGCCAATAAAGAGACTCTTGTTGTTGCCGGTAGCTTAATCAACCGGTTGCTTAAACAGTCTTCGTCCAGAATATATCCTGTCGATTCAGAACATTCGGCAATAGCGCAATGTCTCGTTGGAGAGGACCCGGAAAGTGTTCACCGATTGATTATAACTGCTTCGGGTGGCCCATTCCGCAGTTGGCCCGCCCGTCGTATCGCTGAAGCAACAGCTAAAGATGCTTTGAAACATCCCAATTGGTCAATGGGGGCTAAAATTACAATAGACTCAGCTACGATGCTCAACAAGGCTTTTGAGATTATCGAGGCCCACTACCTATTTGGAATAGCTCCTGAACGTATACGTGCGGTGGTGCATCCCCAGTCAATTGTCCACTCTATGGTTGAATTTAAAGATGGCGCTATTAAGGCTCAGTTGGGAGTGCCCGACATGCATCTGCCGATTGCTTATGCTCTGGGGTGTGGCAAACGCCTTGGCTGTATTTCACCTCGGCTTAAGCTTTCAGATATATATACAATGACATTTGAGGAACCCGACATCAAGCGTTTCCCGGCTATAACATTGGCACAATATGCCCTCGAACGAGGTGGTAACACGTCATGCATTATCAATGGAGCCAACGAGATTGCCAACGCGGCATTTATTAATGGAAAGATTGGGTTCAATGATATATATAAATGTATTGTCAATATTATTGACTCGGTAGAGTTTGTAGAGCATCCAACGCTTGAAGACCTATTGGAAACTGACCGTAAGGCTCGTCATAAAGCCTCTGAATATATTTCTTCATTATAAAATTTATCAAAATCCCGTTATAAAACTCCACGACTTTGGAAACATTTCTGATTAAAGCAGCTCAGCTAATTCTTGCTCTCGTGATACTGGTGACAGTGCATGAGTTTGGTCATTACATATTTGCTCGCATCTTCGGGATGAGAGTTGACCGGTTCTATTTGTTTTTTAATCCTTGGTTTTCGATAGCCAAATATGATCCCCGTAAAGGCACAGTTCAGCTTGTAGCTTGGACCAAGAAAACTCGAGAAAACAATGACAAGGATGCTCCTGTCATTGAGACTCCCAAGTCTCTGTTTACATTTAAAGTTGGAAAGCCACACCCTGCCGACCCTAATGCCAAACCCACTTGGCGTGACACTATATATGGTCTTGGATGGTTGCCATTGGGAGGTTACTGCTCAATTGCCGGCATGATAGACGAGACCACCGATGCTGACAAATTGTCGGCTGAGCCTCAGCCATGGGAATTCCGTGCCAAAAAGCCATGGCCTCGCCTGATGGTAATGATTGCAGGCGTATTGCTTAATTTCATTCTCGCTATAATCATTTATATCGGTATTGCATGGCATTGGGGAGATAAAGTTATACAGTTTTCTTCGGCCACCGAGGGCCTTGATTATGTAGAACAACTCCAGAAGGCCGGATTTAAAGACGGTGACATACCATTGACGGTTGATGGTCAATCAATCGATGTAAAGAAAGATAAAGTCATCTGGGATATGGTCCAAGATGGTGCTGAAATCACAGTTTTACGTAATCATAAGGACACAATCTCCTTTACAATCCCTCAGGGTACTCTTGCTTCTCTGAGTAATCTGGACGAGAAAGGAATGATGGATTATCGCTATCCGGTCATTGTAAAACAAATATCCCCGGGTGAAGGAGCCGCTCACTCCGACCTCTCTGCAGGTGACTATATTTTGAAAGTCAACAACGACACTATTCCGTCATTCAGTGAGTTTGGTCCTACCCTTGCCAAGTATAAAGGTAATGATGTTACAGTAACATTTAGACGCAACAACAAGGTACATACCACAAAATGTCATATAAACAACGATGGTAAAATCGGTATTATGGCTTCGTCTCCGGCCGAGATATATCCGGTAGAGATAGTAGAATATAGTTTTCTTGAATCTATACCCAAAGGTGTATCCGATGGTGTTGATAAGTTGACAATGTATGTTTCATCGCTGAAAATGCTGTTCACCAAACAAGGCGCCGAGAGTGTTGGCGGTTTTGGAGCTATCGGTGACCTTTATCCCAATCAGTGGAATTGGTATGCTTTCTGGAACATCACGGCTTTTCTGTCTGTAATCTTGGCGTTCATGAATATTCTCCCTATTCCGGCTCTCGATGGAGGTCATGTCCTGTTCACGTTGTGGGAGATTATCACACGTCGTAAGCCTTCTGAAAAATTCCTTGAATATGCTCAGATGGCCGGTATGGCTTTCCTTTTCCTTTTGCTCATATATGCCAACGGCAATGATATTTACCGTTTCTTCTTTAAATAGCTTGATATAAACATGACATCATATCCTGTATTTACACTTAAAAAAGGTAAGGAAGACTCCCTCGACCGGCTTCATCCTTGGGTATTCTCCGGTGCTATCGCTTCTCGCCCCGAGGATATCGAAGAAGGAAATATTGTAAAGGTCGCTGCTTGGGATGGCCGCATTATCGGTGTTGGCCATTTTCAGGTCGGTAGCATAATGGTAAGAATACTTGAGTTCAGTGACAGTATCATTGATTACTCTTTCTACCATCATCGTCTTGAGCAAGCGTTCAGACTGAGACAGACTTTAGGCCTCTCACGTCCTGATAATAACGCTTATCGTCTTGTACATGGCGAGGGTGACTTCTTGCCGGGATTGGTTGTGGATATTTATGGTCCGACAGCTGTTATACAGGCTCACTCACCGGGCATGCACTATGCCCGCTTTGATATTGCCGACTCTCTTATATCGTTAAAGGATATCGGAATAAACAGCGTTTATTATAAGAGTGAGACAACGTTGCCATTTAAAGCTCGACTTGATCCTGTCAATGAATATATCCGTGGCTCATATGCCGGGGATGTTGCAATAGAAAATGGGCTTAAATTTCACGTTGATTGGCTCAAAGGTCAGAAGACAGGCTTTTTTGTTGATCAACGTGACAACCGCGCGTTGGTTGAGCGTTTCAGTCTTGGACGCCGCGTTCTGAATATGTTTTGCTATACGGGAGGTTTTTCAGTATATGCCATGCGTGGTGGCGCCGAATCGGTTGATTCTGTTGACTCGTCAGCCAAGGCTGTCAGCCTCACTGATGCCAACATATCCCTTAATTATGGAGAAGATGATAAGCGACATCGTTCTCATGCCGAGGATGCCTTTAAATTCCTTGATAACATGACTGCTGGCGCTTATGATCTTATAATCCTTGACCCTCCTGCATTTGCCAAACATCGCTCTGCTATACGCAATGCCCTCCGAGGCTACCAGCGTATCAACGCTCGTGCATTTGAAAAAATTGCACCGGGTGGTATATTATTTACTTTCTCTTGCTCTCAGGCCATAAACAAGGAGCAATTCCGCCTTGCTGTATTCTCGGCGGCCGCCCAGTCGAGACGCAAAGTAAGAATACTACATCAATTAACCCAGCCCGCCGACCATCCAATCAATATTTATCACCCCGAGGGTGAATACCTTAAGGGCCTTGTATTATACGTCGAATAAGCGAGACTGTCTAAACAAGTGGCCAAAAACAGTTTATAATTTTAACAAATATCATAATGAATAAAACCATGACAACAGCGATAGCTACCTATATGGGACTATCCATTACATTTAATGCCATGGCAACGGACAATAAAAAGTTTGACTATGTTGTTGACCGTTTTGCCGATATCGAGGTCTTACGCTATAAAGTACCTGACTTTGAAAATCTGTCTCTCAACCAGAAGCTTCTGGTTTATCATCTCACCGAGGCCGCTCTTGAGGGCCGTGATATCCTATGGGATCAGAATTGTGCGGTGAACCTATACCTGCGTCCCGTGTTAGAGAGAATTTATACCAACTATAAGGTAGACCGCAATAATGCCGATTTTAAGGCATTTGAGAAGTATCTGAAACAAGTGTGGTTTGGCAATGGCATACACCACCATTACTCGATGGATAAATTTACACCCGAGTTCTCCCGCGAATTCTTTGAACAACAATTTATGGAGAACTGTAAGGGTAACTCCAAGATTTTTGCAGATACAGATAAAGCATTATGTAAAAGTTTTGCTGACATCATTTTTGACCCCACAGTTTATGCCAAGCGAGTCAATCAGGCAGCCGGTCAAGACCTTATTGTCACATCGGCTTGCAACCTATATGGTGATGGAGTGACACAGGCCGAAGTCGAGGCATACTATAACAACCTCAAAGACACCACAGATCTCACCCCCATCTCATACGGTCTCAATAGCCGCCTCATAAAAAAAGACGGCAAACTCATCGAAGAGACCTATCGTATCGGTGGATTATACTCAAACGCTATAAAGGCAATATGTGGACACCTCAATCAGGCTATGCAATATGCCGAGAATGACGCACAGCGTGCTACGATTGCCAAGCTTATCGAGTATTATACCACCGGTAATCTCAAGGCATTTGACGACTACTCAATAATGTGGACCGAGGACACTGCTTCTAAGGTCGACTTTATAAACGGATTTATCGAAAGCTACGGTGACCCGCTGGGTATGACCGGTTCGTGGGAGTCTATTGTCAATTTCAAAAATGATAAAGCCAGCGCCCGCACCGAAATTATCAGCTCCAATGCACAATGGTTTGAGGATAATTCGCCGGTTGACCCTCGTTTCCGTAAAGATAAGGTTAAAGGTGTATCGGCCAAGGTTATAACTGCTGCCATACTTGCCGGGGATGCTTATCCAGCTACTCCTATCGGCATTAACCTTCCCAATGCCAACTGGATACGTGCAACGCACGGCTCTAAGTCTGTTACTCTTGAAAATATAACAGAGGCTTATGATGAGGCCTCTCATGGCAATGGCTTTAATGAGGAATTTGTTATTGATAAATCCACACGAGAACTGATGAATAAGTACTTGTTCATCACCGATAACCTCCACACCGACCTGCACGAATGTCTCGGACATGGTTCAGGACGACTGTTACCAGGTGTTGATCCTGATGCTCTAAAGGCCCATGGCTCAACTCTCGAGGAAGCTCGCGCTGACCTTTTTGCGCTTTACTATCTCGCTGACCCCAAGCTTGTTGAACTCGGTCTGCTTGACAACCCCGATGCATATAAAGCTGAATACTATAAATATATGCTCAACGGCTTGATGACACAACTCATGCGTATCGAACCGGGCAAAGATATTGAAGAAGCACACATGCGCAACCGCCAACTGATTGCTGCTTGGGCGCTCAAACATGGTGCCAAAAACAAGGTCGTCGAATTAGTAAAAAAAGGCGGTAAAACCTATGTGAAAATTAACGATTATAAAGCCCTGCGCAAACTTTTCGGTGAACTCCTTGGCGAAATTCAACGTATCAAAAGCGAAGGCGATTATAATGCCGGGGCTAAACTCGTTGAAGAGTATGCAGTTAAGGTTGACCCCAAGCTTCATAAGGAAGTTCTCGACAGATACAGCCATCTTACTATTGCCCCTTACAAAGGATTTGTTAACCCTGTCTACACTTTGGTAAAAGATAAGGATGGCAATCCAATCGATGTCACAGTTTCGTATGACGAGGACTATATTTCCCAGATGCTACGCTACTCACGTGAATATTCTCCTCTAAAAAAATTCTGATTCCCATCTTATACCAATGAATGCCGATGCAACTTGATATACATGCTTAATCATGGCATATCAAGTTGCATCGTGGTTTTGGAAAAATAGCAAAGTGCCAATGCTTATTATTGTATCATTGGCATTAATAAAATTTAACAAAATAACAATATTTGGGAGTAACAAATATTTGTTTTAACTTTGAACTCTTGGTATAAATATAATAATGCTCCGATACTGTGATTATAGTCAATAATAGTCAAGAAAATATTGGGGCGATAAATAAGGTGAAATGTAATGTTTAATTTCTTTCATAAAACCAAGCAACCTATCAAACTCTGGTTTACAACAGATATACATTGCCATGTCATCCCCGGTGTTGATGACGGCTCACCCAATGTAGATACATCCGTAGAATTGATTGAGGCATTGGGCGAGTTGGGTATAAAGCGTATTATTGCGACCCCCCATGTAACCCAGGCAACATTTGAAAATTCACCCGAGACAATCAAGGCGCCATTGACTATATTGAAAGAGAAATTAGTTGACGCTAATATAGACATACCAATTACCAATGCTGCCGAATATCGAATAGATGATTTGTTTGATCAGTGTCGGGCTTCAGGCGTGTTGATGACCTATCCTGATAATTATATATTGATTGAAAACTCTTTTATACAAGAACCTTGGAACTTGGAACAAATAATATTTGACTTACAGGTCAAGGGCTATAAACCAATATTTGCTCACCCCGAGAGATATCTGTATTACCATAATCGAGTGAATAGGTATAAAGAATTGCATGATAGTGGATTGCTATTCCAGATAAATCTATTGTCGCTGGCCGGCTACCATGGAAAAGCCGAGCGCAAGATGGCCGAATATTTCATTGATAACAACATGGTAGACTTTATAGGCACGGATACCCATGGACATCGTCATATTGACGCATTTCGTAATTATTTGATTTCCAGAGATGCCGAACGCGACATGTCCCGACTTGCCCCCATGATTAAAAATGATATTTTTAATTGAGATAATTTAGGGACAATTCCATAGCGCCTATCTAACTTTGCTTTTGCTTGTTAGACAGTTCCTTTGCAATATAAAAAATTAGCGAGGTGGCTGAGGTTTCATCTCGGGGCACTATTGCATCGCGTATGCACTTCCCCAATGCGTTAGATAATAGTGACACGAAACGAGGTAAGTTAAACACTATTTAACGGTGTGGAATAACAAAATCACTGCAAATTAGAGTTGTAAGCGTCTAATTTACAGTGATTTGTGTTTTGTCGGGGTGACAGGATTCGAACCTGCGACCGCCTGGTCCCAAACCAGGAGCGCTACCGGACTGCGCTACGCCCCGAACGTTTGATGCCTCTTGCAATAGGCTTCCTTATTTCTTGTGCAAATTTACAGCTATTTTTTGGCTTGACCAAATTTTAATTGTATTTTAACTTGTTTTTTATACTGGTTATACGCTATGGTGCCATATACTCAGTCTACACCAAGGTTACTATATGTCTAAATTTGTGGCATTTTTAGTTAGATGATGTTGTTGACAGTGTTGAGATGGAATAGGGTAGTGGTTAGTTGCTACCGGTGTAGTAGCATTGGACTTTGCCGACCTTGAGCTTGCCCTCAAGTTTGATTGGGATGTGGTTAGGCTCGGTTGAAATCCATGCGTCCATGTCGTCACTTGTTTTTTTGCCTCCATCACCGGTAAAGGTAAATCTGATATGGTAGCAGTTGTATGTTTTTTTGTCAACGTTGATTTTTTCGGTACCGATATATTTGATTGTGAGCAGTTCCTTGCGCTTGCCGGAGAATACGTTTACGGTAATAGGGTGACCGGCTCGATATGTGTTGTATGGCAGAGAGCGCATGTAGTAGAATGAGCTGAGCATGTCGAGTGTAGTTCCTATTGCTGTAAGTGAGCGTTTCTCGTTTTTGGTCAGTTGTCCTTTTTTGTTAACAACGCGTCGTGTGCAGTTGCCGGTGACGTTGCTCCCTGAGCGAGAATAACGGACGATATCATGTTTGTGTTCTCCTCCTTCGTGGGCTATTTTTTCATAAAAGGTGGGTCGGAAGCCGTTGATAACTATATTACCATTAAGAGTGTCTCTTACTTTGTAGAACCGGTCGGCCCAATGTTCGGAGGCTGCAGTGAGTTGGGTTATGTATTGGTTACCTTGTCGCTTGAGGGATAGTGTGGCGTGGCCGGCTTGTTTATTTACGACGCCCCATTTGTACATTACTTTGTAGTTGAGGCTTTCATTATTAAATGAGACGGCAATGGCGATGTTTGCCGAGGCTAAGGTTATGGCCAGCGACAGGATGAGTGTGTATAGGCGCTTCATAGTCATTTATTGTTGTTTAATTGTTTTACAATAAGACAAGGTTGAGGCTAAAAGGTTTATTTTGGGGTAGTGACCGGTATTTTTATGCATATTTTTTTGTGAAATCCAACGCCGATATTAGGGCCGTGCGCGTCGTTTGGGAAAAAGATGGCTATATCACCGGGACGTACTCTCACAATGGTGTGGGCCGAGTCACAGAAAAATTGGATATCTTTGTCGTCGTCATATTGGTTGAACGGTTTTTTGAGTGAATCAAGTGGGGCCCAGCCAATAGACTCGTCGTCAGTCAGGGGAATATGTATATCGATGTATTTGCGATGGACCTCAAGCATGGCTTTGTCTCGTGGACGCATGGCGGCACGTTCATAAGAGGCGGTGATATATCCGTCGGGGTCAAGTGTTACTTTGCCGGGCTGAAATTCTCGTGTTGTCAGCTCTACGAGATGGTCGATGGCTATTGTAAGTTCGGGATAATGTTGTTTGAGGGTCGCGGCTTGATTTATACTGGTTACAATCATAACATTAGACTGGTCGAGGTTGGTGGAAATGTTGTCGGTTATTGTAGTTATATTTTAGTGTTAGCTATCTAATCCTTTAATTCGTCCTCGTCGGGGAATTCAAACGGCAGGGCGTCTCGTGAGCTTTGTTCGATACGTTTGTTACGCCAGCATTTACGACACACGGCTACATAACGGTCGTTGCCGCCGATTTCAACTTGTGCGCCTTCGCTGACAAAGTTACCATCGGCATCAATACGGGCGTTGACGATAGTTTTGCGACCACAGTTGCATGTTGATTTGACTTCGTCTATGGTGTCGGCGATTTCGAACAGGCGTCGTGAGCCTTCAAAGAGGTTGCTCTGAAAGTCGGTACGGAGACCAAAACATATTACATTGGAGCCGAAGTCATCAACGATGCGGGCAAGTTGGTCAACTTGGGAGGCTGATAAGAATTGGGCCTCGTCAATCAGAAACCAGTCAATGACTTTGCCCGATTTTTTAAAATATCTGCGGACAAAGCGGTATATGTCGGTTTCGGGGTATATCCATTCACAGTGACGTTCAATGCCTATGCGTGAATGTATGACGTTGGCTCCTTCGCGAGTGTCCACGGCGGGTTTCATGCACATGTAATTCATGTGTCGTTCCTCAAAGTTATATGCCATTGTGAGCAACAGGGCTGTCTTTGCCGAGCCCATAGTGCCATATCTAAAGTATAGTTTGCCTTTACGATACATTATTAGTGAATTCTGAAATAATTAGGATTTCAAAGGTAATAAGATTTTTTCATATTTGACTCCTTACTTGGATGTTGGAGCGAAGATTTTAATTATTAAGCTGGTTTATTGGTTGTTATTAAATGTAAATGATTAATCCACGGGGGGTAAATCAGTTTAGCTTGAACAATTTCTATATTAATAAAAAAGGAAGCCGGTAAAAAGACTTCCTTGATATAAGGTGCAGTTTAATGCAGTTTAAAATGGGAGGTCGTCGGTGGGACCGTTCTGAGGCATTGGGGGTGGGGGGAATGAACCGGGTGTTGAGGCGGCTTGAACAGGAGCTGTGGCTACAGCAGGTGCACCCATGCCGGCCTCGATATTCTCAGCTTTCCATCCACGTATGCTGGTAAACCATCGGCCGTTATATTCACGACTCTCGATGTCAAAGCTCAACTTAATTGTTTGACCTACGGTCAGGGGGTATTGGTCGGCTTTTTCGCCAAAAAAGTCAAAGTGAACTTTCTTTGGGTAGTTTTCTTGGGTTTCCAGTACATATTCGCGTTTTTTCCAAGCATTGCCGGCTTTGGATGTTCCGGTCATCTCAGGCAGTGCTACTATGATTTTGCCTATTATTTCCATTGATAGTAAGTTGTTATATGATTTTGATATTTATTCGACGTTCAAATGTAATTACAAAGGTAGTGCTTTTTTTCTAACTCGTCATCTAAGTACTAAAATATTTTTAAAACGAGAAGATAATGGTATTGTTATATAATGGGACGTGCTGAGGCTTGATTTTTTGAAAATTTTGTACCTTTGTAGAAAATATAAATATAATTATGAATACATTGATGAGGATGTTAGCGGCTGCGCCTGTTGTGCGTAATCTACTGATAATAAATATTATAGTATTTATTGGCACGAGTCTGATGTCAATACCCATGGCCCAGCGGGTCGATGATTTATTTGCCTTGCACTATTTTGACAGCCCGGGGTTCAGGGTGTGGCAGTTGTTTACCTATATGTTCTTGCACGCTAATTTTACCCACCTGTTTTTCAATATGTTTGCGTTGGCAATGTTTGGGCCTGAGCTTGAGTGGCGCATGGGGTACAGACGTTTTCTGTTCTTCTATCTGGCATGTGGTGTAGGCGCGGCTCTGATACAGGAGGGCGTCTTTGCTGTCATGTTGGTTAAATACCACAACATGTTTGGCGCTGACATCTATGACCTCGTTGTCAACGGGAGCTGGAAGGTGATGCATGGCCATGAGGTCCCACTGACATTATCTCAGGCAGAGCTGGTCAATACCCCTGCCGGAGCTGAATTGGCGGCGCTTGTCAATGGAGCAACGGTCGGTGCCAGTGGTGCCATATTTGGCCTGTTATTGGCGTTTGCAGTAATCAATCCTAACCGTGAAATGTATATCATGTTTATTCCGGTGCCGGTTAAGGCAAAATGGGTTGTTATCGGCTATGGAGTGTTGGAACTTGCCCAGGGTGTTGGTGGTTTTGAGACCAATGTCGCTCACTTTGCCCACCTTGGAGGCATGTTTGTAGGTCTACTGATTATATTATACTGGAAACATCGTGATCGCCAGCAGATGAAAGGAAGATGGGAGGCATGATAGTATCATCGATAAAACGATGGACCCGTAAAAACATTGTATTGACGTTAATATTGGTCAATGTGGTCATGTTTATTGTGGTCAATGTCACGAGTGTGATTGGTGACCCGATGAATGTAATAAACTCAGTGGCGTTGTCGGGAAATATATTAAATGTAGCGTCACGTCCGTGGACGGTAGTGACATATATGTTTACACAGTGGAATTTTATACATCTATTAGTCAATATGCTATGGTTGTGGATGTTTGGCCGACTATGGCATGGCCTTGACGGATTGCGTTACATGAGATTCCTAATGGCATATATTGTGAGTGGAATTACGGCTGCCATAGTATTTGAAGTGATAAATGTTCTCATGCCGTCTTATGGAGCCGGAATATTGGTGGGGTCGTCAGGAGCTGTGGTAGGAGTGATAGCTTATGTCACCCTTAAATACCCCGGCTATCCTGTAAGACTGATGTTCTTGGGAAATATGAAATTGTGGGTTGTAGCACTAATATCGGTAGGGCTCTGTCTATTGAGTGACATTAGTGGTAACCTTGCCGGGGGCGTGGCTCATCTTGGTGGCGCTATAGGGGGTGGAATATTCGGACTTATATATAAATATAATGATAGGAGACGAGAGGGGAGGAGAAAATATTATTTTGGCGTCAGACAGGAGTATTCCAGGATGGCATTACACACCCGTGACCGGGTGCTGACCCCTGAACAGGAACTCGACAAAATCCTTGACAAGGTCAAGCGCACCGGTTATGGAGGTCTTACTGCCCATGAACAGCAACGGCTTTATGAGCTTTCACGTAATCTCTAACCGATGGCCAATAAACCGACAATAATATACGTTATATAATAGATGAATAATCAAGAACGACACACAACAACGCCTAAGCGCCGCTCATGGCTCGGTCGCGTGATACATATCACCGGCTCGAGTTTTATGTGGGGAGTCACTCTCGTTGCATCATTAGGATTATTGGTGTCGGCGTGGGGTGGCCAGATTAATCCCGAAGGGAACGGCCGTTTCGGTGTGATAGTCATGACATTGCCATTCTGGATTCCGGTAATGTTGGTGACTTTATGTGTCAATGCTGTATTCTTTAAACGTCAGGCACTTATGTCAGGTATCGTGTTGGCAATGTGTTTGCCGCGCGTGTGTGATATCTATCCTGTAGGTATAGGTATCAATGGAGAGAGGGCCGACGAACATGGCCGCTCATGGACATTAATGACCTATAACTGTGCTGCCCTTATAGATCTCACTGAAGAATATCTTGGAGGTCTCAATCCCACCTACCGTATTATTATGGATGCCAATGCCGACTTGGTGTGCCTTCAGGAGTGTGATGGTATTGAACCACGCGAATATGTTCATATTGACTCGGCTCAGGTTGACAGCCTCTCGGCTCGGTACCCTTACTTGATACAAGATGATATAAACCGTATGGCGTTGTTGTCACGTTATCCGGCTCGTGAGCTGAAATTGTCCCATCGGGGCTATGACCGTGGAGATGGCGAGATAGCCGCTTATGAGATTGATATGGGCAAAGACCGACAGTTGCTACTGGTAAGTGTTCACCTGCAATCAATCGGGCTTACTGATGCTGACAAACAGTTTTATGGAGAGTTAACCGAGCCATCGACTATCGAGCAAGCCGAAGAAAGAAACGGGGCTCGCTCACTTGTAGGGCGTATCCGCACCGACCTCGCCTCAAAACTTAGTATGGCCGGACAACATCGAGCACGTCAGGCACGTTTGTTGGCATCATACATAGAGAGGTATGGACGCGATAATGTTATTGTCTGTGGTGACTTCAACGATGTGCCGGGATGTTATACATTGACCCTACTTGAAAGCCTGGGATTGAGACAAGTATACTCAGCAGTCGGACGTGGCTACATGGCAACATTCAACCGTGACAAGCTGTGGTTCCGTATCGACCATGTCATGTGGCGTGGCAATCTCATACCACGTGATATAAAGCGTATCGAGTCCAAAACCAGCGACCACTATCCGGTGATTACACGTTTTGTATGGCGTTAGATACATTTTAAACCATTGGCAAAGAAATAAATCAAACAACTAAATAATCAATCATTTTAATCCCCACACACCTACATGATGAATTGTAAAATGTTTACTTTGACATGTGCCGCCGTCATTTCCTCGATGGCCGGCTCGGGAGTTATGGCAGCTGATGTAGCTCATCAGAACCCCTTCTTGACTCCTTACACCACGCCTTATGAGATACCTCCGTTTGATCAGATCTCATATGAAGACTATCTCCCGGCATTAAAAGCCGGTATTGCTCAACATGATGCCGAGATTAAAGCTATTGTGGACAATAAAGAGACACCTACATTTGAGAACACAATCCTTGCTTATGAGAAGTCCGGAGACATACTTGGCCGCGTCAGCTATGTATTCTTTGCGCTTGATGAGTCCAACTCTTCACCTGAGATGGTTAAGATTGCCGAGGAGTTCTATCCGTTGGTGACAAGCCATAACGATGAGGTGTCCATGAACGAGGGTTTATTCAACCGCGTCAAATACTTGTTTGAACGCCGTAATGTGCTTGATCCAGACCAAAAGAGGGTTGTCGAGCAGATGTATAAAAATTTTACACGCAATGGTGCTCTTCTTTCAACTGCCGATAAGGATAAGCTGAAAGCTATCAACAGCGAGTTGTCTGATCTCTATCTCAAGTTTAACAAAAACCTGTTGAACGCCACCAATGCATTTGAAATTATTGTTGGAGATAAAGCCGAACTTGCAGGTCTGCCTGCATCATCAATATCGGTGGCTGCCGATGAGGCCAAGGCACGTGGCCTTGATGGCAAGTGGGTTTTTACCTTACACGCTCCAAGTCGTCTGCCGCTGTTGCAGTATGCCGACAACCGCACACTGAGAGAAAAGATGTACAAGGGTTACACTTCACTGGCATCGTCAGGGGAGTATGACAATAGTCCTATCATTAACAAAATACTCCAGGCCCGTACCAAGAAGGCTCATCTCCTGGGCTTTAAAGACTATGGTTCATATATGACTGACAATGTCATGGCTAAGACTGTCAAGAACGCCGAAGACCTGTTGATGCAAATCTGGACTCCGGCCGTTCAGCGTGTCAAGGAAGAAGTTGCCGAGATGCAAGCTGTTGTAGATAAGGAAAAA
The DNA here is from genome assembly GCA_017621845.1 of Muribaculaceae bacterium. Classification (GTDB taxonomy): domain Bacteria; phylum Bacteroidota; class Bacteroidia; order Bacteroidales; family Muribaculaceae; genus CAG-873. The sequence continues at coordinate 46,355 of JAGASI010000027.1, forward strand.
GGTGGTTTCAAGATTGCCCCTTGGGACTATTACTACTATGCCGAGAAGGTTAGACAACAGAAATATAACCTTGACGAATCCAAGGTAAGGGAATACTTTGCTGTGGACTCTGTGCGCAACGGTATCTTTTCTATGGCCGAGCGTCTATATGGCGTCAAATTTACCGAGATGCCTGATGCTCCCAAATACTATCACGAGGTTAAGGTTTATGATGTAACCGATGCCAAGACCGGTGAGCATGTAGCGGTCTTCATGACCGATTATTTCCCGCGTGCATCTAAGCGCCAAGGTGCATGGATGAGTGAGTTCAAAGGCTCATGGGTTGATGAAAATGGTAAGTCCTCGCGTCCCATTATTTATAATGTAGGTAACTTCTCCAAGCCGACAGCCGAAGCTCCGTCGTTATTGACTCTTGACGAGGTTGAGACGATGTTCCACGAGTTTGGTCATGGACTGCATGGTATGCTTTCACGTGCCCGTTACCGTAGTCAGTCGGGTACTAACGTAGACCGTGATTTTGTCGAGCTTCCATCTCAGATTCATGAACACTGGGCTATGGAGCCTGAGTTGCTTAAGGAATATGCACGCCATTACAAGACCGGCGAGGTCATTCCTGATGATTTGATATCCAAGCTCGAGGCAGCTGCCACTCATAATCAGGGCTTTACTACTGCTGAACTTGCCGGTGCCGCACTTCTTGACCTCCAATATGGCAAACTTAATGTTGACAAGGATATCGATGTCGCTGAGTTTGAGAAAAAAGTGGCCAAGGAATTAGGTATGCCTGACGAGCTCACTTTCCGCTATCGTTCACCCTACTTCAAGCACATATTTGGTAGCGATGGCTATGCCTCGGGTTATTATACATATCTGTGGGCCGAAGTACTTGACACTGATGGCTTTGAGCTCTTTAAAGAAAAAGGCATCTTTGATCCGGCTACAGCCAAGGCTTTCAAGGAAAATATTCTCGAAAAAGGTGGTTCAGTAGACCCTATGGAGCTTTACATCAACTTCCGTGGTCATGCACCATCTGTTGATGCACTGCTGAGAAACCGTGGCCTCGCTCCCAAGGCAAAAGTCGCTCCCTTGCAGAAAAACTGATTTTACTCACGTTAATTAATAACAACAAGCGCGTTTTCGCAATGAAGACGCGCTTGTTGTTGTCTGTTGAGATGATTAAATCGGAGTGGGGCAGGCAGTGCAAAAAAAAGCGATGTGTCTGATATGGATGGTCAGGCACATCACTTTTTTAGGTGTGAAGTTCGGCATGGTCAGCCGTAGGGATTATTTTTTGTTATCAATCTGGTCGAGGAGAGCCTTGACGGCAGTGGCGAGCTGTTGGTCTTCACCGAGAACAATTTTTTCGGGGTCATTGGAGACTTTAATGTCGGGCTCGAGTTGCTGGTTCTCAAGCACCGAGCCGTCGGCGAGACGGTAGCCTATGACAGGGATACCATAGACAAGCGATGGGTCTTGCATGGTAACCCAGTTGACAGATGTCATTGTCCCGGGGACTGGCATACCCACGAGTTTGCCGATGCCTTGATGTTTGTATACCCAAGGAGTACCATGAGCGTTGGAGTAACAAGCTTCGGCCATAACCATAATGGATGGTTTGTTCCAACGACGTGAAGGCATGTCACATGTCTCGACACCACGTATTTCCTGAGTAAGATATTTCCGGCCGGTGAGAAATACCTCTATGTCTTCATGAAGACGTCCTCCACCGTTCCAGCGTATATCAATTACGAGGCCTTCGCGGTCGTTGTATTTTCCAAGTGCATCGGCGTACATTTTGCGGAAGGAGTCATCGGCCATAGACTGTATGTGGACATAGCCCAACCGACCGCCAGAGAGACGGTCTACATCGGCGGCACGTTGTTTAACCCAGCGGTTATACATCAGTGTGTTATGTTTACTCATGGCTATTGGCAGGACGACTTCGTCAAACTTGGTGCCGTCAGAAGCCTTGATTGAGACAAGTGTTTTCTTGCCTGCGAGGTCAAGCATAGCTTCGGCAAGGTCGGTTAGGGGATTGCCGTTGATAGCGGTGATAATGCAACCGGGTACAACATTGGAATCACCGCGATCAAATGGCCCTTTTTTCAGTACTTCGGCGACCTTTAGACCGTCACCGTTATATGTCAGATCATATAGTAAACCAAGGGATGCGGTGCGATCATCATTGTTTGAGCTTGTAGGATTGTAGCGGCCACCGGTGTGGCTCACATTAAGCTCGCCAAGGAGTTCGCTGAGCATCTCGGCATAGTCATGGTTGTTAGTGATATGGGGTAGGAAACGACGGTAATCTTTTGTCATTGCGTCCCAGTTGACACCATGCATATCCTTGGTGTAAAAGCGTTCACGTTCTTCACGCACCATGTTGTCAAACATAGCCTCACGCTCGGCGGCATGATTGATGTTCATCTTGGCCGAGTATGTGATTGGGGTGAGTTTTTCACTCTTGGGGTCGAGTTTGCGCATTTGTGAACCAAAGATAAATAATGTCTTGCCATCCTTATTTGAAGCAAGCGATGAAGCACCGGTTACTTTGGATACCATCTTATGATCGCCTTTGCGCAGGTTAAGTTTCCACAGCTGTTTGCCATCGGGAGCTGTTATCAGATAATAAAGATTTTCACCGTCGGCTGTGGTTATAGCGTCGGAGAGATTAGTAGACATTGGGGTGAGTCTTACTACGCGGTCCTCTATACCCTCGAGTTGGACCTCTATGGTCTTGTCTTTATCGTTGGCTTTATCTTCTTGAGAGTCGTTGTCCTCCTTGCTGTCTTTACCTTTACCCTTGGCATTTTTGTCAAGTTGTTTCTTGATGGCATAGTCCTCAGCGCTGAGTTTATACTTGTCATATGCGTCTTGATTGAGGAATATCATCATGACGTCGGACATTGAGCCCCAGGAAGCGTGATTGCGCATACCATAGCGTTCAGAGGCGAAGATGATAGCATTGCCGTCAAGGGCCCAACGTGGAGACTCGTCAAAGTAACCGCTGTTGGTAAGGTTGGTCATATCGCCCGTCTCGGCGTTCACGAGCATAATGTCAAAGTAAGGCTCGTGTTTACGGTCTACACCTTCCATTACAATCCATTTAGAGTCGGGACTCCATTGATAATTGAAGGTGCCGTTACGTTCAGGATTGGTGCGCCCATCCGTGAGTTGGGTAACTTTATGGGATTTGAGATCCATGACCATTAGTTTCTGCCGATCTTGAATAAATGCGAGTTTCTTGCCATCGGGTGAGAAGTCGGGAGCATTACGTTCGTGAGAGTCGGCTTTGAATAGTGGTTTCTCGTTAATCAGAGTAGCATTGGCCCAGTCGGGTTCGAGTTCGTCGCGGTCGATAGTTGCCTCATAAAGGTTTATACGGCCGTCGCGCTCTGAGCCATAGACAAGTTTTTTACCATCAGGACTCCATACAACGGCTGTTTCGGCCTGAGGTGTATTGGTAATCTGTTTGGTGGTTTTATATTCTACCGATGTGACAAATATGTCTCCACGAGAGATAAATGCAACATACTTTCCATCGGGAGATGGTACCGAACCGCGTGGCGAACTTACTGAAATTTTATCTATCGGTTCATAAATGTCGTCGATAACTTCAATGTTAACCTTGGCGGGCGTGGCTCCGGGAGCCATGGTATATATCTCACCATTGTATGTCATACACAACAATCCGTTTTTAGCCGAGGATAGAAATCTAACGGGGTGGGTTTTGAAAGATGTGACAGCCCGGGCTGCTGACAGGTCGGATATCGGTGCTGAATATACGTTGATTGTCGCACCCTTGCCACCTCGTTCGCTCAGAAAGTATAGTTGGTCACCAATCAGGTTGGGGTCGCGGTCTTCGCCTCCACGGTTGGTGAGATTGGTGTGTTGTCGGCTCTTGGCGTCATAGCGCCATATATCGCGAGTCACCGATGAGGTGTGATGTTTGCGCCATTCATCTTCAAAGCCCTTGATATCTTGATATAAAAAAGAGCCATTATTATCAATAAAGTTTATTCGCTGGGCAGGAGTACCCATAATCTGTTTGGAGGAGCCACCCTTTACCGGCACCGTATATACCTGTGTCATGCGTGCTGAGGGGAACATGGCGCTTTTTGCCGGTGCTTGGATTGCTGCTGAGAATACTATGTCCTTGCCATCGGGAGTAAAGGCTTGGGGTGTCTCGATGGCCGAATTTGTAGTGAGGCGTGTAGCCGGTCCACCGTTGGCATCCATTACATATATGTCAAAATTTCCATGACGGTCTGAGGCAAAAGCTATTTGTCGGCCATCGGGGCTCCATACCGGTTCTGACTCGTATGACGGGGTGGTGGTTAGCCGGGAAGCTTGTCCTCCCTTGACGGGAACTTTCCATATGTCGCCTTTATAACAGAAGGCTATCTCGCTGCCATCCGGACTGATACGTACATCACGCATCCACAGTGGTGTTATGGCTGAAGCGTTCAATATGCCATCCACAGCCAACACTGCTATCAATATTTTTTTATTCATAGGGATGATTTTAGATTGTTTTGGGATATAATTTAAAAACAAAGGTAGTTTTTTATCTCGTGATATGCAAGAAGATGATAAAGGTCGGCATCATGATGATACCGACCTTGCACGGCTCTTTCATTTAAAATCTACATTTAAAATCTCATGGTCGTCTTTATCAAAGCCATATTTTATAGGCGAACCTCAATGTATGCAGGATTGGTTGCGACATGATTATAAATATCTGATTCACAGCTAATTTAGCC
>JAGASI010000037.1 GCA_017621845.1 Muribaculaceae bacterium
GTGATCTCCCTTGATGCTCCCAAAGTGAGCGTAACCGAGAATGCAGAAGAAAAGAAGCTCGATATCGTGATCACCAAGAGCGCGGATGATGAGAGCCACATTCAGTCCCTTATTATCACCAAGTCCACCGATGGCGGCGAAAATTGGGTAGAGGTTGACACGGATGACTACGGCACTCCCGTTAGCACCAGCACCCTTGCGTACTCCTTCAGAACGAGTGCAATCTACAAGGTATCCGTAACCGATGAATTCCGCACCGGCATTGATACCGTTACCGCAGAGCTTGACTACGTGCAGGCGAACCCCGAAGGAACTCTCGTAGGCGTGGACAATAACGGACACACCAACGGCACGGTGACCTTTGAGTGGGATGATGAAGCAATTGTCGTTCTCACCAAGGACGGTACGGTTGTGGAGTATGCAAGCGGCGATGAGCTTACCGAGGACGGCGTGTATACGCTCACCTTTGAGAACTTCGACGGCTACAAGGCATCCTACACCTTCACCATTGACAAAGCAGCTCCTGTTATTGCAACCGAAGGTGCGAACCACAAGGAATCCGTAAATGAGGATGTAAAGGTGTTCTACACCGAGGAAAACCTCACGGCAGAGATCTTCAAGAACGGCAAGTCTCTTGGAGAATACACTTCGGGCAATCCTGTGTCCGCAGACGGCATTTACAGAATCGTTGTAAGTGACCTTGCAGGCAACAAGGTTGAGGTGGAATTCACCATCGACAAGACGGTTGATTTCGCAATCAATGTCAATGACAAAGGTCTCTCCAACTCCGTAATCGCAACGGCAAATGAAACCGTAACGGTAACCCTTCTCAAGAACGGCGAGAAGATCGATTATGTTCTTGGAAGCGCGATTAGTGTACCTGCCGAGTATACTTTGGCAATCACCGACTCTCTCGGAAATCACGAGGAAATCTCCTTCAAGGTTGTTGAATCTCTTGTAAAAGAGTTCACTCACAACTTCGACGATGTTGAGGGCTTCGGCGGTGTAACCGTTAACGGTGAGGACAAACGCCTCAATTACGGTACGCTCGAACTCAAGGAGGACGGCGTATACGAGGTAGGCGTAATCGTAGGCGGCAACACCTACCTCTTCAAGGTAACCGTAGACGGAACTGCTCCTACTATCCCCCTTAACGGTGTGGAAAACGGCGGTTCTACCAAGGATGCGGTAACCATCGGCAATCCTTCCGAGGATGCAACTGTTAAGGTAACGCTTAACGGTGAACCTGTTGAGTATACTCTCGGCGACGAGATCACCGAACCCGGCGAGTACAAGGTAACTGTAACCGACGAGATCGGCAACACGGCTGAATACAGCTTCACCATCGAAAAGACCATCAGCGCAGGTGCTATTATCGGCATCGTCCTTGGCGTTTTGGGCGTGATCAGCGTGGTTGTAATAATCATCCTCAAGAAGAAGGAAATCATCTAAAAACCACAAGCTGACCGTGGGCTGAAATAGCCTGCGGTCAGGAGTCGGAGGGCTGCTTTCGGGCAGTCCTTCGGCTCATTTTTACATCATTTTACTACCACGGGATAAGTGTTTCTATTAGGTGACAGGTGGTACTTGTCATGATGGTAGGAGAAGGTGAACCTCCCACTCTAAAGGATAACGGCAGAAAAAGAAAGACAGACTCATAATATGCAAACGGATTGATTTATTCATAAAAAAGTGGTATAATATACATACGGAATGTCGAGAGAAAATCGGAAGAATTGCCGCGTCGCACGGCGAACATTTTTCTTTCTGCCGTAAATCTATCAGGAGGACGAGGTATGAAGCAACGCACATATATCGCAATAGATCTAAAATCGTTTTATGCCTCGGTGGAGTGCATGGAGCGAAA
>JAGASI010000004.1 GCA_017621845.1 Muribaculaceae bacterium
GCCCTGCGCATCTTAATTCAGAATTATTCATCACTGACAGGCTTCGTCACGAGCCTATTGAACGGCTATAACTGTGGTCTTTCATGCCTATCACATTATTTTAGAGCCTTCTTGCACGCTGACCCCTACCAACCGCTCCTGACCCCTAACTTCCCTGTCGGTTTAGATATTCAAGGCCAGTTCCTCTATTCAGTCATTCAATATCTTCTGATTATTCTCAAAAAAAGTTGTAAATTTGTGGACCGAAATATAGTTGACATTATGAAACAAGAGTTTAAGATGGTAGCCAAGACGCTCAAAGGTCTTGAAGCAGTATTGGCTGATGAGTTACGCGCGTTGGGCGCGAATAATGTGGAGCCCGGGCGCCGCATGGTAGCCTTTGAAGGCGACCTTGAGATGTTATATAAAGCCAACTTGTGTTGTCGCACAGCCTTGAGGGTGCTCAAGCCATTTTATGAGTTTACAGCGGGGGGGCCCGATGAACTCTACGACAAGGTCAAAAGCTATGACTGGGGCAGTATATTGTCACTTGATAAGACATTCTCTATAGACACTGTCGTCAACTCTGACTCGTTTCATCATTCACGCTTTGTCACATATCGTGTCAAGGATGCTATTGTTGACTGGTTTAGGGACCGCTATGGAGCTGATAAACGTCCTGGTGTGCGCCTCACTGACGCCGATGTGATGATTAATGTCCATATTCAAGGCCAGAGTGTCACCTTGTCCCTCGACTCGTCGGGCGAGTCGTTGCACAAACGTGGCTGGCGCACAGCTCAGACCGAGGCCCCAATCAATGAGGTTCTCGCTGCCGGTATATTGTTAATCAGCGGTTATGACGGAAGTCAACCTTTGGTTGATCCCATGTGTGGTTCAGGTACATTTCTAATCGAGGCTGCCATGATTGCCGCCAACATCTATCCGGGTCTATACCGTAAGCATTTTGCCTTTGAGAATTGGCCGGACTTTGATGCCGAGCTGTTTGACAGCCTGTACAATGATGACAGCCACGAGCGTGAGGTTGCACAGCCCATCATCGGCGCCGATATCTCGCCCACTGCCATCGAAGTCGTCAAGCGCAATCTTAAATCGGCCGGCGTGGCACGATATGTCACAGTCGAATGTAAAGCCTTGTCCCAGTGGGAAGAATCACCTGCTCCTGAAGGCATGATTGTCACCAATCCACCCTATGGTGAGCGTATAAGCGTCCCAGATATGGAAGGCCTCTATGAACTCATTGGCCAGAAGTTAAAGCACGTGTTCACCGGCTGGAAGGCCTGGATTATAGGCTACCGCGAGGAATATTTCAAGAAAATCGGCCTCGCTCCTTCAAGCAAGGTTGATATGCTGAACGGTGCTCTTGACTGTGAACTCAGGGAATATGTCATCTTTGCCGGCACAAAACGAGAATTTCGCGCTGCAGGAGGTCGTCTAAAAGATCTCGGTATCATAAACGAGCGTCCAGACAAAAAAGCCCGTGGTGACCGTCGGGATAAAAAACCGGGGTATGGCAACCGTCGCGGTGGTGCCAAATATGACCCGCGGGACTTCAAGGAGTCACATGGATATGAAAAGCGTGATGACCCGCGCGGACGACTCACACCTCGACCACGTCCCGAAGATAACAATAACGTCGACAACACATCGGCTTCTGACGAGAACCCACTGGCACGTCGTCGTAATCCCAACGCCCTCAAATCGCTGATAGGCCGCACACCCTCTCTGCCCAAACAAGACGGGCCCATCATGCGCTCTCGTGGATGGAAAAAGAAGGATTGACAGCAGTCGGTGCATCAATATGCCAATATGTATCTCAATCCGACATGATGTATCTTGGTAGATTATGATATAACATATAATCTTGGTAGCCTGGTACATCATTAAATAAAAGGCATGCCATTAAATTAATATTAACGCTATACAAGACCAGTGAGATTTGAAGACTTGGCGCTTACCGATGACGTTCTCGACGCGCTTTATGACATGAATTTTGATGAGTGTACTCCTATCCAGGAACAAGCTATCCCTGTGGTACTTGAGGGACACGACCTGATTGCTGTAGCCCAGACCGGCACCGGCAAGACCGCCGCCTATCTTCTGCCCGTCATCAGCCGACTCGAGAGCGATAACGCGCCTACCGACGCCATCAATTGCATAGTCATGGCTCCCACTCGTGAGCTTGCCCAGCAGATAGACCAGCAGATGCAAGGTTTCGCCTACTATATGCCGGTCAACTCGGTAGCCATATATGGAGGTACCGATGGCAAGACATTTGCTCAACAGCAACGTGGACTTAAGCTCGGTGCCGATGTGGTCATTGCCACTCCCGGACGACTCCTGGCTCACTTGCAGATGGGATATGTCGATCTGTCACGGGTCAGTTTTTTTGTTCTCGATGAGGCCGACCGCATGCTTGACATGGGCTTTTATGATGACATCATGCAGATTGTGAGACAGTTACCTGCCAATCGTCAGACATTGATGTTCTCGGCGACAATGCCTCCCAAAATCAAGAAGCTTGCCTCGGAAATACTCACCGACCCGCGCGAAATTAAAATAGCCGTGAGCCGTCCTGCCGAGGGCATCGACCAGTCGGTGTGTATATGTCATGAGGCTCAGAAAATCAATCTGCTCAAGCACTTGCTCAAGGTGCGTGCATCAAAGCGGGTTATTGTATTCTCGTCATCCAAGCTTAAAGTCAGGGAGCTGACTCGCACACTGAGGCGCCAGCATCTCAATGTCGCTGAGATTCACTCAGATCTCGAGCAGTCCCAACGCGACGAAGTGATGCTCGGTTTCCGCGCTGCCCATATTGATGTTCTCATCGCTACTGACATAGTAGCCCGAGGCATCGATATTGACGATATAGCCATGGTTGTAAATTATGACGTGCCACACGAGGCCGAGGACTATGTGCATCGCATCGGTCGTACAGCGCGCGCCGGCGCCGAAGGTTGCGCCGTGACTTTTGTATCGGTAGACGAGCAATATAAATGGCAACGTATCGAAGATTTCCTCGGCAAGTCGGTCTCCCGCCTTGAAATACCCACCGACTTCGGCGAAGCGCCATCTTACAATCCTACACGTGGTCGCCGTGGATCCAAGCCACGCCCCTCCAACGGCAAGCACTTCAGTCGCAATCATAATCATAAACGCCCCTCGGACAAAAAATCGGTCAAGCCCGACAGTAAGTCGGTTAAGAAAAGGGGGTGAAGCCTCTTAGTGTGTGTCGTGAATTTAAAGCATTTATTGTTGGGTATTTCTAAAATTCAGTCACAGCTATAGGTATAAGCTGCTGTCCCGGGAACGGAGTCGTATTTGAATACAGTGGCGCCTGACCACTTATTCCTCACTTATTTTGTGTTTCAGGAGTCGGCGAGCTGTCGATTGTAGCTTTTCAAGTGAAGCGCGACGCACGGGAGTACCGTTAAACAATGTTTCATAGACATCGGGGGTCATGGCAAGCCAATCGGCGAGCGAAAGAGTTGCCATATCGGGTCGTGTAATCAGGTCAGCGATAATCGGTGTTGTTCCGGGGCGTGCAGACAATGGGCATACTTCAGAACACAGGTCGCAACCAAAGATGTGCCCGGCAAGATTAAAATTACGGGGTATCTCGTCGCGATTTTCGATTGTCTGGTATGATATACACCGGCGAGCGTCCATTCCACCATGTCCATCGAGGGCTCCGTTGGGACATGCCTTGATACATCGGCCACACTCCAAACATGTGTGAGTAGGAATTGGCTTGTCGGCTTTCAAGCGGAGTGTGGTAATCACTGAGGCAATAAAAAAATCACATCCTGCCACAGGCGAAATCAGTCGTCCGTTCAGGCCCGGATATCCGAGGCCGGCTTGTTGAGCCCAATAGCGTTCCCTCAATGGCGCTGAATCAATGCACACTCGTGCTTCCTCTCCAAGTTGTCTGATATATTTTACAACAGGGGTGAGCGCCTTTCGCAGGGCTTTATGATAGTCGCGGCCCATGGCATAGGATGAAATATAAGGGACTCCTGCCACATGGTTGTGTGCTGTTGGATAAGCGAATAGGCACACAATCATCGATTTAGCTCCTTGGAGTAACTTTTCCGGGTCTTGACGCACTTCATTATTGCGGGTCAGATATTCCATTTTGCCGTGGCGACCTGCATCTATCCATCGATTATAAATCTCAGTGTCGCTCTCATCGGTGACACTTATCTCGCACACACCTGTAGCCACACATCCACAGTTCATGGCGAGGGTTTTAAGGTCACGAGTCAGTTCAGTCAAGTTTTCCAAATTCATACCCCTGTTCTTTAAGCCACTCCAAGGCCCGAGGTAATACCTCAAGAACGTTATCCCGAGCTTTAAGAGAGTCGTGGAACACGATTATAGATCCGTCGCGTGTATATTTTCTGACGTTGTCAAATACTCGCTCAGGCGAGAGTTTACGGCTGTAGTCACGAGTCACCACGTCATACATTATGATGTTGTATCGGCGCTTGATTGTACGCGCTTGGGCCCAACGCATGATGCCATGTGGTGGTCTGAACAATCGGCTTCCGATAAGACTGTCGGCCTCGGCTATATCTCTCAGGTAGGTTATAGAGCGTGATTTCATGCCCTGGAGATGGTGCATGGTGTGGTTGCCCACGGTGTGTCCTCGGCGCTTGACCTCCTGATATAGTTCGGGATGGCGCCTGACATTATCCCCTACCATAAAAAAGGTAGCCTTGACACCATAGCGGTCAAGGATATCCAGGACCTGAGGTGTCACTTCGGGCACCGGACCGTCATCAAATGTCACATAAACTGCAGTCCCGGAGCCGTGGCGCTGGATGCGCCAAATGGCTTCGGGAAACAGTAGTCTGTAGAATAGTGGTGGTTGTTCGATGAACATTATATATCACAGGCTGCCAATATATAGCACCGTTATTATATATCAGAAAGATTTAACCACTGTGATACAGAAAGGCCGGCTTTTTTGGCCAATTGCTTGGCGATGGCGTTGCGGTCGAGGCCCAAATCTTCCATCAGAGCTATGACATAGTGCATCTGCATGGCAGTCTGGGGGTCTGACTCATAGAACTGCTTTACGACTGTGTCAAAGCGCTCGGAATCGTTGTGTAGGAACATCTCCTGGAATAGTGGTATATAACTCTGATGACTGTTCAAATAGGCAAGCATACTCAGTTTCTCGACATTTGTGTAGTCGTCTTCGCTGTCGGCAGGGACATCGGGCATGGTCATTATTTTCTCGGCCAGGTTGACGATATTCAATATGCCGGTTGCAGTGGTGAGGTTATACTTGACGTCATATTTGGTGGCATTGCCCAGGAAAGAGCGTTGGCGGTCAGATAGAGACGCGGCGTATTTCATCACGGGAGCATAGTGGTCGACAACATAGTTGGCGATATTGCGTGCCTTGTTGAGGTAGGCCTTGTTACCTGTCATCAAGCCCAGAGAGGTATAGGTCTGGGCGAGACGGACATCAAGTCCCGACTCATAGGGGGCGACATCGGCCGGTAGCTTCTGTTGCATGTAATCCAGAATATTAGCGGCCATCTCATAGTAGTTGGCAGGCACGTGAAGTCCCTTCTTGGCCGAAATTGTGCGCACATCGGCCGGTGCCGGATTGTCTCCCAGGCCTATCATTTCTTCGGCGGCGTCTATCATTGCCAGACGTGTCGATGATACCATATTGCGCACTGTCTCGTCGAGGTAGGGCTTGTGGTCCTTGGCATCGATGCCTCCCCAGCGGAATTTATCTATGATGTTGCAATAAGCCTTGGCTGACGTCGTCGGGGTAGCACCGTCGGTAAATGGAGTTACTTGCAGTGCCATACCGGTGTTGACCAGATTGTTATCTAATCCAAGGTAATAGGATGGTCCTACTGTGGATGCAAAGTATACGGGACGTTTGAAGTTGTTCATGGCCGATTTGGCGATGATGTCAAATCTTAACCATTCGCTCAGTAGTCCGTTGAACTCTTTGAGTTGGTCAATGCCCATCTTCATATAAGGCTTGCCGTCAAGATAGCTGATATTACCCATTGAGCCAAAATGTTTCTTTATCGCCTTTTCATCAAGAGGAACGATAACATCGGGGCGAGTGAAACTGTAATCGACATCCCAGATAGCCTTTATGACATCGTGTCCGGGGTTGGTGTGGGAGTAGAACTCTTTCATAGCCTCGTCAATGGTGACTGGAGATAAATTACGTGTATCTTCAGCAAGGTCCTTATACTTCTGGACAGTCTCCCATGTCAATGGCTCGCCCAACTTGCGTGCATACTGTACGGTCTCGAGTTGCTCACTTGCCAATGCTTGTTCAAGTTCTGAGGCTATCAGCTCATACAGATTTGCGGCCGGGTAGTTTATGAATTGTAGTTTGTCGTAGGCATAGTCGGTGGGGCGTGCAAACATGGGGACACCGGCGGCGTCATATGTAGCGGCCGAAATTTGGTTGGCATACCAGTCGGTAGACAAGTAGCTGAGGTTTACAACCTTGACGTCAGGACGGCAACCCTCGACTTCCTGGGCATACCATAGGGGGAAGGTGTCATTGTCGCCGTTGACAAATATTATAGCATCATCGTCGAGCGAGTATAGGTAGTTCATGCCAAAGTCGCGCGCTGTATATCGTCCCGAACGGTCATGGTCATCCCATGTCTGGGATACCATCTGTAAAGGTATGAGTATGCCTATAAGTACAGCCACTGAGGCAGCAACAATCTGGATATTGCGCGGAAGTGCCTGGGTGGGATGGTTTTTGGCCGGGGTTTTTCCCGAAAGATTTTTGACGCCTGCGGTTGGGGCGTTGACTTCTACTTCGCTGTCATCCTCGGCATCGGCGTCTTTGTTCTGGAAATGCCCGAGTGCCATGCGTATAAATGCGGCGATTGCCGGTACGCCCATACCAATCCATATGGCAAATGCGTAGAACGAACCAGCAAATGCATAGTCTCGTTCACGAGGTTGTCCCGGAGTCTGGTTGAGGTATAGTACAATGGCGATACCGGTCATGAAGAACAGGAAGAACACGATCCAGAACTGTTCAATACCACGGTTGGGATAGTATTTATGGCGTTTGAGAGCTTGCCACAGCAGACCGAATATACCCATCAGCAATGGAAGCATGTAGAATACATTGTGTCCGGGATTGTCTTTTCCATACTGGTCAGGCAATAGCGACTGGTCTCCCAATAGTGCGTTATCAAGAGCGGGAATACCTGAAATCCAGTTGCCCATGTGTGGCTCACCGTTGCCGGCATAGTCATTCTGACGGCCGGCAAAGTTCCACATGAAGTAGCGCCAGTACATGTGGTTGAGTTGATAGCCGACAAAGTATTTGAGGTTGGTCATAAATCCCGGTTTGTAGACATCGCTTATTGTTTCGTCTCCAAGATTGACTGTTGATGTGTTCTTGAGATAGGGTAACAGTTCCTCACGTGTGACAATGTGCTCGGGGCGCATAGCCCACTCACTGCGCACGCTCGAGGGTATGTTCTCAAAATCCTCGACCGTATAGTCGGTCCAAGACTTATAGTTGTTTACATGGTCGGCGCGTGTGCTGTATATACGAGTGAACAGCATGTCCATGTCTTCTGATGTCTTGGGCTTGGTGTTGTGACGCTCTTTGACATAACGGTCGGGCTCGTTCTCATTTTTCTTGGCAATCTTGGTATATGCGTCTTCTCCCTCGTCCACGACAACGCCGTCTTTTCTGACATATCCGTCAATCGATGACAGTACCGGATAGCCCTGGGCATCAACATTGGTGTACTCGATCAGTACCGGTTCGCCGGTCTCGGGATTGTTTACATAAGCTTTTTCCCACTTGATACGCTCGGCAAATGACGATCCATAGAATAGCGGGCGGTCGCCATATTGCTCGCGATTAAGATAGGAAGCCAAGGCAAAGACATTGTCAGGGGCGTTCTGGTTCATAGGGGTGTTGGCCGATGCCCTTATCAACAGCAGGGCATAGGATGAATAACCTATGAAGATTACAAACACGCTAAGTATCATTACGTTGAAGATGCGTGTAGGTATTTTTTTGCAGAAGACATACAGGTAGCATACCAGGGCCAAGATGAGGATAGTAGGAATTACCCATCCATGGCCGATAAATGGCATGCCGGATAGTATCAGTGACAACAGGACGCCCAGTTTGATGCGGGCGACGCTTTTCTGTTTGTAAAGCTCATAAATTGTCCAGATAAAGACTCCCAACAGGATTATTACATAGGCCAGTACACCGGTGTTGTAACTCATGCCGAGTGTATTGACAAAGAATAGCTCAAATCTCTGGGCAACTGATATGAAGCCCGGGACAAGGCCATATAGTATAAGGCCGATGATAGCGGCCGACACCGCTAAGGCAAGTAGAGAACCTTTTACAGATGTGTTTTTAAATTTCTTATAGTAGAAAACCAGGACTATGGCCGGTATACACAAGAGGTTGAGCAGGTGCACTGCAATAGAAATGCCGATGACATAGGCTATCAATACCAGATATCTGTCGCTATGGGGCTGGTCGGCTCGATTTTCCCACTTGAGAATCAGCCAGAATACCAGGGCTGTGCAGAACGACGAGAAGGCGTATACCTCGCCCTCGACGGCCGAGAACCAGAAAGTGTCACTCCAGGTATAGGCCAATGCTCCACATAATCCGGCTCCCATGATGACGAGCATCTTGGGTAGCGATATCTCAGTGGTGTCATCCTTGACAGTCAGCTTCTTTACCAGGTGTGTTATGGTCCAGAACAGCAATAGTATCGTGCCTGCACTCAGCAATGCCGACATCGAGTTGACGGCAATAGCAGCTGTATCAGCGCCTCCGCCAAACAGGGTTACAAAGAACCGTGCTGTGAGCATAAAAATAGGGTTGCCCGGTGGGTGACCCACTTCGAGTTTATAGCCTTGTGAAATAAATTCCGGGCAGTCCCAGAAACTTGCCGTCGGCTCGATGGTCAACAGATAGGTGACCGCAGCTATCACAAAGCATAGCCAACCCAACGAGTTGTTAATCAGATTGTAACGTTTCATGCACTTTTTTATTGGAGCCTCCGTGTCTTTCCTTTATACATTCTGTGACGCATGGTGGGATGAAACACCGACATCGGTGACTTCTCGGTTAGAATTCTAATGTTTTTTAATTCAAGCTTATAGCCGACTTGAGATGTTGCTTTATGTCTTGTTTGTCATGTGTCGGGCTATATGACTTGCAAATTTAGAAATAAAAAATCGACCCAAGTCAATTTAACATATATTTAACGCTAAACTTTTCATATCGATGTGTTTCTGCTGAAATAAGCAATTGGATAGTTTTTTTTGGGAGGCTCTTAGACGTACTCATGTCCTACAGAATAAATTAAGTTTATTGATTTATCGCGTGTTGTTATTGTCGGACTTTCGGAATACAGCGAGCCTCGGTGTTAATAATTGTTAAATAAATACATGGTTTGATTAATAATTGTATTAAAGACAGAAAAATGTCTTATATTTGTGAAATACTAAATCAATCTCACACCTGCCTCTAATGTAAATTGATGATTATCACACACCGACATCCATTGGCTCAGATAAAACAAAGAAGCATCATAGTCCTTTTGTTCGCTATGTTAACCATGGCGACACATCGTGTGGTAGCATATATGCCGGTAACTCCCGGCCAGGTGAGATTTCATGATATGGCACGAGATACAGCTCGTCTGACACAGATGTTGACTGAGGTAGAAGCCTTGAAGCTAAAAACTCCCGGCGACCGTATCGTAGCCATGGGGGAACGCCTGTTGGGTACTCCTTATGTGGCACACACCCTTGAGGCTGATAGTGAAGGTGACCCCGAGAGGTTGACTGTAAATCTTGATGGTATCGACTGCACGACATTTGTCGAGACTGTCACTGCGCTCGCGATGACCATTGATGAGGGACGAACGGGGTGGCGAGATTTCCTGTATAACCTCGAGAAATTGCGCTATCGTGGTGGCGAAATGAATGGGTACGCCTCACGCCTCCACTATGTGTGTGACTGGATTGTAAATAACCGGTCCAAAGGCATCATAACCGAGGTCACCGACCACATGCCCGGGGTCAGATACGCCGAAAAAACAATCGATTTCATGACCGCCAACCGTGACCGCTATCCGGCATTGACCGACTCGTTAACCTATGAGCGTGTCAAAAATACCGAGAGTGGCTATCATCGACACCGCTATCCTTATATCAGGACCAATGACACGGGAGCACGAAAAGCCCTGGATATATACCGCAACGGCGACATACTCGCGTTTACCTCGTCACTCAAAAATCTCGATGTCACACACATGGGCATACTCGTTATTGACCCCGACGGTACCCCTCGTGTGATGCACGCATCCTCATCCCTGGGCAAAGTTGTCATATCTGACTCGTCATTGGCCGACTTCCTAAAGCGCAACCGCTCGCTCACCGGCATCAGGTTGCTCAGGCTTCTTGAATATTGACCGCTATCCCACCACAACCTTAAATCCTCCTCAGTTTTAATTAACACCCAATCCATTTACGATAAATATTATTTAAATTATAACCAATCAATTTATTAATCTCTTAAAAACCTCCTATTATGAAAGTAATTCAACTTATGGTAGCCTCGGTATCAATCCTGGCCCTGAGCGCTTGTAGCGATGGCCTTGGCTCCCCCGAAGAAGCCGGTGCAAAAGTAGCCGAAATGGAGCATGAGCTCAACATGCAGAAACTCGACCAAGAGGAAAAACTCAACGACATGGATATTGAGAGCGCTGAGTTTGGGTTTGAAGTCTATAAAAAGTATGGCAAGGACAAAGCCGCTCAGATTAAGATTGATGCTGCAGAAGAAGCTAAAAAACTTGAATTCAAGAATGAACTTGAAGACCGCCGCAAAGAGGTGGAGCGCAAAGAAGAAGATGCCATGAAAGCCGTCAACATCGAGCGTGAGAGCATACTTAAACAAATTAACAAAGCCGAATAAAATTATAAAATTATGAAACTCATCAATACATTGCTCATCGGAGCATCGATATTTACATTCTCATCGTGTGGTGTAGGCAGTCCCGAAAGTGTTGGCGAAAAACTGGCCGAGATGGACAAAGAGCGTAAGATGCAAAAATACGAAAATCGCGAAGTTAACCTCGAAAAAGAAGTCGAAATCAAAAAATTCCAAAACGAGGTTCTCAAGAAATATGGCAAGGATGAAGCGGCCATGAAAGCCATTGAGGAAGCTTATGAAAAGAAGGAAGACGAGCTTAAACTCGAATATGAGAAACGTAAAACTGAAGTCGATCGTAAACATGAGGACCAACAACAGGAACTCATGCGCAAAGCTTTGGAAGAGTTCGGCAGTGAATTTAGCTTTTAACTGATGTAACTATTATTATATTTAGGTAGCTGTTCAAATTAAAACGATGCTATGATTTCTTAAGCTTGAACACTGTCTGACCAGCTACTTACAAGTTAGTAACCCAACAAGTCCTCCATAGGTATAATGCTTTTGGAGGACTTGTTGGGTTAATATGTATTGTAGATGTAGCGGTCGGCAAGCGATTATCAGTGAGTAGCCGGGGACGAGGAGATAGAGATGTCTTCGGTGCCGGCGGCATAGATGGCGAGGTCAAAGCTGGGGAGAGTGGCGGCGATGTGCTCGAACAGAGCGCTTTGGACGGCTTCGTAGGCGTTGAAGTCGGTGGTAGCAGTGAAACACCATATTTGCAGAGGGATACCATCGGTCTCGGGGGGGAGAGTGCGCACCAGGATGCGGCCGTCGCCGGCAATCATAGGATTGTCTGAGAGATATTGGCACATGTAGGCGCGGAATAATCCGAGGTTGGTTTCCAACGAGCCGTTGACGGGTCGTGTGCCGGTGTCGTTTCCCACGAGTTTATGGCCGTTGTTCAGGGACGAGACAAAAGGCTGCAACTTGGGAAATTGCTTGACAATCTTGTCTATAAATTCATCATCGATTGGGTGGATGGTGGTGATGTCAATAAGATAGGAACGACAGATCTGTCTCATGCCGCTCTCGGTCATGCCACGCCAGTTTTGATAGGGGGCACTTACCAGTGAGTAAGGAGGCACCATCACAATAGTGTTGTCCCAATTACGTATCTTGACAACCGACAGAGACACGTCGATGACTATACCGTTGGCTATAGTCGAGGGCACAATAATCCAGTCGCCAACCCTCAGCATGTCATTCTGGGACATCTGCAGACCGGCAACAAAACCTAATATAGGGCCCTTGAAAATCAGCATCAATGCCGCTGCAAAAGCTCCCAGCCCGGCTAACAGAGAACCCGGTGAACGATCGACAATGATTGAGATGCTGACGATGGTGATGACAATCCACACGATGCCTATAATGATGTTGAGTATGCCGCGTATAGGAAGATTGCGGGTATTTTCACGCTCATCGTAGCGGTTGAAGATAAAGGTGATAACGGCACATAAACCTATGCCAAAGGCGATTATCGTGTATATGATTGCAGTTTTGAACATTATGTCCAGAGCTACAGAGTCGGAGTTAAAAGCCACCGGTATCAACGCCATGAAAATCAGTGGCGGTATGATATGGGAGCACTTGGCAAGGGTGTGTTCCTTGAGCAGGTTGCGCGAGATGTCATCATTGCGCACATTAACAATCTTATAGGTTATAGCCAGGATTGCTTTTTTGATTAACCATCCCAGAAGAAAACATATCGCGATGATGACGACGAAATACACTATTTCCTCGGCCACACGGTCATGTTTGAGGCCTATGTGGTCAAGTAGAGTGATGATATTGTCCAATAACCAGTCAGCTATGCGGTGGGATGGTACGATAGTGGGATGGGTTAACAGAATACTCATAACGTGATGTCTAAGTGTATTCTATTAACACTTGTATATGTCTCAATGTTTTATCATGCCGTGCCGAGCAGAGCCGGAAGCAGGAGCAAAAGACCGCTCATGAAAGACAGAATCAGAAGTATCCACGATATTTCATCACGGTCGCGATAGCAATAGTATGCCATAACCGCCGATGCGATGGCATAAAGCGGATAGCAGTAAGCCAAAAATCTCAGCATACTACCGGGAGGTGATGCCGATATTAATGCCGGAGTAAATCCCATGGTCAACACAGACAGTACACATAGGAGAATAAACCACCGTGGAGCTCTTTTCATGAATTTATTTATCGAGTCCCAGGTCACGTGTCTTCTTTAAACGGAGTCGCGCTTTGTCCTCGAGGTAGGCCTTGACGGTAGCCTCGATGCCACGGTCAAGTGAAAACCGGGGTGAGAACCCGAAGTCGCGCTTGGCGTCTGAGATGTCACAATTCCAGTTGCGCTGACGCATGATTATGAATTTGTCACGATTGAGAGTAGAGGCTTTGCCACGCATAGCGGCTACTTTCTCAGCCACGGCCGAAGCGGCATAGACAGCCCACAGTGGCATTTTGACCGGAATTACAGCCGAGCGTCCCAGGTGGCGCTTGACAATCTCGCGGAACTCCTTCTGGGTATAAGAACGGTCCTCCGAGATGATATATTTATGGCGCAGTACTTTTTCGGACTGAGCCGAAAGTGCCTGGAACATGGCTTCTACCAGGTCATCGACATAGATAAACGTGAGCATCTGACGGCGATAGCCCACGCTGAAGTCCCAGTGGGAGTCTATCGACTTGATCATCATCAGATAATCCTTTTCGTGAGGACCATATACACCTGTCGGGCGGAAGATTATCCATGGGAAAGACGGCAAGGTCTCAAGGTAGGTCTCGGTCTTGATTTTGGATACTCCATAACGGGTGTTGGGCTGAGGAATTGTGTGTGAATCAAGAGGTTTATAGTCTTTTTCGTCACCGACTCCAAGGGCCGACAGCGAACTCATATATAGAAATCGCTCGGGAATCATGTCGAGCTCGATAAGTTTGTCGACAAAGTCTCTCACGTACAGGTAATTGATGCGGTTAAAGTCGGCAAAGTTAGCACATTTGGTGGCTCCCAAATTCCATATTATGTAATCCCATCGACCTGCCTCGGGGTGCGACTCGAGTAAAGTCTTGGCTACTTGCTCGGGGTCATCGTAGTCAAAGGTCAGAAATTTCAGTCTCGGGTCGTCGAGATAGTGGCGCGATGTAGAGGCTCTCACGCCAACATAGGTGTCATATCCGAGTTCAAGTGCTCGTCGAGCGATAAATCCACCGATAAATCCACCGGCGCCGATGATAAGTATTGTTTTCATTGTAGGAAAGTTTGGAGTGCGTGTTGATAGGTTTTGGTTACGTTAGAGGCATAGTCGGCCGGGTTGAACTGTTTGAGATGTTTGGGCGCGTTGTTCAACAGCCTGTGTCTAAGGGCGCTGTCGTTGAGTAGTTTGAGACAAGTGTCCACCATTTCCTCGGTGTCATCGGGATTGACGTATAGAGCGGCGTCACCACCGGCTTCCTCGAGGCATGATCCTGTTGCGGCGATTACTGGGATGCCTACCGACAGTGCTTCAATTACCGGCAGTCCAAAGCCCTCATAGCGGGATGTGTAAGTGGCAAATTCGGCCCCGGCATATAGTCCCGGCAGGTCACAAAAAGGAACACCGGTAAGCTGAATAACGCGGTTGCCCAGCGAGTGGGAAGAGATGTAGCGGTCAATCTCTCGGGCGTATGGCTCGTGACGTCGTCCGGCAATCACCAATTTTACCTCAGGGGGAAGGGCGGGGAGAGCCTTGACGGCCAGTAATTGGTTTTTACGTGACTGTACGGTGCCGACTGTTATGATATATGGCGAGTCTATGTCATATCGTTTTTTGATATCCTCTACTACCGGTTGAGCGACAGGTTTGAAAGAGGGGTCACAGCCTTGATATATGATATCAATCGCTGACGGGTCGACGCCAAAGTCGTTGACAATGTCGTCACGCGTCTTGCGAGAGATGGCGATGACGCGTGTGGCCAGACGTGCCGAGCGGCCGTATTTGAGGTCATATAGTTTGCGGTCAATCAGAGAGTAATCTCCCGGCACACGTCGCCATATTAGGTCGTGGATTGTCACTACTGACGGGCAAGGGGCTTTGTCGATGTTCAGCGGCAACTCGTTGGAGAGACCATGATAAAGGTTGACCTTATCGGCCGCGAGGTCTCCCGTGATGCCCCATGAACGCCACAGGGCACCACCACCTGTTTTCAAGGAGATATTGGGGCGCTGAAGCAGTTGATTGACGTTGTATGACTTGTTTTTGGCGTTGCCGGGAGCATACATCAGATATTGGTGTCCGGGAAATTCTCGGGCAAGCGCCTCGATAGTAAAGCGGCTGTAGTTGCCCAGTCCGGTGGCGTTGGCAAGTGCACGTTTGGCGTCAAAGGCTATTAACATGACATTTTAATTATAGAAGAGAGGATGTCGGGATTATAAATGGGGCTAAGGTTGAGATATTACAGATTCTCGAGGATGCGTTTAAGGACGGTCTGTGCTGAGATTTCGCGGTTTGCGGCCTCGGGTATGACCAATGAGCGCGGTGACTCGATGACATCGTCGGTGACAATCATGCCACGGCGCACCGGCAGGCAGTGCATGAAGAAAGCATTGTTGGTGAGCGCCATTTTTTGGGCCGATACGGTCCATGAACGGTCTTTGGATAGTATTTGACCATAGTTGGGGTCGGCGTATGCCGCCCAGTTTTTGGCATAGACAAAGTCGGCGCCTTCCAGGGCTTTGTCTTGATTGTATTCTACGCGAGCGTTGCCTACAAATTCAGGTGCCAACTCATATCCTTCGGGGTGTGTGATTACAAACTCATAGTCGGTCTTGTTCATCCATTCGGCAAACGAGTTGGGAACAGCCTGAGGAAGAGCCTTGGGGTGAGGGGCCCATGTCATTACCACCTTGGGACGGGCTTTGGTTTTATGTTCCTCGATGGTGATGAGGTCGGCAAATGACTGTAGTGGATGTCGAGTGGCAGCTTCCATTGAGAATACAGGTCGTCCCGAGTGTTGTATAAACTGATTGAGTATAATCTCGTTATAGTCATCGGCCTTGGACTCAAACCGAGCAAATGACCTGACGCCGATGATGTCACAGTAGGAAGCCATTACCGGTATGGCTTCAAGCAGATGTTCTGATTTGTCACCGTCCATGATGACACCACGCTCGGTCTCCAGTTTCCAGGCTCCTTGGTTGACATCGAGCACAATGACGTTCATGCCGAGGTTCATGGCGGCTTTTTGGGTTGACAGACGTGTCCTCAGCGAGTTATTGAAGAATATCATCAGCAGGGTCTTGTTGCGACCCAGGTGTTGGAAGGCATAACGGTCCCGTTTGACCTCGAGAGCCTCAGCAACTGCGCGGTCCAGCGGACCTATATCATTAACGTTAATAAAATTCATAATGCGGTTTTTTGATGATTGGAAATGGAAGCCGGTTTAAGTCGATTTAAATTGATATAAATCGATAAAGTCAAAGTAACCTGATTAAAAGGGGCATCCAATATAGAATAACCCCGCCGGCGACGCGAGAGTTCGCGCTGTGCCGGCGGAGGTTTAATTATTTGGAACCCGGAGGCGGTTATTAATCATTGGTGACACGCTCGAGCCACTTGACCATGGCAAGCATAATTACCATCGAGATTACACAGACAGCGAGGAATACTGACCAAGCGACCCAGATTGGATAGTTGTTGTAGATAAGCGGGCCAATCCACAGCAAGAGGTTGCCGAGAGCGGTTGCACCAAGCCACAGACCCTGACATAGGCCTTGAAGGTGCTTGGGGGCAACTTTGGAGACAAATGACAGACCCAGGGGAGAGATGAACAACTCGGCGACGGTCATGAAGAAGTAATAGGTGATGAGTACCCAGCCACCGGCTTTGGTTACAGCGACACCGGCCTTGACAAGTTCACGGAAGTCGGCGCCTGAGGGGTAGTTCTCCATTACAGAGAATACTGTCATGAACAGGTAAGCGATGCCGGCGATACCCATACCGATAGCTATCTTGCGGGGGGTGGAAATTTCTTTACCGCGACGTGAGAGTGCCGAGAAGATAAGCATGATAATCGGGGTCAGGACTATAACGAAGAATGGATTGACAGCCTGCCAAATCTCGGGCGCAATTTTAGAAGTGTCAACAAAATCTCGTGCAAACAGAGACATCGAGGTACCATTCTGGTGGAATGAGAACCAGAAGAAAACTGCTATACCGAGCACGGCAAACAGGGCATACATGCGTTGCTTGATTTCCTTGGCCATTGCAGCCTTTTCTTCGGCACTGATTTTGACTTGAGCCTTGGCCTCTTTTTGTGGAGGATTGGGCAGGCCTTTTTTAGATGCAATAAAAATAATCAATGACAGCACCATTGCGCCTATTGAGGCAATGAAAGAGAAGTGGATGCCGGTATTGAAGGTCTCCAGATATTGGGTACAGAAATCACTCAGTCCTGAGGCATCCACGCCGGTATAGCCAACGTTGGTAGCCAATGACATGAGATTGTCAATGTTTTCGGTAGCTCCGGTGCCTGTTATGGCCAGGAACTGATGGCACATGGCAGGGAAATCAGCGTTATATATCATGCCGTTGGTCTCGAGCCACCATGAACGCAGCATGGGTGCCACAAACGGAGCTATCAGGCCACCGATATTAATGAATACATAGAAAATCTGAAATCCTGAGTCACGCTTGGAGGCATACTTGGGGTTGTCGTATAGCTGTCCGACAATTGCCTGCAAGTTGCCTTTGAACAGGCCGTTGCCAAAGGCTATCAAGAACAAGGCTACGCAGGTCAGAGTCAACAACCATGTCTTGTTTTCGGGGGTTGAGAGAATAGGAATTGCCAGCAGGGCATATCCGGCAGTCATGATAATCAGACCTTTGATGATAGTGCCCTTGTAATTCTGGGAGTGGTCGGCGATAACGCCACCTACAAGTGCCAGGATATAAATGCCGGCATAAAAAAACGAGTAGATAAGAGACGATGTCTCCTCGGAAAGGCCAAATTTGGAACATAAGAAAAGTACCAGGACCGCGTTCATGATATAGTAACCAAAGCGCTCGCCCATGTTACTTAACGCCGCAGGGATTAGACCTTTAGGTTGATCTTTAAACATAGTTGTTTTAGGCTAAGTATAATTAATTATTATTTGAAGATTAGCGTGATAAATGCTTGTAGCCCCAAATTTAAGAAATTTTTTTGAAAAACCGTTGGTTGGCCCGGCATTTCTTTTATGTAATTCAGTAATGGGGCCCTTGTTGTTTGGTATTGTTGGGACTATCGAGCGGGGTTGGCATTGTCGTTATAGTTGTTGATGGTGGCTCGCAGTCGGTTCAAGACCATGGCTTTGAGTTGGGACGGTTTTATAACGGTGACGCCGGGGCCGTAGGTCATCAGCTCACCGACGAGGTCGTCGGTGACTCTCATGCGATAGGTGAATATGCTGAATTGGTCATGCAGGATTTCGCTTTGGGTGTGGTGGAGGGGAAGTGCGCGGAGGTATTTGGCCTGCATGGGAGTTGTGCGCAGGACAATTTCACATGGCTCGCTTTCAGTGACAACGATACCAAACGAGTCGTTGAAATATGTCTCGGGATTAAAGTCATCGGGTATCTTAAATGTCTCGGTGGTAATCTCGAGACCGTTCATGCGGTCGAGGGCATAGGTCTTGATGCGCTTTTCCTTGATATTTAGACCAATCATATACCAGCGTTGACGGAAGACCTTCAATATATAGGGTGCGACCTTGATGCCTGTTGCCGGGCGAGAACGGGTGAAGTTGTTATAACTGAAGGTGATGGTGCAGGAGGTTTTGATCGCATCGATGATGGGTCCTAAATTGAAACGTGCTGAGGGGATGTCCTCGAGAAAGATGCGGGATGAGACTTCGCGCGAGTTGGCCAGCAGCTCGTTGACTGACGAGGAGTTCAGGAGCCAGTCGGTGACGTTTTTATTGTGTTCATCGAGGTCGTCGACATAGTATTCATAAGTCGAAGGGTCACACAGGAGTTGAACATTGAAAATTTCCTGTATGGCCTCGCGATAGTTGAAAAATGTGCGACGGCTCAGTGGTTGGCCGGTGTCGTTCAATGCCGAATTTTTCCATAGGGAGTTGAGCTCCCGGCGTGTGATGCGGCCATGTCGTTTTATGGTTTCCAGGATCCAGATGTACCTTTTCAGTAAATCGCGTGGCATGTTACGCTATTTGACTTGTTGAGGTAATGGTTTGGAAGACAACAACAGCAGGCCGATAATTGTGTACATGGCGTTGATCAGCAGTAGCTCAAATGATGTCTCATAACCGATAAAGTTTTTAAGAGCCCACTGTGTACCCCATGATAGTACAGGGGCTAAAATACAGGCCAGAGGTACCCAGATGTCCTTGACAGGTCTTCGTCCGAACATGCCAAATACAAACAGTCCTAAGATTGGGCCGTAGGTATAGCTGGCTAAAGTGTACACGGCCGAGATGGCGTCTTCTTCACTCAGATACCAGAAGACGATGATAATCGCTCCCATGATTGCCGACATTGTCAGGTGGGTAAGTTTGCGTGTGCGGGTCAGTGCTTTGTCATCTTGTCTGCGGTGGGCGTTGAGGATATCGACGGTAAATGATGTTGTCAGGGAAGTCAGTGCCGAACCGGCTGCTGAGTAGGCTGCCGCTATCAGACCGATGATAAACAGGATGCCTACAATCAGAGGCATGGCATTGTCGCTGACCACCATGCCAAAGAGGTTGTCTGACTTGTCGGGCATCATGAGGCCTTTCTGCTCAACGTATATCACTAACAGTGTTCCCAGTAGCAGGAACAGGGCGATAACAAAGAACTGGGTGATGCCACTGACTATCATGTTTTTTTGGCTCTGGCGAGAGTCGCGGCATGCGAGGTTGCGTTGCATCATGTCTTGGTCGAGTCCGTTGGTAGCTATGGCCATAAATACTCCGGCCAGAAATTGTTTCCAGAAGTAGGTGCCCTCCATGGGGTTGTCAAAGAAGAACATCCTTGAGGTGGAGTGGTCGTTGATAGCTCCTATCATGCCCGAGAAGTCATAGCCGAGGTTCTCGGCGATAAAGTAAATACACAGAATGACTGACATTATCAGGCAGAAGCTCTTGAGGGTGTCGGTCCAGATGAGTGTCTTGACACCTCCCTGGACGGTATACAGCCAGATGAGCGCAATTGTAATGATGACGTTGAACTCAAATGGCAGTCCCATGGGTCCGAACACAAGTCCTTGCAGTACAGCGCATACAACAAAAAATCTTACAGAAGCTCCAAGAATCTTGGATACAAAGAAGAACCAGGCACCGGTGCGATAGGTAGAGCGGCCAAAACGGTCTTCCAGGTAGCCATAGATGGATATGAGGTTGCGTTTGTAGAACATTGGTACCAGCACAAATGCGATGGCGAAGTATCCGACGATAAAGCCTAAAACCATCTGTAGGTAAGAATAGCCCTTGGCGGCAACCATGCCGGGTACTGATATGAAGGTGACTCCTGAGATTGATGCTCCTATCATAGCAAATGCCACCAGTCCCCATGGGGCTTGTCGGTTGCCGTTAAAGAATGTCGAGTTGTCGCTGCCACGTGAGGCAAACCAACTTATGCCCATGAGTAGAGCAAAGTATAGGATAATGGTGATGATGACGATTGTCGGTGTCATGGATGTCTTATAGTGTGATTGTTAGAGATGTGTTATGTGATTATTCGGCATAGATAAGGTAGGGGCGTCTGGCAATTTGGAATTTTTGGACGTCGTCGGCCCATGTTTTCTTAATGTCGTCGGCCGACATGCCTTTTTCTATCATAGTGCGTATGTCGCCGCGTCCGATAAGTTTTTCAAAGAATGGAGAGAAAAATTTCTCGGGGCGCCCCAGTGCATTGTATGCGTCGATGATGTATTCGAGGTTTACGCCATTGGCGATGGCTTGTTCGTCGGTTACAGACCGTAGGTCGGTGCCATAGCATTTGTGTCCTAATTGGGGAGGGTTTTTGGCTCCGGCTACAGACTGAGGCGTAAAAGAGAAGTCGCGGTCTTTGATGTCGGGGTGACCATATACTTCAAATGGCATGTCAGTGCCTCGTCCGAGACTCACGGGTGTGGCCTCGAAGTAGCATGTTGCCGGATACAGGTATATGGCGTGCATATTACGTAGATTGGGTGAGGGAGCTATTGGTAACTCATATCGGGTGCGGTGGGTGTAGCCAAGACATGGAATAACCTTCAGATCGGCTTTGCGGCCTTCTTTGAGCCATCCTTCGCCATTGGCCATCAGTGCGAGCTCACCGAGGGTCATGCCGTGAACTACCGGTATGGGCAGGCGTCCGACTCCGCTCTGGTATTGCATGTCAAGAATGGGACCGTCGACATACATGCCGTTGGGGTTGGGTCGATCAAGCACGATGACTTGTTTGTTGTTGGCTGCCGCCGAGTTCATCAGGTCTATCATTGTACAATAGTAGGTGTAATATCTGAGGCCTACGTCCTGTATGTCGACGACAATGACGTCCAGAGAGTCAACTGTAGCTTGGGATAGTCCGCGTTTCTTGCCGTCATATAGCGAAGCAATTCTCACGCCGGTGACGGGGTCTACTCCCGAGCTCACGTGTTCGCCGGCATCAGCTGTGCCACGGAACCCATGTTCGGGTGAAAAAATCATTGCAACGTTGACGCCGTTGTCAAGCATAATATCAAGGGTGTGTTTGTTGCCTACCATGCCTGTGTGATTGGAGAAAAGGGCTACACGCTTGTTCTTGATAGCCGGTAGGTATTGGTCGGTGCGTGCCGCGCCTACTGTCACCCGGGCTTGTTGTTGGGGTTGATTGGTGGTTGTACCGGGTTGGGTTGCTCGACAGGATATTGCCGATATGGCTATTGTTAGTGTCAATAGACAGGAAGTCAGGAGTTTGGACATGTTAAGGTAAAGATTGGTTCAGGATTGATTAATTATTATCCCAAAGGTATGAAAAAATCCGGCCCCATTGCGTTAAAACATGTATATAAATATTAATGAAAGATAAAACAATAACAAATCCTTGTAGGTTCAAAAAAAGTCCTTACCTTTGCAATACCAAAACAAAAGAATGTTATGCTTAAACCATAGAGCGTTTTGGTTAGACATTTGATATCACGGGGTATTAGCTCATCTGGTAGAGCGCAACACTGGCAGTGTTGAGGTAAGCGGTTCGAGTCCGCTATACTCCACAAAAACAAACGTAAGGCGCTGTGAGTCTATGACTCACAGCTTTTTTTTGTGGCCGAGGCTCGGATAGTAACCGGTGAGGATAAGTTATTGTAATTAGGGGACAGCGGACAGGAGCGGTTGGTAGCTCCCCTGATTGAACTGCAAACTCCCGGGCACGGGATGCAGGCGCGGAGCGCCGGGCTGTGATTAACCCCCGGTGCAGGGACAGAGTCCCGTAGCCGGGGGCGATAGCGGGTCA
>JAGASI010000001.1 GCA_017621845.1 Muribaculaceae bacterium
TGCTGTTTCACAGATACAAAGATAGCGATTTTATTTGAGATTGCCAAATAAAATCGCCACTAATTCTAATGGTTTTCAGTGGATTAACTCACTTTTGTACTACAGAATAATCAGGCACTATCCTTTGGCTGAATAGTTACCTCTGGTATGGTCAAATCTTAAATAAAGTTAAATTTCACCATATCGCACTCGAATTGTGGGTCGAGGGTCGCGTTCCCGCCCGCAGAACCCCACTTTTTCAAAGCTGAATTTCTGCAAATACGCAGTCCTCAACCTGTTGCGGGCCTTTCCGTGTAACCGTGTACATTTTTGTACACGAAACACGATGTACACGTTTTGTACACGCCTGTAGGTAATATTCTGCGTTATCCTGCAATTTCACCAAAAAGAAAAAGCACTGAAAATCAACTGATTTCAGTGCTTTGCGGTGTTCTTCCGAACCCTTTCGTGATCCGCCTGGGGTTCGAACCCAGGACCCCATCCTTAAAAGGGATGTGCTCTACCAGCTGAGCTAGCGAATCAGTTGCTTCCAGGGATGGTTCTCGACTCTCTCTTGGCGTGCCATTCTCCCTCAAAAGCGATGCAAAGGTAGTGCCTTTTTTTGAAGTGTGCAAATTTTTTTAAGTGAATTTTTATATGCATTTTGTCTGCCTGGGATTAATATGATGATATTTATTTGAATATTAGCAGGATGCAGTGGTGTTAAAATATGCTAATTTTATAAAGCCGCAGTTTAATAGTAGGTAATTACAAAAGTACCGTCTATGTCATATAGTATGTGTGGGGTGGGGGTGTCGAGTATCATGACCATTGTACCGTGATCTTGTATGTGTTTTACTTCGTTTACTGAATTGAGAAGACCGGCCTCGGCAAGGTGTATCGAAGTTGCAGGAGGTAAAATGTCGGCAAGTATTTGGTTGGGTAGTGATGTATTCCGTGGCGCTTTTATATTGGTTATCTTTCCGTTGGAATTGATGGTTATGATTGTACCATCGTTGAGTGTGACAGTATATGTCTGTTTTATATAGTTTTCAGATACGTTTGTTATGGATGTGTTGGGGTAATCAGAGCTGATGATTTTTTGAGCGTCTGTTGGTATTTTTTGAAAGGTCGAGGTCCCGCTGATAGCAATGCCTGGTCCTCCTTGGATTTTTATAGCGGCTTGAATATTGGCAGGTGGCATTATCGTATTTGAAGAGGATGTTTTTGTGTCTGACTGAGCATTTGCCCAAAGTGACATGATGAGCGTAAGTGTTATAATTGTGGATTTGAGGTTGTTCATGTTTTAATGTGAGTTTTGGGTTATTGTGTTATAAGGGTTTATAAAAAAACGTTTGTATTGAGAATAAGGTTTGTGTGAAAGATGGAATTACTATAATTTTGCAGTCATAAATGTGTATGTTTGTGTTAATACGTTTATTTAAATTGAGTTTAGTATACTGTAAATAGTTTCTGAGATTATGATATTGAGTGAAGAGAATGTGACATTTGGACGTATGCAGAATGTCAAACGGCGTTTTTTTGCATTGCGTAACGGTATTACAGCCGATATATACAGGCGAGCAGGTGCGCCATATAAAGTGATATTTGGTCTGGATATGGTGCAACTGGCTGAGGTTGGGAAGGCAACCGGTATAGATGTTGATTTGGCAGAGGCGTTATGGGCTAATGATACGACCCGTGAGAGTAGGTTGTTGGCTCCTATGGTGATGGATGTTGATAGAATGGGTATTGAGAGGGCTATTGATTGGATTAAGGGGGTGAAATCGTGTGAAGAGGCGGATGTAATGTGTCACAAACTTTTGAGGCGTCTACCATATGTGACTAAATTAGTGGATGTGTTTAAGGACTCGCCAAAGGATATGGAGCGTTATGTATCCATCAGGTTGATTGCTAATCTTGTATCTCTCGGACGTATTGATATGGATTATATGGCAGCTCTTAAGGCTGAAAAAAAGCGTAGTTGTGTCATAACCGAGCGGTTGTGCAGTCAGGTTATTGATGAGATCAACTTTATTGAGGGTGTTTGAGATATTGAGCCGAGGCAGGAAGTGGCTGTGTGCCACTGTAGATAGGGGTATGAGTAGCTCCAATGTTATAGTTGTCCCGCAATGATTATTTTCAGTTATTTGGTACTAAGTAGCTGTATAATTGAAATGGTATCGTAAAACATTTTATGGTGATGGGCATGCCGTCTATTGATTGAGTTTCTCGCCTAACCATAGTCCTGCAAGAATGAGGGTACATCCTATAATACCAAGAACAGACAGATTATCGTGAAGTACTATAACTGATGCAATCATTGTAATCACTGGTTGTAAGTACATGTAATTGCCTGTGGTGATTGCGCCAATCTCTTTTACGGAAAATGCCCATAGCAGGAAGCCAAGCATAGAGGCTCCGACGGCTAAAAACAGGAGATTTATAAGTGGGATAAAATTGGTAAAAATATCAATTGGATTGGCGAGAGATGGGCTGAGTATAAGGAATGGCAACGATGTGATAAGGCCATAGAAGAAGATGCGTCGTGTAATAAATCCTACGTCATAGTTGGCACTGAGGCGTCTGATTAACAGGCTATATATCGCCCAGCCTATGGCAGCAAATATAGATAGTATATCTCCAAATGGGTGTACTTCAAGGTTGGTCGAAGAATTAAAAATCACACATGCCACTCCAATAAATGCTATAGATGAACCGATATACATTCCGCGACCCGGCTTCTCGTTGGCAAAAAACATGCCGGTAAGTATGGCTGTAAATATCGGTGACAGGGATGTCAGGAGTGACACATTAGAGGCAAGGGTATATTCGAGTGCTGTATTTTCGGCGATAAAATATAGTGAGCTACCACATAGTGCACATAGTATAAATAATACTTCGTCTCGCCAAGAATGGGATTTAAATCGTTTGTGATATATGGCGAGCATCAAAAGGTAGGCGATGACAAATCGGTATATATATATTTCGACCGGTCCCATGCCGAAATCCAAAAGAATCTTGGTGGAAATAAAGGAGAATCCCCACATGATAATTGTTATCAGTGCGGCGATATGTCCTATAATCTTAATAGAGGAAGAGTTGTTATGTTTAGGTGCAAGGTGAGTATAGAAATTAAGATTCATGTGGTATATAATTGAGTGGCCCCGTTGTCGAGGGGGCGCTACGCTCGATAGATATATGTGACTACAAATTTAAGAATTTTTTTGGTGGTTTAAAACCTCAATAAGTTGTTTGTTGTTTATTTTTTATATCTTTGTAATTGGATAGAGAAACGATTTAAGACAATCGTAATATTGTAATATATAATTAATCAATAAATTAACATAAGACACAATGAAGAAGATCAAATCATTGGCAATAGTAGCAATTGCCGGAGCATTGTTGCTCGGAGAGACAGGATGTGGATCAATGACCAATACCGGTAAGGGAGCACTTATCGGTGGTGGTAGTGGAGCCGGTGTCGGAGCCGGTATAGGAGCTCTTATTGGCGGAGGCAAGGGTGCCGGCATAGGCGCTGCAATCGGTGCCGCCGTCGGAACCGGAGCCGGTGTTCTCATCGGAAAGAAGATGGATAAACAACAGAAGGAGCTTGAGGCTCAGCTTGCAAATTCGGCCAAGGTGGAGCAGACAACTGATGCCAATGGTCTTCAGGCGATTAAGGTTACCTTTGAGGGTGGTATTCTTTTCCCAACCGGGAAATATACCCTTAATTCCAACGCCAAGAGTGATTTGACAAAATTTGCTGTCAACTTGCAGAATAACCCCGAGACTAATGTACAAGTATTTGGTTTTACTGATAATACCGGTTCTTATCAAGTAAATGAGACATTGTCCGGACAGCGAGCTAATGCAGTGCGTAACTTTTTGATTAATTGCGGTGTCACGCCGTCACGTATCACTGCTCAGGGTATTCCTATGGCTGACTATGTAGCAAGCAATGATACACCCGAGGGTCGTGCTATGAACCGTCGTGTCGAAGTGTACATTACTGCTAATAAACAGATGATAGAGCAGGCTCAGTCACAGGCATCTAAATAAAACAAGACAAGCCCTCCATCATGTGATTAATGTATATCATATGATGGAGGGTATTCTATATTCATGACTATGAGAAAAAACAGATATATAAAAAGGTTGTTGGTATTGGGTGCTGCCATGTTAATGTCGTGTATTGTCTCGCAGGCCCAATTTTATGAAATTGCCAACCAATTACCTCAGTTGATATCACCGGCACTGTCGGGGAATGCAACTTATCGTGGCGTCGTTGAACTATCGGGGACTGCCGGGGTTGGCGATAATCGCACCAACTTTGTTGGTATTTCAACATCTCAGGGATTTCAGTATTCTACATGGTTTTTCATGGGAGTAGGGGCCGGTATTGATGTCGCGACTTCTAACGGGCCTGGTGACATGTTGAATAATGATAATGTCTACTATCCGACCAATACGACTAATACTAAAGCGATGTTGCCTTTGTTTTCAGATTTCAGATTTAATATCGGGAGTCAGGATAAGTTGTCGGCTTTTATCGATTTAAAAATAGGTGCAGCATGGTTTTTAGGCGATGATTACCTTGCACTTGGTGGTGATGGTTGTGCATTAATGGGGAATGGAGCTCAGTTTTATCTCAAACCTCAATTAGGTGTGCGTATACCTATTTCGTCGTCCAAGCCCAAACAGGCGGTGAATATAGGGTTGACTTACCAATTGATAACATCCAACAATAACTGGAACTGGTATGATAATGGAGTATCACTAAGCTCGTTAGGTCTTACATTAGGATTTGAGTGGTAATCGATACATGAATTTTTAAAACTGGCAGTCGTTAACGATTAGCCAGCTTTTTTTGTTATTTAACATATTGGAGTGGGCTGATAGTATCAATAATGTTTATCATAAATAAAAATAAAGCGCTACCTTTGCAACTGTATAAAACATACATTTAAACTATATCGCAATATCTATGGCATCAAAACCATCTATTCCCAAAGGGACACGAGATTTTTCGCCTGTCGAGATGGCACGACGGAACTATATTTTTGATACAATCAGTGAGGTGTTTACCCTTTATGGATTCAGATCTATAGAGACGCCGGCAATGGAAAATCTGTCTACCTTGTTAGGAAAATATGGCGACGAGGGGGATAAATTGTTGTTCAAAATTTTGAATTCAGGAGATTGGATGTCTAAGACATCTCAGGAATATCTTGACAATAAGGATTCGGTAAAATTGACATCTCAGGTTTCAGAGAAGGGATTACGATATGACTTGACAGTGCCTTTTGCCCGATATGTCGTACAGCATCGTAACGAGATACAATTCCCATTTAAACGTTATCAGATACAACCTGTCTGGCGAGCAGACCGTCCTCAGAAAGGTCGTTATCGTGAATTTTATCAATGTGATGCTGACGTTGTAGGCTCCAATTCACTGATTAACGAAGTTGAATTGCTCCAGATTGTCGATGAGGTATTTTCAAGACTTGGTATCAATGTTATAATAAAGCTAAATAACCGTAAGGTTCTCGCCGGTATTGCTGAATACATAGGCGTCCCTGATAAAATTATAGATATAACAGTCGCCATAGACAAACTTGATAAGATTGGTATGGAGGCTGTCGAGGCTGAGCTTGCCGAGCGAGGTTTGTCTGTTGAAGCTATTGAAAAGTTGCGTCCCGTACTCGGCATTTCAGGTACTGTATATGAACGTCTTGAACAGTTGTCACAAATACTTGCCGGCAGTAAGACCGGCACTTTAGGAGTAGAGGAACTTAAAGATGTCGTTAATCTGACCAAGATGTTAGGGTTGAGGTCAGAACTTGATTTGGATGTGTCGCTTGCCAGAGGTCTTAATTATTATACCGGCACTATAATCGAGGTGAAAGCCAAGGACGTTGCCATCGGTTCAATTACCGGAGGTGGACGATATGATAATCTTACCGGAATATTTGGAATGACGGGCGTCAGTGGCGTTGGTATTTCATTTGGAGCAGATCGCATATATGATGTTCTAAATACACTTGATTTATATCCAGAATCGACCACCTCAGCTACCACTGTAATGTTTGCCAACCTTGGCGACAAAGAGTCGGCCAAGGCCTTGTCAATAGCTTCAGGATTAAGAAAGTCAGGTATTTCGGCTGAAGTATATCCCGATACAACCAAGATGAAAAAGCAAATGGCCTATGCCGACAATTGCAATATACCATATGTGGCAATCATTGGGTCAGAGGAACTTGATAATGGAACAATAACTCTTAAAAATATGAAAACAGGCGAGCAGTCAGTTATTCCAGAGAGTGGGATATCAGAAGTGTTGCTGGCCTTTAAATAATACTTTAACAATATAAGCATGAGACGTATAATATTAATACTCACCCTTCTGACAGTATTATTTGTATCCCCGACAGCAAATGCCGAATATAGATGGGGTGTGGGTGCCGGTGTTAACATCAATAGTTTAACATTTAAACAAGATATCACTCCTGTCAAAAAAAATGTAGGCGGACAAGCCAATATTATAGGAGAACTTATGTTCCCCGGAATAGGTTTTGGTGTAGATTTTGGTCTGGGCTACAACATGCAAGGTGCTAAGGTCGACCTTGGCAGCAAAGAGATATGGTCAGAAGAATATGGCAATGAAAATCTGATAATTCATAGTTTATATATCCCTATCCACTTGAGATTTAAATATACTCGCCTTGACGGTCTTGAGGATAAGATTGCACCTATGGCTTATTTTGGACCTGAATTTAACATCCAACTGGGTCATTCCAAGTGTGATGCGATAAAGTTTTCGGGAGGTGATTTAGGATTAACTCTCGGTGTTGGAGCAGAGTTATTCAAGCGATTTCAGATAAGCGGGGCTTACACTTGGGGTATGACGTATGTTTTGAAAACCAAACTCTTACAAAATTATAGTGCCAAATCAGGACAATGGTCGGTAAGAGCGGCCTACTTCTTTTAAAGGTTATGATTCTGCATATAATTGATGGTAGGCATTAGTCATATCATCTAAATAAAACTTAGAGACAGGTTGCAGTAATGTAGCTTGTCTTATTTTTTGTATAAGTAACTGAGTGTCATTACAGTCGATGGCAAAGCCATCCTTGTCAGTAATAATAGAGTCTGTGCCTGATGCCTTGTTGACAATAACCGGAGTGCCTAAGGTAAGTGCTTCGGCCGGGACCATACCAAAACCTTCAGAAAAAGATGGATTGACAACTACATCAGCCCACTTATACAACTCGGCGAGAAGTGGCCGATTATGCACCGACGGTATGTGCCTGACGTTTGGTGGTATTTTTTTATTGACATTTCCTACAATCGTTAATAACATATCAGATGGAAGGGCCTCAGAAAGGGATATGAGCGCGTCAATATTTTTATTATGAGTCCACTGTGTCGCTATGGCCAACACTTTAATGCAATGGGGCGTATCGCTGACCGAGTCTACCGAATACCGACAAAAGGATGCAATATCCGTACCATTAGGAATGTATATCGTATTAATAGCATTGGCTAATGCTTGATCAAAATGTTGTTTAAGAAGTCTGTTGGGTATTACTACTGTAAGATTTGGCAACCGCAATAATAATTTCATCTTAATCAGGCGACGGGTAGCCGTGTCACCCTTGTAAAAAGTAGCCGGGTAATGATCTGAAAGCTTAACTTTACACCCTTTACAACCATTTTCCCAATAACATCTTTCATTATTTACGGGAATACAGGCACAATGACCTGTCACCATCCACCAGTCATGAAGGGTTAATATGGTCCTGACATTAAGTTGAATAAGGCAATCAGCCAATAACGGTAGGTTTAAATAATAACCATGTATATTATGTATATGTATTATGTCAGGTTTAATACTCCAAAGCCATTTGCACAGTCGTCGGGTAGGGTATTTAAGACCCCATCCGTCGCAGTCACAGAATCGAGCCATCGCAACATTCATCAAATATTCCCACCGCGATTCCATAACCAAGTCAGAATCACCCGGTTGTCCATAACCGGCAACAATATATACCTCATTGCCCTGGAGACGCTCATATTTGGCCAATTCTTGAATTAACCGGCCTACTGAATTATGCGTACTTGCGACTGTATTAATGTGTACTATCTTGAGCATTGCTTGGGGTGAGTATTTAAAATGATTGAGACCACAACCATTTTAATTTTACAAATCTACAAATTTAAATTGACACTTGAATATTTCACATTAAAAAATGCCATTAAGTAGCCATTAAGTAGCCATTAAGTAGCATTATTCGAGTATTTATTAGGCTCTGAAAGTGTGGGGGATGGGAAAAAATTATTACTTTTGTACTCATAATGGATTATAGATATCGATGACATCATCAGCTGTCGACGAGTCACATAATTAACAATCAGTAAATCAATCACATAATTACAATAATGGCAATAGAACTCAAGGGCCTTACCAAGCGTAAGGACAATTATTCACAATGGTACAACGAATTGGTAGTTAAAGCAGATCTTGCTGAACAGTCGGCAGTCCGTGGATGTATGGTAATCAAACCTTACGGTTATGCAATATGGGAAAAGATGCAACAGACCCTTGACAAGATGTTCAAGGATACCGGTGTGCAGAATGCCTACTTTCCGTTGCTGATCCCCAAATCATTTCTATGCCGCGAAGCGGAGCACGTCGAAGGATTTGCCAAAGAATGTGCCGTAGTTACACACTATCGCTTGAAAAACGACCCCAATGGAAAGGGTGTAGTTGTCGACCCCGACGCTCGTCTTGAAGAAGAGTTAATAGTACGTCCCACCTCAGAGACTATCATCTGGGGAACATATAAAAACTGGATACACTCATGGCGAGACCTGCCATTATTGATTAATCAATGGGCCAACGTGATGAGATGGGAAATGAGGACGCGCATGTTCCTTCGTACAGCCGAATTCTTGTGGCAGGAAGGACATTGTGCTCATGCAACAGCCGAAGAATCAGAGGCTCGCACGGTTCAGATGATTAACCTCTATGCTGACTTTGCCGAGAAGTATATGGCCATGCCTGTCATTAAAGGCGTCAAGAGTGCCAATGAGCGATTTGCCGGTGCATTGAACACCTATACCATTGAAGCTATGATGCAGGATGGCAAGGCTCTCCAATCGGGAACTTCGCATAATCTTGGTCAAAATTTTGCCAAGGCTTTTGATGTGACATTTGCTAATAAAGAGAATAAGCCTGAATATGTATGGGCTAATTCATGGGGCGTTTCTACCCGCCTTATGGGCGCATTGATTATGACCCACAGTGATGACAATGGCCTTGTGTTGCCACCTCATTTGGCTCCAATTCAGGTTGTTATCATACCCATATTTAAAAATGCCGAGCAACTTGAGGCTATTTCATCGGCTATAGCTCCAATTATTGAGCGCCTTAAAGAACTTGGGGTAAGTGTTAAATTTGACGATGCTGACAACAAACGTCCCGGCTTTAAATTTGCCGACTACGAAGTCAAGGGTGTGCCTGTCCGTCTTGCAGTAGGAGCTCGAGACCTCGAGAACGGTACTGTTGAGCTCATGCGTCGTGACACACTTGAAAAAGAAGTGCTTCCTCTCAAAGGAATTGCCGAACATATTGCCCAACTTCTTGAAGATATACAACAGAACATTTTCCAAAAAGCCCTTAAACTGCGTGAAGAAAAAACATATGTCTGTGACTCTTACGATGAGTTTAAAGCAAAGATTGAGGATGGAGGATTCTTCCTATGCCACTGGGATGGCACCACTGAGACAGAAGAGCGCATTAAGGAAGAGACTAAAGCGACAATACGTTGTATACCACTCGATGGTGACAACACTCCGGGCAAGTGTATGGTTACCGGTCGTCCCTCGGCTCGCCGTGTGATAATCGCACGTAACTATTGATACAATATAATATGTCTAATGTGATTGGTTTTGGGCATACTTTAATTAAAATGGCTTAGGCTCATACATACATTTTAGTTGAAAGATCTCTCACCTTGGATATTAGATATAACCCCGATGAGTATATCCGATTAATATTCCCGGATATACTCACGGTGTTAATAATAATTACAAATAAAACCTTATCTGGATTTATTATATCTTTAAAATAAACGCCCCAATCCATGAAACTGCCTATACTTGCCATAGTTATCCCTTGTTATAACGAGCAGGAGGCATTGCCACTGACAATGCCCGAACTGCTGAAACTTCTTGATAAAATGGAGTCACAGCAGTTGATAGATAAAGAAAGTTATGTACTGTGTGTCAATGACGGCTCTCGTGATGACACATGGGATATTATTGGGAAACTTCATGCAGGTGATAGCCGAGTCAAGGGTATATCTTTGGCCCACAATCGTGGTCACCAATATGCATTACTTGCCGGCCTCATGGAGGTTAAAGATAAGTGTGACATAGCAATATCAATTGATGCTGACTTGCAGGATGACCCACAGGCTATAATTGAAATGGTCAAGCACTACCTTAACGGAGATGAAATTGTCTATGGTGTAAGATCTTCACGGCAAACTGACACATGGTTTAAGCGTTCAACTGCCCATGCATTTTATAAATTTCAAAAAATGATGGGTCTGGAAACAATCTATGATCATGCCGACTACAGACTGATGTCATCACGTGCACTGAATATGCTTGCCGATTATCGAGAGTCCAATTTGTTTCTCCGAGGCATTATACCGACTATCGGCCTGCAACATTCAGTAGTAACTTATGCCCGCAACGAAAGAATTGCCGGTGAATCCAAGTATCCAATCAAAAAGATGATAAGTCTATCAATTGATGGAATAACCTCTTTTTCGGCCAAACCCATGAGGACAATATTTCTTATAGGACTATTGTTGCTCATAATAGATATAGGTGTAGCGATATGGGTCTTAATCGCCTATTTTAACCATGAGACCATATCGGGATGGTCATCGTTGATGTTATCAGTATGGTTCCTTGGCAGTTTAATACTAATGGGCCTCGGCATAGTAGGCGAATATATCGGAAAGATTTTTATCGAGGTAAAAAATCGCCCCCGTTATGCAATCGATAAAACAATATGGTAATTTACCTGATAATAAATTACAAGAAATATAATAGATTACCGTGGATAATAGGACTATAAATTCACGTCTCGCCAAGCGTTTAAATATGAACACCAAAGAGACATCATCAATAACCGAACAGTTGGTATCTGTAATCAAGGACTCATTGAGCGACCTGGATAAAGTTGCTATACCTGGCTTTGGGACGTTTGACCCGGTGAAAGAAGATGAATATATTGATATTATCGATGGACATAAAGTATTGATGCCTCCATCGATAAGTGTTAAATTTAATCCAGGCACCCAACTTAAGAAAAATACACGCCGTATATGAATAAAATTTTGCCTCTCCCTGATATAGCATATCGGTTGGCTGAACAATGTGGCATCGATAATGCTACTGCACTTGAATTTGTACGTAATTACTTTGAAGTAATTGCCGAAGGACTTGCGGCCGGAGAACTTGTTAATGCTAAAGGCCTTGGGACATTTCAATATACAGCCGAAACAGATAAAGTTGTAAAATTTACTCCAGCTGAAGATCTCAAACAATCGATAAATGCTCCTTTTGAGGCTTTCTCCCCATTGGAACTCCCCAATAATATTTCAGAGGATGAACTGATAGGGTTGACAGCATCGGTTGACGTTACTGTTAAAAACATTTCTTTTAACGATAATCAATCTGTCAGCGAGTCTAATGATGAAGAACCTGAACCTGAGGATATTAGTAGCTCTATGGTTGAGATTGAAAAACAGGAACCAACTATAACTACACGAGATGAGGACAACAACAACTATCACACACCGACCGCTGATCAAACCCCGACTAAGGATAAAGTTGACGAAAAACTGACCGAGGAACCTGAAACAGAAGAAGTATTATCAGCAAACAACGATGACATTGGACAACATTCACTTAAAACAGAATACAATCCATCGCTCCAAGATAACCCTGAACAAGAAAGAAAGGGTAGGGAGGAGATGTCTAATCAAGAGATTTCTCACGAAGACGGCCATTCGACTGATGATTTAAATGTCAACAAGCAATCTACTGACAGCAAGGCCACTATTCATATCATTGACGATGATAACGAAGTATATATTGTACCATCGGCAAGATATTCTTATAAAATGATTAACGCGGTATGGATTTTAGTAGCCTTATTAATAGGTATCATAATTGGTGGTATCTGTACATATTTAGGTTATGATAAGCTTAATCAGGTGTTTAACAATGATTCAACGGAGAAATATGAAATAAAGCAGAATATTTCCCAACCAGCTACTGACCAACAACCGACAAACACAGTAGAAATAAGTCAATCAAGTTCACCTTCTAATAAAAATAAAGCTAAACCAACTCAGGTTGAAATAACTCGAGCTGAAGAAAGTAAAATGCACGAGGAAACCCAAGCCCAACC
Source organism: Muribaculaceae bacterium (assembly GCA_017621845.1). Lineage (GTDB taxonomy): Bacteria > Bacteroidota > Bacteroidia > Bacteroidales > Muribaculaceae > CAG-873. The sequence continues at coordinate 12,476 of JAGASI010000001.1, forward strand.
TGCTGAACCCACGACACCTCAGCCTATATATGATCGAATAACGTCAAAATGTTTTTTGACAACTATGGCCGGTAAATATTATGGAGAAAAGGAGTTTTGGGTATACATATACAAGGCTAACTCTAAGAAGTTGAGACATCCCGATCGTATAAAGCCCGGAACCGTAATATGGGTGCCGGATAAATCAACCCTGCCGTTGACCGGCAACCACCAAGCTGATGTTCTCAAAGCCAAACGACTCGGACAAGAAATATACGCTCAATATCGTTGAATATTTTTAACCCAATTAAAACACCTCACTCATAATGTTGTAGTGAGGTGTTTTTCTGTGTAAAGCCTGCATATTATAAGCAAGTGTTAAATTACCAAATCTTTGAACATAGTATTTAACGCACGTGTTTATTTAGTGAACAAGCCGATGAGAGCCATTGACTTGTTCGTCCAGATGAATATTAATATCAAAAACACATAATATAAAATGAAATACACACAACCAGACCTGCCATATGACATTAATGCCCTTGAACCGACAATCTCAGAGCGTACTGTAGATTTCCATTATGGCAAACATGAAAAAGCCTATATTGATAACCTTAACAAGCTTATCAAGGGAACAGAATACGAAGACATGGAGCTTGAGGAAATAATTGAGCAGGCCCCTGAAGGAGCATTACTTAATAACGCCTCCCAAGCCTGGAATCACATCTTTTATTTTTTCACCTTGTCACCTGATGGTGGAGGTAAACCCACAGGCCGGTTAGCTCAAGCTATTGACCGCGATTTTGGATCTTTTGATGAGTTTAAAAAAGCATTTGTCGATGCCGGAATCGGGCTCTTTGGCTCCGGTTGGGTATGGCTTGCTTCAGATAGTAATGGAAAGCTGTTTATAATACAAGGTTTAAATGCCCAAAATCCCTTACGAGATGGATTGCAACCTTTGCTGACATTCGACGTATGGGAACATGCCTATTATCTCGATTATCAAAACCGTCGAGCCGATGCCCTCAATAAATTATGGGACATAGTCGACTGGTCAATAATCGAGAGCCGATATTAAAGCACCAAATATTTAAGCATAATGTGATGAATGGGAAGGGAGGTACCTGTGAAGGCACCTCTTTTCTTTCATAAAAAAAGGAGTCCTTGAAGGACTCCCTAATGATTTTATTGTGAAACAAGTATACGCGATGTGTTTGCTCCGGTAACTTTAATATAAACTCCTGGGGTAGCCGGTGCGTGGGGCAGTTTTATGCCTTGTAGATTATAGTAAATGGGGATGGTTAAATCATCCTTCTCTATAGGAAGTATGTCTGAGCTATTGAGATTATCCAGCGCTATATTGGCATCTTCTGTTGAACCGAGTTGATGATCAAATATTACTTTAGCCTCAACAATTTTTAAAGGGATGTTGCCTGAGGTAGACAATGGTCTGATTGTCTCTGGGCAATATGAAAGGATGATATTGGGATTATCGGTCCATGATACAGGACTACCAATCTGAGGTATATTGGAAGCTCGGTAATCATGATTAAGAGTTTCAGCGTTGATATCTTCTTTTGCACCAAAATATATTCCATCCAATGTCGCACGTCCATCGCGTATGACAATGTCACCCCACAAGTCATTGATTGTTGCATGATATTGGCGTGTTTCAGGGCTATATTTTAGGCGATAAGCTGTTGGGCGTCCTTCGGCAGCAAGGTTGCTCTCGAGAGTAAGGTATAGTTCTTCAGAAATTTCTTTTGGGACAGTAACTGTAACAGGCTCGGGGTAGCCTAATCTGAAAATCATAGGATTGACGTTAAAATCCTTACGTTCACGAGCAAAAGCCCATCCACAGAGATCAATTTCATTTGGCGTGATACATGCCTTAATCTCGGCATCTTGCGCTACAAGAGAAACAGTCCCATCGCCATTCCCATTGAAGAAAAAATCCTTAGCATCATCAGAATTTTCTGCAAATTCAAATAGAAAAGACTTGAATGCTTCATCTCCTTCGTGTGTTGGAGCCCAATACTTATTATTTAATGTGTTAAGTAAATGCCATGCTCCTGGTGTTTTACTGCTGTGAGAAATTCTAAAAGTGGAAGTATTAGCCGGAATGGGGCTTTCGATAACACCGTTTATTGGAGCCGGGACTTCTGGTCCGAGTGTAATATATTTACCCATCGTGATGAAAAATTTATCAACCTCGCTACCGGCAACAAACATTATTATATCTCCTTCGTTGAGATTGTCGGTATTGGTAATCTGATAGTAGAAATTATCATCAGTCGTAGCATCGGTTGCCAATATGCGGGGGATAATCGATACTTGCTCTGTTGGTAATTGTTCCTGACCGGGTGTATAAAATACATATGTGGCAGCTGAGTTAGTTTGTAACCCAATGTTGTCTATCGTCATTACATTTAATGTGACTGTATTATACCCATCGGGAGGTAAGACATCTATATATCCACCGGTATATACCATGGCTTTTTCTGTAGCCTTTGAACCATCAATGGTATAATATATCTTTAACCCATTGCCGGGAATCACCGGTTGCTGACCCTGACGAGCTGTCAACGAGACCTGTATAGATTTACCTACATCAACAACACCCTCGGCCGGAGTAAACTCAATTGTGGTTTGCCCGGTAGATGTTATTATTGAAAACACGCAACAGGTAGTTAACACTATAAGTTTGGAATGACGATAGATAGACGTTGCAAATAAGTAAAGCCTCATAATTGTATATCGATATGTGATGAACAATTGGATTTCTAATACTAATTGAGATATCGAGATGTGATACCTTGATATGCATCAATACGTCGGTCGCGCAAAAACGGCCACCATCGTCTGACGTTTTCAGAACGTTTCATATCAACATCAACGATAGATGTTTCTTCGTCAGTATCTGATGCCTGATAAAGAAATTCGCCTTGAGGACCGGTGACAAAACTTGAACCCCAGAAAGTTATGCCCTGGGTATGCTGTGTAGGGTCCGGCTCATATCCTACTCGATTAACTGAGATGACAGGTATGCCATTGGCAATAGCATGTGCACGTTGTATTGTAATCCATGCCTCACGCTGGCGAGCTTTTTCGTCAGGAGTGTCAGTTGACTCCCAACCAATTGCTGTAGGATAGATGAGCAGTTCAGCTCCCTTTAAAGTCATAAGTCGAGCAGCCTCGGGATACCATTGATCCCAGCAAACAAGAACTCCAAGCCTTCCAACAGATGTATCAATTGGCTCAAAACCTATATCACCGGGAGTGAAATAAAATTTTTCATAATAAGCCGGATCATCTGGTATATGCATCTTACGATATTTTCCGGCAATGGAGCCATCGGCCTCATATACAACTGCCGTATTGTGATATAGCCCAGGGGCTCTGCGCTCAAATATTGAGGTCACAATGACAACATTGTTTTCTCGCGCCAGTGATGAATAAAAATCTGTAACTTCAGACGGTATTGTCACTGCCAACGAACAGAAGTCTACATTTTCACTCTGACAGAAATATAACGTATCGTGAAGCTCTTGATTGACTATTAATTTTGCACCGTTATTGGCCAACTCTGATATTTTCTTTGCGATGCACTCACGGTTGTATTTGGCCGACTGAGTATTATGTTGTTGTATAATTCCTACTTTAAGAATATCTGTCATTACTTATTTTTATTTTTACATATTATGACTTGGTAACTGCATTGTTATACAATGTAATGATCCATGTTGTTTAATTAATGCAGTGCAATCTATAGGGATAACACGGCGATTGGTAAATAAACTCTGGAGCTGTAATCTGGCCAGCGTGTCTTTTTGTGGTTGATTGTATACCGGGAGGAGTACTATACCATTTGTAATCAAAAAATTAACATATGTTGCCGGTAATCTAAATCCGTCATCATCATAAATTGGGTCGGGTAGGGGAAGCTCGACCAAATTATATGGCAATCCTTCATCAGTCGTAAATTCTTTAAGTTGCTTAGCCATTGCTTTAAGGCCAGCATATTGAGCATCTTGTATATCTCCGGCCCCACAATACACAATAGTATCAGTATCTACAAATCTAGCCAATGTATCGATATGGGAATCTGTGTCATCTCCCTCAAGTGCACCATGGTCAAGCCATAATACTCTTTTAGAACCAAAGAACATGTTAAGTTTATCTGATATCTGATCTCTGGTTAAATCTCCATTGCGATTTGGAGATAGCAAACATTCAGATGTCGTTAATATTGTCCCATGACCATCACTATCAATCGAACCTCCTTCAAGGACAAACCCAAGTCTATTTATATATTCTCCATATTTCGCTAAACATGACGTATATAATTGCCTATTAATTAAATTGTCATAGCTTGAAGCAAATTTAAGCCCCCATCCATTGAATTTAAAATCATTGATGTAAACTTTTCCATCAGCACCAAATACAGATATAGGGCCAAAATCTCGGGCCCATGTATCATTGGTCTCTATTGAGATTATTGATAATGATTTGTTATCTATATATTTTTTTAAATTAGGATTGAGTTCCTGGACAATTTTTTGAGGATCAGGACCTATTAAAATTACTTTTATATTATTTGTCAATAGTGATTGAATAATTTCACAATAGCAATCCCTGACCTGTTCCAACATATAGGCCCAATCAGTATTATCATGAGGCCAAGCCAATAATATGGCATGTTGTGGCTCCCACTCGGCAGGTAATCGATTATCAATCATAAAATAATCCTAATTAATTTATTAAAAAGATGAATTAATTATCATCACTATATTCATCAAAAATAGACCACTTTGCTTCTCTACCTTCAAGGTATTCTTGCACAAAATCATTAAATCCATGACGCTCAGTCGTTCCATTTTCGTCACACCATTGACGGTATTCATTTCTTAAATCGTCGTCCTCTGATAGAAGACGTTTAAACTCAGCTTCTGCAACATCAATGCTTCCATGGCTTTCAATCAGGGATACAAAGTATGTTGTAATATCATTAAGGTTTTCCATGACAATAATTATAAATTTTATAAATAATTATATATGTGAAATATAGGATTTTTAAGTTACTTTTTATATATCGTGTATAAAAAAAGCGTTTAAAGTACTATTAATTACTATTTTACATTAAATTATAATTCTCTCCAGGGATATATTAGTAATATTTATAAGCTAAATATATGCAAATCTATATATTAAGGTTGAATGGTACAATTATGAGGCGTTAAATTACGCTAAATTATGTAACTTGTGTCTCTGGTAATGAAAATGCCGTTAGATGCCATCTATTTCATGCGCCACTGACACAAGCTCAGCAAAATAAAGTGGAGAGATACAAATATCCTGATCGGATACTTATTCAAAGGCGTTGAAAGAGACCATAACGGACTCCTTGTCTCCGTATTGTAGGTGCTTTTATGATGCGGCCAGCGCTGGCCGCATCATAAAAGCACCGGGGGTTCAGAGAAAATTTATATACAGTGCCATTTGTCTAATAATCGATATTATGTTAAATAGAAAGCAATGTTGTTGATTCTTTACTATCGTGGCTATCTTCCGAGGCTGTTTCTAATTAATTTTTCATGACACAATAGCCTTCTCGCTAAGTAATATACTTTTTTGCATCCTGCTTTATTGATTATGCGCATTATTATCTTCCGGTTAAAGATCATCAATGGCAAACCAATTGTCGGAGTATGCTTTACATTTCTTCTTAAGTATAGGGTTAATCAGCCGGTAAATGACGATATACAATAGAGTTCCTTCCTTTGGAATTATTCAAGAATGAGGTTGTAATTCTATATTTGCTTACATAAATACCAAATTGCATCTAAATTCATAATTGCTTTCGCATACTGTAATATGTCGTAAAGTCACACCTCGAGGTTAAACGACTGATAATCTTTGTTAAATAAGTAATTTCATGAAACAAATCCAATGGTTGTCAATGTTATAATAATAAACAAACAGAACTCTAATGGGCAATATATTTGATTTCATACCATAATATACAACCCAAATTCAAGTAAGTTTACAATATACAACAAAAGATATATAGTTTACAAATACACCACACACCGATAATACCGCACGCAACACATATTTTACCGCCAGGACATATTGATTCCTAATGTATTTACAATCAGGAAACATTATTCTTAAGTGCTTAGCCAGCGTCAGTCACGCATTTAAGTTTTATTAAGAATTATCTCAACATGTTGATAATCATGCTTACTATAGCGATTATCTAATGTCATACTTTAGATTTTGCACATGTTTTCTGAGATATCGTGGCGACGCATAGTGATATATCACGCTAATCACTTTAAATCAACATATTACACCATATTCTTATTGTGTTAATTTAAATTTTGGCGATGTATTTGATTTCATCCCCCTACATCGGTTACCTTTAAGGTTTTCAAGGGAATAAATTACATTATACAATTGCAAAGAGCTGAAGTTACAGGTGATTTCACATATCGAAACTGGTTTGTGATTGCAAATTATACATTGTAATCACTTTAGTTTGCATATTAAAATTATATGTATTACATTTGCATACTCGTTTTTTTCGTATATAACATATGTAATTCTTCAAATGTTAATTTATTGTCATTATGGACATTGTTGATCGGCTGAAACTATTTATGAGCCAATTAGGCATGTCAAGTTCTCAATTGGCTGATACCGCGTCTATCCCCCGCCCCACTTTATCTCAGATTATTACCGGACGTAATAAAAAAATCAGTAATGAAATTTTTTCCAAGCTACATGATGCGTTTCCCGAGCTAAACATGATGTGGTTGATGTTTGGTGATGGACAGATGACAAATGATTATATACCACGCAATGACACCATAAATTTAAAAACCCCTAATTCCACCGACAATCACAGTAGTCTCTTTGACATTGATATGTCTGACGAATTAATATCAAATAATCAAGTAAGACATCACAGTGAACTAAAGAAGATGCAACAAAAAGGTGGAACTTCAAATGGCATGACCTCACCCGGTATTATGTCAAGCGATGTAATATCCGGTATTATAAACGCTGAAATAACACAATCTAATAAGGAGTCATTGCCAATTGCCGAGAACGCCCAGTCGACAGCTAAAAATATTGTGTCAATAATGGTCTTCTATGACGATAATAGCTTTGAGACATTCTATCCCTCCAAACAATGAACAAGCTAAACCGGCGTAACATCATCACTATATTTTCCCCCAAAACAAATTAAATATTCCTCCCGTCTTTAACAATAGTAAGTAAATAACCCGAAGCTGGTAGACATCTGTTAGGATGGTTTACTACTTTATTATATTTACGTAAGTACACATAGAACAACTACATTATTCTTGTAGCCCAAATACTCGTCAAAACAATAACGCGACGCGGTAAACGATAAAGGCCACCACCCAAGCAACGGCAGTATTATATAGCACACTAAAGGCGCCATACTTCCAGCTTCCTGATTCTTTAGAGATTGCCACGACTGTTGCAATGCATGGACAATACAATAGTATGAAAACCATAAATGACAATGCGGAAGCCATGGGCCATGCCGGATGTCCATCTTGTTTAACCACATTTTTTAATCTATCGCCAAGGCGTTGATCTGATACAGCTTCATCGTCTGTATAGAGGACACCAAGAGTAGACACTACAATTTCTTTGGCGGGTACACCGGCTAAAGCTGCTACCGTGGCCGGCCAATCAAATCCCAAGGGTTTCATTACCGGATTTACAGCCTTTCCGGCCATTTCAAGATACGAATCATTGTCAGGATCTATTGCTGATGTTTCTATGACTATTGGCTTGTTATTATCTTTATCATGAATTGGAAAATAGTTAAGGGCCCACACGACTATTGAAGCAAACAGTATAAGGCCACCCATTTTCTTAAGGTATTGTACTCCCTTATCCCATGTGTGTCTCAGTGATGTTTTCAATGACGGCACTCGGTAAGGCGGGAGTTCCATTACAAACGGGGTCTCGTCTTTGTGGAATATATATCGTCTTAACATGCGCGCTGTTAACATTGCTACAATAATACCCAGAAGATACAGGCCCATAAACACGACAGCTCCATTTGACGGGAAAAATGCGCCTATAAGCAGTACATATATAGGTAGTCTTGCTGAACAAGACATAAAGGGGTTAATCATTATGGTAATCAACCGTGATGATTTAGATTCAATTGAACGAGAGGCGGTTATAGCCGGAACATTGCATCCAAAGCCCATAATCAGAGGTATAAAAGACTTGCCATGTAATCCCATCTTATGCATTATCTTATCCATGATAAATGCGGCCCTTGCCATGTATCCCGAATCTTCCATAAACGATATACAGAAATATAATATCATTATATTGGGCAAGAACACAATAACACCCCCTACTCCACCGATAACGCCATCGGCAAGCATATCCTTCAGTGGTCCAGACGCCATATTGTCATGGACGAATATTGACAAACTGTCAATTCCATTCTGAATCCAATCCATTGGGTATTGTCCCAGCGAGAATGTCAACCAAAATATAAAGAACATTACGCCAAAGAAAAGAGGGAAGCCAAATAGTTTATTGGTTACCAAGGCATCAATTGTACCGGTGACGTTATTGGTTGGTTTAATTGGTCCATCAAGTGTTTCGGCAAGCGCACCGGCTATAAATCCATATTTATCACCGGCAATGAGTGAATTTATATCCTCGCCCATGTCATGTTCGATGCTCTTGACAAGGGTGTTACGATGGTTGATTATTTGATCACCATTTGAAGTCTGTTTAACAATACTTTCAGTCTCGGTATCACCTTCCAGCAATTTTATTGCCATATAACGTGGTGAAAAATGGTGGCCGGTCTCTCGATGTGTTTTAATCTCATCTTTCAGGACAGTTACAGCTGATTCAATTTCAGGATTAAGTTTAACATGAACATGTCTGACTGACTCATGTCTTCCTTCATACACGTCAATTATATTGTCGATGAGTTGATGTTTACCCTTGCCATTTTTGGAAATAGTTGGCACGATAGGAACACCAATCATAGCACCAAGAGTTGCATAATCGAGTTTAGCTCCCTGTTCCTCGAGTTCATCATACATATTGAGGGCGATAACCATCGAGCGTCCCATATCTATAAGTTCGGTCGTAAGATATAAGTTACGTTCAAGATTGGATGCATCAACAACGTTAACGATAACGTCGGGAGTTTCATTTCTAAGGTATCGTCTTACATATAGCTCTTCGGGGGAATAAGCGGCCAATGAATACGTACCCGGGAGGTCAACAATCTTTACCTCATAGTTGCCATATCTGAAGCGACCTGCTTTGGCATCTACTGTAACACCTGAATAATTACCAACATGTTCTCTGGCTCCAACCAATTGGTTAAAGAGTGATGTCTTACCACAATTGGGATTTCCGATTAGTGCAACATTGATGACATTAGATGGATTGTGGTCATTTTCTACTATATTAAGATCATCATTAAGTTCATCAGGGGATAATTCAGATGTTCCGTTTCCTTGATTAACTTTATCTGATATATTCTTTAATTCATCAGATGTTCTGTCTGATAGATTTTCTGAATCGTCATCTATGATTTTAACGACTTCGATTAGATGAGCCTCGCTTCGTCTCAGCAGGACCTCATATCCCATAATAGCATATTTTACAGGATCCTTCAGTGGAGCTGCTTCAAGTGCTTCTATACTGCGCCCCCTTACAAATCCCATTTCCATGACTCGTTTCCTGAAAGCACCGTGTCCAAGGATTTTTACTATTACGCCAAAATCACCCGTTTTAAGCTCACTCAGTCTCATAATATGACAATTAAGAAATTATGTTGGTCAGAATAATCACATGCCAGAATCTTATCATCTCCATGCCCACTACTTTAAATAAGTGATATCGTGGTCATTAAGCAGTTAAAATAAATTCTGACTGTTATCTACATTGATTTTAGTGATTCAAAGAATTGGGTTCTTAATGAAGCATCGTGTTCAAATTGTCCAAGGTAATCAACCGTTGTCGTGGAGCTATCTTGTTTTTCAACGCCCCTCATCTTCATACACATGTGTTGACCGTTACATACGACAATGGCACCATGGGCATTTAATGACTTAACCACGTCACTACATATTTGAGCAGTCAATCGTTCTTGAACCTGCAGTCGGGCGGCATAAACATTGACAAGTCGAGCCAATTTACTAAGTCCAATCATTGAACCATTAGGAATATATCCTATCGATATGTGACCAAAGAAAGGAAGAATATGATGTTCACACATAGAATAGAATTCTATGTCTTTAACAATAACCAAGCGCGAGCCGGCATATTCAAATATAGCTTGGCTCATTATCTCATGGCCATCCATACGATAGCCACGTGTAAGATACCATAAGGCTTTGGCTGCACGCATCGGGGTTTTCAAGAGTCCTTCTCTTGAAGTATCTTCTCCAATCAATTCAAGTATAGCCTTATAGTGCTTGGCAATTTCCTCTATTTTGTTTTCTTCTTCAATATTCATAATGAAGTATAATCACTTGATACGAGATTTAACGATACGCAAGTCAGATGAAAATGAGGGGAAAGCACGGCGTATCTCGGCCATGGCTGACTCAGCCTCGGTTCTGGTCGTGAAGTCCCCTACTCTTACGCGCCAATATGGTGATTCAAAGACTAAATAAGCTGGATATTGGGGTAGCCTTGAGGCTATTTTAGAACGCCTCATTTGAGCTTGACCTTTAGCCGTACGTGCGTTATTATCAGCAAATATTTCAACTCTATAGCCTACAGATCCCCGTGTCCTAACAGTCCCATTTCCACTAACTGTGTTGTGGTTCGAGGCATCCTCTTGAGTTAAACGTTCAGATAGTGCTTCCGGAATATCCACTGTTAGTGTCCCTGAATTGTTAATTTGCTTAACAATTGATGGTTGCCGGGGTTCTTGCGCTGATACCGAGAATGATACCGTCAACGTTAATAATACACTTAATAAGTCTCGCATACAATGAATTCGCTTTAACTTATATTACCAAACCACCTGATGAAATGCAATTACTGATAATCACTTAATAGATCAGGTATGTTTCATTAATATAAAGTTATCAAACCGATGTACCCTTGGTTATAGAGGATACATCGGTCTGTTTGTTTATAAATATCGCTTTAGATATTAAAAAGCAGTAACAATACCCATAAAATCGGCACACTTAAGAGCGGCACCACCGATAAGACCTCCGTCAACATCAGGCTTGGCAAAAAGCTCAGCAGCATTTGTGGGCTTACAACTACCACCATATAGGATTGAGGTATTGTCTGCAACCTCGTTACCATATTTTTCAGCAATAGTCGAGCGTATAAAGGCATGAATTTCTTCAGCCTGGTCTGCTGTAGCTGTTTTGCCTGTGCCAATAGCCCATACAGGCTCATAGGCCAAGATTACCTTACCAAAGTCATCGGCCGAGAGATTGAACAGGCCTTCAGATACCTGAGTCTTTACTACTTCAAAGTGTTTATTGGCTTCACGTTCTTCCAGAACTTCGCCGATACAGAAAATAGGAGTCAAGCCATTCTCAAGAGCAAGAGCAACTTTCTCTCTGAGGGTTTCAGAAGTCTCTCCGTAATATTGACGACGCTCTGAGTGTCCAAGAATTACATATTTAGCGCCGGTCGATGCGACCATGGGTGCCGATACCTCTCCGGTATAGGCGCCTGACTTGTGGTTGGCACAGTTTTCGGCACCAAGGCCCAATTTTTGAGGATTGGTGATGACTGCGTTTACTGATGCAAGATGTGTGAAAGGCACACATACTATTACGTCACATTTGGGCTCTACTGTTTTGAGTGCATTGTCTACTTCTTCAGCAAGTTTTACACCTTCCTGAAGTGTTGTGTTCATTTTCCAATTGCCTGCAACAATTTTTTTTCTCATGTCGAAATTGAATATATATTAAAATATTGGTAATAGTTAATTGTTTAATGGTCTCAGTTTGACCTCATTTATTTTGCTACAAAAGTACTAAATTATATTGACATTAGCAAAATTTGGAAGTTATCCACATCGGTGGTCGGTATAGAGATTTGATTTTAGGGACTCTCTCATTTTTATAAGTCGGGGGCTAAGATGGGATCTCTATGATATATGCTATCTGCCTTGTTTATATCTTATTTTCTTGAGACGTTTTACCAGCTGTTCTTACAACCTTAGGAAGAACAACTCCCATACAATAGACCAACAACATAGACAATATATAACCGATAGTCAGCCACATAAGTGTACCGGTATCCTCTATTGGCTTTATCTGGCTTAAAAGTTGAGGATTACTCTTATACTCATCATCTATATCAGGTGGCAAGCTATAAACCTGGCGTTTCCAGGAAACGGTGCCATCCTTGATGTATATCAATCCGGCCTCACCGCGCACAATCATTTTAAGATCTGTGTCATCGGCTTGATAGACATCATATTCAGCATTTGTCAGCTCTTTCCATTTTTCTATTCCTCCTTTATAATTGGAGGCTATCCATGCTGTCAAACGACCGCCGTTACGCTCAATAGTTTCGGCGAGTCGATTTGTTTTTGCAGCTCGCGACAATCCATACTTTTCTGGTTCAGATACAATTAATACCAGTTCTGAACCAATGGTATCTATTGCCTGTAACGTGGCGTCCTGGCCATCTTCATCATACAATACTAAAGAGGTTGCGTCTTTATGAGGATTACTTCCTTGGGAATTACGTTCAATAAATGTCCAAGAATCATCCGGAATTTCATCGGCTTTAAATTCCTTTGTTACTCCATCTTTCTCATATATGAAAGTAATGTTACAATCATCAACATCCTCATTGATTACTGTCTTAAAATTTGTTCCTACCGGGAATGGTCTAAAATCAATCAATGGCTGAACAGAATATCCTATATATGCAATAATACCACCATAGGCAATCGTGAATACGGTAGCCATCCATTGGACCTTAGGCTTCACAATACCGTTGACACGATGGTTAACAACCAACAAGTATATAATCGATATAAGTAATATAATATTTTTGATAAGAGTATTGCTGTTACTTAATATAACAGCATCACCAAAACAGCCACAGTCGCTCACCGGATTGTATAAAAATATATACACCGTCAACGCTGTCATTATGGTCATCAACGCTGTCAATATAATCGTGGTAGTGTGCCGGAAAGCTCCTATAGCAAGTGAAATGCCACTGGTAAATTCCACTAATGACAAGCCAACAGCTCCAAACAAGACTATCTGTCGAGGCATGTCAATACCCCAGAGAATGAAGTATTCTTCAAATTTCAATAACGATCCCCACAGATCTATCAATTTGACAAACCCCGAAAAAATAAAAACCGCACCAACAAGAATTCTTAAAATCCATGTTATCGCGGTTAATTTTTTTTTATTCTCAGGATAAAGCTTAATCATTTTGCTCTGTGAGTTTTATAATACCAAAGACGGCATAATTTAGCATGTCAAAATAATTGGAATCAATGCCTTCTGACACTGTAGTCTCTCCATTATTACCTTCAATTTCTTTAACACGTGCTATTTTGGTCAAAATAAAATCAGTATAAGATAACACCCTCATCATGCGCCACGCTTCTCCATAGTCATGATTTTTAGTTTCCATCAACTCATATGCCTCGTCAAGCACGCGGTCATACATTTTCAATGCTTCCGAGGCGGTCATGTCTTTATAATCAGCAGCGCCGAGTCTAAGTTGTATTACGCCAACCACCGCATAGTTCACTATAGCCATAAATTCTGGTAGTATACCTTCTCCGACAGCGTTAACTCCGGTTTCTTCCAGAGTGCGTATTCGCTTGGCTTTTATAAACAACTGGTCAGTGACAGCAACAGGCCTGAGAATACGCCATGAAGGACCATAGTCATATAATTTGTGTTTAAAAATATCACGGCATCGGCTTATCGCTTCTTTATATTGTTGATTTGTATCAGTCATTTCTAAATTATTTATTAGATGTCATCATATCACATACAAAGGTATATATAATTAATCAAACGTATATCTTATTCATTAAAAAAAACGGTCGGCCCTCAATATTATAGGGCCGACCGCTGAATTATATTAAGTAGAATATTTGGTTAGTCTTCAAGTTTACGCTGATTTACAGATTCCATACCGGCTTCGTCAGCGAGGTTATAATAAACAATTTCCAACACCTTGAGTATTTCAGAGCGGTTGTTCTTGTCTACATCGTATGCTTTTTCAAGATACTTAAGCGAGTCTTTATAAATAGGAACTAATGTCTGATTTTTATATTCGTCATAATTTTTCCCATTATAGTTGTCTTGCATTTCACCGGCTTTAGCAGCGAGACCACGACCATAGTAGAAATTGGCAAGGCCGTTTTCGCTATCAAGTTCAAGGGCTTTTTTATAGGTTTCGAGAGCGGCATCTTTTTCTTTCTTGTTATCATAGATAATACCAAGAAGGGCATAGTATTGAGCAACATTGGGAGATGCAACAATTGCTTTTTTCAGATAATCCACAGCCTCGTCATATTTCTCAGTTTTGAGATAATAGTTTATAATAAGGTTGATGAAGTTTTGATCTTCATTACCAAATAACTCATTACCTTTAGATGCAAAGAATAACAGGTTGTCATAATCCTTAGCTCCATCAGCTACAGCTGCGCCATAAGTAAAGACATCTTTTTTAGAGAAACCTTTATTAACTGCATTTTTGAATGCACTTACTGCACCAGCCATATCATTGGCTTGCCATGCGGCAAGAGCTTGGTTATACATAATTTCGCCAACGATTGTGTCAGCAGGCATCTTGATTTTTTCAGCCAATGCAGGAATATCATTCATATTTAGGTAGATATCCCATGCTTTGTACGCTCCTTTATAATCTTTTGCCTGCCAAAAATCGAGAGCGGCAGTGTTATAGTCATTATGATGGGCTACAAGAATATTTACTATTTCCTTGGAGTATTTGGTCTTGGTTTTACCTTTAGCATCAACAACGGTGTCAAGCGAGAGTGCCTTCATGAAGTTGTCATAACCGCCCACAAGATCCTTGGCCATTGTATGGAATATCTCGGGGGTCTTAGGATCGTCGGCTTTATACATTCCGAGTGATCGCTTGCCAAGATAATCGTCATATTCCTTAAAGGCTGCTTTGCCTGGCACAAAATAAGTTATAGCCTGTTGGGCTGTTGATGCATCCTTGGTAGCCGGTTCTATGAGTGTCATAACCTCGGCATAGGGTTTGCCGTTTTTCATGGCTTTTTCAGCTTCTTTTACAACCGCTTCTTGAGCTACGGCTGACATGCCTGCGGTTAGCGCAAGGGCTAAGATTGAAATTTTCTTCATAATAAAGAAGGTTGGGTTAAAGGTATAGGTTAGAATTATTTGCTTGTTTATTATAATAAGACTTATAATTGGTTGTTAAGTTTAATGATGAAAACATTATGTATGTTTAAATTCTTAAAACAATCAACTACATGTTATTGTTCATCAAGATTAATATTTTCATCGTTATCAGCTTCCGGCATTTCTTCGATAAGATCAAGTTCGTTATCAATGCCTTCTTCTTCAGATAGAGATGGTTGTTCAAGTGCTTCGGGAGCGACTTGCTCTACTTCTTCATCTTGGTCAGCGTCAACGACACATACAGAAGCGATGTCATCACCACGCTTGCGCAGGTCTATAATGCGCACACCCATAGTTGCACGGCCTCTAACCGGCACATCGGCCAGGTGTAGACGCATAGTAATGCCGGACTTGTTGATAATCACGAGATCTTCTTCATCGCTGACACTTGTAAATGCCACCAACAAACCGGTCTTCTCGTTGATATTAATCGTCTTCACGCCCTTTCCGCCACGGTTGGTGATACGGTAATCATCGAGCAATGAGCGTTTTCCTATGCCTTTTTCTGAAAGCGCGAGAATAGTGCGAGAGGTGTTTGGTTCAAGAGCGATAAGGCCGATGATTTTGTTGTCTTCTGAAACGAGGTTCATGCCACGTACACCGGTTGATACGCGTCCCATTGTACGCAAAGTTGACTCGTTAAATCTGATTGCGCGTCCAGCGTGACTTGCCAATAATATTTCAGAGTTGCCATCGGTCATGGCGACACCGACAACACTGTCGTTATCGCGAAGGATAATCGCTTTCTTACCCTTGGATGGAACACGTGCATATTCGGCAAGTGATGTTTTCTTCACAACACCATTCTTGGTGGCAAACACAAGATTATGAGAACCCACAAACTCAGCATCGTCCAATTGTTTACAGCTTATATAAGCAGTAACAACGTCACCGGGCTCAATATTAAGCATATTCTGCAATGCACGACCCTTGGAGTTCTTGGCTCCTTCGGGCAGTTCATATACTTTCATCTTGTAGATAAGGCCCTTGGCAGTAAAGAACATCATTGTAGAGTGCATCGAAGCTTGATAGATATGTTCTATAAAGTCGGTATCGCGTGAGTTGGCTCCTTTGGACCCCACTCCACCACGACGTTGAGCTCGGAATTCGCTCAATGGTGTACGTTTAATATAACCAAGGTGTGAGATTGTGATGATCATATCATCATCAGCATAGAAATCCTCGGCGTTAAAGTCACCGGCTGTATAATCGATATCAGTCTTACGTGTATCGCCATAGCGGTCTCGTATATCTTCAAGCTCGGTGACAATAACACGGCGACACTCGGCATCATCGTTAAGGATAAGCTCGAGTTCCTGTACATATTCTTTAAGCTTGCGGTGGTCTTCCTCAAGTTTGGTTTGCTCCAGAGCTGTAAGGTTGCGCAACTTCATTTCGACAATTGCGGTAACCTGAGCTTCTGTAAGGCCAAATCGTTCCATGAGTCGTGACTTGGCTTCCTCGACATTGGATGATGACCGTATAATGGCAATTACTTCATCGATATGCTGAGAAGCTATAATCAAGCCCTCCAAGATATGGAGACGCTCAAGAGCTTTGGCGAGGCGATATTTTGTGCGACGTATAACAACTTCATGACGGTGACCGACAAAAGCCTCAAGTATTTCTTTAAGATTGAGAGTCTTGGGGCGCCCGTTAATCAAAGCAACGTTGTTCACACTGAATGATGACTGTAACTGGGTCATCTTATACAGTTTGTTTAGAACAACATTGGCATTGGCATCGCTTTTAAGTTTAATAACAATGCGCATGCCTTCAAAGTCAGTCTCATCATTGATATCAGCAATGCCGTCAAGTTTCTTTTCGTTAACCAGATCGGCAATATACTTGATGAGCTCGGCCTTATTGACACCATAAGGTATTTCATTAATAATGATTGACTCGTGATTGGCCTCAGCCTCAATTTCGGCACGAGCACGTATAATCACACGGCCACGACCGGTAAGATATGCCTCTTTGACACCGGCATAGCCATAAATTGTGCCTCCGGTAGGGAAATCAGGCGCCGGAATGATTTTGATAAGCTCGTCAATTGATATATCGGGATTTTCAACAAGAGCTATCGAAGCATTGATTGCCTCGGTCAGATTGTGAGGCGGCATATTGGTTGCCATACCGACAGCAATACCTTGGGCTCCATTTACAAGGAGGTTGGGAAACCGTGTCGGTAATACAACCGGCTCTTTGCGTACATTATCATATGTAGGCTGGAAATCGACAGTATCATCATTGATATCCATCAACATTTCCTCACCGATTTTGTCAAGTCTAACCTCGGTATAACGCATGGCCGCAGGAGAAGCCCCGTCCACCGAGCCAAAGTTGCCATGCCCGTCAACCAATGTATACCTCAACGCCCAATTTTGGGCCATTCTTACTACAGTACCGTATATTGACGAATCTCCATGGGGGTGATATTTACCCATTACTTCGCCAACACAGTTAGCTGATTTCTTATGTGGTTTATCGCTGGTATTGCCCATGGCATCCATACCAAACAATACGCGGCGTTGTACCGGCTTCAAGCCATCACGCGCATCAGGCAGCGCACGTGATACAATAACCGACATTGAATAATCGATATAGGCCGATTTCATCTCTTTCTCTATATCGATTTTTACTATACGATCTTCTTCTAACATTGGAATTGATTAGATTAAAAACATTGCATCTCATTCCCATGGGAATTATGCCTTAAAATACACACAAAGGTAATGTTTTTTTTCGACAATACCACCATGTAGATATATCTATAAAATAAAAATAATGCCTTTTATGGGCATTATTAGCCATTTCTCAGCGTTTACGGTGTTTGGGAGGCAACTTCAAGTGGCATTGTTTTATGCCTCATCAGCTCAATCGAGGTCCTCAATAAGGGCGCGAAGGTTTATCTTTCGAGTTTTGGGAACCCGGATGTTGTCAATATGGACTCGCGCGTAACAATCAGCGCTTCCACCCCCTTGGCTTTTTCAATCATTTTAAGCGCCGATGAGGCATCCATGGCCATACAAGCAGTAGCATAGGCATCTGCTTCCATGCAAGTGGGAGCCTTGATGGTGGCTGACAATATATCTGTAGCTGCCGGATAACCTGTCACCGGGCTTATGGTATGCCACACTTTACCATTTTCAGTTTTCTTATAATTCCTGTAATTACCTGACGTGGCAATGCCACAATCTGTAACATGGATTACTGCCAACTTTTTATGTATGACTATCGAGTCTGACATTATTGGGGTATCAATCATTATACGCCAGCCATTCCCTTTTGATGAATTTCCTGAAACGGCAATCTCGCCTCCAATCTCTATCATATAGTCATCACAACCATTGCGTTCAAGCATTTCACCAACTGCATCACATCCCAGGCCTTTGGTTATGGCCGAAAAATTAAATTCAGTGCATGGATGTTTCTTGATTATTTTTCCCGTGGTTGTCATTTTACATTGATCGATGCCAACCAAATCCTTTATTGAGTCTATAACATCTTGCGTAGGAGCCTCATCGGATTTATTATATCCAAATCCCCACAAATTTATCAACGGAGCAACCGTTGGATCAAACATACCATTGCTATTAAAATTAATCTCTTGAGATTTTTTAAAAACAGCTGTCAGATATTTGTCAGCTGACATGTTTTCACCATTGTTTATTTTTGAAATGAGGGATTGTTCGGCAAACGGCGATAAGGACATCTCAACTTCTTTCATGACCGAGATAATAGAATCATGCAAGTCTCGGTCGGCATTATAGGATATATGGTAAAGGGTATTCCATGCTTTGCCTTCGGCATTGCGATAGGATTTAGGAGGTGTACAGGACGTTAATAATATCAATACAATGCTTAAACTCCAAAATTTCATAATTTAAAATTTTAAAAGTTCGTGATATAAATGATTAACAGGCAGTCCCATAACATTATAATAGTCACCATCAATCTTGGAGATGCCTATGGCGCCAATCCATTCCTGAATACCATAAGAGCCCGCTTTATCATAAGGACGGCAATTTTTTATATAAGCCTCTATCTCCCTGCCGGAAAGAAGATCAAACGTGACATGGGTAGTTTCATCAAAAGACACACACTTGTCTACCGAAGTCAACGTGACGCCGGTCATTACACGATGTTGACGTCCACTAAGACTTTGTAACATCGCCACCGCTTCATTGTATGAATGAGGTTTGCCTAAAATTTTATCATCAATAATAACAACAGTGTCTGCTGTCACAATTACTTCATTAGGTGCCAGATATTGTTTATATGCATTGGCTTTAAGCCGTGATAAATACCCGGCAACATCATCAACAAGAGTATCGGCAGGATAACATTCATCAATATTATCCAACTTTACAACATCAAATCGGGGAACAATCATTCCCAGCAGTTCTTGACGGCGGGGCGAGTTGGAGGCCAACAACACATTGTACGATGTAACCGATAACGGGCAGTTTGATTCTATAGTCATAATTTACCAACCAAATGCATCAGCATGATTCAACCATTCACCACGAGTGGCAAGCACTTGTTCCAACAATTCTCGAGCGACACCATATCCGCCATCTGACACAGTAATATAATGCGCTATATCCTTTATCTCGCGGGCCGCATCATTAGGAGCTACAGCAAGCCCTACTGCTTTCATGCATTGGTAGTCAGGAATATCATCCCCTACATATGCTGTCTCCTCGGGCAAGATGGCATTATCAGCGAGCCATTTGTTCATGACTTCAAACTTGAACGAAGCGCCGATAAAGACATCTTTAATACCCAATGCTCCATAACGCTTGATCAGTGATGTCGTATTGGCCCCGGTAATTATAGCTATCTTAAGATTGGTTTTTGCGGCTAACTGCAATGCATACCCATCCTTGATATTCACCATACGGCATGGCACTCCGTTCTCGTCCATCGGCACAGTCGATGGAGACAATACTCCGTCAACATCAAAAATAACAGCCCGCAAGTTCTTTAAATCATAGTCGGTTTTACTCATTATTATAATTCTTGATTATATTGTCGGTAAGCACACGGTAGATATTGGCCTTATTCTTGGGCAGATGATTGATATGTGTAGAAATCACTTTCATATCATGACGAACAGCCGGTCCTGTTTGTGAAGCATGAGGACCCAGAGACAAGGCTTTTTTTAATACTTCTGTCACCAATGGGCCAAATACCGAGAAGTCATATCCGTATGGTTTTAACAGTTCATCTGAAATATCCCACAAATGATTGACAAAATTGGAGGCAAACACGGCAGCAACATGTAATGCCCCCCGGTGCACACTATCAGCTTCATACACTCGATTGCTGACCATTGAAGCTAAATTTTTAAGTATATCAGTCGCTTCCTGAGTGCTTCCTTCGACAAAGAATGGCACTGATGTCAATGATAACGGTCGCTGGCGTGAAAACGTCTGTAGAGGATAAAACACTCCTCGGCGAGCACATGCCGCGAGGGCGTCCATAGGAACACTACCTGAGGTGTGTGCTACAATTCCTTGAAAATCCTTAAGACATTCCGAGGTACAGTGAACAGCATCGTCAGGCACT
The DNA here is from genome assembly GCA_017621845.1 of Muribaculaceae bacterium. GTDB lineage: Bacteria > Bacteroidota > Bacteroidia > Bacteroidales > Muribaculaceae > CAG-873. Next base: position 33,475 of record JAGASI010000001.1, read on the forward strand.
GAAATAATGGCTATATCAGCTGAACAATCAACATCTTCGACATTATCGATTGCCCTGGCATTCCTTAGCTTGTCGGCGAGAGTTTGGGCATGGGATTTATTACGGGAATATATCTGTACAACATCGCACACATAATCAAGTGCCGGGGCCAATGACGTGGCGACGTTACCCGAGCCAAGCAACACAATCCGATAACGGCCATTCCCAGACTTGTTTTCCATAATAATACCGGGGTTATTGTTTGGTATATTTACCTATATGTACTTTCTCCCACTGTAGTTTATCCGGGTCAACGGGGCGACGTGTCTCGTCTTTATAGCCAAATGTTATTACACACTCAACTTTAAGATATGGCGGAATGTCCAGAAGATGCTGTACATAATCTTCTGAAGGTTCATTATTGGCATCAAACCGGCCTCTGACCTGTATCCAGCAAGATCCGATACCGAGGTCCTCGGCCTGTAATTGCATATATGTTGCCGCCACAGTAGCATCCTCTATATAAGCTTCACTTTTTTCAGGGTCTGACACCACAACGACTGCCATTGTAGCTTTGGCTATAGGATGAGCACCCATGGGTTTAAGTTTAGCCAAAGCCTCGAGGTCCTCGCGATTTTCTACAACTATGAATTGCCATGAGCGGGAACTTTTACTTGTGGGTGCTAACAATGCAGCCTGAAGGATTGTTTTAACATCATCGGCCGGTATAGGTTGCTGAGTATAGCGTCTTATCGAATGGCGCTTGAATAACATTTCGCTGAATTGTGTCATAAGTCGGGGTAAGTGTAAATTATGTAATATAAAAAATGTCTCAACGCGAGTATCTTGCTCGACGAGAGACATCAGCGTTTGGTAACCCACACACCTTTATAGCGCTGAACGCGCTTATCATAAGCGGCTTTTAATGCCTGGGCTTCAGTAGCGCCCGTCGCCACGTATACTCGGTAGTGACCTTTTTGCTCAATGACATACATTGGCAAGTCCGGATTATGGGGCTTTTCCATAGATATAAACTTTTGAGCCCCCTCCCGGGTTTTAAGCGACGCGATAACAAGGCAATATGAGTCTTTTTCGTCATTTCTAAGTTCCACAGGCATGGCACATATAGAGGTAGCCGATTTCAAATCATCTGTAGGTTGTGTTACATCAACAAGCTCTTTATTACCTTTGGCAGAACGAAGATTGTCTCCCTTCTCTATATTAACATCTTTACTGACGTTAAGGTTCTGAATTTTAGTTGCATCATTATTATCCGGCTTATTAAGAGTGACAACCTTGGGGGAGGTAATCTTAGGCCCGGAAAGTGAAGCATAAGCGACATTATCGACTTTAATCGGCGTAGATAGCGTTATGCCCAAACCCACCAGAATAGCAATCATAGCCGCAACCCTCACAAAACGTTTTACCGGTGACAAATGCATAATTCCATGATTATCGGCAATAATCTCTGTATCGACATATTGCATGTCTACGGTCTTACGAGAATAGACCTTGGGATACCAAGTCACACCGGGAGTCAAAGCATCTTCATTCATCGGGGAGAAAACCATCCTGCCATCTTCACCGATCATCAAATCGCCGAGGCGGCCAAGTGACAACAGATTGTCAACTTTCAGCTGGCGAGTCATGGACATCACGTCTTCTTCGACAATCATGCGGGCACGCTCGTGACTGATTGAATTGGCTCGTGCCACCGAACTTATCAATAGGCCGTCATTGATATTCAGCGCTCCATTAAACATATAGCTACGACCCGGCACACTCCAACAAGACGTCATTTCATCATAAACCGACGTCTCGGCATGAGCCACAATAGCACCAAGACCGGGTATGATTACACAGTCGTGATTGGTCGCAAGAAATTCTATATGTTTCAGGGTCTGATTCACGTTGCAAAGATAACTTAAAATTCTGAGTTTACAGCCATGATTTTTTGTAAAGTTATCAACACACTGTTTATAACATTTGTAATCGTTTCACAACTTATAATCCCATTGCAAGATATGAAACAATTAGGCTCTATCCACAACAAATGTTTACACTGAGGCAACATATCATGGAGGTTTTGAGTCGTGCCGTCGATGGATTACAGCAAACGACGGGACTTAAAGACACAGATAGATGCAAAATCGGGACTTCGTTAAGAATTTCAGCAAGTTATGGCCTTTTTTATTTTGACATCATTGAGAACGTCCCGGGCACACAAGCTCACACCTTCTTTCAGTTGAAATTCTTTCAGTTGAAAAAAAAATAGCCGACTCACTTCAAATAAATCTATCAAAAAAATTGCGACTACTCTGTCTGAAAACACATTGAGCAGTCGCGTTATTTGTACGCCCGTGGGGAGTCGAACCCCAATCGACGGAACCGGAATCCGTAATTCTATCCATTGAACTACGGGCGCAATGAATATTTCAGTACAAAAGTACAAACTTTTTTGTAAATTTGCACTAATACTTCTACGATAATTATCAATCACCAATGGATGTTAAAATAGAACCAGGATGGAAAGCCGCACTCTCATCACAATGGGATCAGCCTTATTTTAAGCAACTTACCGACTTTATAAGGATGGAATATCAGTCAGCCACGATATTTCCACCGGCATCAAAAATTTTTGCAGCTTTTGACTCGTGCCCCTATGATCGGACACGAGTTATCATCCTTGGCCAGGATCCATATCACGATTATGGGCAAGCCAATGGTCTATGTTTTTCGGTTAATGACGGAGTTCAGGCTCCTCCGTCATTGCTAAACATTTTCAAAGAGATTAATCAGGACATCGGGTTGTCTCCCTCCGAAGAGTCGGTTAATCTCGAGCGATGGGCATCTCAAGGAGTATTATTACTCAACTCGGTATTAACCGTAAGGGCTCACCAAGCGGGATCTCATAGGGGCATGGGCTGGGAAATATTTACCGATGCTGTCATTAAATGTCTCGCCGACAACCGCGAGGGACTGGTTTTTATGCTCTGGGGATCTTATGCCATCAACAAGGGGGCATTTATCGACCGCAATAAGCATCTGGTACTTACATCGCCCCACCCTTCACCATTATCGGCTTATCGCGGTTTTTTCGGCAATCATCATTTTTCACTCTGTAATGACTGGCTTGTAAAACACGGCGGTCGTCCTATCACATGGTAAAATACATCTCTCTTATATTATCGATAATACTATTTTCGGTAAAGACTACCCTGTCCATCAATCCTCCTCTTGAGACACGTGTCTATGACGAATATATCCGTTCGCTGCAAGTGCGTACCACTGATAAGCCAGAAGGAGTCATCGGCGTCCCGGTACTGGCAATGAATTCTCCCGAGGGTATTATTATAGAATTTGACCGTTTAACCGAGGATAGAGATTATATGCGCTATTCCTTGACTCACTGCGATCGTGAATGGCGTCCCGACGCACTTATCGCATTGGAATATCTTGATGGCTTCAACGAGGGCACAATCGAGGACTATGAGCTGTCTCAAGGCACATCAGTCCACTATGTTCACTACCGCCTGGTTATACCTAATAATGAAGTCAGGCCCACCATCTCAGGAAACTATGTTGTGAAGATATATCCCGAGAATAACCCTGACGAAGTATGGGTTACAGTGAGATTTTGTCTATGTGAAAATACCGCGGCCATAGGAGGCACGTGGAGTGGCCGCACTGATATTGACTATAACCATGGTCATCAGCAACTTGAGTTAAGGGCTAATGTTGAACAGGCCCACGTCAGGGACTATTTTAATGATTTGGCTTTAGTTATAGAGCAAAATGGAATTCCATCAACTTCTCGTACACTCACCAAACCCATGAGAATTTCCGCATCATCACTTATTTATGAGCATCAACCCGAATTGATATTTGAAGGCTCCAACGAATATCGACGCTTTGAAACGGTATCAAAAAACTACAACCCGATGGGAGTTGAGAATATTGAATATGCCGCCCCATATTATCGATACAGACTTTATGTTGACACCCCGCGCTCAGCCCAATCATATATTTATGATCAAACACTATCGGGTGGATATATCGTGCGCAATGCCGATAACGTTACACCTGACCCGCTGGTGTCAAGTGTCGAGTCGGATTATGGCATAGTTTATTATGAATTGGAAATGCCTCAGATGCCCATGCAAGATATTTATATTGTCTCCGATGCAACCCAGTTCAGGATAGACGACACCTCCAAGATGATTTATGATAACGAGACAGGACGATATACCAAGGCCATGCTGTTAAAACAGGGCGCATATTCTTATCAATATATCGCCCGTGATCAACGCACCGGCCGTATCTCTACCTCTATCACCGAGGGCAATCATTACGAGACATCCAATCAATATGACATGAGGCTATATCACCGTATTCCCGGTGAGCGCTATGATCGACTTATCGGGGCTTCATCATTTAAGACAACTAATTTCTAAATGGACACTACTGAAGAAACCATTATGCTTGAAATACAGAACACTCTTGTTTCCCTTGATCTTATAGAACGCTATTTCTGTTGTGACATCGACACTTGCCTGGGCTCATGCTGTATTGAGGGTGATGCCGGTGCACCTATCACTCCTGAGGAACGTGACCGTATTCAAGCAATTCTTCCCGAGATTTATGACGAATTGCTACCGGCGGCCAAACAACGTATCGATGAAGCAGGAATCAGCTATATAGATGAGGAGGGTGACCTGGTAACTCAGATTGTAGACGGACGAGATTGTGTATTTACATGTTATGATAAAGGGGGCAAATGTCTGTGTGCTATAGAACGTGCCTACCGCAAGGGGCTTATCCCTTTCAGGAAACCAATTTCTTGCTATCTATATCCGGTAAGACTGACTGAATATTCCAAGTTTACAGCTGTCAATTTCCATCGATGGAAAATATGTAAGTGTGCCGAAGTCCTTGGACGGCGCCTCGATCTTAGAGCTTACAAATTTCTTAAAGAACCACTTATCGAACGCTTTGGCAAGGATTGGTATGACGAACTTTGTATTGCCGCAGAAGCCTATCTCGAGCAATACGGTGACCCATCAATTTCCAAACAAGTATAGCGTCATCAGCAAACGATTTTCATCCTTTAACAATCCTTACTACTAAGAGCAATAAAAGCTCGCCACCAGCGGCGAGCTTTTATTGCTCTTAGTAGTAAGGCCTGAAGCTATCAGATACCCAGGTCTTTCTTGATTGCATTGATTTTTTCCTGAGCGCGGTTGCCGGCGTTGGCATAGTCATCGGCTGATGCCATATTATCACGTACCTCAATGTAGAACTTAATCTTAGGCTCGGTACCAGAAGGACGCACCGATACCTTGTCACCATTCTTGGTATAGAACTGGAGGACATTGGAGGTGGCGGGGAAGTCCATCTTTTCAACATTGCCCGATACAAGGTCTTTACACTCGAGAGTATCATAATCCTTAATCATGACAACTTCCGAGCCTCCGAGAGACTTGGGAGGATTGGCACGGAATTCTACCATCATGGCCTTGATTTCGTCGGCACCGGTTTTACCGGGGCGAACTACTGAAATACCTTCCTCGTGGGAATAACCGTTCTGGAGATATATCTCCTTCAGCATATCCATGTAGTTCATGCCACGGTCACGTGCCCATGCTGCAATCTCGGCCATAAGTGAGATGGCCGATACTGAGTCTTTATCGCGGGCAAACGTCTCGGCAAGGAAGCCATAGCTTTCTTCACCACCACCAAGATAACGACCTGTTTCCTCATTATTACGAATAACGTCGGCAATCCATTTAAATCCTGTGTAACTGTCATACATCTTAATACCCTGGGCATCGGCAATACGCTTGATAGTCTCAGTGGTAACAATAGTTTTAACGACATATTCGTTGCCTTTAAGAAGACCCATTTCTCGGTTACGTATCATAAGATAGTTCAGTAAGATCATGACAATCTGGTTACCGTTAATCATAACGTATGAGCCATCATTGTCACGCGCCACACAACCGATGCGGTCGGCATCGGGATCAGAGGCAAATATAACGTCAGCTCCAGTTTCTTTGGCTTTCTCAATAGCCATTGCCATGGCCGAAGGCACCTCGGGATTGGGTGATACAACGGTAGGAAAATCGCCCGATGGAATATCTTGTTCAGGGACATGTATTATGTTGGTGAAGCCATAATTCTTGAGCGATGCCGGAACCATCTTGACTCCTGTACCGTGAATAGGAGTATAGACAATCTTCATGTCGGCATGGCGTTTGATTACCTCAGGATCGAGAGAAAGGCTCTTGACAGCAGCCAGGAAGTCGTTGTCCATCTTTTCACCAATAATCTCAATAAGTTCAGGATTACCCTGGAATTTGATGTCTGCAACGTCAGTAATTCTGTTTACATGGTTAATGATATTGACATCGTGTGGTGCAAGCACTTGTGCACCATCAGCCCAATAAGCCTTGTAACCGTTATATTCCTTAGGATTATGTGATGCAGTGATATTGACACCGCTCTGGCATCCGAGATGACGTATGGCGAACGACAGTTCGGGGGTAGGACGGAAATTTTCAAACAGATATACTTTGATACCGTTGGCCGAGAAGATATTGGCTACGGTCTCAGCAAATTTACGAGAGTTATTGCGCACATCATGTCCAACAACAACACTAATCTGAGGTAGGTCGGCAAATGCTTCTTTAAGATAGTTGGCAAGACCCTGAGTGGCCGCTCCAACAGTATAGATATTCATACGATTTGATCCGGCGCCCATTATGCCACGAAGACCACCTGTGCCAAATTCCAGATCCTTGTAGAAAGATTCTATTAGCTCTGTCTTGTCATCGGCGTCAAGCATACGTTGAACTTCGGCTTTAGTCTCGGCGTCATATCCACCGTTAATCCAGTTCATTGCCTTATTTGTTACTTCTGTAACGAGTTGGTCATTTTTCATGTTACTATGTATATTATTATGGTTTGATATTTATTATTGTTTACATTTATCTCAGTAAAATTGTTGGGCTTAATACTTTTAAATAAGTTTAAAGTCCTAAGAATATTACAACCGCAAGATAAATGAGAGTTAAAGGCGCGACAAACAGGAGAGAGTCTATACGATCGAGTATTCCGCCGTGTCCGGGAATGAGATTTCCTGAATCTTTAACTCCGGCTCGACGTTTAAGCATGGATTCAAATAAATCGCCTATTGTAGCAAATACCGACACGAGACATCCATAGAATGCCCACACTATAACGTTTTCATCATATATTATAGCATAACCGATGCCGGCCATAAGGCAAAAAGCCATTCCTCCCCAAAAACCTTCCCAAGATTTTTTAGGCGAGAGTCGCTCACATAAACGATGCTTACCAAATAAAGAACCCACACAGAATGCTCCCGTGTCATTAACCCATATCATGATAAACATCAATAATAACAGCCTGGGGGCAAAATCACTGCCGAGCGAAGCCATAATAAAATTAAGTATCGACATCGGCAATGCTATATATATCAACCCACACAGTGATGCTCCCAGGTCGGCTATGGGATTGGTACCATCATACAGCACCGAGAGACTCATACGTGTCAATATATTGCCTAATATCAATACGGCTATCATCCCCATCATAACTATCATCATATCAATAGTGGGTAATCCACTATACATTGACAGGGGGATAATACTCCACATCAGTGTAGCTCCCAGATAATCGACTGCCGTTACTGCCCCCGGCAAACAACATCCCAGATGAGATGACACGAGGCTATGATACTCACGTGTGGCCAGTGCTGTAAATAATAGTGTCAAGGCATAAAACCACCAATCTCCGGCTATAATTGCCCCTACGATGAGGATTATATATACGATGCCCGATAATGAGCGTATTATGACATTTTTCAAAATAAGTATTCTGTTTTATGTATTAGTATGAATTATGCAAATTTAAAAATATTTCTTCAACAAGCAATCTATCACAGTCCAAAAATATCATATTAAATTTACTGTATTAAGATTTTTTGGACTATCGAGCGAGAGCCGGCGCTTATGTTTACTATATAAACACCGGGGGATAACTGATTTTGGGGGTCAATATTACGTCCCGATAAATCACATACTGAGAGTTCATGTTGTATACCGTCAGGCACCACTACCTCAATTTTACGATTTACAACCTGAATAAAGGGAATAATATCCTGAGACACTGTCCCAACACTTAGCCGAGCCAGTACTTCTTTAAGTCCGGCATAGGCATCAATAGCCCCACCCGAGCCCCATCTCGGATTATTCAAGTCATTCATATCGCGGCGAGCTGTCTTTTGAGCGATATCCAGTATTCTATCACGATCAAGCGTAGGATCGGCTTGTAACCATAGAGCAAAAATGCCGGCAACAGCAGGCGATGACATTGATGTTCCACATTCCCCATGCCACCTATGAGTCTCCCCATCCAGTGTTACTTGATAGGATATCGGAAATACATCAGGGTTATTTTCATAAAATGGCTTGCCTGTAGCACTGATTACATAATTGCCGGGGGCACATATATCCGGCATTACGCGACCATCTCTCAATGTTCCATATCCACTCCATGAAGTAACCTCTCCAACGTTAAAATTAAATGTTTTTTCGCCTCCCGTTACCAAGGGTAATGTATTACGGCTGTTATATGAACCTACAGATATAACATTATGTCCACAAGCATAGTTGGATATAGACATGCTTCCATCTCCATTGACAACATCATCCTTACCTGATGACATCATAAATGATAAAGATCCATCAGTATTGGCATCGATTGATACACCATTGCGGGCTCTAAGCCTCATACCAAAGTAGTATCGCGACCATGGACCGGCTTGTCTCATGCCGGTTGATTTCATGTCATAAACAATTGCGACATTATACCTTCCATTGGTGTGGTCAATATCTCCACTGATAACGATTTGATTCTTGGAATACATTTCCAATGGTATCGCATGATTTCCTTCCGATAAATCAACAGTAAACCGACCCGAATACCACGGCGATTGATAGACATATTCCTGTTTGTCAAAGTCAAATATCATTATCGCCACTTCAAATTGACTACTGTCGGCGCTCCAGATGTCCGTTTCACCAACGACATGCATCCCGTCCCATGTCGCATAAGTATCAAATAAGGTGCTTAACACATCGTCACCTGACTCAAACGTGTGTGTCAAACTGATTTTGCTATCACCTGAATTACCGGCCGAGAAACATATTATAGCTTCTTTTCCTAACAGGTCGAGGTAGCGATTGACCACATCTGTACCATCACGAGGTCCCAGTTGATTACCAACCGAGAGATTGACAACCGCAGGCTTGTCATTGGCCTTGGCATAATCTATAATATCTTCAATACCACACAGGAATGCGCCATCGTAAAGGTCTGATGTTGTCGCTATCAATGTCGAGGCCGGCGCATATCCATAGTAAGGATTGTGTTCTCGCGATCCAGCCATAATATTGGCGACATGAGACGCATGAAATTCATTGGCATTATCAGTGACAGGCAGGTTGTCGGCATTGTACTCATATCTTTTGGCATGTCTCATGTCATAATTAACCATCTTGGGTACACGACCTTTAAATGCAACATGCCCGGGGGCAAACCCGATATCACAAAATCCGGTAACTACATTTGAACCATCAAAACCAATGTTCCCATCATAACCCTGATGTACCGGAGCGACATTGGAGAACTCTCGTGAACGATCATTATTGATACTGCACTTATTTGATACAGCTCCAGAAAGAATATATCTTACCGAGTCGAGTCCCATAGCTTTTGATTCCGGGATACAAGCTACAACAAAACGTTCACGTTGTCTAAAAATCACTGCTCCCAATGCCATTAACGAGTCTACAGCGCTATCATCAGTAATTTCTAATACAACAGGGATATATAATGAATCAGTATTTATGTCTATACGAGCTGAGCGAGTGATATTCTGATGATTCAGGGCCAATCGTGCACGTGATATAGAATTATATGTTTTAGCTTTCATACTATGCGAACATAGTAACATAAATATTGCAATTATCGGTAAATAAGTCTTGATGCATTTTATAATAAACATAAAGCGTATGTCTTTGAAGTAATTAACCGAAGTTAAAGCGATGGTTAACATCTATAAATAGATGAGAATTAGGGAAATATGATATAACCCCATTCTCATATATTTTTATATTTAAAGTGTGTTTTTTACTATCTCACAAGTATACGTCGTGTTGTATTGGTATTATCGACACTTAATATATATACACCAGTCAAAAGGCAATCGGTACTGATTACAAGTGTCTCAGATGAGGCAGTTTTTCTAATAATCGGTTGCCCTGCAATGTTATAAATTGTTACTGAAACGTTATCGGCATTAGGGACATAAACTTCATAGGTGTCATTTACCACATTAATTAACGGCTCGTTATCATCAACATCGATATTATTGACCGAATTAGAGTTGGCAATTACCAACTTAAGTCCTTCAAAAGCATTGAGTTGCCCTGTCCCCCAAGCCAATGATTTAGAAAAATCACCTACTCCATCAATCTTATTGGCCGATTTTCCGAGATATTCTATTGCATCTTCAACATTTAGATGTGGGTCGGCTTGTAGCCATAAAGCTATTGAACCGGCAACAATGGGACATGACATTGAAGTTCCTTGTTCCCGTGCCCAATAATGTTTTTTTCCGTTATATTCCACCTCTGCCGATAAGTTCTTATCTCCGAGTCCGGCCGATGACACATAGTAACTCGAATAAGACGATATTATTGCCGCGCCTGGAGCTAAAATATGTGGTAATTCCCGACCATCAACAAGTTTTCCGTATGAGGAGAATGGCGCTATCTCATTATAAGTATAATTAAGGTCTGTGTAATGAGATGTAGCACCATTAAGTGTCCCCCATTGGGTTTTGGTGGTATAAGCTCCCACTACTACAGTATTAGGTGCACATGCCAACGAATTTATTGAAAATTGGGGTGAGCCTGCTGTCCATCCGTTTACACCATTGCTTGTAAATTCAGCATTATAGTTGTCATTGTTACTTGATGTCACCATATCGACTCGCTGTCCATCTTGACCGCGCACAATAATACCGGCGACAAAGCGGTTATCGCTATTGGAGTCCATGTTAGGGCTCAGCTGAAAGTTATATGAAATATTATAACGATTATTGACCCCGTTAGCCCCGGCCGACAATTGTATATAGCTTTGGCTAAACGCCTTATCAAAATTTTTATCATGTATATAACCGTCAGCTGTATAATTTTCAGTCGCGATAGTCACGGCTTTTTCGGTGGAATTACTTATGGTGTGTTGATATACAGTCTGATTGGTATTCAAGTCATATATGACGGTAGTAATAGTCACGGGACGCTCGTCCGACGCCCAGATATCGATTATGCCGGCTGTCTCTCCTGCCGGTATAAAAGTTTTAACCTCGTTGTCCGCCGCCGTGCAATCATGAGTTATTGACATATTCTTATTGCCATCGTTACCGGCTGCAATACATATAATTACATTCTCTCCATATTTGGTCAAATATCTTGAAACATAATCCGTACCATCATGAGGACCGGTAATCGAACCTATAGATAAATTTACAACTGCCGGTTGGCCAACACTTTGGGCATAATCGACAATCTTACCAACGCCTTTAACTATATTGGTATTAGCAAATGAACCACAAGCGATAACAATATCCGATTCGGGAGCCATTCCATAAAAGGGGACTTTAAGCGTTCTCGATACTGACGTTTCACCGGTATTATTATCAGACACGTATGCATAGCGTGTTGAGATGCCCTTACTTGTGTTTGATGCCATATTAAACGCTCCTACCATACACCCCATCGTATGTGTACCATGGGTTGCATTACGGTTATCAGTGGTAAACGAAGCGATACGCTCAGGTGTGGCATATTCGATAAAACCGCCGGTAGCTCCTGTGGCACTCCATAGACGTTTAACTCGGGTGGCACTCATATCGGTATTCATAAAGTTAATATGATTGGCATCAATACCCCGATCATAAATACCGCATATAACTCCTGCGCCCCTATATGCCTGTGGAAGTGGAGCACTTCCACCGTGAATATCATTTACGCCCGATACTACACGTGCGGTGTTCAGCATCGGCTGTAGGTCGCGAGATAGCGACACGTCTACTACCAAATTGGTCTCAGACAGCTTTATGATGTCTTCCAAGTCTCCGTTGACTATCGCCATACCATCTTCTTGACATGACACATCAAGCCCCATTGACTCTATCCGGCTTAACGACACACCCGAAGCCAAGGTTATAAATGCGCTTGCCTGTATATTTCCTCTTGAAACATTGGATAAATCAATATTGGACACTGGAAATGCCACACACTTATCAGGATGGTATTTATACAGTTGATATTGTGTTGCGATTAGCTGTGACGGCGCGTCAAGCTTGCTATGTCCTAAAGCAGTCACAACAATCGCCATCATGGACATAATGGTATAGATTCTATTCATCGACTTTTTTTTGCAAATATATAACTGTTCTATAATTAATACAATAGTTAATATCTCAAAAATATCATTTATGGCCCATATTTTATTTCCACCTGACGCACATCCATCGGTCAGTTTTAAGTCGCCACAGGAATATGATACCACGGAAACACAACTCGATTGCCATTGCGATCCACACACCCTTCAGCCCCATAGACGGTGCTAACAGAGCCGCCAAAGTTAATCTCACTCCCCAGATGCTCCCAAGGTTCATTCCTGCCGGTATCATCGTATCGCCTGCGCCTATAAACACCCCATAAGATACAATAGCCGCTGCAAACATCGGCTCGGCAAAAGCCTCTATACGCAGGACTTCGACTCCTGCTGAACATATTTCCTTGACAGGCGTGATGATATCCATCATCAGCGGAGCTCCAACATACATAAATACCCCCATGACTGTCATTACAACGATTCCCGACAGTACTGTTATATAAGCAAACCGACGAGCAAGCATCTTGCGCCCGGCACCAAGGCTCTGTCCTACCAAGGTTGTAGCCGCCTCGCTGATACCATAGCCGGGCATATAACAAAAGCTTTCGGCGGTCACAGCAAAGGCATTAGCGGCAATGGCAATTTTGCCTAAGGGAGCTACAATTGCTGTTGACAACACCTGAGCGCCACACAACAGAAAATGTTCAATACCCAATGGGGCACTGATTTTGATTGCGCGCCTAAGACAGGTTGAGTTTGGTCGATAACCCGCTTTACAACCTTTCAGATTTAGTAATCTATTGCGGGTCCATAGATAATGCATCATGACTATGCCTGTTACCAGTTCGGCCAAAGCAGTACCCAATGCAGCGCCAGACACGCCCATGCCTGCTCCGGGCATTACGATACTTAGCTCTCCTAAAGCCACTTCTCGTGTCGGAAAGATTAGTAATGCATTAAATATCACATCCAACATACACATCGCGATATTAACCACACCCGGGAATAAGGTATTTCCCGAACATCGCAACATAGCTCCTGCCAAGAAATTAATCTGTACCACTGGTAATGAGCCTGCAAATATCAGAAAATAGGTTGTAGCACCTGATGATATATCGCTATCAGCGCCCAACCATTTTGGCAAGCTATGCGCTATTGATAAACCTGAAATGGCCAAAAATATACTGAACAATATCGACGGGACCAACGACTGCTTCAGTACCGACTGTGCACCTTCTTGATCATTGGCTCCTATACGATTGGCTACCTGCACTGAAAAGCCCATAGCTGCCGCTGAGCACAGTCCCCAGAACAACCATGTTGACGTAGCCATTAATCCAATGGATGCCGACGCGTCTGCCCCAAGCGACCCCACCATTGAAGCATCGATATATTGCATGACAATAGTCGACAACTGGGCCAATATAGCCGGCATACTCAACACTGCTGTCAGCTTAAGTTGCTGCCTCAATGTCATGGACTTTCCCTCCCTGATAAGTGCTAACAGGGCATCACTTGTTGCCTTGGGCTTCATTACAAAATTGACAGAACTTGTTTTATTCGGGTTAACCCTTCATGAAGAACTACACGCGGACATGCAAGATTTAGCCTGATAAAGTCTTCACCTCCATGTCCATAAATCTCACCTGGGCTAAGCATAACATGTCCTTCTGACTCGAGATGAGAACAAATAACCTCAGACTTAAGGCCGGTAATGCTACAGTTTATCCACATAAGGTATGTGCCCTCGAGCGGAGTCACAATAAAGTCCGGCAACTCTCTCTCAAAGTATGCCTTTGCATAAAGATAGTTTTGATAAAGATAATTATTTAGGGCATCAAGCCACCCTTCACCATGATTGTAAGCCGCAATAAGGCCAACCACGCCAAAGGGATTGACATCACAGACCTCGTTATCGTTTATGGCACGGTCAATTCTGGCACGCATCCACTCGTGGGGTGAAATGATATTGGCAATCTGGAGACCGGCGGTGTTAAAAGCCTTACTTGGCGAATTTGCAATGACATACCCTACCCCAACGGCCTCAGCTATTGTAGCAAATGGTGTATACTTAAATCCCGGATATGTCAATTCACAATGTATCTCATCTGAGATGACTATAACATCATTGTCTCGGCATATCTCGGCAATACGTGTCAACTCATCACGTGTCCATACACGTCCGGCCGGATTGTGAGGATTACATAAAATCATCAATCTCGCGTCGTGGGCTTTCTTGGACAAGTCATTGTAATCAATGGAATAACGTCCGTCAGCATTATAGACAAGTTCATTGGACAGCAATTCACACCCGTTATTGCGTATTGACGAGAAAAAGCAATTGTAAGCCGGTGTCTGTACGATTACTTTATCGCCGGGAGCTGTAAGTCCCTTGATTATGGCTGATATGGCAGGGACTACCCCTGAGGTATAGATGATATGTCCGGGCGTAATTGTCCACCCATGTCGGCGGTCAAACCAGTTTACCACAGCATCATAATACTCAGTCGGGACTCTGGTATAGCCAAAAATCCCATGTTTGACTCTTTCCATCAAGGCCTCGATAATACAGGGCGCCGTTTTAAAATCCATATCGGCTACCCACATCGGGAGCACGCCTTCTTCTTGAGGAGTGTCCCATTTATATGAATTGGTGTGGCGACGAGGTATTACCTGGTCAAAACTGTAATCTTGCAATCTGCCGGTTGTTTTTGGTTTTCATCAATAATTATATCTCCCACCGAGTCTACTTCTATATAACCACTCGTTGGATTTTTTATACTTGTCACGTGTCCCTTTATCTTGGCTTGCAGCTCAGAGTACTCAAACAACAAATTGGCATCCTCGCCAAATGTACAGTCCTCCAGCACCAATCCGTCTACATAGCACAAGAGTTGTTCTCCGGTCAAGTGACAGCGTACAAATTTAAGATTTTTTCCGTACCATCCCAAATACTCGCCGTTGATTTCAGAGTCATAGATAGTGACGTTTTCGGCTTCCCAGAAAGCATCCTTGGAATTGATTACTGCATTATGGATTTCAACATTGCGTGCATATTGAAATCCATAATTCCCATTCTGCCGATAGTTGTCAAGCTTGATATTCTCGGAATGCATGAATACATAGTCACAGTTGGATATCTCTACATCCCTCATCTCAATATCCTTGCAATCCCATAAGAATTGCTCGCCATTAGGAAAGTCGGTATGCTCTACATATATGCCTGTCATACGACGGAATAGCTTGGGAGCATCCACCTTACAATCTATCATGCGACAATCGCGGGAATACCACAGACTTGAGCGCGCGCTTTCAGCAAAATAACAATTCTTCACAGTGAAGTTGGTCACTTCCCAGAATACATATTTACCTTCAAACGTGCAATTTACGGCTTCAATATTCGATCCTTCCTTGATGCTCGATTCTCCAATATGTATTGTAACATCCTCAAGCCTCAAATCGTGTTGGCAATATAGTGGACGTTCACCACCAAATTCTTGGTTTTTAATGTATTTCATGAAATTATATACTTGTTTAATTTGCCGTTAAGTAAATATTTAACGAGTTAGTATATGCAAAGGTACACAAAATAATACATTGACATAATTAAAAACACTAAATTTGCAGTTGCTTAAATATAATTATTAAAGGCGATGAAAAAAGTTATCATATTTTCAACGACAGCTCTTGCAATGGCAATCTTCGGAGCATGTTCTACAAACGGGAACAAAGCGATTGACAACGATAATAATAACAATGAGAACTCTTATCAAGACGCTACCGGGTTACATGGAGAATGGCGACTCCGTTCTTATCGAATTGACTGCATGTCCTGCATACCTCCACAATTTGATTCTACATCAACATATTTACTGTCATTCAATGAGCCTGACCAAACTTTCAGTCTAATAACGGATTGCAATACTATCAGCGGCGAATATGTAAGCGCCAACGACACAATCCGTTTTAAAAATATGTTTGTCACTGAGATGGCGTGCGACAAAATGAAGGTTGAGCAAGACATGCTCAGGATGCTTCATGACTCAACCGGCTATGCGGTTTGCCTTGGAGATACAATCTTGTTAACCGCTCCTTACATAGGAAATGCAACTTTCATAAAATTCAATAAGGATGCCGACAACAATAATCTTATTGTCAACTCTACTGACTCCATAAATGGGACATTCAACGGTAACTGATATTGAATCAGCATTGCTGAGTATGGCAGACGAACGTCATGCAAGACAACTATTAAGATTTTTCAAGACCGGACCTGGCGAATATGGCGAAGGTGATGTATTCATAGGATTACGAAATCCCCAGATTAGGATGGTCGTAAAAGAGGCCTGGAAAGAGACAGAGCTTGCCGATGCTGCAACGCTCGTAATAAGTCCTTTCCATGAAGTGCGTTTATGTGGCCTGTTGATAATGGTTGAACATTATCTCCGCGCTATGAAGTGGTTGGACTTAGGATACATGAAAGAAATCTTCTCTACCTACACTTCCATGCACCCTCATATCAACAACTGGGACCTGGTTGACCTCTCTGCAATAAAAATTGTAGGCAACCATGAGTGGATAAATTATGACACATCACTCATGGACGAATGGATCAATCCCGAAAGACACACGATGTGGCAACAACGGATATCTATGGTCAGCACTTGGATCTTAACACGCCACAATCGTCCGGAGGTATGTTTCAATCGGGCAAAAGTACTATTAAGCAGCCCCCACGACCTGCTCCATAAGGCCGGGGGATGGATGCTTAGAGAAACTTGGAAAAAGGGCTATAGAACTGACCTACGTAACTTTCTTGAAGAAAATGTAAAAAATATGCCCGGCATTATGCTCAGTTATGCGTGCGAACAGATGTCATTAGACGAGAGACATGACTGGCAATCAAAGCGCAAAACTGTTTAGAGCCTGTCCCACAACAAATGTTAACGCTGAGGCGGTCAGGCTCTTAATTCCAGACACACTCCAATAACCGACATTAGGGCACTATCGACGCGTCGATAGTGCCCTAATGTCGGTTATAAATAGTTTAAAGCAGTTAGATGTCAACTGAAGCCATCTCTGACTCCTCGACTTCGGGGTTGGATGCTTCTTTGACATTGGGTAGTTCAAGACCGATATGGTCACGCTTATCTATTACCTTAAGGATAAGACCAATTATAAGTGCGGCGACACCAAGTCCGGCGAGCATCAGCAATGGATTGGTATAATTATAGCTTACAGCGGCCTCTTCGGCTGTCATTGATCCTGAGGCAACAGCCTTAACAAGTTCGGGGTTAGAGCTGTCAAGAATGTTGCCGATAAGAAGCGGGAATAACCATAAACCTATATTCTGAATCCAGAATATCAGAGCGTAGGCCGAACCGATAATCTTGGAATCCACCAATTTGGGAACACTTGGCCAAAGTGAGGCCGGCACAAGCGAGAACGATGCTCCCAAAACCAGAATGGTAATATATGCTATAGCAACACCTGCTACAGGGCTTTCCTTAAACTGAGGTAAAATAAAGGCAAATGTCAAGTGACAAGCCACCAACAGAATTGAGCCAAAAATCAACATTGTAGCTGCTTTTCCCTTATAATCGACATATTTACCCAGTATTGGAGTAATACCTACTGCCAACAACGGGAACACTGCAAATATTGCGGCCGCTGACTGTCTCATGTAACCCATATAGCAATAAGCGATAAGTCCGATAATTGCCAATGAGAGAGTTGAGTACCTGATTACCGGTTTTTTTGAAAAGTTAAATGTAAACGATCCGGCAGCGACCACAAGCATTATTACATATTGTATAACAGTCACTGTATCTGAAGCCCAAAAATCACCATCGCCCGGCTCGGTAAGAGTCAGGTTGCATTGCAACATATTCACCGCATATTTCTGGAAGGGGAAGATTGCCGAATAGTAAAGCACACACAGAAGAGCTACCAACCAGAAGCCACGGCTGGTCATAATGCGACCAAGGTCTGATAATTTGAACGGATCATCTTTTTCCTCAATTGCTCCTGACTGACGATCAAGCGTGCGGTCCATAAAGAAGTAGACGACAAACATAATCAAGGCAATCATCAATAATACTACACCAAAAGCCACCGAACGAGATACATCAACAGTGCCTCCCATTTTGGCAAACATAGGTGAAAATATCATGCAGGTAGCTACCCCCAGGCGCGCAAGAGCCATCTCGGACCCCATAGCAAGAGCCATTTCTTTTCCTTGAAACCACTTGACAATACCACGCGACACTGTAATGCCGGCCATCTCGACACCACAACCAAATATCATAAAACCGATAGCTGAAAACTTGGCTGACGCGGGCATCCCTTCATAAAACGGTGATATCCCTAATTCGTGAAATCCGGGGATATAATTAAGATTTTGGGTAAACCATACATCCAACGAGCTATTGGCAAACATGTCGGTCAAGGCGTACCAATTGATTGTAGCACCTACAAGCATAACAACGCCCGATAAGATGGCAGTAAACCTGACTCCCATCTTATCCAGAATAATGCCGGCAAAGATTAGGAAGAAAATAAATACATTCAAGAATGTTTCTGATCCCTGCATTGTACCAAATGCTTTGGAATCCCATCCGTGGGTTGACTGTAGCAAATCCTTGATTGGGGAAAGAACGTCCATAAATATATATGAACAGAACATCGCAAACGCCAACAGTCCCAATGCCAACCATCTTGCCCAGGATTTATCGGCAATTGTAGTGGCTTTTAATTGAACTTCTTTTGTCATAACGTGGTTTATATTTTATTAAAATTTATTTTTACTGATATTACTATATCGTGTGGAGCCATTTAAAAATAGCTTCTTTTGAGAATTACAAGACTAATTCTAAATATGGTACAAAAGTAGTCATAATATAGTAAAAGTAGATTACCAAACAGCAGTTTTTTTCAGTCACATAATGAATACACCTCCCGATTATAACACCTTCTGTTCACGACGGCCCTATACTTTTGACCGAGTTGTCCGCATCATTATCAGCCTTATTTTTATAGGCATAGGTGTGTGGCTGTTATACACCCTTAGAGACGTTTTGCTCCCATTCTGTGTAGCATGGTTGATTGCCTATCTGCTTGAGCCGTTTGTTCAATTTAATCGTCGTTTATTCAAGCTTAAAGGTCGTTTTGTCGCCATACTTATAACATTATCAATTACTACTATCTTTCTGGTCGCAATGGGTATTATCTTTATACCATCAATCATCAATGAGATGCATCAAGTCTCATCGATGATTACATCCTATGCTTCATCTGATACAGAGATTGATTACATCCCCTCTTTCATCCATCGATACCTCAAACAGGTTATCGATCTAAAATCATTATCTGACTCACTGGCATCCCAAAATAGTGATACGGTCTTTGATATATTAAGTAAGGTTGTTTCAGGAGGGTGGACAATCGTGTTAGGTATATTCAATTGGATTTTGGTGTTCCTGTATGTTATATTTATCATGCTCGACTATGATAAACTTATTGTAGGTTTCAAGAATTTGGTGCCACCTCGTTATCGTCAATTGACCCTATCTATAGCCCATGATGTACAGACGAGTATGAACCAATATTTTCGTGGGCAGGCGTTGATAGCCATTATTGTCGGGGTCATGTATGCCACCGCTTTCTCTATAATAGGTATTCCGCTGGGAATATTGATGGGATTGTTTGTAGGTCTACTGAGCATGATTCCTTACATGCAACTGGTATCTATTATTCCAACAACGTTTATCTGTCTAATCATGTCGGTAAATGGGAATGTAAGTTTCTGGATTATATGGTGGAATTGTATCCTGGCCTATGCCATCATTCAATCCATCGAAGACTTGTACCTGACACCTAAAATCATGGGTAAAGCCATGGGGCTTAATCCGGCAATAATATTATTATCACTTTCTATATGGGGGGCACTGTTAGGCCTTATAGGCATGATAATAGCCCTGCCGATGACAACACTTCTGATTTCTTACTACAAGAGATATATCATTGACAGCCCTGATGGAGGTAACCGGCAGGAACGTCAACGTGCTATTTCATCGTTGGATTCACTTACCGGCATTAAGTTTTAGTGCCTCGGCACATCTGTCACCATCAATAGCAGCCGATACTATTCCACCGGCATACCCGGCACCTTCCCCACATGGATATAGGCCCTTGATTTCCACGTGCTCAAGTGTATTAACATCTCGGGGTATTCTTACAGGTGAACTGGTACGGGTCTCATCTCCAATAAGAATGGCTTTATTGGTTAAAAATCCTCTTGACTTGCGTCCAAATTCTTCAAATCCACGTTTTAAACGGTTGGCAATCTCTATTGGCAACAACTTGTCAATACGGGCAGAATGTATTCCCGGGGCATAAGATGTCGCAGGCAATGTCGCGGACTGACGTCCCAAGACAAAATCATTCATCCGTTGAGCCGGAGCATTTTGACTCCCATCGCCATCGGCATAAAAGGCTTTCTCGATATTTTCTTGGTACGCCATCATTTTAAGTGGAGAGTTCTCCAGTCCCTTAATATTTACATCCTCGGGAAGCACCTCAACGACCATTCCCGAGTTGGACCACTTGGTACCACGATTGGATGGCGACATGCCGTTTACAACCATCTGACCGGGAGTACTTGCTGCCGGTATTATAAATCCACCGGGACACATACAGAACGAATATACAGCACGATTATCAACACGTGTAAGCATCGAATACTCGGCAGCCGGCAACCATTTTCCACGGCCTTGGGGTGAGTGGTATTGTATTTGGTCTATCAATTCCTGGGGATGCTCAAGCCTCACACCCACAGCAATCCCCTTGGCTTCTATCTTAATTTTACTATCATTTAAATAATGATATATATCCCGAGCCGAGTGTCCGGTAGCAAGTATTACGCCAAGCCCGGCATCCACTACCGATTGTCCCTCGGGAGATGATAATTGAACCGCTTTAACACGTGACTTCTCAATCACCAGCCCATCAAGCCGTGTATTAAATCTTACATCTCCACCGCATCTTATGATAGTTTGGCGCATCGCCTTTATCACCTCGGGTAGTTTATCAGTGCCGATGTGGGGATGGGCATCAACAAGTATATCTCGAGAAGCTCCATGCTGATGGAAAATATTAAGAATTTTTTCTACCGGGCCTCGTTTCTTACTGCGTGTATACAATTTTCCATCAGAGTATGCGCCTGCCCCTCCCTCACCAAAACAATAGTTGGACTCGGGATTTACAACGCCTTCACGGCTGATAAGAGCAATGTCACGTCGTCGGCTGTCAACATCTTTACCTCGCTCGATTAAAATCGGTTTTATGCCTTCTTCTATCAGACGCAATGCCGCGAACAAGCCGGCAGGGCCGGCTCCAACTACTATTGCATCATGAGCATTGGCATCTAAGGGTCGATATTCAACAGGCCTGGCAATATCGACTTTTTCTTCAATACAATCAAGATGCGCCCTGACCGTAAGATTAACCATAACACGCCGTTGGCGTGCATCAATAGAACGCTTGATGATATCAAGTCGCTTGATACGGTTGACATCTATTTGCTGCTGGGTGGACAGGGCCACACTCAGCCTTAGCGGCTCGGCAGCTGTCTGAGGGTCAACTCTGAGTTGTATATCTGCTATCATAAATTCGTCGTTTTTAGAGATGCCAAAGATAACAATTTATTTAGACTTACACACCCTCTGGAAAAATAATTGTAACTTTGCGCCCCATAAGTTATCTACACATTATATAATACATATGTCAACATCCCAATATGGAGCCCTGTTTGATTTGGATGGGGTTTTGATTGATTCTGAAGGTATATATACCGATTTCTGGAGTGAAGTATCAGCCGACTACCCTGATTCATGTAAAATAGCCGGATGCAATACCCCTCATGAATTTGCACTTATAATCAAGGGCAACACACTTCAGAATATTCTTGGTACTTATTTCCCTGAGACCACCGACCGGGCCAAGATTATACAACGGCTCAAACACCACGAGCTAACGATGAACTATCGTGTCTTTGACGGCACATATGAATTACTTGAAAAACTTAAACAAGCCGGCATACCAATAGCAATAGTCACCAGCTCCAACAAAATCAAGATGAACCACATGTCTGAACAATTGCCCCGTCTGGTATCCTACGCCACCGCCATAATTACCGGTGATGATGTCACCGCATCAAAGCCCGACCCCCAAGGTTATCTCAAAGGCGCCATGGCAATTAATCGAGATCCTCGTCTTTGCTGGGTCTTTGAAGACTCATTGGCCGGAATTGAGGCCGGTCAACGGGCAGGATGCCGTGTAATAGGAGTTGCTTCGACACTCAATCGCCAAACAATTATTGACGCCAATCCTGATATTATTGTTGACTTGGTTGCCCAATTTAACATTGACAATGCTATCGACTTATATTAATTATTGTGAAGAAGCTAAGGTTTAACCTAATTTTAACTTAAACTTTACTACCTGTTGCTCTTTCAATCCAATATATGTGTAGCTTAGCACGTATAAATACATAAACATAACATCACATTTAAACAAAACACAACATTCACTTATACACAATCATTATGAAAAGCATCATTATACCGTTAACACTATGTGCCATGACTGTCAGTGCCACGGCCCAGACTAATCACCCCATCAGTCAAGAAGATTTTACACATGCCGCCGAATCGACTGTCAATGGTGTTGTCAGTATCAAAAGCTATGGTACTCCGCGCCAACAGAGCCTGTCTCAAGGCATGGACGGGTTCAGCGACCCATTTTTTGAATACTTCTTTGGCAGTCCCTTTGGAGGCACACAGCCACGTCAACGTCAGCAAGCTCCCGAAAAAGAACGTCAACTTGGCTTAGGCTCGGGCGTGATTATCAGCGAAGACGGATATATAGTCACCAATAACCATGTTATCGAGAACGCCCAACGTCTCGAAGTAACCCTTAATGACAATCGCAACTATAACGCGCGTGTCATAGGCTCCGATCCTACAACCGATCTCGCGTTGGTTAAAATCGACGGTTCAGACCTTCACGTCATTCCAATGGGAGATAGCGAGAAGCTAAAGGTCGGCGAATGGGTCCTGGCTGTCGGTAATCCATTTGGATTTACCTCTACCGTTACCTCTGGCATTGTAAGCGCCAAAGCCCGTAACATCTCATCCTCTACAGGTTCACGCAGCTCAGGTGGAATTGAATCTTATATCCAGACCGATGCCGCTGTCAACCACGGCAATTCAGGTGGCGCGCTCGTCAACCTGAAGGGCGAACTTGTCGGCATCAATACAGCCATATACTCTCAGAACGGTTCTTATGTCGGTTGCTCTTTTGCGATTCCCACTTCTATTGTCAACAAAGTTATTACCGACCTTAAGACCTATGGTACTGTCCAACGCGCCCTTTTAGGTGTGACATTTACCGAGGTCTCACCCGAACTAATCAAGGAAAAAAATATCAAAGGCATAAACTCAGGTGTATATGTTGTTGAAGTTCAAGACCGCTCAGCTGCTTTCCAAGCCGACATTAAACCTGCCGATGTCATTGTATCGCTTGGTGGATATCCTACAAATAACACTGCTCAACTCCAAGAAGCGATAACCAAATTCAGCCCCGGTGATGAAGTAGAAATTGTTATATACCGCGATGGTGAGAAGATCGCCAAGAAGGCCACA
This sequence comes from Muribaculaceae bacterium, assembly GCA_017621845.1. Classification (GTDB taxonomy): domain Bacteria; phylum Bacteroidota; class Bacteroidia; order Bacteroidales; family Muribaculaceae; genus CAG-873. The sequence goes on from JAGASI010000001.1 coordinate 57,648, forward strand.
CTGCGTAATGCCAACGGCGATACGACCATCACCCGTCCCGGCTCAATCATTGACCTGGGTTGCACGTTCTCGGCCGTCAAAGATGAGACTCTCAAACAACTCGAAATCACCAACGGTGTTTCGGTGGCATCTGTCGAAGAAGGTCCCTTTAAAAACGCCGGAGTTAAAACCGGTTTCATCATACTCTCGATTAACGGACAACGTGTATCCAAGCCCGAGGATATAGAACGCATTTATGATGCCATTACCAAAGGCAATGATGACAAAGTAATGTTTATCAAAGGCATTTACCCAACAGGAAAGCAAGCCTACTATGCCGTTGAGCTCTGATTGACAACCTATTAAACAGTTAAATACCCATTTCAAAAAAAGTTACATGAAACATGTAACTTTTTTTGTTTCCTTGCGTCTAACACAATAAACATTTTTTTTCATTTAATACACGATGAATATATTAGAAGCCAACAACATCGTCAAGCGATTTACCCACCACACGGCCCTTGACAATGTCTCGCTCCACGTTCCCGAGGGAATGATTTATGGTTTACTCGGCCCCAATGGTGCCGGCAAGACAACACTCATTAGAATTATAAACCACATTACAGCTCCTGATAGTGGAGAGGTCCTCTTTGACGGACACCATCTCACCGCCGATGATGTCAGCAATATCGGTTATCTGCCCGAGGAAAGAGGCCTGTATAAAAAGATGGAGGTAGGAGAACAAGCCATATTCTTTGCCCGACTGAAAGGCATGACTCGTCACGATGCAACTACACAACTTAAGGCATGGTTTGAACGCCTTGAGATTGGAGACTGGTGGAAAAAGAAGGTACAAGAGTTATCCAAAGGTATGGCCCAGAAAGTTCAATTTATAATTACGGTATTACATAAGCCCCGTTTGCTGATATTTGACGAGCCATTCTCGGGCTTTGACCCAATTAATGCCAATATACTCAAAAACGAAATTCTTGAGTTAAGCAAACAAGGTTCAACCGTAATTTTCTCGACACATAACATGTCGAGTGTTGAAGAACTGTGTCAACGCATCACCCTCATCAACCGTTCACACGACATTCTTACAGGTGATGTCATCGACCTCAGGAAACAATATGGAGGCAACCGCATGTCATTGACCTATCGTGGTGACACCGATGCTCTATGCAAAGCCATAGCCCCCATGGTCAGCTTATGCACTGTCAGTACACCTGACCGAGACCGTAATTTAAGAATAAACATTGACTTAACATCTTCAATGGCACGTCGCGATCTCATCTCCACTGCCAACTCGGTAGTGGATCTCGTAGGGTTTGAACAACTTTTGCCATCAATGGACGAAATTTTCATCTCGGCCGTAGCCAATTCTAACCTCCAATCTCAACAAAATGACTAACAAAATATCTCTGGTGCTCAAACGCGAATATATCCAACGTGTGCGCCGCAAAAGCTTTATTATCTCAACGATATTGATGCCATTACTCATGCTTGGGCTCATGATGACGCCGGCCCTTGTAATGACACTTACCGGGCCTGAAAATAAAAAAATCGCCGTCATAGACAACTCCCACATCATAGCACCTGCGCTCCAAACCGATGGTGAGATGCAATTTATAACAGTGAATGAGCCTATAGACCAAATCAAAGACAATGAAGACTATGAAGCGATACTCGTAATCGGCAAAGACATCATTTCCAACCCAAATGATGTTACATTTTACACCCGAGGCAGTGCTTCAATCAAGACCGAGTCATTTATCTCGGGGCAGCTATCAGCAATCATCGAACAACACAGGCTCTCCCAATATAAGATTGACAACCTGCCACAAATTCTTGCCGACGTTAAAGCCGACGTCTCAATGAAAACATTACGCATTGACCGAGAGGAAGAAGAAACTACCTCTTCTATTGTCTCATATCTTGTCGGAATGATTATGTCATTGATGCTCTATATGTTTATCATGCTCTATGGCCAGATGGTCATGAACTCTATCATCGAAGAGAAAAACAACCGCGTGCTCGAGGTCATGGTCTCATCAATCAAGCCCTATCAGTTGATGTTAGGGAAAATACTTGGTATCGGAGCGGTTGCCATCACCCAAATTCTTATATGGGCTGTACTAATCTGCTCATTTACCACATGGGTAATGCCATCTATGGTCGGATCATTATTTAACACAACCCAAAACATAGACCTGCTTCAAGCAATAACAATGTTAGGAGACACCGGATACATCCTGACAATATTTGGATATCTGACATTATTCCTGATCGGCGGATACCTTTTCTATTCTGCCATATATGCATCAATAGGCTCAGCCGTTGACAACGCCCAAGATGCCTCTCAGCTCCAATCCATAGCTATTGTCCCTATCATATTAGGCATGGTGTTTTCAATGAGCGTAATCCAAGACCCCAATTCAACAATGGCAGTATGGCTTTCAATGATACCTCTTACATCACCCATGGTTATGATGGCACGTGTACCGTTTGGAATCCCAACCATTGAAATCATTATGTCCCTCATAATACTTTATATCTGTATGCTATTAATGATTTGGGTTGCTGCCAAAATTTATCGAGTCGGTATATTCATGTATGGCAAAAAACCTAACATCCGCGAGATTATCACCTGGACACGATATAAATAGCCTTCCCATGAAGCACTGATATAACCCAAGTTTGCCCAAACTGTTGCAATACAACTATAACGCAACATATATACAGTGAGTAGCCAATTAAAACATAATTGACTACTCACTTAATTTATAAACTCCCGACATCACCCACTCATCAAAAATCACACAAAACCTGATAAACTCCACAACTTCGTCCTTTGTCACATAAATATCCTGTGCAAATCTATTATTTTTACAACTTTGACGATTATTTTTTTAAGCTCAATATTATTTCCCCCTTGATATTTCTGTGCCACGGGATTTTTTTATAATTTTGCACATTGAAATTTAATACATAAGCAATCATTAATATGTCAACAACCAAGAAAATTGAGACAGCGTTAATCTCTGTATATCATAAAGATGGTCTGGATAACATTGTCAATCAATTGGCCCAGCAAGGCGTTAAATTTCTCTCCACCGGTGGTACTCGTTCATTTATTGAGTCTTTAGGCTATGAATGTCAAGCAGTTGAAGATTTAACAGGTTATCCTTCAATTCTTGGTGGCCGTGTCAAGACTCTCCACCCAAAAGTATTTGGAGGTATTCTTAGCCGCCGCGATAATCAAGAAGACAAGCTACAAGTCACCCAATATGAAATTCCCAATATTGACCTTGTGATTGTAGACCTTTACCCATTCAGCCAGACTGTAGCCTCCGGCGCCTCTCAACAAGATATTATTGAAAAAATCGATATAGGTGGTATTTCTCTCATCAGGGCTGCCGCCAAAAACTTTAAAGATGTAGTAATCGTTGCGTCAAAAGCTCAATACTCGGCACTCAACGACATACTTGAAAAACAAGGAGCCCAGACCGACATAGAACAACGCTATTGGTTTGCCAAAGAGGCCTTTGCCGTATCAAGCTTTTACGATAGTGATATTTTCAATTACTTTGACTCTCAATATGAAGCGCCCTCTCACCTAAGATATGCTATTGATGGCGTTCATGTCATGAGATATGGTGAAAATCCCCATCAAAAAGGTTATTTCTTTGGACAGCTTGATCAGATGTTTGACCAACTACATGGCAAAGAAATTTCATACAACAACCTTCTTGACATTGACGCGGCTACCTCTCTGATAGCTGAATATGAAGCACCAACCATAGCAATTCTTAAACATAATAACGCTTGTGGATTGGCCACACGTGACAATATGCATGATGCATGGCGTGATGCTTTGGCCGGTGACCCGGTTTCAGCCTTTGGAGGTGTCATTGTTGCCAACCGTGCCATAGATGCCACGACCGCCGATGAGATTAATAAAATTTTCTTTGAAGTCATTATTGCACCGGTATTCACCGACGAAGCTCTCGCAATCTTGAAACAAAAGAAAAACCGCATAATCCTCATTCAGAAACAACCCAACAATACCTCCCGATCAATCAGAACTACTCTTCATGGCGCTTTGGTTCAAGATCGTGACTTAAAACGCGAGTCTGAGACAGACCTCACAGTCGTAACAAATACAGCTCCCTCTGAAGCCCAAGTTTCTGACATGCTATTTGCAAATATAATTGTCAAACACTCCAAGAGCAACGCTATCGTACTTGCCAAAAACAAACAACTTATAGCAAGCGGCGTCGGACAGACATCTCGCGTCGACGCTTTAAAACAAGCTATCGAGAAAGCCCGATCATTTGGTTTTGACCTCAATGGAGCAGTTATGGCATCTGATGCTTTCTTCCCATTTGGAGACTGCGTCCAAATTGCCAATCAGGCCGGCATAACTGCCGTAATACAACCCGGTGGATCCATACGCGACAATGAGTCTATTGACTATTGCAATCAACACAACGTAGCAATGGTTATGACCGGCACACGACACTTTAAACATTAACCTCCTCTCACCCTATTATCAACAACCTACACACGGTACACTCTCAATAAATTGACATCTCCAACATAACAAAAGTAAATATCCACACAACATGAGACTATTCTCCCTGACTAAGGAAATCGCGATGGACCTTGGCACTGCCAATACGGTCATCATCCACAATGATAAAATTGTTGTTGACGAGCCATCAATTGTTGCTCTCGACAACCGTTCCGGCAAATTTATCAGCGTTGGTCACGAAGCCAAGCTGATGCAAGGTAAGGAACATGAACGCATCCGCACTGTGCGCCCCCTGCGTCAAGGTGTGATTGCCGATTTTACCGCCGCCGAGATTATGATACGCGAGCTTATTAAAAAAGCAAGTTCCAAAAGCAATTGGTTCTCGCCTTCGCTACGTATGGTTATCGGTATACCTTCAGGCTCATCAGAAGTTCAGATACGCGCCGTGCGTGACTCAGCCGAGCATGCCGGAGGCCGTGATGTGTACATGATTTATGAGCCCATGGCAGCCGCCTTGGGTATCGGCCTTGATGTAGAGGCTCCGGAAGGCAACATGATTGTTGATATAGGTGGCGGCACAACCGAGATTGCCGTAATATCATTGGGAGGTATTGTTTCCAACAAGAGCATCCAGATTGCAGGTGACGACCTCACAGATGATATCCTCAATCACATGAAACGCGCACATAACGTACGCGTCGGAGAACGCATGGCCGAAGAAATCAAAAAGAACGTTGGCTCAGCCCTCGTAGACCTCGACAATCCACCCGAAGACTTTGTTGTACATGGACCTAACCAGATGACAGCTCTACCCATGGAAGTCCCTGTATCATACCAAGAAATAAGCCACTGTATCGAAAAATCCATCAACAAAATCGAGGTTGCCATACTTGGTGCACTCGAGCAAACCCCTCCCGAGTTGTATGCCGACATCGTGCGTAACGGTATCTACCTTGCCGGTGGTGGAGCACTTCTGCGCGGACTCGACAAACGATTGACCGACAAGATTGGTATCCAATTCCATATTGCCGACGATCCTCTGCTGGCTGTCGCCCGCGGTACAGGCGTTGCACTTAAGAACTATGACAAATTCTCATTCTTAATTCGATAGCCCCCTCCCAATTGGATGAGGAAACCATGTCACCTCGGCGTCTTTAAGGCGCCGGAGTGCGCATTGTTTTATTTGTATAAGGATGCAACTTATGTTATCAAGTTAATTGATGTCTTTATTTCCTTAAGTCCTCATCACTATCTAATCTATAAGTTTAACTTCTCGCAAATAATGCATTGTGAGAGAGATAATTAATTACTTCATACGTAATAGCAAATGGTTACTCTTTGTGTTTTATATCACATTGAGTTGCCTCATGCTGTTCCAATCCAATCCCTACCAACACCATCTATACATGACATCGGCCTCGGCCGTTGCATCAACCGTATATTCTCTTTCAAGTAACATAACCTCATACTTTAACCTGAGAGAAAATAACGAAGACCTCAACCGTCGTAATGCCGACCTACAAGCCGAAGTCCTGGCCATGCGCGAACAACTTGAAAAATACCAGGATAGCGAACAAGAGTTGTCTCCCATTATTCCCGACTCACTAAGACACTACCGGTTTATAGTCGCTCGTGTTATTAACAACTCTGTAATAAGGCCCCATAACTATGTCACAATCAATAGAGGTTCTAACAGCGGTATCAGGCCCGAGATGGGGGTTATTGACCAGAATGGTGTTGTCGGTGTGGTAAATGTTGTTGGCCCTAATAGTGCACGCATAATTTCATTGCTGAACCCCAACTTCCGCCTGTCTTGTAAAATTAAAAACAACGAGACATTTGGCTCACTTGTGTGGGACGGCAAAGACCCCAAATATGCTGTTCTCGAGGAATTACCTCGACACACAGTATACAAGAAAGGTGATACCATTGTCACAAGCGGATACTCGGCTGTATTTCCTCCGGGTATCCCGGTCGGCCTCGTTGAGTCAGACAATAGCTCCCACAACGAAAACTTCTTCTCCCTTAAGATTAAACTCCTCAGTGACTTCTCAACCCTTAATAACGTCCAAGTTGTAATTAACAACTATGCCGATGAAATTAAATCGGTTGAAGAATCGACAGCCAAGGAAGAAAACGAAAATAAACCCACATCCAGCAACCAATGACCAAGACAATATTAAACTTCATATTATTGGCTATAACGTTGGTGCTTGCTCAGGCTGTAGTGTTCAATCACCTTATCCTGTTCAACTGTGCCATCGCCTTGGTATTTATATATATTATTATAATACTGCCATTAGAAGCATCAACCAATATGCTTCTCACTATTGGATTTTTGATAGGACTCATTATCGACATATTCTCAGACACAGCCGGACTTAATTCCCTTTCTTGCACAATTCTATCCTTTCTTAGAAATCCTATCTACCACCTATATTCTCCACGAGATGAAGAAATATCAGGACAACGGCCCTCTATCAAAACCATGGGTAACACCTCCTTCATGAAATATGCGTTAACCATGTCTCTGATATACTGCTCGATAGTATTCACTATCGAATCTGTAAGCCTCTTTAATACTGTCCGACTACTAACTCGCATTGGTGGTTCCACGCTATTTACTTTTATAATGATTTATGCCTTTGATTCTTTATCCCTGAGCCGTCGTGAGAAAAAATTATAATTATGCCAAACGTAAATATGTAATAGGCGGATTTATAGCCCTAATTGCAATCATATATGGCATAAAACTATATGATTTACAGATTAGTGACTCCAAATATAAAGAATCAGCCGACTCCAATGCGTTTCTAAAAAAAACCATCTACCCATCTCGTGGGTTGATATATGACCGCAATGGCAACCTTGTAGTATACAATCAACCGGCCTATGACGTCATGCTTGTTCCTCGCGATGTCAATCAATTTGACACCATCGACTTCTGTAACACGCTAAATATCACTAAAGAGCAGTTACTTAAGAGGTTTACCGACATGAAAGACAAGAGATTCAATCCCGGCTATTCTTCCTATACGCCCCAGGTGCTTATAACACATCTCACAGCCCAAGACTATGGACGACTCCAAGAAAAATTATACCGTTTCCCGGGATTTTTCATTCAAAAACGCATACTTAGACAATATAACATCAAATCAGCCGGCAACATTCTCGGTAATATACGTGAAGTTAATGCCAAGGATATCGAGGATGACAGTTACTATACCGCCGGTGACTATACCGGTGACCTCGGTGTAGAACGCAGTTATGAGAAATACCTGCGAGGCACCAAAGGAGTGGAGATACTTATACGTGATGCCAATGGTCGCATTCAAGGCAAATATGAAAACGGCGCCCATGATATAGCCCCTATTTCAGGCCGTGATTTGACACTTAGTATCGATGTGCGACTCCAACAGTATGCCGAGTCATTGATGGTCGGCAAACATGGTGCTATCGTTGCTATAGAGCCTCAGACTGGCGAAATTTTATGTATGGTTTCTGCGCCCGGCTATGACCCATCTCTCTTGGTTGGCCGCGAACGTGGGAAAAACTATAAAGCTCTTGCTAATGATCCAGAGCATCCACTATATGACCGGGCTCTCATGTCTTCTTATCCACCTGGATCAACATTCAAACCCACACAAGGGCTCATTTTCCTTCAAGAAAACATTATCACACCGGGGACCGCCTACCCTTGTCACCGTGGATATATCAACGGTGGCCTGCGTGTGGGTTGTCACGGCCATGGTAGCCCATTGGCTTTAAAACCGGCACTCCAGACTTCATGCAACGCCTACTTCTGCTGGGGATTTAAAAACATGATTGACCGACGCAGTAAATACGGTTCTTCGGCCAACGCCTTTGAAGTATGGAAAAAACACCTCGTATCAATGGGCTATGGTTACCGATTAGGAGTTGACCTCCCCGGTGAAAGCCGTGGATTTATTCCAAATGATAAATTCTACAATAAATTTTATGGACAAGGTGGCTGGAGCGCCAACACCATCATCTCGGTATCCATCGGGCAAGGTGAAATTGGAGCTACCCCCATTCAGATTGCCAACCTATGCGCCACTATAGCCAATCGTGGATGGTTTATAACGCCTCATGTTGTCAAAAAGATACATGACACAATTATGCCTCCCGATTTAACCCGAAAACGTTATCCAACGATAGATGCCCATTATTATCCCACGATAGCTGAAGGCATGCGCATGGCCGTAACCGGTGGCACCTGTCGCAAAGCCAACTTGCCCGACATTGAGGTGGCCGGCAAAACAGGCACCGCTCAAAATCCCCACGGACAAGATCACTCGGCTTTTATCGGCTTTGCCCCATTTAATGATCCTAAGATTGCAGTATGTGTCTATGTCGAGAATGGAGGATGGGGTGCTTCTTTTGGTGTCCCAATCGGCTCTCTCGTTATCGAGAAATACCTCAATGGTCAAATTTCTACGGCCCGTAAGGGTCTGGAAGAGCAGATGATGTCATCCCGGCTAAGTTACACATCGGCTAAAAAGAAAAAATAGCCCAACTGTCCACCTTTTTATTAACTGAGTACCAATTAGCTAACATAGCATATATCGAATGTTACAACGCAGGATTAACGCCATCGAACTATTCAGAAACCTCGATTGGTTCACCATCATATTGTATCTCATAATGGTACTTGCCGGTGTCATAAGCATCTATGCCGCCAGCTATGACTACGATAACGCATCAATGTTATCTTTTGAAGAATTTTCAGGTAAACAACTCCGATGGATAGGACTATCATTAGCACTTGGCTTTATACTACTGCTGATTGACACCCGCATGTATGAAGCCTATGCCTACCCTATTTATATCATCATCATGCTATTGCTACTAATAACACCATTTTTAGCACCTGATATAAAGGGGTCGCGCTCATGGCTCGTGTTTGGTCCGGTATCTCTACAACCAGCAGAATTTGCCAAGTTTGCAACAGCATTGGCCCTTGCCAAACTATTCAGTGGGTATAATTTTCTGCTAAACGCCAAGCTATCCAACTATGCCCGAGCCATTTCAATCATAATACTACCTATTTTTTTAATCCTAATGCAAAAGGAGACAGGCTCGGCTCTCACCTTTCTCGCCCTGTTCTTTGTATTATACCGTGAAGGAATGAGCGGATTGGTTCTCTTTGGCGCATTATTCTCAATCATCATCTTTGTCGTATCAATAAAATATACCGATCCCTATGTCTTGTCTATGGCATCAGGTCAATTCTGGTTATTTATAATTATCATGGCAACCATACTCGGCATGTTATTTATCTATAACCGGCGATGGTCGATTGTAAGGAATGTCATGCTTGGAGATCTGATATTTGCCATAGGTACATGGCTATTAGCCGATGTCTGTGGTGTCCAAATACCGGGGACGGCATTATTCATCTCCATCATCATACTGACGTGTATATATCTCTTGTTTGAAGCGGTACGCACCCATGCCCGTTATTTTTACGTCATAGCCGGCACTGCTATACTTTCGGTTGTATTTATGTTTTCGGTCAACTTTGCCTTTGACCACCTGCAACCCCACCAACAGATGCGTATACGAGTTGTACTTGGACTTGAGGAAGACCTCCGAGGAGTGGGATATAATGTCAACCAATCAAAAATAGCCATAGGCTCAGGTGGACTTACCGGCAAAGGATTCTTAAATGGTACTCAAACTAAACTAAAGTATGTCCCCGAACAACATACCGACTTTATATTCTGTACAATAGGTGAAGAAGAGGGATTCATAGGCACCACCGCCGTTATGTTACTGTTCCTGGCGCTTATATTAAGGGTCCTGACGCTCGCCGAACGTCAGCCAACCACATTTGGACGTGTATATGGATACTGCGTGGCTTGCTACTTTATTTTCCACTTCTGTATCAACATCGGTATGGTTATCGGTCTATGTCCGGTTATAGGTATTCCTCTGCCATTTTTTAGCTATGGCGGGTCTTCTCTTTGGGGGTTTACCATATTGTTATTCATACTCTTGCGCATTGATGCCGGCCGTAAACAAGTGCTTTCTTATTAAACAATCTTTTAATAACATCTCACAGCAATCACCTCCATTCCCTCCGAGATATTTCCCGCCCCCCAAGAAAAACGCTCCATTCAATACACCCGATATTACACTTTATATACAAAATTAATCCAGGCCGATATCGGATAATACTTGCATATAACAAAGTTTTTATATACCTTTGTTACATGCCTGACAAGTAACATTTTGTACAACGCCGGCTATACCATGATGCAACCTATACTTTAACCTATAGACCTTACCCTAATGTTCTGTAACAACGACCTATCATTAATGTCCGACAAGGGCATTTCATTAGACACTGTTAAACAACAACTCAACAGATTTGAGACCGGATTTCCCTATCTTAAACTATCATCATCGGCTACCGTAGGCAACGGTATCATAGTTCTGGATCAACAACAGCAGCAACAAGCTATCGAACGGTGGCACCAATACCTGCAGAACGATGGCGAAGTACTGAAATTCGTGCCTGCATCAGGAGCTGCCTCTCGTATGTTCAAGTCCCTATTGGCATATGTCAATTCAGATGATGACGCCATCCCCCACGATGTCCAACAACTCATCGATAATATTGATAAAATTGCATTTATTGATAAGCTCAACTCGTTTACACTTAAGTTATATAACTCAAGTGTAAACGAGCTCAAGGAAGCACATAGATATAAAGACATAGTCGCTGCTATTGTCAAACCACAAGGCATGAACTATGGTGCACTTCCCAAGGCCCTCCTTACATTCCATAAATACAGCGATAACTCTACACGCACTCCACTTGAAGAACAGATTGTTGAAGGAATTCAAACAGCTAAAGCCAACAACCATGTAAAGCTCCACTTTACCGTTTCATCAGACCATCGCGAGCTCTTCAAAAAGAAAATTGAACAAATTCTGCCTACTATTCAAGCCAAGTATGACGTCAAATGTGATATATCGATGTCTGAGCAAAAACCATCTACCGACACTATAGCAGCCGATATGGATAACAAACCATTCCGTGACGATAACGGCCGACTCGTTTTCCGTCCGGGTGGCCATGGTGCCCTTATCCAAAATCTCAACGATATTGACTCGGCCGTCATATTCATCAAAAATATCGACAATGTCGTGCCTGACACCCTGCGTCAACCTACCATCAACTACAAGGAAGTTATTGGTGGCGTTCTGATAAATATCCATGACAAGATAGTCAACTACCTCGACTTACTCAATTCGGGTAAATATGACATCAATGACTTAAGAGAAATGATTACATTCCTTCATAAAACACTCAATGTCCGACACGAACAAATGAAACACATGGAGGATGCCGAACTCGCCCTGTTCATCAAGAACAAACTCAATCGCCCCCTGAGGGTATGTGGCATGGTGAGAAACGAAGGCGAGCCCGGTGGTGGTCCATATATAGCCTATAATCCCGACGGCAGCACATCGCCCCAAATACTCGAGTCCAGCCAGATTGACTTATCTAAAGAGGAAAATAAACAAATGATGGCAAAAGCATCCCACTTCAACCCCGTTGATCTGGTATGCTACACCAAGGATACCAACGGTAATAAGTTTGACCTCACCCAATATACCGACCCGGCCACCGGCTTTATATCATCCAAATCCTATAATGGCCGAGAACTTAAAGCGCTGGAATTACCCGGTCTTTGGAATGGTGCTATGAGCGACTGGTCTACAGTGTTTGTCGAGGTCCCGTCGGCGACATTCAATCCCGTAAAGACCGTAAACGACCTCCTGAGACCGGCCCATCAATCATAAATCCTCTTTATGGCTCGACACAACAACTTAGGGGCCTGGGGTGAGAACCTGGCTTGTGAGTATCTCGTCTCCAAGGGATATGCTATTGTTTCTCGCAACTGGCACACCGGTAATATTGAGGTTGACATCATCGCGATGCACGACAACAATATAATTTTCATCGAGGTAAAAACTCGTTCAGAACACGATTCTCGACCTGAAGAAGCGGTTGACCGACACCGACAACAACGACTGATCCGCGCCGCCGACAACTACATCAACCAATATAATATTCCTCACAGTGTCCAATTTGATGTTATTGCCATATCAGGCAATGAACACGATTACAATATTGTCCACTTTGAAGACGCTTTCTACCCCCGTCTAAGACGCCACCGATAAAGACACTTCCACTTATCTTTAATATATACCCCATCATCATTAAGCGCCCCAATATCCCCGGCCACTCCAGACATTCCCAAATGAGTCCGAGGCAATATATTATAGGCATATTACAAAATCATTAAAATTATGTTAACACCAAGGCCAACACCTTTGTTATCTGATATTTTTTTTGTAATTTCGCGCGATTATACCCTACGTCAACGCATATATTAGCAAATGAGACAATTAAAAATCATCAAATCTATTACCAACCGCGAGAGTGCATCGCTTGACAAATATCTGCAAGAGATTGGTCGCGAAGAACTTATATCGGTTGAAGAAGAAGTAGAACTTGCTCAGCGCATCAAACAGGGCGATCAGCGCGCTCTTGACAAACTGATACGCGCCAACCTGCGTTTTGTAGTCTCTGTCGCCAAACAGTATCAAAATCAAGGCCTTTCGCTTCCCGACCTTATCAACGAAGGCAATCTTGGCTTAATTAAAGCCGCTGAAAAGTTTGACGAGACTCGAGGTTTTAAATTTATTTCTTATGCCGTATGGTGGATTAGACAATCGATTTTACAAGCACTGGCTGAACAATCGCGCATTGTCAGACTTCCACTAAATCAAGTCGGATCTTTAAACAAAATTACCAAAGCGCTTTCTAAATTTGAACAAGAAAACGAACGTCGTCCATCTCCTGAAGAATTAGCTCAAACTCTTGACATCCCTGTTGAGAAAGTTGCCGACACACTGAAAGTATCCGGTCGCCATATATCGGTTGATGCTCCCTTCGTCGAGGGCGAAGACAACTCACTGCTGGACGTCCTCACCAACGACGACTCCCCTATGGCTGACGCAACTCTCACCCAAGAGTCACTTTCCAAGGAAGTCGACCGCGCGTTACATCAACTTCATGAACGCGAACGAGATATACTCAAGATGTTCTTTGGCATAGGATGTCAAGAAATGACTCTCGAAGAAATTGGCGCTAAGTTTGACTTAACTCGTGAGCGTGTTCGACAAATTAAAGAAAAAGCAATCCGTCGCTTGAAAGGCCAAAAAAGTAAGCTCCTTAAAACCTATCTTGGCCAATAGTCCAAAATAGACTTAAGAAATCAGGATTAATTCATCTAAAAGAGAGAGGCTATATATCACAACTTATATAGCCTCTCCTTTATTATCCTCGATACTCACTAATCAGCTGATTGCTTGTGTGAAACGTAGCAGGAAATCGTCAGCCAGAGCTCGCGTTAGAGTCAACGGCGGAAGCAGGCGGATGACATTGGTCCCGGCGGCTCCGGTGAATACGTGGCTCTGATGAATTAGACGACTACGCAAATCCTTAACCGGGTATTCCATCTCAATGGCAATCATAAGGCCTCTACCTCTCACTTCTTTGACACCGGCAAGTCCTTTCAGGTGTTCAATAAGATAGTTTCCCACAGTCTCGGCATTTGAGACGAGGCCCTGTTCGTCTATAACATCCAATACGGCAAGAGCAGCCGCACATCCAAGGTGATTGCCTCCAAATGTAGTGCCTAATTGCCCATAAACCGGCTTAAACATCGGTGAAATAAGAACACCTCCCATAGGATAACCGTTGGCAATACCCTTGGCGACAGTTATAATGTCGGGGCGTATACCAACGTGTTGATGAGCAAAGAAACGACCTGTGCGACCATACCCGCTCTGTATTTCGTCAAGTATAAGGACAGTGCCCGTATCTTGTGTGAGTCGGCGCAATTCAATCATAAATTTATCATCAGGGATGATAATGCCACCAACGCCTTGAATACCCTCGATAATAACCGCGGCAACATCTCCTCGGCCAATCTCACGACGCACAGCCTCAATATCATTCATTGGAACAAAGGTCACGTGCCCCGAACAGTTTACGGGAGCTTTAATCTTAGGGTTATCAGTTGCTTCGACAGCCGCCGAGGTGCGACCATGAAAAGCTTTATTGAAAGCTATCACACGTGGTCGCCCGGTATGGAATGAAGCAAGCTTGATAGCATTTTCGTTGGCTTCGGCACCCGAGTTAACCAGAAAAAGGCTATAGTCTACATACCCCGACACTTCGCCAAGTCGCCGGGCAAGTTGTTGTTGTACAGGATTAATTACCGAATTGGAATAAAACACCAACTTGGATGCCTGTTCAGCCAATGCTTTTAGATACTTGGGGTGACTATGTCCTATAGAAATAACGGCATGACCGCCATAGAGATCAAGATACTCATTACCATTGGTATCATACACCTTACAGTCTGTACCATGGTCGATGGTAATGTCAAATAATGGATAAACGTCGTATAGATTCATTTTATTAATACTTTTTGGGCTTTGGACCCTGAGACAAGGATATAAACACCGGGGGTAAGATTGTCAGGAATGACCTGTATGCCCTGGAGGTTATAATATTTAGAAGTAGTTTCGTCATAGTGGTCGGCTGTAACCTCACCAATACCCTGGTTATAATTGTTATAATGGGCCGCGACATCGATGAGTTGGAGAGTGTGATCTCCTAAGTATGCCGATTTTTTAACGGGATAAAAGCTGATTTTTCTCATTTCGATGGGGTAAGTCGAGAGGTCGTTATGTTCGCCTGGCAACGGTATATCTACCGTGTACTCCCGGTTGGCTGCAAATGTAGTTCCATCGGGAGGTGAGACAGTAACCATATTTAGCGAGGTGTGATTACGTGTGCGCAGGTCACACTCTACTTTTTCCAACTCGACCGATGAAATAAATGTGACCGATAGCCGGTCGGGGAGACCATAGTAAGTGAACTGGTTATTTAAATCAAATTGTGGCGCGCGTATATTGGAATACTTATATGTATAAAGGCCATTTTCAAATGATATTGTTTTTATGCCGGTACGAGGTTTTGCTATCCATTTGGACCAATCATCATGGGATAGTTTGGGCGCCGGGGCAATCTGAACGTTTACAATTGTCTGATCGGTAAACTCTCCCAATGAACAAGATATCGTTGTTGTGCCATTCTTGATACCACGCAACATTCCATGATGGTCAATAGAACATATCTCCGGATCATCAACAGTCCAGCTTAATTCCGTCGGATCATATATAAACTCTTTATCATCAAGCATAGATGTCACCATAGGCATGTATTCACGTACATTATCAATATAAATTGGCTTGAGCTTCATAGCGACATCAGTCTCTACGACCTCTATATCGCGTGTAGTGGATATACCGTTATATGTAGCAGTGAGGTAGCCTTTTACTCCACCCTTATTGGCAATAAAATTAGGTCCGTCACATTTTCCAACACCTTCTGAACAGGCAAGAGTGAAATCAATAACATAGTCATCTATAAGATCTCCATATTTATTGTACCCCAGTACACGAGGAATCGATGTAGAGTAAGGGGTTACTCTGAGATGTAAGTCGTCAAACTCGATACGAGCAATCTCATTATCTTCGGGAGCCATTGAATAAGTAAACCACCCGTTAGCTACCGCACGAGGATTACTTTCTGTAGTCTTGTTAACCACATTTCCCAGAATAAGCATCTGAGCCGAGCCTCCGGCGTCTACCGATGAGAGGTTGGCACAACCATAGTGCATGGCAATATCACACATCACGTCGGTATTACATCCGGTCGAAGCTCCATATTTAGGATCCACCGATTTATCGATGACAATCATATAAAGCGTTTTATTATCAGCCGATGAGCCATATCCGGTACGTGAGTATACTGTACTGTTGTAGGAATTGTTATTACCCTCAGGAAGTTTAACTCCATCTTTCATACACAGAGAAAGGCCTTGTATCAAATTTTCCATTATAGGTGTTTGACCATTGGTATAAGAGGTCCATCCATGGTTTATCGTAATCTCATCATCAACCCGAAGCTTGGTAAGCTGCCCGGCATTGCCGCCACGAGCGACCAAAACAGCATCAGCCGTACCACGTGTGCCATCTCCCGCATCAGTACGAATATTAGCTACCCGATATCGCACATTAGAACCTACCGATGGGACCTGACCTTCAACCAGATTAAGATAAACCTCAACGGCATCACCGGGTGCAAGTTGATAATGCTGGGCGTTACTGACGGTGGTAATATTCACCGGTTGAAAAGTTTTATCAGCAGGATAGTAATTATTATATAGACCAATCTCATTTTCGCGTACGACTTTATTGACTTGGATAATCTCTAACTCTCCAAATGGAGATGCCGATACAACTCCTCGCCATTTCATCGGCTCAATCCACAAATTTTTATAACTGTCAGCACCAATGACACATGTCGCCGCCGGGCCTCCACACCATTGATCAGAATATGCATTTGTTTCAGTAATAATCTGTCCATTACGCAGGTTCCCCCCAAAAGTGGTACCCACCAAAAGGTCGCTCCATGGAGCTTGATTAGGGACACACCAGAAATTACCGTTAGCACCTGCCGTAACCTTATGACGCGTCGAGCTGAGACGTTGAGAGGCCACTTCCATCTCTTCTGTCTTACCAACCATTTCTTGTCCCTGAAATGTCTCGACACGGTTATACTGATTATTCATGTCCATCACTACCATATTGACATTAAGAGGATAAGACGGGAGTCTTAGTCTCATATAAGTAGTGCCTGGACCTATATCTCGTTTTAATAATGTATCGACACGATGTTCAGTGCCTCCGATGTTAATTGTATTATTTACCGCTGAGACGGGAAAAATTCCAAGGTAGGCCAATACTGATACCAATAATTGTTTTTTCAAGGGTTGATGCATTTAATTATTCTTTAGAGATGTTTACATGGGTATATTTTAGGATATTCAAGACAAAAATAGTATTTTTTTTGCTAACAGTTAATACTTTATTTGTAATTTTGTCTTGTGGGTATAATAATAAGCCCATACCCAATGAATATAATCAATTAAGACATAATAATATGAAACCACTAAAATTTTTACTTGCGACCTCCATGATAGCCGGTATGTCTCTGACATCCAACGCCGATGCATACAAAGCAACTGCCAAGCTCAGCGAAGAAGAAGATGGCGCCATGGCCTACCTTATAAATTATGACACCGGTGACAAGATTGACTCTGTAACCGTCAATGACCAAAATGCTACGTTTGTCGGTAACATAAAAGAGCCGGCAGTCGTCAGACTTACAATTGACGGTGACCGATATGGGCAATTCATCCTTGAACCAGGCGAATTGACTTTTGACGTCAAGACTCAAACAGTAGAAGGCGGTCCACTCAACAAGACATTTACTCAATTCAGCAACCAAGCCGGTGAGTTGGCCCAAAAATTCCGTTCAGCTACCACCAACGCAGACAAAGAGGCTATCTTAGGCGAATATAACACCTTGATAGCTAAATATATGAAAGAGAACATCAACAACCCTATTGGTTATATACTGTTTATACAGAGCGCCTATGACATGAGCCCTGCTGAACTCGAAGCGACAGTCGATGCCACGCCTTCACTCAAGTCATACAAGCGTGTTCAGAAACTCATCGAAGCAAACAAGAACAAGGCAGCAACACAACCCGGAAACAAGTTTGCCGACTTTGAGATTGAATATGATGGGGTGAAACATCGTCTAAGCGACGTTGTCGGCAAAGGCGATTATGTCCTCGTTGACTTCTGGGCAAGTTGGTGTGGTCCCTGCATACGTCAGACAGCTGTCATAAAGGATATATATAACGAGTATAAAGACAAGGGACTTAAGGTCCTCGGCGTAGCTGTATGGGACGAGCCCGACAAAACCAAAGAAGCTATCAAGTCACATGACCTACCTTGGGAGTGCTGGTTCAATGGACAGAACATCCCCACCGACATTTATGGTATATCGGGTATCCCCTGCATCATACTCTTCGGCCCCGATGGCACCATCATATCTCGTGACAAACAAGACGATGCCCTCAAAGCCGACGTTGCTGCCGCCATGAACAAATAATTTATACACTCCATAAAAAACAATTGAGTCGGGAGCGTGTTGCTCCCGACTCAATTGTTTTTTATGGAGGATATTTATAACCTATTACAAATGTCAGTACTAACGCTGTCTTAAATCTTCATCAAGACTGTAGGCTATGGCCCGATTAATAAAATCAAGAAATGGCTTGGTTGTCATGAAATCATTCACCATCTTTTCTTTAAAGTCTGATGAAGCTACATAGGCCTCATCCACGGGTTTAATGAGACAAAAGTTCTTGAACTTAAAATACTCGCTATAAGGCCTATCGGCATCAAAACCACGCGGAACACGTTTGAGACACTGTTCTGTATCAAGGGAGAAACCTCGTGCCTGATTCAATGCGGCTTCCAATGTTTGAGCCTGATCCATATCGATATCTTCTCTCAATATCTTAAGTACCTTAGGTTCTGTATAATAATTGCCGACTGCAAGAAAACTGTTCTCTGGAGCTACACCAATCTGAAAATAATATCCTGAATATGGGCCCTTTTTACCGGTCGGCGCGACATAGCCTCCAAAATGAGTTTTATAAGGACGTTTATCAGCCGAAAATCGTGTATCTCGATAAATGCGCCATGTGCAATCTGAGGCTGACAATTCCCCAATTGACGAATCAAATGACCGTATGGCAAGAACAACATCCTCGACAAATTTATCAAATCGGAGTTTACACTCGAGATATTCAGCCTTGTGTTCATTAAACCAAGCTCGATTGTTATGCTCAGACAATCGTTTTAGGTAATCTAATATTGTATTCATATATAATACTCTTATAAGTTTAACATACCTCTATTTTTTAATCCTGAATATCCGGTTGATTACCGGAGGCGCCATAAGAGCGGCTATGGTTATGCCTCCCCAATCGGCAAGGATGTCATAAAAGTCGCATGTACGTCCAAGGTCCATCTCCCCTTGTACTATTTCATCAATGATACTGAATATGGCAGTTGCTACCGCAATAGTCCCAATAACTCGTATTGGCAATCTAACACCGCGTGTTACAACAGTTCTCTTATAATCAAACATGGCGGCAGCTGCAAGTCCACCCATCATGATAGCATGGATGAGTTTGTCAGCTCCCGGGAATAAGGGTATAGTATTTTCACACATCGGGTCGGGCCACCAGGTGGCATATAGCACCACAGCAAGGGTAAGGGCTGTTGGCCACCACTTAAGTAATGTCTTAATATCCATCCGCTACACATTGGTTGGGATAACAAGGGCGTTGCACGATTGACAACGCCCTCCTATAATTAAACTGATATATAGACTAATATATCAACCGATATTTACTTCTCGCCCCATCTGTACCACACCGGTAAGATTAAGGTCGGCATCAAACATCATTATGTCGGCATCCTTACCCGGAGCAATCGAACCCTTACGGTCATATACGCCCATAATGCGGGCAGGCGTTTCTGAAGCCATGCGCGCGACATCCTCCAATGGGATACCGGCTTTCTGAACAGCTGTTTTAATCAGTCGATCCATGGTGGCAATAGACCCGGCAATAGCCGAGCGGTCGGCCAACATACACACTCCATTCTCAATAACCACACGTGGATCCCATGCTGTCTGAGAATCACTTGCCGCACATGCAAGAGCATCGGTGATAAGTGCTGTACGCTCTACACCCTTGGATTTCCAGATTAGTTTAAGAATTGTTGGGGGCACATGGATTCCATCGGCTATCATCTCAACTGTTATACCATCATTGAGATAAACAGCCTCAACAGTACCCTCATATTTATATGGACCTTCTTTGTGATTACCTGTCATGGCGTTATAGAAGTGGGTCGCATGTGTAAAACCTGCTTTATAACCGCGCTCAACATCAGTGGCACGAGCAGCAGTATGACCAAGAGATGCAAGTATTCCCTTGGAACGCAGATAAGAAGCAAATTCATCTGAACCCGGCAATTCGGGAGCGGCATCCCAACGTTTAAGTGACGTGAAATCTTCTACAATGGGTTTATATTCTTCCGGAGTAGGAACTTTAATATTTTCAGGAAGTTGTCCACCGGCCATCTTGGGATTGAAATACGGTCCTTCGAGATGAACGCCAAGTACACCACTCATGGGGTCAGCCATCAATTTATCGCCGGTAGCGAGAGCCTCGCGTATCATGGGAACGGTCGATGAGGATAATGTCGGGAAAATAGAAGTGGTGCCATGTTTACGGTGTGCCTCAACAGCTGTCACAAACGCATCCTCGGTACACTCCATAAAGTCGCGGCCACCACCGCCGTGTACATGGATATCTATACCACCGGGGAGCACATGAGCGCCCTTGGCATCAATAACTTTGTCAACACCATCTACAGGATTGGAATGGTTGAGGATTGATTTGATTTTTGTGTCTTCAATAAGCACTGAAGCCTGTTCTTTCCACCCCGAGGGAGTAAGAACATGGCCATTAATAATCTGGGTAGTCATATAGTTTATTCAAGGTTGATAAATGATACACAAATATACAAATTTTCTAATACATAGCAATAATAATATCGGCTGTATTAAAAAACTCGACCATCTACATTATAACTATGCAAATAACGACTTGAAAGCATCTTCTATTTTTACTACAGGATGTAGTTTTATGGACAATTTAGAGGTATCGAAGCCCTTGAGCGAGTTATCAGGAATAAGGATGTCTGTCATACCGAGTTTTTGGGCCTCGAGTATACGCTGTTCAAGACGGGTAACGGGTCGTATCTCTCCCGACAGCCCCACCTCACCGGTCATGCACCAACCCGGTTGGATTGCCATATCTACATTTGACGACAATACTGCACAAATAACGGCCAAATCGATTGCAGGGTCATTGATTTTAAGTCCGCCGGCAATATTGAGGAATACATCTTTGGCAGCAAGTTTAAAACCTACTCGCTTCTCAAGTACAGCCAGCAACATATTCATACGTTTAGCATCAAAGCCGGTTACCGATCGTTGAGGCATTCCGTATGCCGCCGATGAGACCAAGGCTTGTGTTTCTATCATAAAGGGTCTGATACCATCAAGAGTGACACCTATAGCTATTCCTGAAAGCGAGTCATCAACGTGGGTGATAAGCATCTCGGATGGATTGGTGATTTCCCTCAATCCTCGCTGACACATCTCGTATATGCCTAACTCGGATGTCGAGCCAAACCTATTTTTTATAGGTCGTAATATACGGTACATATAGTTTGAATCACCTTCAAATTGCAGGACGGCATCAACGATATGTTCCAAGACCTTTGGGCCGGCTAAAGCGCCCTCCTTGGTAATGTGACCGATTAGAATAACCGGGGTTCCCGAAGTCTTGGCATACTTCAAGAGTTGGGTAGCACACTCTCTCACCTGAGATACAGATCCTGCTGAAGACTCCAAAACATCAGATGCCACTGTCTGTATCGAGTCAACAATGAGTATACCCGGATTAACATTCTGAATATGCTCAAATATAATCTCAAGCGAGGTTTCACATACGATAAAAACGTTATCAGATCCACGGCCTATACGGTCGGCCCTCATCTTAATCTGGGAGGCACTTTCCTCAGCTGAAACATATAGTATGGTTTTGGACTTTATCGCCAGTATATTCTGTAAAACAAGTGTTGACTTACCTATACCAGGTTCACCACCTATCAGAACCAAAGAGCCCTGTACGAGTCCACCTCCGAGCACACGATTTAGTTCTTGACTTGGCATCGGTATGCGTTGCTCACTTTGAGCCTCAATCGAGGATACCGGCATCGGTACACTTCTGACAGCTGAGGCATCATGGGGCGATGCCGAGCGCGCTGTAGTCGACATCTTTGACTCAACCATCGTATTCCATGCGCCACATTCGGGACATTTTCCTGCCCATTTGGGAGACTCGGCACCACAGCTGGTGCAATTCCACACTGTTTTATATTTTGTCTTAACCATATATGTTTATTGTAAACGGCGTCTGAATTCCGACAAAGTAATCGCTGTAGCTATAGCCACATTTAAAGACTCGGCAGTGGCCGAACACGATGGATATGAGGGTATCAATAAACGTTGTGTAACCTCTCGGGCAACAGCATCACTTATTCCCCTACCCTCGTTACCCATCACAATAATACCATTAGCGGCCAAATCGTTATTATATATAGACTTGCCGGATAGGAAAGTTCCGTATATAGGTATATTTTTATTTGCACGTGTGTGAAGATAGCCGGCAAGGTTATCAACATAATGGATAGTGACGCGTGCTATTGAACCCATAGTTGATTGAACGACTTTAGGATTATACATATCGGCCGTATCTGATGACGCAACAATATTTTTAACTCCCATCCAATCACACACTCTTATTATAGTGCCAAGATTACCCGGGTCCTGTACACAATCAAGGGCTACAACAAGATCATCCTCTCCGAGAGTTGATGGTTTAATATTCTCGGGGATACGATAAACAGCAATAACCTCTGGCACAGACTGTAGACGTGACACACGCTCCATCTCGCCATGACTGAGCGGATATATCCTATCCTGTTGTACAGCAACAGCATGTGCTTCAAGCCATTGCTTAGTGGCTATCAGATATTTACACTCAAAGTAATCAATCGTATCAAGTACACACTTGGTACCCTCGGCAACAAACAGACCGAGTTCACGTCTGGACTTGACTTTTTCGAGCGAACGGATATCTTTTCGTATCGCATTGGTTAATTGAGCCATACCTATCAAAATGCTTTAAATTAAAAAATATAACCGGCCTCTTGGACCATTTTTTTATCCTGCGCCACTGTTGAGCCTAAAGTAGTGAGAAGAACTCCGATTATAGCGCCACTGATACCAACTCTCATACATTCAAGCTGTACATCACGTGAAAGTCGTTCACGACCTCCTGCAAATCTCAGTATTGCTCTTGGATGTACCAGTCTCATTATAGCTACCGTATCGATTATTTCTTCATTGGTTATAGGTGGTATATTCTCAAGGGGCGTTCCCGGTATCGGACAGAGTATATTGATAGGTATACTTACCGGATGGGCTTCGCGTAATACCAAGGCAAATTCCACCCGTTGTCTCTCAGTCTCCCCCATCCCTATAATACCACCTGAACATATCTCAAACCCAATCTCACGAGCTTGTCTAATTGTCTCGAGCTTATCATCAATTGTATGTGTAGAACAAAGCTCTTTGAAATGAGATGGAGCAGTCTCAAGATTGCAATGGTAGCGATGCACACCGGCATCCCACAACTTCAGCAAGCGTTCACGATCAAGCAGTCCGAGTGAGGCACATGTCTTCATGCCCGTATTTTTCTTAACCTCTACAGCCATCGAGCACAGACGCTCAAGCAATTCGCCCTGTAACGCCCTGCCACTTGTCACAAAAGAAAAATGTCTGATGCCTGCTTTTTTGTTAAGTTCAGCCACATGCATACAATGCTTGTGGTCTATGAAATCATATATATCGCAATGAGTGTCGTAATGAGCCGACTGGGCACACCATTTGCAATTTTCGGGACAGCGCCCTGAACGAGCATTAACTATCGAACACGGGTCAAACTGTCGGCTCATAAAAGTCGCCGTTACATCGGCAGCAATATTACGCAAGAGCGTTCGATCCTTAATTTCTATCAGACCATACGCCTCGCCTTCTGTCAGCTGTTCCCCTAAAAGTATCTTTGATTTAATTGATTCTAATTTCATTGTAATTCTTTATAAATACTTAAAGAGGTTGTCATGACTGATGACAACCTCTTTAGCGTAGTCTTTAAGCAGAGCGACTGTGTGACAAATTGAGCCACACAAGGAGGCTTACTTGCGGATACCAAGCTCTTTTTGGGCGATGATAGCGCGGTAACGAGAGATGTCTTTGCGCTTGAGGTAGTCAAGCAGACGACGACGTTTACCTACGAGCATCTTAAGAGCGCGCTCTGTTGTATGATCTTTATGGTTTGACTTCAAGTGCTGAGTCAAGTGAGCGATACGAACCGAGAACAATGCAATCTGAGCTTCAGGCGAGCCAGTGTCAGTCTTACCCTTACCGTATTTCTCAAAGATCTCTACTTTTTCTTCAGAATTTAAGTGCATTCTTTTGGAAAATTTTAAAGGTGATATATTAAGTATTTATTCAATGTGCTTAAGATAAGGCCAACAAGGCAACCGCCTGTTGTGCGCTATAGCCTAAGCGACCACAAAGGTAGTAATAATATTTGATACTCAAAACCATGCCAAAGACTTTTTTTGCTTTAATCAGTGAAAAACCGCCAAAAGTCCCATAATTGGTCATTGGTAGATTGAGCGATGACGCTATTATAACGTGCACCCAGGATTAATCTCGGCTGTTGCCCACTTGGATTAGTCCATATTGGGCTTATCTGTGGCAGGATTACGAAAATATAATTTATGATCAACGTATTCCTGTGTTGCAATCAGCGTGGGCTTGGGTAATTTTTCATAATAACGAGAAATTTCAATCTGCTCGCGATTTTCTGACACTTCCTCAAGATTGTCATTAAGCGACACAAACTCTTGAAGTTTCTTCTCAAGGTCATGTTTCATCTCAACCGAGATCTGGTTGGCGCGCTTAGCGATGATACACACTGTTTCATATACATTGCCGGTCTCTTTAGACAATTCTATCATGTCTCGGGTCACGGTGTTAAGCGGAGCGTTGGTCTTCTTATAGTCCATTTTCTACTTATATATTATATTCTTGTTTCTATTGGATAAATTTTGCCATAAGGATTATTAATCCTTGACATATTTCTGGGCAATTTTAAAAATATTTTCTGCTTCGTTTCGGTAGTTGCTCTCCGGATAGTTATTTATGAAATTATAATATTCGTCTACTACTTCACGGAAACGATCAGCCTTACGTTCATCAACACTGAGGTCAGCTTCCTGAAAGCGGGATTTCAAAATCAACATTTCAAGGTCTTCCTTATATTTGGAATAAGGATAATCTTTAATTGCATTCTGAGCCACAATAACAGCCGACTGATAGTTATTGCCAAGATAAGTACCCAGGTTGTAATAAAGCTGAGCATTTTGAAGCTGTTTGAGCGTAAGCTTATCCTGAAGTTCAAAGATTGCATTTTGGGCAATCGAGACCTTTTCGCTACGAGGATAGTGCTCGAGAAAAGATTGAAGCTCTTCAATAGCCTTCATAGTTCCACTCTGGTCGAGCTGAGCCTCGGGAGAATCTAAGTAGTATCCATAGCCACAGAAGAATCGAGCCGGCTCGGCATACTTACCTTTGGGATATCGGGAGTAGTAAGTTTGAAACCACGCACCGGAGCTAAGGTAATCCTTGTTCTCATAATAGCTCATTGCCAAAAGATATATCGATTCCTCGGCCTTATCAGAGCCCTTGAACAACGTTACACAATCTTTGAGAATTGTAGCGGCCTGAGTGTATTTTTTTTGCTCAAAAGCTCGCTTGGCGTAGTCAAATTTGTAATTGAGGTCGTTACTCTTCTGAGCCTTCTGGTATTCACCACAAGAGCCAAGCGCACAAGCCAACAGTAAGCACAATATTATACGGGTCATAATCTATTAATTACCAATGAATTACACCATCGGGGTCACAACATCGACCTCGAATAAGCGCATAAAGTGCCACAAAGATACACATTCTTAGCCAATTATCACGACTAACTCATCAATTAATTTTATCAAAAATAGTTAACAGCACTGCGAAAGGAGCGTTATGGTGTGGATCAGTGGGAATGGGAAGACGTGCCGCGAGCTATCAGGGATGAAGTTAAGGCTGAGTTTGGCGTCAACATCGACCGGGCGCTAAGGAAGGAACCCGGAAGACGCAGTGGCGATGAACAGACTGCGATTACTCGTTATATGGCCGAGCTGTATCGTGATGAGATGCCTGTTAACGATAAACTGATAGGTAACGGTAATTATCCAATCAATGACGACGGTGTGCCTTATGATGAATATGAAGATATTTCTGTATCTTTGCAAGGAGAACAAACGCCTATAACAGATAATAATGGGAATCGACAAATTCTCGATACCGACACCAAACATCATAACGACCATAATGACTCCAATACGGCCCGCGAATACCACCTCAATGACGAACATATCATTCGTCTGGAAGATGGCCGCGAAATACACGCGACTGTGGCTGATGAAGCAGATGTTGACGGCAATATCGGCATCTATTCAGAAGAGCCGCTGAAATGTCGTGCCAAGTATGCACTCTCCCTTTACCGGGAAGATGCTCCCCGAAATTCAAGCATCTATCGCGGCCTACAATACGCTGATGCACGATGAAATCTTTGCATCGGCAAAGAAAATGGAGGAGGTTTTACGCGCTGTGGACGGCTTCAAGGCTCAAATTGCGCTCGATGACCGATTTGAACAGTATAAACCTGCCGATAATTTTAGTAACTTTGCACTTCACCTCGCGGCGATGTACAAGGCGAGCGACATGTCGCAATCAACAATCGCCGGGTACTTCAACCAGATGTACGACTTGGCGCAGGGCAAAAAGGCTGCAACCCTCTTTGAGGAGGCTGACACCACCAAGTATCCCCTTGCAGAGATCATTAAGAAAGTATTAAACATAGAATATCAACCGGCGAAGAATGGAAACAACAATGTCACAAATGGAGGTGCTGATGTGGCTCTCCGCAATCAAGTTGGCCAAGGAGGGGAACTCCGAGGCAATGAACCACCTGCAAGCGGAGAACAGACTCCGACAGGAACAGAACCGTCCGACCGTAGAGCAGGAATTGAAGATGATAGCCGAAGAGGAGCAGAGACTGTCACGAATAACTTACCCGAAAAGAAAGAGGTAGTATTTTCCGACCCACGCACCATGCCCGACTCCGAAAGAGAAAGACGTGGTGAGATGTTACGCAACGCAGAGGCGATTGACGTAGAAAGTGGTCAAATTGTTGCGACAAAAGAAATTTCCGCACGAAAGTTCGCTGAAAAGTGGTGGGATGAAAATGTTGGTGAACCCATATATTATGGCACAGAGGTTGGAGAGGTCGAAATCAACCGCAACTCTATTCAAAGTTCACTCGCCCATCGCTACGGACAGATGAAACTCGATGCCATTACATCACTTGTTGAGGGCTTCGAGAACGCAGTCTATTTGGGCACAATGCCAGATTTTTCCAGACAAGAGGGCGTTAACAACCATTTCTTTGCCTATCCCATAAATTATAATGGAGAACGTTGCTATGTATTCTGCCGTGCTATGCAGGACGCAAACAAGAACCGATTATATGTTCATGAAGTTTTTGTATCAGAAAAAATAAAGAAGGGCGACACCCTTCAAACCGCAGCGTCTCAGCCTCACGGAGGTATCGCCCTATATAGGGACATTCTTGCGAATGTGTTAGAAATATCATCGTCGGAGGGCGGCACTTCCTCCATCAGTCATGCAGACGAAGCTGCACCCGCAATAAGCCTTGAATCTCGTGACGATGTTGTTTCTTCTGAAAAGCCCGTCTCCACCAGCAGTAGTGACATTGAAACGGAACCCGAAGGCAAGCGGAATGGCACGGCTACTCCGCAAAGCGAGCTTAATTCTGACGGCAAAGATAATACTTTGTCAACAGAAGAACAAATTTCTTCCTCACAAAGTTCGGAAGCGACTTCGTCGATGACAGACGAAAAAGTTGCAACGCAACCCACTGATAGCGAGAGCGTAGAACTTGAACAACCATCTGTTCAAGTATCTGTTCAAGCCGCATCTGCCGAGGTGAACACCACCCCCACCCCGGGATTGGATGAAGATTATAGACATTTATCTCTAAACGAGAAGAAAGAGCGTATCAGTGACGTTGCCCAATCTATAGAATTATCTACTGGAGGACGTGTAAAGTCTCATGTGGTGACCACGATAGCCGACTTGAGAGAGGCAATGGGTGATAGTGAAGATGTCAACACTGCTGAATGGATAGAGGATGACTTCGTTTCAGGTGATGTAGTCGCTGTACATTCGGTAAATAGTGGAAAAATATATATCTTTGCAACAAAGATGCCCGGCAAGCTCAGAACCATCACACAGATATACCATGAAGGTGGACATGTGGCATTAGCACGTGTTAGCGACAAGGAAAATCTTTTAGGAACTGTTGTAGATGAAATCGAGCGATTGATGCCAAAATTGGCTTCAAAAGTACGCAATGGGTATCAGTCTTATTTTGACCGGAAATTTCCTGATGAGTCAGATGAAGCTAAAGAGCAGGTTATCAAAGAGGAAATTTTAGTTGAGAGTATTGCTCATCATATAGCCCGCGGCACAATAGAGGACTTATTAGGTCGCATGAGCGAGATATCGAGAGATGCATGTATAACATATTTAGAAGAAATAGGATATGGAAGAAA
Organism: Muribaculaceae bacterium; assembly: GCA_017621845.1. Taxonomy (GTDB): domain Bacteria; phylum Bacteroidota; class Bacteroidia; order Bacteroidales; family Muribaculaceae; genus CAG-873. The sequence continues at coordinate 86,650 of JAGASI010000001.1, forward strand.
CGGACAAAAAAATATCACCCGAAGACAAGGACTTAATGGAAGAGTTGGGGATGACCGATCCACAGGACTTGGAAGATTGGAAGAAGAATATGGAAGCCATGGCCGAACACAACGTAAGGATGAAGATGATGGGTATACCCCTGATAAGCTGAGTGATGAAGCTGTCGAGGACGAGATTGGAAAACCAATTAACAATACCAAAGCCTCTGACGATAACACTCTACAAAAAGACAAACGCGACATAGATGTACAAAACAGTACCCACGTAGATGTAAAGACTCAGCAGTATAAGTTGGCCCAGAAGCGAGAGCAGGAAGCGTCGCAAGCTTACAGCGAGGCTCACCGCGCATATCAAGAAGCCGGGGTGAAGTGGTGCCGTAAAGAAGGTATAGACCCCCACGGAAACCACAGCCAAGAGGAGATAAACTCCATTTTTGAGCGTTTTAACAATACTCCCGAGGGAGCAAGGCTGAATGAGGCCCGAAAAAAAGCCATAGTGGCATACAACCGGGCCATGGCCGAGACAATGATATGGAATATAGCTCGTGCTTTCAAAAACCTTACGTTTAATGACGCCAAGGCAAGTTGGGATAATCATAACCCCCGGTATGACATCGAGAAGTCGATAGGGGTTGATGGAGAGCGTGTTGACGAGCGAAAGCGTCGTATCGGCGAGGCTGTAACCGAGTTGCTCAAAGATGCTGGCATCGAGGTGGTGACCGACGCCAAAACCGTCAAGGCTGAATACGAAAAAATCACCGGCGAGAAATTGGCCGATGAAGTAGATGAGATGCTTAAGGGACTCGACGAAAAAGAAAATCCCGGCCTATCTTCAGAACAACTGCAAACGCAGAAGACGAAACTGACGGGCCGGAATTCGGCAACAAAGGTAGAAATAAATTCTTCAAATATTGCATCGATAAGGTCAAAATTAACAGATCTTAAGAATAAAGTTACCAATGGGGAAATTGAAGCCGAGACATTTTTAAGTGAATTACAGACAGCAATAGTAGGTCTGAATGATAGTAGTAGTGTCTATGCGAGTCATAAACTTGACAATGAAACCTATCGTTTAAGAGTCTCTGACCACCATGTTAATGCTCAAAATCAGGTATCAGGCAACCATAACGAAAGAAAAAATAATACCAGTGTAGTAATACAGCTTGCATCGTCAAAATTTCGTCCTGACGGTCGTGTACAGCTTGTAGAGCTTGTATATGACCCGGGCAAACTCACAGCTGAGAAAATGGAGGGCATCGTCAAAGGTGTTGAAGATTGGATTAGAACCGGAAAATATACTGACACTCAATATGATGACCGTCTGGTATCACCCCGCCCCAAAGAAGTTAGTCACGGAGTAGAGTTTTTGAAGACCCGCTCGGGTGAGGTATATGGTTTTGTCAAGGACGGTAAGATTTATCTTGACCCCGAGGTGATGAACGCCAATACTCCTATCCATGAATACACACACCTGTGGGATAAGGCCCTGCAAAAAGCTAACCCCGAGTTATGGAGTCGTGGTAAGGACCTGCTGAAACAGACACCGGTATGGAACCAGGTCATGAGTGACCCCGCCTATGCCGACATCGCGACAGATGAGGACTTGGTGGCCTCGGAGGTACACTCACGACTCACAGGCAAGCATGGCGAGAGCATTCTTGACAAGATGGTTGAGGACGCCAAAAAGAAAGGCATGGTGGAGATGGCCCGGGCAGTGACATTGAAGGAACGCATCAAACAGTGGTTGACCGACGCGCTCAACTGGGTGAGAGATGCGTTTGGTCGTTGGTCTGACAAAGACCTGAAATCGATGACTGTCGATGAGTTTGTGAAGATGCCGATAAAAGACTTGGCACGTGAGGTCAATCCCGAAGAGATGAAACGTAAAGGAGAACAATTGCAACGTATTAACGAGACCAATCCGCCAATGGATGATTACCATACGTGGATAAGAGCGGCCTCAGACGTCAAGACCTTTGATGAGATGTATCGTCAAGCCGAGGCTGATTATGCCGAGTATGGCGATATGACCTATCCTGATATGAGTATAGAGCAGTTAAGAGAGGCCAAGGAGACGGGATATATAACAGTATATAGTTCTAAGCCTATCAAAGATGGTAATTTTGTGACGCCGTCGAGAATGAATGCTGAGGACTATGCCGGAGGAGGGAAAGTATATAGTAAACGTGTACCTGTAGACTCGATAGCCTGGATAGGCGAGGATGAGGGCCAGATGGCTGAGGTGAGCCACTCGCGCGCTTCTGAAGCGCCCATGCAGATGATGTTCCTGGGAGAGAAAGCGGCTCACAGACTTGACCTTAAGGACGAGGGTAGAAGGCGTGTGGAAGCAAGTTTTGAGAATCGTCGGGATAAGGCTATTGCAGATAGAGGGACAGTAACACCGGGGCTTGCTGACATGGAGGTGGAGGTTGTTGACGTGGCGCGGCATCCGTTTAAAGGAACAGCACGGGAAGCTATAAAAAAAGCGCTAGAGTGGGCCCATAATAATTTGGTGGGTAACTATAACGAGTCACCTATTGGGAGTTATGAGATAAGTGAAAAGGCAGTTCGCAAGTATCTTAGTGCATCTGCTATTTCAAAAAGTGAGAACTTGGGAGTTCAATTAGCGGTACTTCAGGCACTCCCAAATGTCATCACGCATTCCATTCTTGCGGAAACTCACCCTGACTATATAAAACAAAACGGTTTGCGCATCACTGCAAACGGACTTAATGGGGATTTGCTGGTTCATAGGCTTTATGGCGCGGTAGAAATTGACGGTAACATTTACCGTGTAAAGACAACAATGCACGAGTTCGTCAATTCGGTCAATCGTCCACATTCATACGAAGTAACAAAAATAGAAATTCTCGATGCGCCGATGACAGACCCTGCTAAAGATGGCAGAACACAGTCAACCATGGCAATGACACCGAGAACTTCTATCTCAGCCACAAAGTTACTGCAAGGAGTTGAGAAATCCTACGATAAGGGTAAAAAACTTTTGGATGAGTCGGCTAAGGATGTCGCAAAACAGGAGATTTACTCTCCAGGGCAGGAGGAAGCTGAGATTATAAATCGTCTTGGGGATGATAAGGCCAATAAGCAACACACCTATGAGGTAACGAAAATACTACAAGGAGCTGAGATACACAACAAATCTGGAGAAAAGATTTTACAGGAGAGTAAAATGGCCGATGAAGCGAGCCATCAGCAGGAAATGGCACAGACATCCCTATCGACCAAGCGCGGCCATGCCGAGAAGTTGTCTAAGAAATTCAACACTCCAATCCGCATTGTCGAGGACCGAGGCGAACTGACCCACGATGACCCCCAAATACTCGGACGTATGCGCCGAAGCAAAGGTTGGTATGATACCGAGACTGGCGAGGTTGTTGTTGTCATTCCCAATAACAACAACGTGGCCGACATCGAACAGACCGTGCTGCATGAGGTTGTGGGCCACAAAGGGCTGAAAGCCCTTGTTGGTCGTGATAACTTCAAGCGTTTCATACATCGAGTATATGACGGAGTGAGCCGTGAGACCCGAATGGCAATCAATGCACTTGCCGCGAAGAACGGTTGGCCGTAGGTTCAACTGGCAAGTGCAAAATTAGCTCGGCATGTATCATAAAAATGCCAAAACCTACCACAATTCAACTAACAGCACTGTCAACAGCACTATCACTTATTGTAAAAGGAGTAAGGAGTAAGGAGTTGAGCTATATTACTTTTTAATCGGTGTGATACGGACAATTTTTAGTTCATCGACGATAGGGACTAATGCCGAGAACACGCGTCCGGACGGTGAGTAAAATTTGCGACAATATATTGTCAGTTGGCGTCCATCGTCTGTAGTTACAGCATAGCTACCGGACTTAACACAACCGGCCGGAGCTACATATCCGTTGCCAAGCTGTGTAAACGGATATAAGGGCGAAGTCCTGGGTGAGGCATAATTGATAGTATCGATATTGTCATACTGTTCAGGGGAAAGAGCGATGAAGGGTTTTTGGGTACCGCATACCGAGACACCAAGCAGAGACCATTCATATTTGGCCCCTCCAAGTGTCGGTATCTGGGAATACACAAACGGGGCCAAAAACGCTGGTGACTCCTGATAGTCATATCTTACTGTTCCATACCTACTTGTACGATAATCATCCACCGCTTTACTTATAGCCCTATAGTGACGGATATGCTCCCGTGTAACCAATGATTGATGCAGTACAAACAAGCACATAATTATTATAAATATTACACGAAGGACACCGCGTGTGGGCCGTATCAGAGGTGAAGCGGCACGCGTGATTAGCAAATAGGCAAATAGCTCTATGGCCGTAAAGGAACGAGCGCCGGTATGAGCCATGACTCCCATACCGACAGCCAGCAACAAGGCTATGAACAATACATAATTACGCTTGATAAAATTATATATTCCCTTTCGATTAAACACGGCGCAAATCACTCCGACAGCTATAAGTATCCATATTATTTTTATGGACAATAGCACATCCAAAAAGCCCGGCACAATATCTGTAGCTTTGGAAGCTCTGATCCAATTGCCCGGTGATAAAACCATTGCCACCGCTCCTATCCATAGCGGAATTACTAATGAACGAGAATAATAATCAAACTTTTTGATATGAAAGACATAATATAAGAATAATGCTCCGGAAAGAGGAAACGAAAAAGCCTCATTGCTCCATCCGGTAAAGAATCCAAGCAAATAGAGACCGGCTATTTTTAGCCAACCGACATTTTCCAATCTCCCTTCTCTCACAAGACCAAGTATATAAATGGTACACAGGGTAAGCAGGGACGGCAACAAATAGTTTAACGACAGATTTATTGAAACCCATAGACGTCCCGGATTCGGGAAGAGATACATAAATCCCATCGTTATAACCAATATTGCCAAAGCATTATAACGTTTTCCCTTAGGCAGGGTTAACTTTATAAACATGACAATCAACGCGCCAAATAATAGAGCGTTGATAATAAAATAAGGGATGAATATCTGTTTAGCCGAGATAAGTTGCTCTATAAAATGAACAGGTATGCGGCCGTTGACACACCGATAATGGTTAATCTGGGAGTCAACCACATCTTCTATTGTTTTTACAGGCTCGAGGTGGCTGAAATTAAAGTAGGTTTGTCCAGGCTTTAGGTCAAATTTATAATAGTACCTAAGTTCGTCTCCTATATTTATATGGTTAACCGAGCGAACAAAAATGTTTACAACAGCATACATTATAATCAAGGCTGCCCAAGTTGACTCACGTCCAATTATTTCCTTAAAACGTCTCATCAACCACGGTCTTTGGCCTTTGATGACACCTTAATGCCATCAACCTCACGTACAAAGTAGGACGGGCGATTTTTAACCTCATTAAATATACGTCCGACATATTCGCCGAGAATACCTAATGTGAGCAATTGAACTCCGCCCAAAAACAACATTACAGTCATAATTGTGGGGAAACCGGCCTGAGGGTCACCATAGATGGCCGCTTTTATAAATACCCATATCATATATATAAATGCGGCAGCCGACACAAGCAACCCCATGACTGTCGCAAATCGTAACGGAGCCGTCGTATAGCTTGTAATTCCATCGATTGCCAGCCCCAGCAAGGATCTGAAACTCCACTTACTTCTGCCGGCCTCGCGATCTTGTTGCTCAAATTCCACTCCGGCCTTTTTAAAACCTATGCGACAATATAAACCTTTGGTGTATCGCTGACATTCACGCATTGATGTTAATGCATCAACACATATACGGTCAAGAAGTCTGAAATCGCCCGTATTCTGGAGTACAGGGATACGCGTGGTTTTTTGTAGTAACTTATAGTACAGTAACGACATTGAACGTCTGAGCCAAGACTCACGTCCGCGTTGCAGTCTCACCCCATATACATCATCAAATCCTTGTTCCCACTTTTCTAACATCCGAGGTATCATTTCCGGCGGATGTTGCAAGTCGCTATCCATAATTACGACACAATCACCCGTGGCATAATCCATGCCGGCGAGCATGGCGGTTTCTTTGCCAAAATTCCGTGATAAATCTATATAACGCCAACGTTTGTCACGCGCATGCATCTGCATAAGCATCCCTAACGTAGCATCCGTGCTACCGTCATTGACTGTAATTACTTCCCAACGATAATTAGGGCAAGCATCCATCACGGTTGTCAACCGCTCATAAAGCAATGGCAATGATTCTTGCTCATTATAGCAAGGCACCAATACAGTTATAAGCTTTAAATTATGCTCCATTGAACTCTGAATATTTCGAGCCTAAAATATATTTAACATCAAATCATCTGTGAGTATTTTGCAGTTTTACAACAATTTTATCTATTTTTAGATACAATTGTTCTTGACATGCTACTTATCAACGATTACGGCGTGAATGACGGCGACGTGATGATTTTGATTTGTTGGCCGACTTACGATGACGAGTATATTTCCTATTGGGATTGGTGGCCTTCAATCCTTTATAGGCATTAGCCATCATTGATTTAACGTCAAATGTTGAGTTAATCTCACGATTAGGGTCAAGGAGGCTGTGACTGAGTAACCAGTCATAACACTCTGGAAGATAAAACATCCGAGCCGGTTGGGAATGATTCATGCCCGGTATGCGATTATAAACCAGTCGGGGAGTCTTGCTGTTGTCAGCTTTCATTGCCGAGACAACCTTATCACTTTCGCGAATATTGACTGCCCGGTCGGCTGTGCCATGCACAATCCACAGTGGCACGTCATTAAGGTTGCCGAGGTTGGACACAGTTCCACCACCACACATGGCTATAGCTGCCGCAATTCTATCGGGGTATGTGGCTGTGAGGTCAATTGTTCCATAGCCTCCGAGACTCATTCCTATAACATAAACTCGATTTAAGTCCACCCTGTTATTAGCCGTAACGTAGTCGAGTATATTCATAACTTTTTTGGGGCTCCATGATCCGCCTGGATTTTGAGGTGCTATAACATAGGCATCCAAGTCTCGTCCCTTATCTATGGCATCGATTGGACCATAATGTCTCACGCGGTCAAGATTGTTACCACATAAGCTGGCTCCATGTAGGAATATAACTACCGGCTTGCTTATCGTATCGGCTTTATGAACATCGGGAGTATAAAGCCAGAAGTTGTAACCATCCTTGACTTTCCCGACATACGACGATATGTTTTTGGACGATATTGTAAATGTACAAGTTAAAAATATGAGCAGTGACAGTATTATTTTTTTATGCATCATAATATATTGGAGAGAGTTTATTATTATTTTATCGTTATTTTAAATATCGAGTTACCACGCGAACCTACAACCAGTGAGGATGTACCGGGAATAATTACCGGTGAGGATTCAAAATTATTACCGATACGCTTGCTTAAAAGAATTTTACCGGTAAGTCCTTCTATCACATAGATATTACCCGAACAATCACCGGTAACTATATACATCTTACCTTTAGAATCAATAAGTGACACCGGGGAAGACCATGCATAATATTTAAGTCTGGTTCTATACTCTATTTTCCCCGTCATTCTGTTTAGAGCGACAAAATCGCCACTCTGTCCTTTCTCGTTAGTCACACAATTAGAGAATACCAGGTTCTTGCAATCACCGGATCCAAGTAATGCTGTAGCATAAAATCCGCCATCAAAATGTTTGTCATCGCGATTTATGCGTCGTCCCGGTATCTTTGAGTTCCATACAGTCTCACCGGTGATACCGTCAACTTTAAGGAATGTCGCGTTGCCCACATCCTGTAAATCAATCTCGCTACCTACATAAATAAACGGATGCCCGTTTTCTATCCCGATGACGGGGGTTGCATCGGTATCATCGCCGGTTGACGATCGCCACACAGGCTTCATCGTGTTAAGATTTAAACATATTATATTTCCTCTGTTATCAGAGATATACCCATAGTTTAAATATACAGCCATAGATGATTCGACACCCGGGGCACGACCATCTACAGTATATCTGAGCGCGGAATGAAGCTGAAGCGTTCCCGGTGATATCATGTATTTATATATAGTGCCGTTTTCGCCGGGCCAAAATAAAAATTGGCCTACTCTTATTGGTGATGAGTCATAGGCTTGCCATCCTCGCTGGGCTTTAGGGTCCTGGGGTATAGTATGAGTTACCATACCTTTATATAAATCGATGACGAGCGAGCCAAACGGCTTGGTCGCCGGAATACCTTGACCCACATACAGATTTCCGTTTAATGTTGGATCAAGCGAAATTGTCCCCTTGATAGGATTAAAGACATCGACTGCCGGTCTTGATTTCTTGCCGGTGTTATAGTCTATAAAATAGACCTTAGATGCTAATGACCCCACAATGATTTCCTGATTGGGACAATTTATTCCTGCATGGGCAAATTTTTTCAGGGTTGAATCAGGCCAATTTACATATAGCGGTTGTCCTGTCCATCCTGAACCACCTCCCCATGTTCCCATTTTGGTCTCACGGTTATCAATGTCTGTAATAAACTCCCAATCAACTGAAATTTCTGAAGGTGTACCATTGATAACACCACCAAAATCAGCCTGTCTCATCCCCCCTTTTCTAAAAGTGAAAGTACCAGGAGTATCGGCATATAGATCAACCAACGACTTAATATCTCCACTTATAGTCGTATCAGGCACATCAATCCTATATTTCACAATTTCAGCCGATTTATATGCCGTGTCAGGAAGTGGCAACAATACTTTTTTCACCAATGTGGAATCATCTTCAACCACGACATCCTTCGATTCTCCGGAAGATGATGCTGTACCTCCACATGCCGTCATTGCAATTACTGCCGACATGCACATCAAATCCCTTACTTTTTTTAATTTAAATGATAATATGGTCATTGAGATGATTGGTTGTAATTTTCTTGAATGGTCCAATATCAGTATAAATTCAGCCTTGATTTAGCCGATTTCACAAAAATACTAAAATATATATTCACGGCCAATTCTTTAATTTTATTTAACCAACAACACACCTACATACACACCAACACCTATACAAACTAATATAACAAGACCATCCAAGATGTTACCACAATAACAACTTGGATGGTTGAGTACTATTTAATATCTCGACAGCTTTTAATCTATCAATATAGCTTGACTACTGTCAATTAGAATTCAGTACTTACAGAAGGACTTTTATTCAAAGATATGCTTGAGGTTTGAAAAAATGCGGTTCCTCTCATTTTCATCAGGTGACATATTAGGAGCGCCTTTCATGTTTTCAATTGTGGCTTGTTGCTCGGGAGTCAATTTTTCTGGTACATATACCATAACATTAATCAACTCATCGCCACGGTTGCCGGTTTGCTGGTTAGGCACACCCTTTCCTCTCAATCTTAACACCTTACCCGGTTGGGTGCCGGGAGCTATTTTAAGTCTTGCACGACCGGTAATGGTAGGCACTTCAACCGAACCACCGAGAGCTGCCGTCGGGAAGTCAAGCATCAAGTTATAGATCACGTCGGCACCGTCTCTGATAAGTTCGGGATGTTTTATCTCTTCGATAACTATTAAAAGGTCTCCGTTTACACCGCCATGCCGAGGCGCATTGCCTTTGCCTCTCAATGTTAATACCTGACCGTCTTCGACTCCGCCGGGGATTGTAAATGACACCTGAACGTCTTTCTTTTCCACGCCTTCTCCTCGGCAGTATGCACAGTACTCCGATATTGTTTTACCGGTACCTTCACAGTCCGGGCATACAGCTGTAGACTGCATGGCGCCAAACATCGTATTCTGTACTCTATTTATAGTTCCTGTCCCATGACATGTGCTACATGTAGCAAAAGCGACACCATCCTTGGCTCCGGTACCTTTGCAATGGTCACATGCAACATATGTAGGTATTTTCAATGTTTTGGTAACGCCATTGGCGATATCCTCAAGGCTCAGTTTTACTCTAATTCTCAAGTCTGAACCACGACGTTGACGCTGTCTTGAACGGCGTCCACCCGCAGCCGACCCAAAACCGCCAAAGTTGATATCACCGAAGATATCTCCAAACTGAGAGAAAATATCTTCCATTGACATGCCTCCACCATAACTATACCCACCGCCGGGAAATCCTTGGGGACCCAGGGATGGACCATATTGGTCATACTTCTGTCGTTTCTCGGCATTGGATAGTACATCATATGCCTCAGCTGCCTCTTTAAATTTTTCCTCAGCCTCTTTGTTCCCGGGATTTTTATCGGGATGGTATTTGATGGCTATTTTACGGTAAGCCTTTTTAATCTCATCGGCTGTGGCTGTTTTAGAAACGCCCAGCACTTCATAATAATCTCTTTTATTTTCCATTATCTAACCAGGAATATATTATTGGGCGACAGCAACCTTGGCATGTCTTAAAACTTTATCATTGAGCATATACCCTTTCTGAACTGTATCGACAATCTTACCTTTTTGTTCAGGATCAGTAGCCGGAACCATTGCTATTGCCTCATGTATCTCAGGATCGAACATCACATTTTGGGTCTCCATCTCGACTACCCCATTGTCTTTAAGATATTTAATCAATTTATTATAAATCAATTCCATACCCTGATGAGTAGCAGCGGCATCCTCTGAGTCTTTAGTAGCATTGAGTCCTCGTTCAAAGTCATCTATTATCGGAAGTAAGCCGGCAAGAACTTTTTCGGCCGCGTTCTTGATAAGCTCTGCTTTCTCCTTCACCACACGTTTGCGGAAGTTATCAAACTCGGCCATCAGGAACAGATACTCTTTTTTTTCTTTTTCAAGTTCGACACGTGCCGAAGCCAATTTTTGTTTCAACTCATCAATCTCCGACATTTCCTCATTAGCAAAGTCCTCGACATCTGAATTCTCGACATCAGCAGTGTCATTAATTTCTACTTGAGGATTTTCAATGTTAATATTGTTTTGTGCTTCATTATTAGCTTCTTGAGCCTCAACTTTTTTATCTTTTACACTCATAATACTGTGATATTTTATATACAATACGGTATTGACATGACTGACTTATTGTCAGTCATCTTATCATATATCAATACAGCAAAAACATTGCCAAACTCACGTGTTGACATACATTATCGCTTAGTTTTATAACAACTGAGCTTCAATGCTGTTTGTAAATAGTATAAATAAAATGTGTTAACCAATTGTAATTCGGTCCATACCCGCCAATATCATGTCTTCACAATTTACCGATATAGACCTCACAATTACAACTATCAAACGCCGAAAACAAATCGTCTCGGTCAACCCACCTATCAAAAAGACCATAAACAGCCGACCCCGAGCCTGACATAGACGTGTACATCGCGCCACGATCCATCAGCATGTCTTTGACTGATTTAACCATCGGTAACAAACAAGATACTCCCGGTTCAAAATCGTTAACAACAACATCCTGCCAAGCATTAATATCGGTATTTATCACTAATTCCGAAAGAGGGCGACGTGTGTTGTCAGTATGGCAACAGTTATAAGCCTGAGCCGTAGACACTGATTCAGATAGAGGCTTGACAATAACAACACATAGCCCTGACAAGTCAATATCTATCTCACTTAGCTCAGTGCCCGTCCCTGTTGCCAACATTGGATGATTATATAGAAAGAACGGGCAGTCAGCCCCTACCCGACTAAGGATATCTGACATCTGTGATTGATTCAATCCCAAATTATAAAGTCGATTCAACCCCATAACCGTCGAAGCGGCATCAGCCGAACCTCCACCTAATCCGGCGCCATCCGGAACAATCTTATGCAGATAGAAATCGGTAGGCGGTATTTCACAAACCTCGGACATTGCGTTCACAGCCTTAAAAACCAGATTTTTCTCAGGAGCACAATGTACCTCGCGCCCGGTAGTGGTTAATGAATGACGGGCCGATTTAGATGGTACTATCTCAAGTATGTCGCTCCAATCTGTCGGAACCATTATAGTCTCAATATCATGGTAACCATCTTCTCGCTTACCAAGAATATGTAGTCCTATGTTAATCTTGGACTTGGGAAATAAAATCATAATCCAAGCAGTTTTAGTCAAGCTTAAGAACTGCAAGGAATGCCTTTTGAGGCACCTCTACCGAGCCTATTTGCTTCATGCGTTTTTTGCCTTTCTTCTGTTTTTCAAGCAACTTGCGCTTACGGGAGATATCACCGCCATAACACTTGGCTGTAACGTCTTTACGAACAGCTTTAATTGTCTCACGCGCAATAATTTTGGCCCCGATTGCAGCCTGTATGGCAATATCAAACTGTTGTCGTGGTATAAGTTCCTTAAGTTTTTCACACATGCGTCGGCCAAATGTTACCGCATTATCGGCATGAGTCAATGTCGACAAAGCATCTACGCTCTCTCCATTAAGCAGGATATCGAGTTTGACCAACTTGGATTCTCTAAAGTCATGCAAGTGGTAATCAAATGATGCATACCCCTTTGAGATGCTTTTAAGCTTGTCATAAAAGTCAATTACAATCTCGCCTAATGGCATATCAAAAGTCAGCTCCATACGGTTACCCGAGATATATTCTTGTCTCACAAGCTCACCGCGTTTACCGAGACATAATGTCATGATGGGGCCTATAAAATCGGCCAATGTAATAATAGACGCACGTATATAAGGTTCTTCTATATGATCAATGAGTGTCAAGTCAGGCAATCCCGATGGATTATGCACCTCAGTCATTTCACCATGTTTATCATACACATTATACGATACATTGGGGACTGTTGTAATGACATCCATATCAAATTCACGACCTAAGCGCTCCTGTATGATCTCCATGTGCAACAGCCCAAGAAATCCGCAACGGAAACCAAATCCCAAAGCCGCTGATGACTCGGGCGTGAATGTAAGACTGGCATCATTAAGCTGTAACTTCTCAAGCGACGCTCTTAGATTTTCAAAGTCCTCCGTTTCTATAGGATAAACGCCGGCAAACACCATGGGCTTTACTTCTTCAAACCCTGAAATCGCCTCCTTACAGGGGGCGTTGACATGTGTGATTGTGTCGCCAACCCTTACTTCCTTTGAGGTCTTAATGCCCGATATGATATATCCGACATTTCCTGCCGACAATTCAGCCCGTGGTGACATATCAAGCTTCAACACGCCTATCTCATCGGCATTATATTCTTTGCCGGTCGAAACAAATTTTACAAAATCGCCTTTCTTAATCCGACCATTAACGATTTTAAAATACGCTATAATACCACGGAAAGAATTGAATACCGAGTCAAAAATCAGAGCTTGCAATGGAGCATCGGAATCTCCGTCTGGTGCCGGGATACGTTCTATGATTGCCCTTAAAATATCCTCCACACCCATACCGGTCTTGCCTGACGCTCTAATTATGTCTTCGGGATCACATCCCAACAAATCAACAATCTGGTCTTCAACCTCATCGGGATTGGCTGAATCAAGATCACATTTATTCATTACCGGGATTATCTCCAAATTATTCTCAAGCGCCATATATAGGTTACTGATAGTCTGGGCTTGAATACCTTGAGAGGCATCTACAATAAGCAACGCTCCTTCACACGCGGCTATCGAGCGTGATACTTCATAGGAAAAGTCAACATGTCCCGGGGTATCAATGAGATTAAGCGTATAGTCTTCACCATTGTACCTATATTCCATTTGTATTGCATGGCTCTTAATTGTAATGCCTCTTTCTTTTTCAAGATCCATGTCATCAAGAACTTGAGCTTCCATATCCTTGGCTGACACAGTATTGGTATACTCGAGCAATCGGTCGGCAAGCGTTGATTTGCCGTGGTCTATATGTGCAATAATGCAGAAGTTACGTATTTTTTTCATTATCGGGAATAGAGATAAAACCTTTTTGAACGGACAAATTTAGCGTTTTTTTTTCTATTCCTAAAATCGCCCTCTTTCACATCACTCTACGGGCATACCATCAACGCCAAAATCGTCACCCACTATAGCTGCATCCTCGACTTGTTGCTTGACACTTAACGTGTCTTTATTACAGGAGTTATTGACATCGGGCTGTTGTTGCCGGTACTGGTCAACACGGCCTTCAGGAGTGACATCTTTTGACTGTCGGATACATGCCCCGCCGGTAAGGACAACCATGATTGATGCTATAATTAAAATCGTTCTCATAAGTAAGTATAATTGGGGTTATATTATCCCAACATACTACTATCACAAAGGTTCATTAGCAACCGGTATTATATTACATTCAAAAATCAGATTTCCACTCCACGATGTCATCACGCGTTGACATCTTTAAATCTATTAATCGTTGATTGACGCTTCCCTTAAAAATTAATGATGGGTCTCTCTGCTCTTCAATGAATGGCCCATCGACGAGAACATCAATATACTTCAATGCCGGATGACAAATGACATGTTCATAATTATATCCGGTGTAGCACCATAAGTTATAGCCACATTCTGTCAAACGGCGGGACAACTCTGTTAAAAGTTCGGGGTCTTGTTGCAAAGGGTCACCACCACTGTAAGTCACATTGAAGCCATAATCCTCTATGACCGATACGATATCTTCAATTGTCATTTCTCTACCACCGGCAAAATCATGGCTCGACGGATTATGACAACCGGGACAATTATGACTACATCCGGCAAAATATATGGCTGTGCGAAGCCCGGGGCCATCTACAGATGTCCCCGGTACTATATCAAGTATTCTTAACATTCTCTATCGATAGTAATTATTTATGAACAACTCTATCGCGCAACTCAGCCAATTTGGCACTATTCCAACGATCGGTAGTTCCTACGAGATATCCCGTTATACGTTGCAACCTATCAATGGCATCGGACCCACATTTGGGACACTCATTGAGATTCTCGGTGGCATCCTCATATCCACAGTTCATACAACGATTGCGATTATGGTTTACCGAGCCATATCCGATATTATATTTGTCCATCAAGTCAACAATATCAGCAATAGCTTGAGGATTATGTGTCGCATCGCCATCAATCTCAACATAAAATATGTGACCGCCTCGTGTTATTTCATGATATGGAGCCTCAATCATAGCTTTATGGCGGGGCGAACAATGATAGTATACCGGAACATGATTGGAGTTGGTATAATATTCCCTATCTGTAATTCCGGGCAAGACCCCAAAGGTGTGTTTATCCTTAACCGTAAACTTGCCCGACAAGCCCTCGGCAGGCGTAGCCAATATCGAGAAGTTATGTCCATAACGTTCTGAATATTCATTGGCGCGAGATCTCATACGACTCACAATTTTAAGACCCAGGACTTGAGACTCTTCCGACTCACCGTGATGTTTTCCGGTCAAGGCCACAAGACATTCGGCCAAGCCTATAAATCCGATACCCAGGGTGCCTTGGTTAATAACCGACTCGATAGTCTCATTAGGCGCTAAATTTTCTGCTCCATTCCACAGCTTGGACATCAGCAGAGGGAACTGTTTAACATAAGCTGTCTTTTGGAACTCATATCGATCATTGAGCTGACGGGCTGTTATCTCAAGCATGTTATCCAGCTTGGACATAAAATGGTTTATGCGTTCTTCCTGGTCTTTTATATTCATACACTCGATTGCCAATCTCACAATATTAATTGTAGTAAAGCTGATATTACCACGGCCAATCGATGTTTTTTCACCATAACGGTTCTCAAACACGCGTGTGCGGCATCCCATAGTGGCAACTTCATAGAGATATCGTTTGGGATCATCAGCATCCCATTTTTCATGCTGATTAAAAGAGGCATCAAGATTCAGAAAGTTGGGGAAGAACCGACGTGCTGTCACTTTACATGCAATCTTATATAAGTCGTAGTTGGGATCGCCGGGCAAGTAATTAACACCTTTCTTCTTTTTCCATATCTGAATTGGGAAGATTGCAGTAGCACCATTACCTACACCTTCATAGGTAGATTTCAGCAACTCCCTTATAACACAACGTCCCTCAGCCGAGGTATCCGTGCCATAATTGATTGACGAGAATACAACCTGATTGCCTCCACGAGAATGGATAGTGTTCATATTGTGTATAAACGCTTCCATCGCTTGATGGACACGACTTACCGTACGATTTATCGCATGTTGCAGATATCGGTCTTTTCCGGTCAGATTATCAAGTTCTTTTTTCTCAAACTCTTTTACTTTTATATTATATAAGCTTGATAAATCCTCTCCCGATAATTTCTCAAGGTTTTTAATTTCTTCAATAAAACTGTATCTCACATATGGAGCGAGGTAAAAATCAAAGGCGGGGATGGCTTGTCCGCCATGCATCTCATTCTGGGCAGTTTCAAGCGAGATACACGCTATAACACTTGCAGTCTCTATTCGCTTGGCCGGACGTGATTCTCCATGCCCGGCTACAAACCCACGCTCGAGTATATGGTCCAACGGATGTTGAACACATGTAAGACTTTTGGTAGGATAGTAGTCCTTGTCATGGATATGGATATATCCGCCCCTGACCGCATCACGCGCCTCGTCACTGAGCAGATAATCATCAACAAAGGGCTTGGTCGTCTCTGACGCAAATTTCATCATCATACCGGCCGGTGAGTCAGTATTCATGTTGGCATTTTCGCGTGTGACATCGGTATTTTTTGCCTCTATAATTTCAAGAAACATGTCTCGAGTTTTGGCACGACGAGCTATTGAACGCTGATCTCGATATGCTATATACCGTTTGGCCACTTCCTTACGAGGGCTCTTCATTAATTCCAGTTCTACACGGTCCTGTATCTGTTCTACAGTCATTTGAGCTGATCCGGTCATGCCTATACGGTCGGTTATTTTCTGAATTAAAGCCTCATCTTCTCCAAGATCGGTCGTAATCATGGCTTTACGTATGGCTGCTTTAATCTTTTCTTCGTTGTATCCCACGATGCGTCCATCACGCTTTATGACTGTCTGTATCATTATAACTGGCAATTTTTAAGATGTTGTTTATGGTTAATTTTAGGTCCTGCAAAACTACACATATTTTTTATTTCAGACAAGCCTACATCCTAAAAATAATCAAATAATTTTCCATTTTGGAAAACTTTCAGACCATGCCAAAATCATATACTATTAATTTACAACCATATACACTTGCGTTTTGGACAACTATACCTCAAACCTAATCTACCGAAATGCCACGTCTACCCAACACATCAATGTCTATATTCCACAATCCCGAGTTAATCAACTCAACAGATTCATTATAATCATTCAAGTAGCGACGACGAGGGCTCGAATAGCCAGGTGACATCAATGACTTGCTATTATCGTAGAACGGCGTCTTAATTCCGGCCATATCAATTACAGTATGAAACAAGGATATCGAGGATGACACATCCTTAGATTTATTAGCTTTAAGTGCCGCAGTACGTTCAGGAAACATTTCATTGAATTTATCAGACGTCCACACCAACATCGGCACATGTATCTGATTGGCCGTCGGTACTGGTGACGAGTGTAAAAATCTTTTTCTCTCGTCATCAAATATATCCTCACCATGATCTGACACATAAATCACCGAGGCCACTTCGCCGGTTTCTTCAAGCGTTTTGATTACCTCATTAATAAACATGTCGGTATATCTGATCGTATTATCATAAGCATTAATAAGCTCCTGTCGATTATCGGCCGATGCTTGGGAATTATGCTCGGGAGTAAAGTAAGCCATATCAGGAGTATAACGCTTGCGATACTCAAAGTGAGACCCATAGGCATGTAACACTACAAAAATTTTATGAGACGGAGATGTTGCAATAATTTTTTTAAGCGGCTCTACCAAATTCATATCCAATTGAGGGCCGCCACGGTCAGAAATAAAATTGACTGTACGGGCCTCTGAGCCATAAAAGTCTATATATGAATGATTTCGACGTTGATTGGAGATAAAGGCTGTTTGATATCCGAGGTCATTAAAAGCCGAGAAAACACTCCGGGTGTGTGCCACCGAGTCTCCAAAGTTCTCAGAAGTAAGATAGGACAACAACATCGGCACACTTTTATGAGTAGTATTAATCTCTGACAACACCTTATCAAAGGCAACAAGATTGGAACGACCGGACAACCGGGGATTAGTCTCTCGGTCATACCCCAGCAGCTGCCAATTGGCTGCTCGAGAGGTCTCTCCCAATATTACAACGTAAATCTCGACCAACTCTTTTTCACGAGTCATCATAGGTGTATAACTGAACGATGCCGAAGTCTTATGGTAATTCATTGATTCATAAACGCGCGATACTGCCGTACACACATTAGACATCACATTATAAGGGAATATCTCGCGCGTAGGTTTAAAGCCGTCTACAAACACCCATGTAAATAACATCATCACCAGACCGATGACAGTTATAAATACACCCGCTTTACGACCTTTTTCCCGCGCCGGCTCGCTTAAACGTCGTTTTTTAATCACCATATACACGCCCACACATATTGGTGGCAGATAAAATGCACACACAGTCAATATCGCCACCTTAAGATTGCCCAATAACTCGGTTGCCTCTGCCGGGTTGGTAGTGACAACGTTCATGAACATGTCAATAGCAATAATACTTTGACCAAATAAGAAAAACAGCACTATCTGGAATGCCGACAAAATCATTATAGGAAGACATAACAACATCGTGCGTCCTACTTTCCGTGACCATGTCATTAAAAGTAGATATACGCCAAACGGTAATACTATATTGGTAAGTTTAGCCATCAACGAGTTAAACTCAGTGATGCACAACCCCACATTAGGAATTATCAACAATAACGGAAAAACCCACATCCACACATGGGGATTAAGCATCAATGCCGCTACCTGTTTATATTTAAGCTGTTTTATATAGTTTATCGAATCTTTAAATGACATTTCGCAAAATGTTTAAAATGCTTCATTTAAGCCAAAGTTTATTCCTTTTTCACCCTTACCGAAACCAATATCCAACCTCACATTGACACCTTTTTTAAACTCCCAACGATAACCGATACCGGCATTTGGCAGTATATGTTTAAATCTCATAGCATCAAATCGTGGAAAAACCGTTCCCGCACTCAACCACACAACAATACCATTGCGTCGCCACACATGCTGTCTGAGCTCAATGGTCACGTCCAGTTCATTTTTATCTCTATATCTTCCCTCATAGTAGCCCCTCATGTAATTACCCCCACCAAAATAAGACATCATACCCCATGGGGTATTACCATAAGTAAAACGTCCATGTAGCAATGGAGCGATAATACCACCTTTCCATACCGATTTATACGTTGCGACCGAGAATTCAGTCATCGAATAGGCATATTTATTAGCCATAAAACGTGGATTGAACTGTTGGTCAATCTTTAGGTAAAATCCGTTGGTTGGTCCTGTGGGTATATCTCGAGTATCAACCATAAATGTAAATCCAAGACCGGTTGTAAAAGTTCGGTTTGATTGCCCTTCAAACAACCATGCTCGGCTCTCTTCAAATTTGTTTGCATTGACATAACTAAACATGGCTGTCGGACCTAAAAATACATTTTCACGTAATTTTATGGCAAAATTCACATAAGCTTGTGACTGCAATCGGCTATAAGATGTCTCATTGGCATCCACTCTATTATTTTCATATCCCATTCCCCAGAATTTATCCCTGAATTTATAGAAATATACATCATACACCAGCCTATAAGGATCATTGGGGAATATATGGTAACCTTCGACACCGATCTTATACATCGGAGCAGTGGCAACATCAAGTTTCAACGTAATATTGGAGTAAGGCGTGACTGTATCATTACGCCAATTTTTTCCGGCCTTATATCGACCGGACCCGGCCAATCCGATACCAAAACCCTCTTCCGATGAATAATGTGGCCCGCCTATAAATGATATGTCAAAAGCGCGGTCAGGATGTTCTTTATTGGCATCACCAAAATAATCTATCACCTTATTGATTATTCGCTTCAACCCACTTTCTTTTTTTACCACAGCAACGGTATCTACAGACGCATTATTGTATTGTGAAACAACAACTGTATCAGGACACGACATATCACACATCACACTATCTACATCGACAAGCTGTCGTTTAGATAAATCTGACTTTTCCTGAGACTGTCCTCTTAAGCCGCCAAGTATCAGGACTAAAACAAATATTATTACAATGTGATAATTCATAAATACAGTGCAAAGGTAATACTTTTAACTCACATACATCCCCTTTAAGGCATTTATATCAACTTATCAGCCAAAATCGCCAACGACCAACACATTGGTACTTCAAATCTAATAAAAGACCATCTCAACCATACAATATCAAGAGCCTTAAAACATATCTGCTTTAACACAGCCAATAACATTTGGCATAATTTTTGTTATATAGAATGTAGGGGGCTGTCTTAAAACTGACATAAAAAGCCCTATTGTCCCGAGATATCACATCATCTCTCTATAAAATAAGTACTTAAGCTCTTAAATTAAAATATGACACATAACTTTTCCCCTGAATTCACTGCAACGTTGAACGCTTCTACCGAGTTGGTACATAAACACAACCGGCGAGAGGTGACACCCGAATTCTTGTTGTTGGCCTCAATAAATACCGGTGATGCCGGTTATCGTCTGTTAAAGACAGTCGTTGGCGAGGATTGCCTCAAGCAACTTGGCCAAGAACTTGACAACTCCCTTTATGATTTAGAAAGCAAATCGGCCGAACAGTCCCGCATTATAGTTAATGCCCAAACCGATCGGCTACTTAAACTTGCTATTCTTGAGTCTCGTATCCAACACAGCGACACTATAGATTCATCCCATCTAATACTCGCTCTTTTCCATCATCATGACTATAAAAAAATGGAATTTTTAAAACCCTTTATTAATGCCGGTATTACCTATGAAGCTCTCAGCAAATCAACACAAGGCAATAGTAATACCGCCCTTGACGACAACAATGTAAATGACGCCCTGTCTGACATGGAAGATGACCTGTTAACCCCCGAAGATAATAATAACGACAAATCGGGCAACCAGTCCAGAACCACCTCCAAACGTGAGAGACACGCCAATTCTGACACCCCCATGCTTGACAAATTTGGCCGCGACATGACTCGAGTTGCCGCCGAGGGGCGTCTTGACCCCGTTGTCGGCCGTGAAACAGAGATTGAACGCTTGGCTCAAATTCTTTCACGCCGCAAAAAGAACAACCCCATACTTATTGGCGAGCCCGGTGTCGGCAAATCAGCAATAGCCGAGGGGTTGGCACTGCGTATAGCTCAACGTAAAGTTCCTCGCGTATTGTTCAATAAACGCGTTGTTTCGCTGGACATGGCCTCAATCGTTGCCGGAACCAAATACCGTGGCGAATTTGAAGAACGCATCAAAGCAATTCTTAATGAACTGTCTCGTAATAACGATATAATATTATTTATTGACGAGATACACACAATCGTAGGTGCCGGAAACGCCCAAGGCTCAATGGATGCGGCCAATATGCTTAAACCGGCTTTGGCCCGTGGAGAGCTCCAGTGCATCGGAGCAACAACTCTTGACGAGTATCGCAAAAATATCGAAAAAGACGGTGCTCTTGAACGTCGTTTCCAGAAAGTGATGGTCGAGCCCACAACTGCCGAGCAGACTCTGGAAATTCTCAATAACATTAAACCACAGTATGAAAAGCATCACAACGTGACATTCACTGATGATGCCCTACAGGCATGTGTATCACTAACCGAGAGATATGTCTCTGACCGCAACTTCCCCGACAAAGCCATTGATGCACTTGACGAAGCCGGCTCACGCGTGCACATCACCAATATCATAGTCCCCGAGCAAATAGAAAAACTTGAAGAAGAAATAGAACTTGCCAACCAAAACAAGCTTGAGGCAGCACGAACACAAGACTTTGAAAAAGCAGCTGCATGGCGCGACAAGTCTCACAAACTCTCTGAACGGCTCGATAAAGAAAGGCTGGCCTGGGAAAAATCGCTCGAGGACAACCGACAGACTGTTGACGAAGATAAGGTTGCCGAAGTGGTTGCAATGATGACCGGTGTACCCGTTCAACGTATCGCCATGACAGAAGGCAAACGACTCATGGAAATGGCTCCGGCAATTAAAAACAGCATCATCGGACAAGATCAAGCCATCGACAAGGTCGTCAAGGCAATTCAACGTAACCGCATAGGTCTCAAAGACCCTAACAAACCAATAGGCACTTTTATGTTCCTCGGCCCTACCGGTGTTGGCAAAACCCACCTTGCCAAAAAACTCGCCGAATATATGTTTGACTCTGCCGATACATTGATACGTATCGATATGAGTGAATATATGGAAAAATTCACCGTATCACGCCTTGTGGGTGCACCTCCGGGATATATCGGTTATGAAGAGGGTGGTCAACTTACCGAAAAAGTAAGGCGACGCCCCTACTCTATTATTCTTCTCGACGAGATTGAGAAAGCCCATCCCGACGTATTCAACCTACTTCTGCAGGTCATGGATGAAGGCCGACTTACCGATAGCCTCGGACGTCGTATCGATTTTAAAAATACAATTATCATCATGACGTCCAATATCGGCACACGACAACTCAAGGACTTTGGCTCTGGCGTAGGTTTTAACACCGGTGAAATTGACAAAAAATACACTCACGCTGTACTTCAAAAAGCATTGAATAAAGCTTTTGCACCCGAATTTCTAAACCGCATCGATGACATCATCATGTTTGACCATCTCGATCGCAAGGCAATATTCAAGATTATCGACATTGAGCTTGCCGGCTTCTACAAACGTGTCTCTGACCTCGGATTCAAATTGGTACTTTCTGAAGAAGCCAAGAACTATGTCGCCGAAAAAGGTTATGACAACCAGTTCGGTGCACGTCCACTTAAACGTGCAATACAGAAATACCTGGAAGACGAATTAGCCGAGCTCATAATATCGGCCACAGCTCTACCCGGCGCCGAAATTGTCATTGACTATGACAAAGAAAATGACAAAATTGTCAGCAACGTGACATTACCATGCCCTGACGAAAACGACTCAGAGAAATCAACCGACAACAGTGAACAGTAAATATCAATTTAATGTTGTCACTTTATAAATTACAGAACAATTGAATAGATTTTATAATTATGCAAACAGGAACAATCGGAGTTACAACTGAAAATATTTTTCCGGTAATAAAAAAATTTCTATATAGTGATCACGAGATTTTCTTGCGCGAACTTGTTTCAAACGCAATCGATGCCACCCAGAAACTCAAGACGTTATCTTCATTTGGAGAATTCAAGGGTGAGCTCGGACAATTGGATGTTCGCGTAAAAATTGATCCCGAGGCCGGGACATTGACCATTTCAGACCGTGGCGTTGGTATGACCGCTGACGATGTAGACAAATACATCAACCAAATCGCTTTTTCGGGAGCCGAAGAATTTCTGAACAAATATAAAGATACAGCCAACACCATCATCGGCCACTTCGGTCTGGGTTTTTACTCAGCATTCATGGTGGCCAAAAAGGTTGAGATTGTTTCCCTCTCCTATAAAGAAGGCGCCGAAGCCGTCCGTTGGGAATGTGACGGTTCTCCATCCTATAACATGGAGACAACAACCAAAGCCGACCGTGGTACCGACATCATCCTATATATAGATGATGAGAGCAAACAATTCCTTGATAAATCAACAATCGACAACCTCCTGAAAAAATATTGTCGCTTCCTGCCTATTCCCGTTATCAGCGGCAAACAACAAGAGTGGAAAGATGGCAAAATGGTTGACACAGACCGTGACAACGTTATTAACAATACCGAGCCCCGTTGGGCCAAGAAGCCATCAGAACTCACCGATGACGACTACCGTGATTTCTATCACGAGCTATATCCCGGTGAAGAAGACCCCCTGTTCTGGATTCACCTCAATGTTGACTATCCGTTCAACCTCACCGGCATCTTATTCTTCCCAAAGATTAAAAATAACTTTGACATAGCTCAAAAACGCATCCAACTATACTGCAACTCGGTATATGTGACTGACGAGGTCAAGGGCGTCGTCCCCGAGTTCATGACACTGCTTCAGGGTGTAATTGATTCTCCCGACATTCCCCTTAATGTCTCACGGTCCTACCTCCAAAGCGATACTGCTGTCAAGAAAATATCATCATACATCACCAAGAAAGTAGCCTCTCGTCTGGAAGAAATATTCCGTAACGACCGTGACGAGTTTGAGAAAAAATGGGATGATATTAAGATATTCATCGAGTATGGCATGCTTACCGACCCTAAATTCTGTGAAGCTGCCATGAAATTTGTACTTCTAAAAGATACTGAAGGCCAATACTTCACCCTCGAAGACTACCGCAAACTCATCGAAGCTCAACAAACAGACAAAGACAACAAGGTCGTATATCTTTATACCACAGACCCGGAGGCTCAATATACCTATATTAAAGCAGCAACCGACAAGGGATACTCAGTACTGACAATGGATGGACAACTTGACAACCACTTCATCGGTCTGCTGGAGAGCAAGATTGAAAACTCAAGATTTGTGCGCGTCGATTCTGACATTATTGAAAATCTCATCCCGAAGGATGACCGCAAGTCAGCCAATCTGAATACAATCGAGCGCACAATACTTACCGGATTGTTCACCAACTCACTTCCGTCAATCAAGAGCGCTCAGTTTATTGTTGATTTTGAAGACATGGCGGCCGACTCCACACCTGTGACCTTGACTCAAAATGAATATATGAGACGTATGAAAGAAATGGCAGCCATGCAACCCGGCATGTCATTCTATGGCGAGCTCCCCGACAACTACACCTTGGTTGTCAACACCGCCAATCCTCTCATAGAACGCGTCAAAAACCAAGCATCAGAGGCATTAAACGCCAAAATAACACCACTTGTTCAAAAAATTGATGATGACAACAAACTCATCTCCACGTTGAAAGGTCAAGCTAAAGATGGCCAAATGGATGCCGAAGCCCAAAAACAAGTCTCGGACCTCGAGAATGCTGTCAGCACGACCCGTCAGGAGCAAGATGCTATTATCAACAACTATGCCAAAGAAGACAAGCTGGTAGGACAACTGATAGACCTTGCCCTACTACGTCGCGGGCTTCTGAGTGGCGCTGACCTCGACCGCTTCATCGACCGCTCAATCAAAATGCTCTGATATTCCACTACATATTTAGAGCCTGTCCAACAACAAATGTTAACGCTGAGGCGGTCAGGCATTGAGCAGATTTGTTCGTACGAAGAAGGAGCGATGCCGTAGCATCGTGACTGATGAGCACGGACAAAGATGCCAAAGCCTGGCCGTGGCGATGATAACTACATCGCCCGCTAATGAAACGCTAGATTAAGCATAATGCGAGGTTTCCTGTCGCGTATCTATATGTGTTTAAGTAGAATAACTAAAAATGCCATTCGTGTCATCGCGGCAGCCCTATGCAGGTGTTGCTCGTAGTTGAGTGTGAGCCGACGAAAATTTTCAAGCCACGCTATTTCTTGAGCCAACATCTTTCTGACCACGACCTGAAATGATGATAAACTGATTTCCAGTGTCCAAATTCAGACGGAAGAAGCCGCCATTGGCAGCTTGTTCGCAAAAGGGACAAGATTCCTCGCAATATTCTCATGTTTAGCTTTATTTCATTACGTCCGGCAAACTTGCCAATCCATCTTTCTTGTCGTTGCGTTAAAATAGCAAATTTATTCATCTGAAATATAACCCACTGCAAGCAATAATATTACCTTCACCTCACGTCTCAAGGGCGCTTTTCACGCCGGCTTTCAGTCACAATGCCACCGCATTGCTCCTTCAAGCCGACCTGAAAATCACACCTTGATACGCGACCTCAACGTTAACATTTGTTGTGGGACAGGCTCTTAAACTTACCGGGCGTCTCCATAACACAAACTTGGGGACGCCCTTTTTCACGAACACAACAAGTCTATTTCCGCCCTGATTTACAATATGTTACAATACAAATGTTATAAATTTGGTCTATTAGGCATAAAATAATAATTTTTTTTTGTAATTTTGCGTGCAATAAAATTCTAAACAACAATAAATTTTCCACTGCTTATGTCTTTTATTGCCGATCGAGTAAAAATGGATGGTCTCACATTTGATGACGTCCTGTTAATTCCTGCTTATTCCGATGTATTGCCGCGTGATGTCCAACTCAACACGCGGTTTTCTCGTAATATAACACTAAATGTACCCATCGTATCAGCAGCGATGGATACCGTTACCGAGTCAGCCTTAGCAATAGCAATAGCTCGTGAAGGCGGCATAGGAGTTATACATAAAAACATGCCTATTGCCGAACAGGCACGTCAGGTGCACACCGTAAAACGTGCTGAAAACGGCATGATATACGACCCGGTAACCATCAACCGCAACAAAACAGTTGGAGATGCCCTAAAGATGATGGAAGAATTTCATATCGGCGGTATTCCCGTGGTTGATGACAAAGGTCTTCTCGTCGGTATTGTCACCAACCGCGACCTCCGCTTTGAACAAGATATGGAGCGCCCCGTATCAGAAGTAATGACAAGTCAAAATCTCATAACAACAACACAGTCCACCAATCTCGAAGAAGCGGCACGCATACTTCAACGTCACAAAATCGAGAAACTTCCGGTTGTAGACAACGATGGTCATCTGATTGGACTTGTAACATATAAAGATATAACTAAAGCCAAAGACAAGCCCAACGCTTGTAAGGATGCCCTTGGACGCCTGCGTGTAGCTGCCGGCATCGGTGTCACTAACGACTCTATGGAACGAGCCGACGCTCTTGTCAAGGCCGGCGTAGACGCCATCGTCATCGACACCGCACATGGACATACTGCCGGTGTAGTCAAGGTATTGAAAGCCGTCAAGGCCAAATATCCCAACATTGACGTTGTCGTAGGCAACATCGCCACCGGTGAAGCCGCCAAATATCTCGTTGAGAATGGTGCCGACGGCGTTAAAGTTGGCATTGGACCGGGATCCATTTGTACCACACGCATCATCGCCGGCGTAGGTGTTCCCCAACTGTCGGCAGTCTATGATGTGGCGAAAGCCCTTGAAGATACCGACGTCCCCCTTATTGCCGATGGTGGAATACGATACTCGGGTGACATTGTAAAAGCACTGGCCGCCGGAGCCTATTCCGTAATGCTCGGTGGAATGTTGGCAGGAGTTGAAGAGTCTCCGGGCGAAACAATTCTATATAATGGCCGTAAATATAAATCCTACCGTGGCATGGGTTCACTCGAAGCTATGGAGCGTGGCTCCAAAGACCGATACTTCCAAGCCGGCGAGACAGATACCAAAAAACTCGTACCCGAGGGTATCGCAGCACGTGTCCCATATAAAGGTTCATTGTACGAAGTCGTATATCAAATGTTAGGCGGTCTGAGGGCCGGTATGGGATACTGTGGAGCTCACGACATTCAAGCCCTACACCATGCCCAATTCACACGCATCACCAATGCCGGTATTTCAGAGTCCCACCCCCATGACGTTGCAATCACCGCCGAAGCCCCCAATTACAGTGCCTCATCACGTAATTAATTAACGCCGCCAATACAATAAAACACCGACCATTAACGTTAAATAATCTGTGAAACTTTACATATCACATAAATACTATGGGGTGTAAAGTTTCACAGATTTAAACTTTAAAAATAAATATCTGAAAAAAAACTCATATCCTATCCTAAAATGAAAAAATTGCTTATATCGGCATCAATACTCAGTATGGCCTTAGCTGTTGTTGCTGCAAAGAACAACGACCCCATACTGATGACCGTCAACGGCTTGCCGGTTCATAAAAGTGAATTTCAATACCTTTACAACAAAAACAACTCTCAGCAACTCAAGCCCCAGACACTTGACGAGTATGTCGAAATGTTTGTAAATTACAAACTTAAAGTTGCCGATGCTTTAGCTGCCGGACTTGACACAACCACTGAATTTGACAACGAGTACGCCAAATTTAAAGCCGAGCTCGCCGACCCCTACCTTAAAGAAACAACAACCATCGACTCATTGGTTAATCACGTATATAACCAACAGCGCACTTTCCGTCATGTCAAGCATCTGATGATGCCATTGGGTCAAAATAATGCCGAGAACAAAGATATCGTCAACCGACTTGACTCAATACGTGCTGAAATACTGGCATCTCATATATCATGGGATGACGCGGTTGCCAAATACTCGATTGACCGAGGGACCAACCGCAATGGTGGTGACATGTATTGGATGATGCCTACACGTTTTCCCTATCAGTTTGTAGACATGGCTTATGCCACACCGGTGGGTCAAATCTCTCCAATTGTCAACTCAGGCTTCGGCAACCACATCATATATGTAGTAGAAGAAATTCCCAACCCTGGCGAAGTCAAAGTTGAACACATCCTCAAACTCACGCCACGCAATGCCGACGCCAAACAGATTGCCGAAGTCAAGGCCAAAATCGACTCCATATACAATGTATTAAAAGCCGGAGCCGACTTTGCCGATGTAGCCAAGCGCGAGTCAGATGACCCCGGATCGGCATCTCAAGGTGGAGCCCTCGATTGGTTTGGCAAAGGCATGATGGTCGCTCCGTTTGACTCGGCTGCTTTTGCTATGGCCGATGGCCAACTCTCCGAGCCGGTACGTACCTCCTATGGCTTCCACATACTTCACAAATCAGAACATCGCGACATGGCTACACTGGACAAAATGCGTCCTCAGATTGAAGCGATAATCAACAATGACGAGCGCATCAATATTCCTTTCCAAGCAAAGGTCAACCGTCTCAAAAAACAATTCAAAGCTTCACTTAACCAAAAAGGTCTTGATCAAGTAAAGCAACTGATAGTTAAAAACGGTGGATATGACTCATTGGCAATTCAAAAAATCGCCAAGTCCGACATCACCGTATATAACATCGGCAAAAGTAAATGCCCCATTAAAGATATCGCCGCCAAGATACCTTCAACTGCTGTAAAAGATGCCGACAACGCCCTGTTGTTGATTTCAAATGCCGCTGAAAACGCCATGAATAGCCAACTTCTGGACCTCGAGCGCGAACAACTCATCAATTCCAACACCGAATATCGCAATCTTGTCAACGAATATCGCGATGGCATACTCCTGTTTAATATTGCAAACACCAAGGTATGGGAACGTGCAGCCACTGACACCGAAGGACTTGAAAACTATTTCAAACAGCACAAAGACAAATACACTTGGGACAAGCCCAAGTTTAAAGGCTACGTTATATTTGCCGAGAATGACTCGACACTCGATCTCGTCAAAGACTTTGTGAAATCATATGACAACGATCAATTTGACCATAATACTTTTGTCAACGCAGTAAAAGAGAAATTTGGCCGTAACGCCAAGGTTGAGCGCGTAATAGCAGCCAAGGGCGACAATCCCATTACTGACTATCTCGCATTTGACGCCCCAAAACCCCAAGGCACCAAAAACAAGTGGCAAACCTACTTCTCATTCCGCGGACACATAATCGACAATCCCGAAGAAGCAACCGATGTGCGTGGTCAAGTCATCACTGACTACCAGAACCAACTTGAAGCCCAATGGATTGAACAACTCAGAAAAACTTATCCGGTAAAAATAAACCAAAAAGTCCTCGACACACTGAAATAACAATCGATGGACACGATATAAAGCCACTACACACTTTTTTCCACGTGTACCACTGACTAATAATTCTTAACTGATTACAGCAGCCACTTACCTAAATCCCTTTCCGGAATCGGTAAGTGGCTGCTGTTTGCTAAATTTTCCTAATTATTAAGCACCTTTACATTCACTATCACCATATTTTAGACTAAAAATACTAACTTTGCAAAACAGTGTGTATCAATCGTTCGACCCGACTACACATATACCATAAGCCGAGCGTAACTACGCTATATTTTTATAATTTTGACATTTATCACTCAACACAATACACCAGTGAAAATCAAGACATTATCCCTACTTTCCATTGCAATCACACTTGGTGGTGCAGCCATTGCCGAGAATAATGTAGCCGAGGAAGTCGCCTGGACAATCGGTGACGACCCCATATATAAATCAGAAATTGAAGCACTCTATCAAGAGATGCAACAAGACCGCACCCCCATCAATGGAGACCCCTACTGCGTCATCCCCGAGATGATTGCTATTGAACGCCTATATCTCCATCAGGCCGAACTTGATACCATAACCGTGGGTGACAGCCAAGTTCAACTGCAAGTCGAGAGCCAGATTAATTTCCTCATAAACCAACTTGGCTCTCGTGAGAAAGTAGAACAATACTTCAGAAAATCAATACCCGAACTGAGAGAATACTATTCAACCAACATTCGCAACCGCTCACGCATGCAACAAGTTCAGGCTTCTCTTACCAAAAACGTAAAATCAACCCCCAACGAGGTTAGACGATACTTTGAAAGCCTGCCAAAAGACTCTATACCCTATGTTCCTCTCAACGTGGGTGTACAGATTATAACACTCAACCCAATCATCCCACGTCAAGAAATTGACGATGTCAAGGCCCGGCTACGCGATTATGCCGACCGTGTAACACGTGGTGAGTCAGATTTTTCAACACTGGCCATCCTATATAGTGAAGACGCCTCATCAGTGAGAGGTGGAGAAACCGGATTTTTGGGCCGCGGACAACTCGTTCCCGAGTATGCAGCTGTCGCCTTTAACCTCAATGACCCTAAAAAAGTCTCAAAAATCGTTGAGTCAGAATATGGCTATCACATCATCCAACTCATCGAAAAACGTGGTGACCGCATCAATACACGCCACATCTTATTGCGACCCAAAGTCGCTGATAAAGACCTTGAAAATGCCCTCACTCGACTCGACTCGCTCAGAGCCGACATCGTTGACCATAAAAAAGGCACATTTGAAGAGGCCGCCCAATATGTCTCTCAAGATAAAGACACCCGCATGAGCCATGGCGTCATGACCAATTCTGAAACCGGCACCACCCGATTTGAAATGTCCCAACTCCCCCAAGAAGTTGCTCGTGCCGTCTCTCAACTTAAACCCGGCGAAATATCCAAGCCTTTCATCATGAAAGACCCCAAGCGCAACCGTGATATCGTCGCCATTGTAAAACTCACCACCCGTATCGACGCACACACCGCCAACCTCTC
Organism: Muribaculaceae bacterium; assembly: GCA_017621845.1. Classification (GTDB taxonomy): domain Bacteria; phylum Bacteroidota; class Bacteroidia; order Bacteroidales; family Muribaculaceae; genus CAG-873. Next base: position 117,802 of record JAGASI010000001.1, read on the forward strand.
TGATGACTACCAACTTATCAAAAACATGTATGAGGAATCCAAAAAACAAAAAATCCTCAAAGACTGGCTCGAAAAGAAAATTTCAGAAACCTATGTGCGCATCGAGGACGGATGGCGCGGATGTGAATTCCAACACAAAGGTTGGATTAAAACCAAAAACTAATCCTCACCACACCCACCCACAGCCTTGACTGATAAGAAGCTAAATAACAAGTCTCTGGTAATAAGATATGCCTATATTTGGGCATTTCTACTACTGCCCTTAGGACTCACTTTAATAGCCCAGTCCAAGGCTACCACCACCCAAACCTCTAAGACAAATAACGTCTTTATTGGCCCCACAATCCCTACTACCAAACGCATTGGCAGCAATCGTGTGTTCCTTGACCATGCCGACGTATTACATAAAAATGACGCCGACTCATTCATGGTCGTATCAGGCAATGTGAGATTTTCCAAAGGACCAATGCTGATGTATTGTGACTCAGCACACTATTTCATGGCATCTGAATCAATGGACGCCTTTGGCAACGTGCGCATGGAACAAGGTGACACACTATTCATATATGCCGACGAACTGAACTACCGTGGTGGGCCTCACGAGATTGCCTATCTATATGGCTATGAAGGACGACCGGTGAGGATGATTAACCGGGATGTCAAACTCGAGACAGATATTTTCACCTATGACATGCTTGAAGAACGTGGCTACTACACGACCGGAGGCGTACTGACCGATCCTACCAACCGTCTCGAATCTATTGAGGGTGAATATCTTCCAGCCACCAAACAAGCCAACTTCTTCCAACAAGTATGGCTCAAACGTATTGACGGTAAAGATACACTTGACATCTACACCGATACACTCAACTATAATACCGTGACTCACATCGCTGAGTTTTATTCCAATACCGATATCATAAACAATCGCGGCACAATCAAGACCAATGCCGGCGTTTATAACACGGTTAACAACCAGTCGGAACTTTTCTCACGCTCGACGGTAGAAACATCGCGAGGCACTACCCTCACAGCTGACACGCTGGTATATGACCGCGATGCCGGTTGGGCTCAAGGATTTGGAAATGTAAAACTTGTTGATTCTATCAGACAATCAAGCCTTCACGGTGCATATGGATACTACGACCAGAAATTGGACAGTGCTTTTTTTACCGGACAGGCTGAAGCGCGAGAATACTCTCGCGGAGACACTCTTTATATACACGGCCATTACCTGTTCTCTGTCCTGAGAATAGACACAATCAAACCGGAGTATAGCAAAATCGCTTCAACCGACACCAATTTGACAGGTTCAACATCTAAAGATATTGATAATGATTCAACATTATCCAATACACACATATCTAATCTAAATCCCAATAACCAGACAACCTCAGCGGCATCCAATGCCAACCAGACATTAAAACTTGACTCCACACACGTCATCTCTGCATGGCCAAGAGTAAGATTTTACCGTTCAGACTTACAAGGCCTTTGCGATTCTATGACATTTGTACAACACGACTCAACCCTGTACATGGATAGACACCCCATAGTGTGGAGTGATGACCGCCAGATTTTTGGAAATCGCATAATCCTGCACCTCAACGACTCGACAATAGACCATGCCATGCTTCCCGACTTTGGCTTCTCGGCCCAACATATCGAGGACGATTACTATAATCAACTCACCGGTAAAGAGATGGAAGCTTGGTTTGAAGGAGGTGAACTCACTGAGCTAAATGTTTCCAACTCGGTTGAAGCTATATTCTTCCCTGAAGAAAACGATTCCACGATAAACAAGCTTGTCAACTTACAGACAGCCAATATGCACGGATGGTTTAAAAACCGACAGATGAATAAGCTCAAGTGCTGGCCCCAGAGTAATGGTCAGACCGTCCCTCTTTATCTTGCCAAGAAATCAATGTTATTACTATCCAAGTTTCAATGGTTTGGCACACTACGGCCCGAAGACCCGTCGGACATTTTTACAATCTCAGATGAGATGAATGCCCTCATGGATAATCAGCCTATACCTCTGATACCCGTTCCATCGGCCCCCAACCTTTTACATATGCCACTATCCCATCCCTCAATACCCATAGTGACTCCGGACAGCAATACCACCTTGACTTCCGATACGCCCGACAACCAGTAACCGCAATGGCTAAAAGCCCGCCAACATAGAAATTAGCGCCCGAGCCGATAAACTCTAATCTTCAAACATCTCTTTCATTTCCTTGATATACCGATAAGTTGACACGATTCTATACACCGCTATTATCAAGCCAAGCACTCCTCCTATTATCGCCCCCCAAAGTGCTGATTCATTAAACAGTTGAGCCAAGTCGAGGAATAAAATCGATAAAACCGGCAACATAAAAATCCACCCAAAAACTATCATGGTTGTTATCCGGCGCTTAAACTTGATAATACTTTCTACAGCTTCAACCATAGTGCATAATGACAAATTAAGATTACGAGCTCTGCGAGACATATAAATATTGGCAGGTATCATAATCACAAAAAAGGACATGTATAGCCAGAAACACAATGGGCTGAATTGCACATCCTCATTCAACAATATCATTGATATCGGACCAAATACACCAACCAACGCTGAATTTAGAAAACGGCGACTTAATTTGCCCTGCAATGTCAACAGTCGGTTATTGGCCAACTTATCAACTATCAGGTCAACATCATCGGAGTGACGCTCTCTATCATTGATATTGAGGGTATTCCACTTTTGCTGTATTATATTTATATCCATAATGCTATCAATTTCTATACATCTGACATTTTAAATACATGGTATGGTAACGTGTTACCCGGCATCATCCTTAAGCTTTATTTTTATACGATGAATACGTGTTGCGACAGCTCGATGCGTAAGACCGGTGACATAGCTTATCTCCTCATAGCTTTTCTGATCAAGCCACATCATGATTATTGCTTTTTCTAAAGGATTGAGACGGGATATCAACATATATATATCGGCAAGATTTTGACGCGTCTCAATATCGTTTTCATCACATATCGTCTCTATCATCGCATCTATAGGCACTCCTCCATGATGGCGGCTGTTGCGTCTATGCCATGTAACACAAGTATTGATTGCCGTGCGATATATCCAGGTCGAAATCTTGGCTTCCCCTCTGAACGAATCAATACCATTCCATAAATTTGCCAAAACCTCTTGATATAAATCTTCAAACGGTGCACTCGGAGACGAATACATGAAGCATACTCTCTTGAGTACACCTTCATAATCCTTGATTGTCTGCAAAAACTGTTTTTCCTTTATATCTGAGGTTTTCATTACCTAATATGACGCACCAACCTGCCAAAAAATTACATCAACGCTATATTTTTTTTGCACATTCTCCCGGTTGTTAGTATCTTTGGTATAAAAGAACAAGGCACCAATACAGTTAGGCGGCTGAATTCAAACAATTTAACTCTTATCAAATTTCATTCATCCCCAATCGATACTCAGCATATCTATGTTATCCGACGCTGATATAGCACTCATTAACGATTTATGGCATGAAGGGCATGACTTTGCGCTTTGCCGACTGCCGAGTCAAGACAAACTCATACAACTCAATGGCGACAACTTTATCGTCAATCCTTTTCCGTCTCAATACCAATCAACGTGTAAGACCGACTACATCACAGGGTTAACCCAACTTATTGGAGAGCTGAAAAAGACGGGAGGCAAAACAGTAATTGCCCGTACAATATCCGGGATAATGACCCGCGACCTTGGCATCGTCGCCAATGAGTTTTTTTCTCAAAATCCCCGGGCCCTTTGTCTTGTAGCACGTATTAACGGTGACGGATGGATTGCTGCTTCACCGGAATTATTATTAGATGTCAACCTTGATACCGGACATTTCAAAACAATGGCTTTAGCGGGTACACGTGAGGCCGACAACACCGATGAATGGGACAATAAAAACGCCAAGGAGCAACAATATGTTACCGACTTTATTGTTGACATTACTCATGATTTAGGGCTAAATATCGACTCACTTAAAACCGAGACCCTTAAATCCAATAACATCGCTCATATATGTACCTACATTCAGGGCTCGGGGTTAACCAAACAAATGATAGCCCCCCTGCTTGACAACCTAAGCCCGACACCTGCACTCTGTGGCACGCCACGCGACCGAGCTCTGCAACACATTGCCAAATACGAGCCCACTCCCCGCAAACTATATGGCGGATATTTCGGCATAAGTACCGATAATCGCGTCTTGATATATGTAATGCTTAGATGTGCTACCTTTAACTCATCCGGTCAATTCACCATCTACACCGGCGGTGGCATCACCGCTCTGAGCGACCCGATTGCCGAGTACCGGGAAACAGCCCTAAAGGCCCGGCCACTACTCATGGCATTATCACGTAGAAATCACGATTAACAATCACAAAACTCATTCTTTAAAATACTAATCGGGCACGACCGGAGAAAACTCCAACCGTGCCCGATAGGTTAATTACTCGTATGTATTATCTTACAAGTATCTTAGAGGTTTTATTTCCCTGGCGCCTTATATAAATACCGGGAACAAGGTTATCAGAATGTATTTTAACGCCTTGCAGGTTGTAGTACTCAACTTCAGTATTAGAATCTGTATCAATATTAATATCACTTACATCAGTAGTTGCAGTGCCATATTTATAATGTACAATACCCTGCATGGGTGTCAAAGCCCACATACGTATAGTAGAATTATTCTTACCGGCATATTGTGTCACACACTGGTTAAACGCAGCTGTTGCACCCCAATTACCTTCACCAAGGCCAACAGTATCATCGGGATAAGAACCTAACTTGGTGGCTTTTTCAATACCGTCGGTAACGTCGAGGATTGTGAAGTGTCCTCCGTTCCAACCACTGGCTGTTGACATTACCATAGCATATTTGCACTTACCAAAGTCAAAGAAACAAGCATCAGTACCATAAACCGATTTAAGTAAAGACTTGCTGATTTTCTCTTTGACAGTACCGTCTGCATTGTAATGTACCGGGCAGTCATCTTTGTGGCTCAGCCAAAATGTTCCGTCAGCCTCGAACTTAGCCGTGAAGCGACCCGAATTAGCTTTTATTGGGTTATCGAGAGTGATTGTCTTTGGTGTAGTATTGAGAACACCGTTGGCCATTTCATAATATATCACCTTGGTGCCGTCACAGAAAGCAATACGGTGGTTGGCAATACCTGCGTGTTGACCCATAGCATCCATGAGACCGGAAACAGGCACATCCAAGAGTTTAACAGGAACGCCTTGTCCGCCTACAAATTTGTAAATTCTCAAGTTGTGAGCGGCTCCTGATGTACCGTTGACAAGAATAAGGTCACCATCGATTTCACCAAGTACCGATGCTGAATTATAATTTAGCGTCGTTTCAATACCGGCGCCGTCCTTCAGCAGGGTTTCTTTGTATTTACCGGTATTGGCATCAATAACATTAATAACAGGTTTGGTATTCCATGCATGGCCGTTCAGGACATAAAGATTGTCATGAATAACCGCAATTGAACGGGTATAAGGAGAAACAGTCGAGAACCATGATGCCTCGTTAAGGTTGTTATCTTTTTGAGCATAGCACCAAACCGCCTCAAGAGCACCCAATTCTGTGGGATCGTCCGGTTCGGGATCTATCGTTGATCCACCAACACTAACGCCTAAAAGTCTCACGGTAACATCATCGGCTCCATCACTTGATAGGACAAGCGTACCGGGATAGTTGCCGGCTGTCACAGGAGGAGTAAAAGTAACCGTTATTGTTCCACCATCGGCATTTAGTGACGAAGTGCTGATTTCATAACAAGAGGCATTATCTCCAATAAGGTTGGCATGTATGTCGCCGCTTAACGATGTACCGGTGACATTGAGGTCGCGTGAGATATTGTTCATATCCTTGGCCGAGAACCAGAGTGTAGCATTTTCTACCGAAATTGTGCCCTTCCGTACTACTGTTCCACCCTTACTTGATCCTTTCAGGGCAATATTGACATCATCGGCACCGGGGCTTGAAAGAGTGAGCGTACCGAAGTAGTTACCTGCTGTTGTCGGAGGGGTGAATGTCACTGTCACTGTACCGCCCTCAGCAGGAAGCGTGGTTGTACTCAATGTATAATGCTCAGCATTGTCACCGGTGAGAGATGCGGTAATATTACCGGTAAGGCTTGTGCCGGTAACTTTAACATCACGGGCTATGGGTTTCATATCCTCGGCGCCGGTCATCCATCGTGTTAGCCCATCGACTTCAATAGAACCCTTGACCGCACGTACTACAGCCGTCGCATAGCAGTCACCACTATTCTTCAGCTCAGGATTACCATCTGCATCCTCATATACAAAGGCCAGGAAGTACTCACCGGCAGTTATTGACGCTCCCACGGGCAACGAGAACGTAACATTGGCCTGAGACTTGCCCGGGATAGTGTAATCCTTGGCTGTACCCCTGGCTTCACTAAGAATGTATAAATCATTGCCTTCCTCAGTACAAAGTGCAGCATACAGAGGCAACGTTACCGAATTATCATCAGTATTAACCAGAGTAGCATTGATAGTATTAGTCTCACCTATATATACCTCCATGTTTTCATCGGCCAACACTGATACATTTGCCGGGTCTCCATCAACAGGCACATCAGAACCCTTGACAACCTGCACATAATAATTGTCTTCATTATTAATACCAAAAGCCCACGGTTGGTCATATACAAAGCCCAGATAATAAGTGCCGGGGGTGTATCCAGCCGGAATATTAATATCAAATGTAACAGGCATTGTAGACAATGCCGGCACCGTAAAGGTAACATCACTTCCACGAGTGGTATCATCAATATTGATATATCCCTCTTCTGCCTCATCCTCCAGGAATAACGCCGCATATAATGTGACAGTCATTTCCTTGTCATGTTCATTCACGATAATAGTTGAGGATGATGTGCGTCGTCCTGTTTCAAATGTAGGGAATGGAGCTTCCATTCTCACATAAACTTCTTCTGGGACATCGACACTGATACCGCCCGAAATTGTCAATGTATTACCATTGACGTTCAATCCAAGACTACCGACTGCCGACTCAACATAATATCGCATGGGGGTCCATGAAGCCTCTCCCTGAAGCTTATATACCGGAGTCAATGTATAATCACCATTGCCTACCGATGAGGGAAGATTAAAGACAAGTGTTTCATATCCCTGGTAGGGCTCGAGGGCCTGATTGGTATTAACGGTAACATAAGTCGAGGCACCGGTCGAGTTATTTTTAATCTGGACACCTACGCTGAAATTGCCCTTGGCAGCCGACATATTGATAAAGCCCCATCCGGTAAAGTCCATATCTCCACCACACGTAAGGGTTATCGTTCGGCCATCAGCCGTACCGTTTAGGTAACCTTCGGCTGCCATATAAGCCTTCTGTCTAACCGAGCCTGCAACAGGTTTTCTCATATTGAGCACTGCATCCTGGCCATAATAAAATCCGCCACTTCCGCCACCGGCTCCCAATGCATCGGGATCAAGGGCACTGAGCGCAAAGTATCCGTCAGATGTTCCTGACCATCCCCAGTTTATGTGATAAAACCCATCAGAAGCGCGATATCCGTCACAGATAAAACAGTGACCACCGTCATCGCCTTGTCCTCCATAGATAATTGGACCTACATTAGCAAGGTTGTTATACATCATATCATCCCACTGGGCCTCGGTATAGTAGTCGCGCCATTCATAGGAAGTCGCGTTGTCATAACCAAAGTTATCAATTAATGCACCGACGACATAACATGTCGCAGCACCTGATCCACCCTCGTTATCACCACCATATTCCATACTGACCGAATAGCCACAAGCCTTCATCAACGTGGATATCGCATTGCGCTGGGCACTCGTGCCTGATGTTGCCGACGGGTAAGTTTTAAGCATGTTATTCCAGTCAAATGTCACGGCAAGACTCGAAGAGAGATTTGTGTTACCATTTTCCCAATAATACGATGCCGAGCCTGTCCCCTTTGTAGGCCATCGATGATAATACATAGCCTGGGCCATAGCTGTAGCAACACATCCGGTATAAGTAGTAGCTCCATTATAAGTAGGGCACTGATTATTGTAAGGTGCTCCCTGATCCCATTGAGTCTGAACCATAGGCGCAATATCTTTACGTGTAACCTTCATCGGGCCGGTACGTTTTACAGCCTTAACTCTACGAGAAGACAGTCCATAGGAAGTTTTTTTTAGCAGCAAACTCAATCTGACGTACATACTGGTCGAGCCACCACTTCATTGACGCCGGCAAGTTGTCAATACTTTCAAGAGGACCCTCGGTATAACCCAATAAGGGTATTGCCGAGTCATCGGCACTTACAAACATCGTACTCCCGGATGTACTGAAAGCATATATTGCATTTCCATCCTTGGTTGTACGTGTGCCTATCAAACGAGGCTGTTCGGCTCCGTCAAATGCAGCAATGACCTTAGAACTACCACCCGACTTCACTCGGGCCAAAGCCTCTTCGGCGTTCAGCTGTCGTGCATCAAGTGAGCCTACCGTCAGCATCGCTACGGCAGACAATAAAATTAGTTTTTTTACTTAATAATTAAATAAATGGTTAAATATTTAGGATTAATGTTGTAATATAAATTAATTTTAGATGTAAGCCTCCTAAAAGGACGATATTCAGTGCAACCTCATGACTTAAACATGGACTACAATCGTATACATAATTGATATTATACGCTCAATAATAAACTATCAATCAAGATATATCGGCACTAAGGAGCAACTCATTCCAATAATACTTTGCAAAAGTAGTAAATTTTAACAAAGAATTTACTACTTTTGCATTAAAAGATAGACTAATGTACTACAGCACACGTCATAAATCTCCCCAAGTTGATATAAAAGGTGCCCTATTTAAAAGTGGAGCACCTGATGGAGGTATCTATATGCCACTGTCACTACCTGTAATACCTGATGCGTTTTTCAACAACTTTGGCGATATGACCATCAATGAAATCGCCTACATCATAGCCGACCAACTATTTGGACACGTGTTGACATCCGAGGCCATAAAACACATCATCGACTGCGCTATAGACTTTGAAGTACCTATCAATCCCATATCCAAGAATATATCGGTGATGGAGCTTTTCCATGGGCCCACGCTGACATTCAAGGACTTTGGCTCACGATTTATGGCCCGACTGATTGAGCATCTGGCACCCTCTATCGGACGGTCAGGAAATATCAATGTGGTAGTATCGACCACCGGCAATACAGGCGCAGCTGTTGCAAATGCCTTTGCCGGCGTGAGCAACTGTGAAGTATTCATCTTATACCCGCCCAGCACCTCTACACTCAGTCTTCAACGCCAGTTCACCACCTTAGGCGGTAATATTCACGCCATAGGAGTCCAAGGCTCGATTGACGACTGCCGACGTCTGGCCAAGCAAGCCATTTACGACCCGGTTCTCAATTCATCCATGATTATGACCTCGGCCAACTCGGCAAATATATTCCGGCTATTGCCCCAGGTCTTTTATATGTTCTATGGAATATCCAGGTTGATATCCTCAGGTAATAGTCCCGAAGATATTATTCCGGCCATTCCGTCAGGCAACTTAAGCAACCTTACCGCAGCCATTATTGCCAAACGTATGGGATTAAAATGTGGCCCAATCCTGGCTGCCGAGAACGCCAATGTATCTCTGACCACTGCTATCAAGACCGGGACCTTTGAACGTCGCTCAGCGGTTGCCACACTCGCCTATGCCTGTGACAAAGGACGCCCGACCAATAGCGACAGACTGCTGGATTTATATAATAACAATTTCAAACAATCCTTCAACGATATTATTCCATATACTGTGAGTGACCTTGACATCATTCGCTCGGTCAACACATGTCAGGCACGCTATAAATACCTTCTTGACCCTCACAGCGCAATGGCTTATCACGCGCTCAACAAACATCTATCCGACAACCGGAAAGGATTACTTTTTGCGACAGCCCATCCCGCCAAATCCTTGGCAACCATGACCGCCATAACCGGCAAAGCAATTGATATGCCACTTCAACTCAACGCCTTTCTCGCCGGCCGAGACCACAGCTTCTCAATGTCTCCTGATTTCCGCGCTCTACGTAATTTTATCATCCACGTTAACAACTCCCCATCATAATGGGTATTTTTAATAACTAACCACCATCAACCATGGCAAACAAACGTCAATTAAAAAAACATGTTCAAGCCGTATGTGGCGAACTCGCTACCGAATTACTCATCACCCGTCACCTGTTCGACGGCCTTGACAACGAGAAAGTAAACAAGATTATTACCGAGATTGCTATACTACAGGAAACAACCATCGCCAACTGCACGTTTGCCTTTGATAAGGCATGTAAAGACTTTGAATCTCGTCACGACTTCAACCAAGCCCGTAATTCCTATTATCACAAGGCTTTCCACCACCTCATCGACGAGTTCAACAAGGGAGTCATTGAAATTGTCAAACACATGAACGAGGCTCTGCCTGCCGATGTCAAGAAACAATTCAAGGCTGCTGTAAACCGAAAATGAGCTTCTCGGGACGCATACTCAAACTATTCGGGTGGACGGTCAATGTGACCGTCCCCGATTATCCTAAATGCCTGATATGTGTAGCTCCTCATACCAGCAATTGGGATTTTATACTCGGCAAGTTGGCCTATAAATCAATAGGCCGCCAAGCCGGTTTCTTAATGAAATCCTCGTGGTTTTTCCCTCCATTAGGATGGATTTTCAAAGCCATGGGGGGAATACCGGTAGTGCGTCGCAAAACCAACAATACTCCTCCCCTCACCGAATATCTTGTCAACTTGTTTAACACCCGTGACCACTTGTCTATTGCAATAACACCCGAGGGTACACGCTCTCTTACACACAACTGGCATACAGGCTTCCTTCACATTGCCCGACAAGCCAGTATCCCCATTCTTCTCGGGATAATCGACTACCGCAAAAAAAATATTGATATCAGCCAAGTGTTTTATTCCACAGGCGATACCGAGCAAGACCTCAAACAAATCAAGAAATATTATAAAGGTTCAGTCGGTCGTTTTCCCGACAAATTCTCTACCGACTGACAAATACCATCCCCAACCTTCACATTATGCCTACTTCTTCCCAACTCAATATTGCAGTCATATCACTCAATATCTCTTGGTGTGACCCGGATGAGAACAGATACTCCTTATCAAAAGCTCTCGACCTACTGTCCAAAGATACCGATGTGGCGGTTGTTCCCGAATTGTTTACCACCGGATTTTTATCAGACCAAGTCTCTATCGACAAATATTCTGAATATTGGGAAGACTCCCCCACCCTGATTTTTCTTAAGGAAATGTCAGCCAAACATAATATGGCCCTGTGTGGTTCATTTATGATTAAAGCCTCCAACGGGCTGGTGCTCAACCGAGCTGTCTTTGTAGAGCCATCGGGCGAAGTCACACACTATGACAAACATCACCTATTCATGCTCAGCGACGAGCCTCGGTGCTTTCAATCAGGGAACGACCCTGTGCCTGTTATAAGATTTCGCGGGTGGAATATCGCCATGGCCATATGCTATGACCTGAGATTTCCCACATGGCTACGCAACCGTGATTGCCGCTATGATTTATTACTCCTTCCGGCCAATTGGCCTACAGCCCGTCAATATGCGTGGAAGCACTTACTGATTGCTCGGGCTATTGAAAACCAAGCTTATGTGGCTGGAGCCAACCGCTCAGGACACGATGACTATGGCGAATATGACAACATGAGTGCCATATATGACTTTATGGGCAAGGATATTACTACCTATGAGTCATCCAAACAAATATCCTATCCAAACGCCTCAATAATCACCGCATCATTAACAGCTGACAAATTAAACAAAGCACGTAAACAATTTCCGGTCTTAAACGACGCCGATTAAGATTAAGAGCCTGTCAGATAAAAAAACCGACACCGACTATGAGGTTGTGTGTTAAAAGTATTTTATTTAACTTTGCAGGTCGAAAAAACATGTGAGTTAATTAAAAATATTCACAGAACTTAAAATGGAAATTGTACGTACAGTAACCCAACTTAAAAGCCATGCCGAACAAGCCCGCAAACAAGGACTTACCATCGGTCTGGTACCAACAATGGGAGCTCTACACGCCGGACACCTAAGTTTGATTGAGCGTGCTCGTAGAGAAAATGATGTTGTATTTGTCAGCGTCTTTGTCAATCCCTCCCAGTTTAATAACCCCGAGGACCTGCGCACTTACCCGCGCACCGAAGAAGCCGATTGTGCTCTGCTCACTAAAGCAGGTGTCAATTATGCTTTCATTCCCACCCCCGATGAGATATACCCCGAGCCTGATACACGTGTATTTGACTTAGGTTCCGTCGCCGATGTCATGGAAGGCGCTATGCGCCCCGGCCACTTTAATGGCGTGGCCCAGATTGTCAGCAAACTGTTTGCTTGGGTAAACCCCACACGAGCTTACTTTGGAGAGAAAGACTTCCAGCAGATTGCCGTGATACGCCGCATGGCTCAGCTCGAACACTTTGATGACCTCACCATCGTCGCTTGTCCCATCGTCAGAGAAAAAGACGGCCTGGCTCTGTCAAGCCGCAATGTCCGTCTCTCCCCGGAAAACCGCCAGAAGGCACCCGAAATACACCGGATACTTGAAAAAAGCCGACAGATGCGGGCCAACGGAAACACTGTTGCCGACACTATCAAATATGTGACCGATGCAATCAATGCCATTGACTGCATGGAAGTCGAATACTACCAAATTGTCAATCCCATCACAATGCAACCAATCAATTCATGGGAAGAAGTTCCTGAAGCCACCGGTTGTATAACAGTTTACTGTGGCGACGTGAGACTTATCGACAATATAACTTACCACTCAAAACAATGATGAACGTCGAAGTACTTAAAAGCAAAATACACCGAGTTACTGTAACCGAGGCTTGCCTTGACTATATCGGAAGCATCACTATCGACAGCGACTTAATGAAAGCCGCCAACATCATCGCCGGCGAGCGCGTCTATATTGTTGACAACAATAATGGCGAGCGCCTTGACACCTATGTAATCCCCGGTCCTGCCGGCTCGGGAGTCATTTGCCTAAATGGCGCGGCTGCACGCCGTGTCCAGCCCGGAGATATCGTAATTATCATGAGCTATGCCTCCATGCCTTTTGAAGAAGCCAAGACCTTCAAGCCCTCGGTAATATTTCCCGACACCAGAACCAACCGTCTGGTCTAAAACACCTGTCTGTTTCATCCACCACCCATAATAACACATAATAATTATGTTTGAAAAACTTAGCGACCGCCTTGAGCGCAGCTTTAAAATACTTAAAGGACAAGGCAAAATAACAGAGATAAATGTAGCCGAGACACTCAAAGATGTTCGCAAAGCCCTCATCGAGGCCGATGTAAACTATAAAGTAGCCAAAACTTTTGTTGACACCGTCAAACAAAAAGCTCTTGGACAGAACGTTCTGACCGCTGTCAAGCCATCAGAATTGATGGTCAAAATCGTGCGCGACGAGATGGCTACACTTATGGGTGGACAGGCTGCTCAAATCAACGTTGATGGCCGTCCCGCCATCATACTTATGTCGGGTTTACAAGGCTCAGGTAAAACAACATTCACCGCTAAACTCGCCAAAAAACTCAAGAGCGAAAAAGGCAAGCGTCCCCTCTTGGTCGCGTGTGACGTATACCGTCCTGCCGCCATTGACCAACTGAAAGTTCTGGCCGAGAAAATTGAAGTGCCTGTATACTCAGAAGAAGGCTCCAAAGATCCCGTTTCTATCGCTCGTAATGCCATTGATGCCGCTCGCCGGGAACATAACGACTTGGTAATCATCGATACCGCCGGCCGTCTTGCTGTTGACGAGGCCATGATGAATGAAATCGAGGCTATTAAAAACGCTGTCCATCCAACCGAAATACTGTTTGTGGTTGATGCAATGACCGGTCAAGATGCCGTGAATACAGCCAAGGCTTTCAACGATCGTCTCGACTTTAATGGCGTTGTCCTCACCAAGCTTGATGGTGATACTCGTGGCGGTGCCGCCCTTTCTATACGCACAGTCGTCACCAAACCTATCAAATTTATAGGTACCGGTGAATCCATCGAGGGTATAGACATCTTCTATCCCGAGCGTATGGCCGACCGTATACTCGGCATGGGAGATATCGTATCTCTCGTTGAAAAAGCCCAACAGCAATTTGACGAAAAACAAGCTCGCGAACTTGAGGAAAAACTGCGCCGTAATAAATTTGACTTCAACGACTTCAAGAAACAGCTTGGTCAAATTAAAAAGATGGGCAACATCAAAGACCTCGCTTCAATGATCCCAGGTGTGGGTAAAGCAATCAAGGACATCGACATCGACAACAGCGCCTTCAAAGGTGTTGAAGCTATTATAGACTCGATGACCCCATATGAACGCGCCAATCCCGATGTCATCAACGCTTCTCGACGCAAACGCATAGCTGCCGGCTCCGGAACATCTCTTCAAGAAGTCAACCGACTGCTTAAACAATTTGAAGACATGCGCAAAATGATGAAAGCCGCAAGTTCTTCAATGCGCAATCCGGCAAAAATGATGGCTCAAATGAAACAAATGAGACAGATGCAAAAAAGCATGAAACGATAACAATACCAAATGTCTAAATAAATATAACTGATGTAATTAGCACAATTTATTTAGACATTTTTTATAATACGCCCCACATGATTTTAATTGACGGAAAAAAAACAGCATCAGATATAAGACAAGAGATTGCCCAACAAGTCATGACCATGACTGAGAACGGCCAACGTCCTCCATGCCTCGCCGCAATACTGGTAGGGCACGATGGCGGGAGCGAAACCTACGTTGCCAATAAAGTTAAGGCCTGCTCTGAATGTGGCTTCACATCAAGACTCATAAGATATGAAGATGACATAACTCAAGACCAACTACTTGAGACCATCGCTGAGCTTAACAAAGATCCAGAAGTTGACGGATTTATTGTACAACTACCCCTCCCGCCACATATAGATGAACAAACAATAATCGAAGCCATTGACCCATCCAAAGACGTTGACGGCTTCCATCCCGTCAACGTTGGTCGCATGTCTATCGGCCTACCTTGCTTTATATCCGCTACTCCAGCCGGTATACTTGACCTTCTGGAGAGGTACAACATTGACACCAAAGGCAAAAACTGTGTAATCCTTGGACGTAGCAATATCGTGGGCAAGCCTATGGCATCACTCATGATGCAAAAAGCCTATCCCGGCAACGCTACAGTAACCGTGTGCCACAGCGCATCACAGAACATCAAAGAAATAACTCGCCGTGCCGACATCATAATTGCTGCCATGGGTCGCCCGGCGTCAGTGACCGCCGATATGGTTAAAGATGGAGCTGTCATCATTGATGTTGGTACGACACGCGTCCCTGATGCCTCACGCAAAAGCGGATTCAGACTCTCGGGAGACGTCGACTTTGAGAACGTTGCTCCAAAGTGTTCTTTCATCACTCCGGTACCGGGAGGCGTAGGCCCAATGACCATCACCAGGCTGATGAAAAATACACTTCAAGCCGCACAGCTACACCTTAACCGCTAAGACATGTCTCCTCTTCTACCCTTTCTCTTTTCTCTACTGACAGCTCTAAGTCAACCTCAAGAAGCCAGTATTGTCTTTGTTGGTGATGCCATGCAGCATCAAAAACAGATTGATGTCGCTCGACAAAGCGATGGAACATACAACTACTCCGGTGTCTTTGACAATGTTGCCGACTATATATCATCGGCCGACTATGCTGTCGTGAACCTCGAGACCCCCGTAGCCGGCGGTCGTTACTCGGGGTATCCGATGTTCAATGCTCCCGACAACTTTGTCACCGCGCTTAAGGATGCCGGATTTGACATGGCGCTTACTGCCAATAACCATGTCCTTGACCGCCATGACAACGGCATACGCAGGACTATCGCGTGTCTCGATAAAAACGGCTTTGACCATATTGGAGCCTACACTAACACCTCTGCGCGCCAAAAATCAATTCCCTTTGTTAAAAACATAAATAACTTCAAGGTAGGTTTTCTTAATTATACATACGGCACCAACGGACTTACGATCAGAGAAGACGTCGTTGTTGACTATATAGACAAAGAGCAAATCAAACTTGACATCAAAGCTACCAGAGATGCCGGAGCCGAAATTATTATAGTTGCAATTCATTGGGGCGTCGAATATCAACTCCTTCCACATCCATCCCAAAAAGAACTTGCCAATTTCCTTGTTGGCCAAGGCGTAGACATGATTATAGGCGGTCATCCCCATGTAATCCAACCGATGGAAGTCAGAGACAATCCCATCACCGGTAAAAAATCTCTGGTCATTTATTCTCTGGGCAACTTTATATCAAACATGCTGACTACCGACACCCGTGGTGGTGCCATGCTGAGCACCAAGCTCATACGTGACAACAATGGCATAGCTCAATTTGACTCAGCTTCCTACCGACTGGTATATGTCAATCAACCGACGACATCCCATCCCAACTACCAAGTCGTTCCTATCGACGCCAACACCGACATCACGACAGCTGTACCAGATCTATCGGCAAAATGTCGCGCATTTGTAGCCAACGCAACACGCATTTTTGACAAACATAACATCAACGTACCCCGTTATAAAAAATAAATGCCCAGGTCTCAATCGACAACTTGTCCTCATATAACCTTATGATAATGATTTAATTGCCAACCATTGATGTACAAAACATTTTCAGCATTTTTAGCCTCAAGGCTCAGACTCGGCAATAACTCCCCGAGCACACTCACCGGTGCAATTATCGCCGTTGCCGGTGTAGCTGCCTCTGTCACAATAATGCTGATGACCATAGCAATTTCAGATGGTTTCAACAATGGCATTAAATCCAAACTTGCAGGTTTTGAACCCGCTCTCTCTGTCTCTGCGCCCTTCAGTTATGTCTCAGGAAATGTCGAGGAATTCATTACACTTGACCCTGACATCAAATCGGCCATATCATCGGTTATCCCCAACAGCTCAACAACATTGTCACTACGCCAGCCGGCAATAATTAAGACTCCTGAAGACTTTGAAGCAATAATATTACGCGGCTATGGCGCCGATTTTAATACCGATTTTCTAAAAAGCAACCTTATTGAAGGACGCCTGCCTCATTTTGGCAACTCAGATGCCGACACCTGTATCGTTATATCATCCTATATAGCACATAAACTCGGGCTCAAAGTTGGCCAACGAGTCAATACATTCTTCTTTGTCAACGACCTGGTAAAAGCCCGCCGCTACACCATCAGCGGAATTTATGATTCGGGGTTTGTTGATTTTGACAAAACCATAGCCTACGGTAGCCTCGCCTCACTGCAACAACTCAACAATATCTCCGAAAATACCGGCACAATAATTGAAATCAATACCCCGGGGCCCTTAAACCGGGCAATAAATGAACAGCAGTCCAACGACTTGCAAGACAAAATATCAATAACCTCCCTATCAAACAGCAACCCTGACATCCCTGTCGTCGGCTCCATATCCAACAACGGTGCCGTATACCTCAACTGGCTCGACTTGATTGAGACCAACGTAGTAGTAATTTTTATCATAATGTGCCTGGTGGCCTCACTAACACTAATATCGAGTCTTTTTATCATCATACTCGACCGCATCCCCACAATTGGACTTTTGAGAGCATTAGGCGCAACAAAAGGTCAGATAAAATCTATATTTCTACATATCGCAATGAAACTCGTAGGGCTTGGAGTCGTTATTGGCAACATAATAGCCTTGGGGTTGGGCTACCTGCAACAACAATATCATCTTGTCAGCCTTGATCCCGAGATGTACTACCTGACCTCAGTCCCATATGAATTCAACTGGCCATACATAATCGGTATCAACATTGGCACCATAATTTTGGCCTGGACGGTGCTTATCCTTCCGGCAAGATTGGCCGGCAACATCTCACCGGCTCGTACAATAAGATACGAATAATGATTGCAATCCTTTTGGGGTATAAATACGTTATAATAATATCCATCGGCCGGAGGCATCCTAAATTTATGTTAACACCCCTAAAGTTAAATATGTTAAGTTGAAAAAATTACTACCTTTGTAATTAAATTACACATTTATCATTTATCCACTATATGAATATAGCAGACAACCTAAACACACACATTATAGACGCAATACAAGACCTTAAAGGAACAAACATCACAATAGTAGACCTTAGCCACATCGAGAGCGCTGCCGCTCCCATGTTTATAATAGCTCAAGGCTCTTCGACAATGAACGTGGCGGCAATCGCCGATAACATACGGGAAAAGCTTCTCGAAAATCTTCACGTCAAGCCATATAATTATGATGGATATGGCACCGACCAATGGATTATAATTGATTATGGCTCGGTAATGGTACATATTTTCATGCCCGAGGCTCGTCAGCGCTACAACCTCGAGGAATTATGGAGCGATGCCGTAATTACCGACATTCCCAACCTCGATTAATATCAAATACTTCATAGCTAAATTTTTATTTTAGAACACTATGCCACTCCCCCCAAATAAATTTTTACAACAACGACCGGGCGGCCCCAAGAAAAACCGCTTCGGGTTCTCCATATTCTGGATGTACGCCATCGTACTTGTGTTCCTGATAGGAGTATTTTACCTTGATAACAACGATATAAGCAAATCGGTACCCTATACTCAGATTGAAAATATCATTTCAGGAGGTGGAGCATCCAAGATTGTAGTATATGCCGACAAACGCGAGATTGAAGTATATCTCACCGATGCTCAAGCATCCAAAGTATTCGGCAAAGAATACACCGGTCAAAAAGGGTCAGAAGCTAAAGTTACCTCCAACATTCCTTCAGCCGACCGTTTTGATCAGAAACTCGATGCATGGAGAGCATCAGGAGCCTTCAAAGGCGAGATCAAATATGAGTCATCCAGTTCGTGGGGCTCGATACTATGGGCTTTCGGCCCCATCGTCCTGCTCATTGTTTTCTGGTTCTTCATCATGAAACGCATGGGCGGTGGCGGAGGTGCCGGCTCGGTATTCAATGTCGGCAAATCCAAAGCACAGATCTTTGACAAAAACAACGCCAACCGTGTGACATTCAAGGATGTTGCAGGATTGTCCGAAGCCAAAACCGAGGTAGAAGAAATCGTAGAATTTCTCAAGAACCCCAAACGCTATACCGACCTTGGTGGCAAGATACCCAAAGGTGCGCTCCTTGTCGGTCCTCCCGGAACAGGTAAGACTCTATTGGCCAAGGCAGTGGCCGGTGAGGCCGATGTGCCTTTCTTCTCAATGTCAGGTAGCGACTTTGTCGAGATGTTTGTAGGTGTGGGAGCCTCGCGAGTGCGCGACCTGTTCAAACAAGCTAAAGAGAAAGCCCCCTGCATTATATTTATTGACGAGATTGACGCCGTGGGACGTGCCCGTGGTCGCAACCCCAATATGGGATCCAATGACGAGCGCGAGAACACCCTCAACCAATTGTTGACCGAGATGGACGGCTTTGGCTCCAACTCAGGTGTTATCTGTCTGGCCGCTACCAACCGCGTGGACATCCTTGACAAAGCCCTCCTGCGTGCAGGTCGCTTTGACCGTCAGATATTTGTCGACCTCCCTGACATCAATGACCGCGTCGCTATCTTCAAGGTCCACCTACAGAACAAGAAAATCGATCCATCCCTCGACATAGACCTGTTAGCTCGTCAGACTCCGGGCTTCTCAGGTGCCGACATCGCCAACGTCTGCAATGAGGCAGCACTCATCGCCGCCCGTAATAATAAATCTTCAATTGATGCAGCTGATTTTAACGCCGCGATTGACCGCATAATCGGTGGACTTGAGAAGAAAAACAAGATTACAACCCTCGAGGAAAAACGTGGCATAGCAGTGCATGAAGCCGGACATGCCACCGTCTCGTGGCACCTACAATATGGGGACCCACTGGTAAAGGTTACTATCGTCCCACGCGGCAAAGCCCTCGGTGCAGCTTGGTACATGCCAGAAGAACGACAACTCGTACCGGCTCAGGCCCTTTTAGATAAAATATGTTCCCTTATGGCCGGACGCGCCGCTGAGGAATTATTTATAGGTCAGATTGCCACCGGCGCCCTTAACGACCTCGAGCGTGCCACCAAAATCGCCTATTCACTGGTAATGTACTATGGTATGAGCGACAAATTGCCCAACATAAGCTACTATGACTCGACCAACCAGGGATATGGATTTACCAAGCCATTCAGCGAGGAACGCTCACGCATAATCGACGAGGAAGTATCCAAGATACTTGAGACACAGTATCAACGAGCCAAAGATATCTTACAAGAATATAAGGATGGTCATGGTAAACTTGCCGACGAACTTGTTACACGCGAGGTTATATACACAGCTGACGTAGAGGCTATCTTTGGTCCCCGTCAATGGACCTCTCACACCGATGAGATTATGGCTCTTAACAAAGAGAAAGAAAAAAGCACCAACGATGTCGACAATTCAGAGAGCACCGACGAGTCGGACAATACTGACAACACAGATAACTCTGATAACAATAACACCTCAGTGACCCCACCACCATTTACCGGATTAAAATAAAAAATGCCCGATAACAACCTACTAAACCGCCTTGACGGTATAGAATCACGTTTTGAAGAAATCTCAACACTCATCACTGACCCCGCGGTGATTGCCGACCAGCGCCGGTATGTTCACCTCACCAAGGAATACAAGGACCTGTCCCATTTGGTCAAGGCTACAAGAACCTATAGAGACCTTTTAGGAAACATAGATGAGGCCCGCGAGATACTGGAGACCGAGACCGATTCTGAGATGAGACAAATGGCCAAGGATCAACTTGACCATGCCAATGAACAACTGCCCCAACTTGAAGAACAAATCAAAATCCTTCTTATTCCTGCCGACCCCGAGGACTCCAAAAATGCAATCCTCGAGATACGCTCAGGCACAGGAGGTGATGAGGCGGCAATATTTGCCGGCGACCTGTTCAAGATGTATCAGAAATATTGTGAATCCAAGGGTTGGTCATTTGCCGTGACCAGCTTTACCGAGGGAACAGTAGGCGGGTTCAAAGAAGTTATCATCTCGGTAAGCGGTGAAGGCGTCTACGGTATTCTCAAGTATGAGAGTGGAGTTCACCGCGTTCAGCGTGTTCCTGCCACCGAGACCCAAGGACGTGTTCATACATCGGCTGCCACTGTCGCGGTACTCCCTGAGGCCGAGCCCTTTGATGTCCATATCAACGAGGGTGAAATCAAATGGGATACTTTCCGCTCAGGAGGTGCCGGAGGACAGAACGTAAATAAAGTTGAGTCTGGGGTGAGACTGAGATATATATGGCATAATCCTAACACCGGCGCCTCTGAAGAAATCCTTATAGAGTGTACCGAGACACGTGACCAGCCCAAGAACAAAGAGAGAGCGCTATCCCGTCTCCGAACATTCATTTACGACAAAGAGCATCAAAAATATATTGACGATATTGCATCCCGCCGTAAAACAATGGTATCGACAGGTGACCGCTCGGCCAAGATACGTACCTA
Organism: Muribaculaceae bacterium; assembly: GCA_017621845.1. Taxonomy (GTDB): domain Bacteria; phylum Bacteroidota; class Bacteroidia; order Bacteroidales; family Muribaculaceae; genus CAG-873. The sequence continues at coordinate 139,479 of JAGASI010000001.1, forward strand.
CAACTATCCCCAGGGACGTATAACCGACCACCGCATCAACTACACAATTTACAACCTACAGGCATTTATTGACGGCGATATACAAGATGTCATCGACCATCTGATTATTGCCGAAAACGCTGAAAAACTTAAAGCCGCCGAGCTTTAGCCCGGCAATCCCCAAACAAACATCCAATCATTTATCCCGATATACAATATGAAGCGACTTGAACTTGTAGACAACATACGTGCCAAACACTCATTCCTATGTGTTGGCCTTGACACTGATATCAATAAAATTCCCAAACATCTGTTGGAAACCCAAGACCCGATCTTTGAGTTTAACAAAGCAATCATTGATGCCACCGCACCCTACTGCATTGCCTATAAACCCAACACTGCATTCTATGAAGCAAACGGTGCCGAAGGTTGGCAGTCGCTGGCCAAGACAATAAAGTATATCCGCGAGAATTATCCCGACCAATTTATCATCGCCGACGCCAAACGTGGCGACATAGGCAACACCTCGCGACTCTATGCACGGGCCTTTTTTGAAAATCTTGATGTTGATGCACTGACCGTTGCACCTTATATGGGCGAGGACAGCGTCAAGCCTTTCCTCGAATATGAGGGCAAGTGGGTTATCCTGTTGGCTCTCACCTCCAACAAGGGCGCACAGGACTTTGAATTGATTAAAGACCGTAACGACCACAATGTTTTTGAACGCGTTCTTAAACGCTCGTCCCATTGGGGAACACCTGTCAACATGATGTATGTCGTCGGTGCTACACAAGCCGACTACTTCAAGCAAGTACGCGCCTTGGCACCTCGCTCGTTCCTACTTGTCCCGGGCGTCGGAGCACAAGGTGGCAGTCTCGAAGAAGTTGCTGCTGCCGGACTAAATGACGAGTGTGGACTTATTGTCAACTCATCACGAGCTATCATCTATGCCTCTGATGGCAAAGACTTTGCCTCTGTTGCCGGCATTAAAGCCAAGGAAGTTGCCGACCAAATGGACAAGTTGCTCGCATCAATCGGATTTTAACCCCTCCACACACTAATATCGACTTTACACACTATTTCCAGCACAATATGGACACCCCACGTTTCTCGGTCATCGTTCCGGTATATAACCGCATAGATGAAATCAAAGACCTCCTGGAAAGCCTCGACAAACAGACCCTAAAAAACTTTGAGGTAATTATCATTGAGGATGGTTCTTCTCTGCCATGTAAGGAAGTGTGTCAGCAATATGCCGCCAATGGCCTTGATGTACACTACTTTTTCAAAGACAACGAGGGGCGCTCCATAGCTCGCAACTATGGCCTGGAGCGAGCCAATGGCGAGTATATGGTATTCTTTGACAGCGACTGTGTCATCCCTCCCGACTATTTTTCGATACTAACTGAGAGCCTTGACAACAATCCTCTTGATTGCTTTGGAGGTCCGGATGCCGCCCATGAATCATTCTCTGATACCCAAAAAGCTATCAACTATACCATGACATCCTTTCTGACAACCGGAGGTATACGCGGAGGTAAAATCAGCCTCGAGAAGTTTACTCCCCGCACATTCAACATGGGTTACTCCCGTGAGGTATATTTCAATGTCGGAGGATTTCGCGAGATGTTCTCAGAAGATATCGACATGAGTACCCGCATACGTCTTGCCGGATATTCCATCGGCCTGATTCCAGAGGCTCATGTGTGGCATAAGCGTCGCGTTGATTTCAAAAAATTTCTCCGCCAGGTATATGTCTTCGGCATGTCACGCATAACTCTCAAAATCCTATACCCCGACTCGCTCAAACTTGTCCACCTCCTGCCGGCATTGGCCGTGATTATCGGCCTCACACTTATCATTCTCGGTATTTTTGTCAGTCCCTGGTATTTATTGCCCTTAGGCATCTATCTGATTGCTGTCCTTACCATGGCTTGGCTATCGACCAAGAGCCTCAAGATTGCCTTGCTCTCAGTTCCGGCAGCAATTATTCAGTTAGGCGGATATGGATGTGGTTTCATCAAAGCCTTCTTCATCAAGATACTACTTAGACGGGGCCGCAATATTGATCAAGAAATAAGAATGAGGAAAGGGAAATGAGCGACAAGACACCTACTGACTCCGACACTCGTGCTTCAGGCGCACTGATTGCCGACATGCCAAGTGATACACGACCTCGAGAAAAAGCTTTGCGCCATGGCATCAAGTCATTGACCGACATAGAACTGATGGCTATTATTTTCTCGACCGGTGTCAAGGGCCTTTCTGTCCTTGACCTGTCTCGCCTTATACTGAATGATGCCAACGGCCACCTATCCGATGTGGCCCACATGACACCTGCCCAGTTCTGCAAACGCTATAAAGGCATAGGACCGGCCAAAGCAATAACACTACTGGCGGCCCTTGAATTAGGCTCACGGGCATCTTCTGATGCCGCCCGCAAGTCTACGCCTCAGATACATGACTCCCGCTCGGGCTACACCATAATGAAACACCGTTTTGAAAACCTCGACCACGAGGAGTTCTGGTTACTGATGCTTTCCCGGTCCCATAAGGTCATTCACGATGTGCGCATCGGCGTTGGTGGCGTGTCAGCTACTGTCGTTGACATAAAAATCCTGATGAGACATGTAATAGACAACTGTGCCTCATCAATAATCGTCTGTCATAACCATCCATCAGGTAACCTTTCGCCTTCACCTCAAGATGACAGCCTGACACAAAAAATCAAGGATGCCGCCAAGATTTTTGACGTACACGTCATCGACCACCTGATTATATGTGACAATGGCTACTACTCATACGCCGACAATGGCCGGCTCTAACACTCCATCTACCTGCTTAGAAATAATTACCACTCCATCATGACAACATATTCTTAGCCGGTGTCAAAAACCGGCAGACATGTCATCGAGTAGTTCTAAGATTGTAAAAAGTAGTGAAAGCACGGATAATGGAAAGATGGTCGGCCACAGATGCTGTCTCACGGGCCGAGTGCATGGCCCATACGGCGGCTCCCATGTCTACTCCATTTAAGGGTATTTGGGACGTGAGAATGTTTCCAAGTGTAGACCCCCCGATGACATCGCTATGGTTTACAAAGTATTGTGGCTCCACTCCCCCAACACGGCATATCTCGGTAAATATCGCTGACGAGCGGGCATCTGTCATGTACTTGCAATTGGCATTAATCTTGACGACCGGCCCATCACCAAGGACCGGATGATTGGTAGGATCTTGTTTCTCCACATAGTTGGGATGAACACCGTGGGCATTATCAGCACTTATCATAAACGAGTCGGCTACAGACCTCAGGTAATCTTCTTCATCAGCACCCATTGCGATATATACACGACGTGCGATGTAGTCAAGTATTGGAGATCCGGCACCTTGTTTAGTACCCGAGCCTGTCTCTTCGTTATCAAAGATAGCCATAATCCTCAGCGTGTCTTCCGATGCCTCGTCAGCCTCTGTCATTGCAGTCATCGCTGCATGAACCATAGACAAGTCATCAAGACGTCCGGAGGAAACAAAGTCATCAAATGCTCCCACCACACATGCTCCTGTAGTATCGTATACCGACAGGTCATAATCTATAATATGGTCAACATCGACATTCAACTCTGAGGCGACTTGTCGTTTCAGCCAACCATGATAATCCTCACTCTCAGGCAGACGACCGACCACCGGCAACATATCCTTCTGACGAGACAGGGGATTTCCTTCATTTACGGCTCGGTTAAAATGAATGGCAAGATGAGGGATAGTCATCATCGGTCGGTCAAATTTGACCATACGTGTCTCAACATTAAACGGCGACCCATCCTCTCCCCTAAGAATTACACGGCCGGCCAATGACAATGGGCGGTCAAACCATGTGTAGAGTATCGGGCCACCATAAACCTCGGTATTAAGTTTTAACATACGCCCGTCAGAGAGCATCTCACAATTAGGCTTTACACGGAAGGTCGGTGAGTCACTATGAGCCGAAATAATGTGCATACGTCCCGGTGTGTTGCCTGGTGCTATAAATGCAAATATCGAACTATCGTTCTGGGTTGTATAATATTTGCCTCCGGGTATGATTTCCCATCTGTCACTCATTTTTAACTTTTTGAAGTCCTTAGCTTGAAGCAATTCTTCTATATTTCTGACAGCAAGAAAATTTACCGGTGATTTATCAAGAAACTCTATAAGCGATTCAATATGGCGATGTTGTTTATTCATGGATTAAAGGTGTTATTATATTGACTACTAATTTTTAACAAATTAAATACCTACCGATAATTATTATCGATATTTAATGGAATTAAGAGCCCTGAGTACATTACATAGCTTTTGACTCCAGTATTGTGCAAAGTCCTCACGTATATTCATAGTTGCAACACGGACAAATTCAAGTGGAGCATCCTTGACCGACTCAAGATAATCATACAGCACTTGAAAAATATCACATAAATCTTCAGAGATGCTTGCTGCTATAGGAGTGTCAGAATACTTCATATCCTCTTCAAAAACCTCAAGATATGTATCTTCCTCTCCCAACAACGTCACTAATGTACTTTGTAACGTTTCGTAAGTCTCCTCATCAAGCGAATTCATTATCTCGCCATCCTCTGACTCAATCTCCAGCGGAATATCACTCACCGTGATATAAATCCTGGGCAACAGTCGTGTCATGACATTTACAAAGTCTTCCAACTGACTTTCTGAGGCGCCTTCGATTGCCTGGCAATACTCATTTGATAAAGCGATGAACGCTATCGTGTTAGGGGATAACCGATTACCGTCACCATGTGCCAACTTATCTTCGTGGGGAGTTGTCATTATCTATAGAACTTATTATCAATTATATATTTATAAACACCTGTAGGTAAGAATGTTCTGACATCCTTACCTTGAGCAATAGCCTGCCTGACAAACGAACTTGACAAATCGACCATCGGGGCATTGACAATTTCCATACCATCAACCGATGCTTTCTCTATAGGATAGCCGGGACGGGGATATACGATTACTCCATACTCATCAAGTATACGTTCCCAGTCACGCCACTGGTCAAATATACGCCAATTATCGCTTCCTATTATTAATTTAAATTTTTTGGACGGATGGCGGTTGCTGAGCGTGTCAAGGGTATTTATCGTATAACTCGGACGAGGCATTGACAACTCAATATCACAAGTCTCGATGCCATCAAGACTTCGCGTCGCCATATTCAGCATCACAAGACGTTTCATATCAGAGATTAAAGTCTTGGGATTTTTCAACGGATTACGAGGTGACAACGTGAGCCACACCTTGTCAACATATCCCCACTGACTCAGATAGGAAGCCAGCATAATATGTCCCATGTGAACAGGATTAAATGACCCGCCTAATATTCCTATCAGTTCTTCTTTCATGGTTATATCAACCAATAAAATCGCGTATCAGACGTCGAGTATCGGAAATAGCAGTTTCAAGATCATCATTAATAACACGACCGTCACATTTATCAGCGAAGCTTATCTCGTACCGGGCTCTATTGACACGACGTTCTATCTCATCCATCGCGTCGGTGCCACGTCCTATCAGACGCTTTCTAAGGGTCTCGATATCAGGAGGCAGTATAAATATCGTCAATACCTTGTCGCCAAACAATTCCTTGACATGCATTGCTCCCTTGACATCTATATCCAGAACCACATTTTCGCCGGAGTCGATAGCTCCCTGAAGTTCACTTTTCAACGTGCCATAATAACGTCCGGGATATACCTGCTCCCATTCAACGAACTTACCTTCGGCAACAGCGTCCCTGAATTGATCTGTAGACATGAAATGATAATGTACACCATCTTCCTCATCGGGACGTGGCTTACGGTTAGTTGCCGACACCGAGAATTTAAGATTACATATACCACTATCAAGCAGTGTATTGAGAATAGTTGACTTGCCACACCCAGAGGGAGCGCATATCACAATTATTTTTCCGGTCTTGGATTTCATATTATTATTCGTTAGATTATCTTAAGTATTTGTAGGATAGAGCAATATCTATCAACATACTTACATGACATTAAGGACTTGTTCTTTAATCTGCTCGAGCTCGTCTTTCATCATCACCACGATACGTTGCATATCAGCTTGGTTACTCTTAGAGCCAAGTGTATTGATTTCACGTCCCATTTCCTGAGAAATGAAGCCCAGTTTTTTGCCCTGTCCGGGGGTTGGGAGAGACAAAGTCTCGGCAAAGTACTTAAGATGCTGGCCAAGACGCTGCTTTTCTTCGTTCACATCCAGTTTTTCGATATAATAGATCATCTCTTGCTCGAGACGCCCCTTGTCATACTCTACAGCCGGTATTTTAGACAAGCTGTCGGCAAGTCGTGATTTTATGTGCTCGATGCGTTCATGTTCATATTTTTCAACCTGCCGGAGCAGAGCCGCTATATTCTCGATTCTTACCATAAAAAATTTCTCGAGCTTGACACCTTCCACCCTTCTATATTCCATAAGCTTGGCCACTGCTTCTGTTGTTGCCTCTTTAAATGCTTCTGTCATATCGGCATCAGCTTCTTCTGTCTCGGTATGCATCGTTTCGGGAAATCTCATAAGCACCGAATACCAATCTTCGGGGACAGCAATACCGAGACGGCTTGAAGCATCCTCAATCTGCTTTTTATAAGCCTCCAGAGCATCAACATTCAGATGAGTTGACGTCATCCCGCCAAAAGTCTCGATACTGACCGATAACTCCACCTTGCCACGCTGCAACTGAGCAGCAATATAATTGCGCGCTGACAGCTCTTCCTCTCTTAACATCAAGGGAACCCTTGCATTAAGATCAAACTGCTTGGAATTAAGCGATTTAATCTCAACTGTAATCTTCTTGGAGGGCAATGTCTTAACAGCTCGTCCAAATCCGGTCATCGATAATAGCATATCTCTAATTTATTAATTAGTCTGTCTCACAATCTGAATATCTCCGGGACAAACTCGTGTTATAATGTTTGTTACAAATATGTCGCAAACTTACTAAAATTTCTCTAAAACTCAAATATTTTATCACCATAATCATCTAATTAATGACACACCCATTGCTTAGAGAGCCGATTTTTGGGCCTGACATGTAATCTTATAGGGATTTTTTATTAAATTTGCAGTCTGAATTTTACTAATCACACATATATCACAATGAAACGTTTCGCCGAATATTCCAAGTTCAACCTCTCGGATATCAACAAGCAGATGCTTGACGACTGGCGTCATGAAGATCTGTTCAACAATACAGTAAAAGCCCGTAAAGGCTGTCCTTCATTTGTATTTTTTGAAGGACCGCCCTCGGCCAATGGCCGACCCGGCATACACCATGTCATGGCACGTACCATCAAAGATATTTTCTGCCGTTATAAAACCATGCAGGGATATGAAGTCAAGCGAAAAGCCGGATGGGACACTCATGGACTGCCGGTTGAACTTGGTGTTGAAAAATCTTTGGGGATAACCAAGGAGGATATTGGGAAAAAAATCTCGGTTGACGAATATAATGCGGCATGTCGTCGTGAAGTCATGAAATTCACCCAAGAGTGGGAAACCCTGACCGAATCAATGGGGTATTGGGTTGACATGAAGGACCCCTATATCACATACGACAACCGTTATATCGAGAGTGTTTGGTGGCTTCTCAGCCAATTATACAACAAAGGCTACCTCTACAAAGGTTATACCATACAGCCCTATTCACCGGCTGCAGGCACAGGCTTGTCTTCCCATGAGCTCAATCAACCGGGATGTTATCGCGATGTCAAGGACACCACTTGTATCGCTCAATTCTTGGCTACCGACCCCAAAGAGGACATGCTTGGCTGGGGCGACGTATACTTCCTGGCCTGGACAACAACTCCATGGACACTGCCGTCAAATACTGCCCTATGCGTCGGTCCGTCAATAAAATACAACGTTGTACGCACCTACAACCCCTACTCCAACATTAAAGAAACAGTGATTGTCGCCGACGCCTTGATGAACTCAGTGTTCAACGTCAAGGCTTCCGACATTGCTCTCGAGGATTACAAGCCCGGTGACAAACTCATCCCCTATCAAGTCATAGGCTCTTATACCGGATTGGAGCTGGTTGGTATGCACTATGAACAGCTCCTGCCCTGGATGAATCCCGGCGAAGGCGCCTTCCGCGTCATTCCCGGTGACTATGTCTCGACCGAAGACGGTACCGGTATTGTTCACATCGCCGGAACGTTTGGCGCCGATGACAGCCGTGTTTCCAAACTCAACAACATTCCCCCGCTACACCTCATCGACCGCGACGGCAATATCAGGCCTATGGTTGATCTCACAGGCAAGTTCTATATGCTCGACGAGCTGGACCCCGAATTTGTCAAAAACAACGTGGATATCGAGGCTTACAAGCCATGGGAGGGCAAGTTTGTCAAAAACGCATACGACCCAAACAAGACCGATGCCGATATCACCCTCGATATCGAGATATGCATGGATCTCAAGGCCAACAACAAGGTCTTCAAAATTGAAAAACATACCCACAACTATCCCCACTGCTGGCGCACCGACAAGCCCGTATTGTATTATCCCCTTGACAGTTGGTTTATACGCACCACAGCCGTGCGCGAGCGACTGATGGAACATAACAACACCATCAAATGGAAACCGGCCTCCACCGGCACCGGTCGTTTTGGCAAATGGCTTGAAAACCTTCAAGACTGGAACCTGTCACGCTCTCGATACTGGGGTACCCCCCTTCCCATTTGGCGCACAGAAGACGGACAGGAGGAAGTATGCATAGACTCAGTCGAGACACTTTTCAACCTCATCAATGATGCAGTCAAAGCCGGTGTGATGAAATCCAACCCTCTGGCCGACAAAGGTTTTATACCCGGTGATTACTCCAAAGAAAATTATGACAAGATAGACCTGCACCGTCCATACGTTGATGACATTGTGCTTGTATCACCCTCGGGTAAACCCATGCACCGCGAACTCGACCTTATTGATGTGTGGTTTGACTCAGGCTCCATGCCTTATGCCCAGATTCACTATCCGTTTGAAAACAAGGATGCCTTTGACAATCGTGAAGTATATCCCGCCGATTTTATCGCCGAGGGTGTCGACCAGACCCGTGGATGGTTCTTCACACTCCATGCCATCGCCGGCATGGTATTTGACTCGATTGCATACAAAGCTGTGATATCCAACGGCCTTGTACTCGATAAAAATGGCAACAAAATGGCTAAACGCCTTGGCAATGCCGTCAACCCATTTGAAGCCATAGATAAATATGGGTCTGACCCCCTGCGCTGGTACATGATTTCCAACTCATCTCCTTGGGACAATCTCAAGTTTGATGAGTCAGGTGTTCAAGAAACAGCCCGCAAGATGTTTGCTACAGTATACAACACCTATTCATTCTTTGCACTGTATGCCAATGTCGATGGATTTGACCCCGAACAAGCACAGGTCCCCCTCGACCAACGTCCCGAGATTGACCGATGGATACTGTCACTCCTCAACTCTTTAATCAACGAAGTCACCCTTGACCTTGATGATTATGAGCCCACTAAGGCGGCTCGCGCTATCAACGACTTTATCGGTGACAACCTTTCCAACTGGTATGTGCGTCTCAACCGCAAACGCTTCTGGGGAGGCGAAATGACCACCGATAAACTTGCCGCCTACCAGACACTTTACACTTGTCTCAAGACTGTAAGCCTGCTTATGGCTCCTATTGCACCCTTCTTTGCCGACCGTCTTTATCGCGACCTCACCGGCAAGAACGTGTCGGTCCACCTGGCCCAGTTCCCTATCGCCGACAAATCGGTTATTGACTTAGACCTCGAAGAACGCATGCGCCTCGCCCAGACCATCACCTCGATGGTTTTGGCTCTAAGACGTAAGGTCAACCTTAAGGTACGTCAACCATTACAGACTCTCATGATACCCGTAGCCGACGATAACCAACGACGCAAAATCGAGGCTGTCAGCGACCTTATACTCAACGAGGTCAATATCAAAAGTCTTGAACTGGTTGACTCAGACCAAGGCAAGCTTGTGAAACGCATCAAGCCCGACTTCAAAAAACTCGGCCCGAAATTCGGCAAGCAGATGAAAGCCGTGGCAGCCGCTCTCACCGCTCTGGACACTCCATCTATCAACCGATTTGAAAAAGACGGCTACATAGACCTGGACCTCAACGGAGCCCAAGCCCATGTTGAGCTTACAGATGTTGAAGTATACTCTGAAGACATACCCGGATGGCAAGTTGCCAACGAAAGTACCGTGACTGTGGCTATCGACACCACTATTACTCCCGAATTAAGACAAGAAGGTATAGCTCGTGAGATTGTAAACCGAGTGCAGAATATACGCAAAAATCGCGGCTATGAAATCACCGACCGTATCAACCTCACTTTTGCGCCAAACAATGACACAGACAGCGCTATCCTGTCATTTAAAGACTATATTGCAACTCAAGTGCTTGCCGAGGCTATCATCATCCAACCTACTAACAATGATAACGACAGCGAGATTCTCGACATCGACGACATCAACCTGCCGGTTAACATAACAAAAGCTTAAAATATCAACCCAATGCTGACAGACAGCGAAGTATAAATTCGCTGTCTGTCATAATAACAACTGTCATGTCTGAAAAAGTAAGATACTCTGACGAAGAATTGGAAGAATTCCGTCAGTTAATATTACAGAAGCTGGAAGTGGCCACTCAAGACTTTGAGCACTTCCGCTCAATAGTGATGGGTAGCGGCAACGGCGTCTCGGACACCTCTCCAACATTTAAAATGCTCGAAGAAGGGGCCGGCACACGCGAAAAAGAAGAAGCCGCATATCTTGCTGAACGTCAACGCAAATTTATCAACAACCTCAAGGCCGCCCTCGTGCGTATCGAGAACAAGACCTATGGTATATGCCGCGCCACAGGCAAGCTCATCCCCAAGGAACGTCTCCGGGCCGTCCCTCACGCCACAATGATTATTGAACAAAAAGTCGATAACAAAAAAAACGCCCCACGTGGATAACACTTTACAACAACCGACAAACACCTCCGGCAAATGGCATCTTACCAAAGGGCAACTTGCCATCGCCATTATATTAGCCATTGTCCTTATCGACCAGATTATCAAGATATATATCAAAACCCATTACTATATGGGTGAGGATAACGAGATATTACCTTGGTTTCACCTTAGATTTATCGAAAACAATGGCATGGCGTTCGGCATGGAATTGGGTAGCAAGATATTCCTTACCCTGTTTCGTTTAGTGGCTGTTGGCCTGTTAATATGGTATATGGCACGCTTGGCCAAAGACCCTAAGGCAACACGTGGATATATGGCATGTATCGCCCTCATCACCGCCGGTGCTGCCGGCAATATCTTTGACTGTCTTTTCTATGGCGAGATTTTCAATAATCCGTCAGCCCCTGAGGTAGCTTCATTTGTTCCCTGGGGCGATGGTTACTCCACATTTCTCCAAGGCCGGGTTGTTGACATGTTCTGGTTCCCCCTGTTTGAATTTAACTGGCCGGATTGGGTCCCGTTTATAGGTGGTCACCATTTCTCGTTCTTTGATCCGGTATTTAACTTTGCTGATGCCGCAATTTCAATCGGAATCGTGATACTTATATTTAAATACCACAAATATATAGGTAGCGATGACCATGGCAATGATAAAAAAGACACACATCCCAAGGCAAACAGCGGACAAGGACAATGATTAAGAGCCGTGCCAATATATTAACTATACTACTCAGTGGCATTATCATGTCATTGACTGGGGCCTGTAGCAATGTCCCTGATGAGGTAATACCCCCTGATGACATGGCTGAGGTAATGGCTGATTTATATATGGCCGAGAGCGTCATTGAGTCCAACTATCAATCATTTCACGATGACTCTACCAAAATGGCGCTTAAACAATCAATTGTTGAAAACCGCGGGTACACGCTTGCCCAACTCGATACATCTTTTATGTGGTATGGTGCTCACCTCAAGGAATATGACAAAGTCCTCGACAAGTCCACCGAGGTATTAAACGCCCGCTTAAGGAAAATCGATACGCGTGTCTCAGATTTAAACTCTTCAGCGAATTCAGCTGTCGACTCAACCAATGTTTGGTCCGGAGCATCAACAATCACCATTTCCGGCAAATCTCCTTCACGTTCTTTATCCTTCACTATTGACAGGACCGCACAAGGAGGACAGAAACCGGGAGACCAGTATACCTGGCGCATGAAAATCTCAAATACCCCGGCTCAAAGTCGATGGGTCATAGCCGCCGATTATTCCGATGGCACCACCGAGATTATGCCCTTGACATTCTCAGGCGAAGGATGGAAAGAGATTACTTTTTATGCCGACTCGTCTCTCTCAGCCCAACGTATCTATGGCTCTATGATGATTAGCCCTGTCAACGAGTCGGTTGTTATCCTTGACTCAATACAATTAATCAGACATCGTCTTGACCGCAAGAAATATCCAATGCGCTATCGTCAACGCCACTATAAAACCCACAATTGATTTACTTACATGATGAAACGTTATCTCGCCCATAGAGTAATTGTTGATGACATCGATTATGGCATGTCAATTATAACAATCAATGATGATTACTCTATGTCGGTCGAGCCCTATGAAGCCGAGATCCACTCGACCCGATTTATCAATGGTGTACTGACAGTGATCACATTAACTCCCGGACAGCCACCCCTTTTATTTGCCAATGGTAAACCATTACCTCTCGATTAAATCTGTTAATAATATTTCCATAGAGATTATCTCTTTATATAAATGATTTCAATTAACAACCTTTCAGTCGAATTTAGCGCCAAATCACTGTTTGACAACATCAGTTATGTCATCAACCCACGCGATAAAATCGCCCTCGTGGGCAAGAATGGCGCCGGAAAATCGACCATGCTCAAAATAATCTGTGGCCTACAACAACCTACATCGGGCACTGTTGCCGTTCCTAATGATGTCACCATCGGTTATCTGCCCCAACAAATGGTCTTGACAGACTCTCTGACCGTTATTGAGGAAGTTGGCAAGGCCTTCTCTCACATTGACCAATTGAAAGACCAACTGGATAAAGTCAATGAAGAGTTAGCCACACGCACCGACTATGAGTCTATCGAATATGCCCGACTCATCGAGCATGTCTCAGAACTTTCCGAACGGTTGTCTATGTCCGACAACCAAAACGCCATCGCCGAGATGGAAAAAACACTTTTAGGTCTGGGATTTAACCGTTCAGACTTCAAGCGCCCGACATCTGAGTTCTCCGGTGGCTGGCGCATGCGTATAGAGTTGGCCAAACTCTTGTTGACTCGTCCCGACGTCCTGCTCCTTGACGAGCCGACCAACCATCTTGACATCGAGTCTATTCAATGGCTCGAGAATTTCCTTATCACTAAAGCCAAGGCCGTTGTCCTGGTATCTCATGACCGCACCTTTATAGATAACATCACCAACCGTACAATCGAGATTTCTCTCGGCAAAATATATGACTACTCGGTCAACTACTCCAAATTTGTCGAATTGAGGAAAGAACGTATCGAGCAACAGATGCGGGCCTATCTTAATCAACAGAAACAGATTGCCGACACCGAGGAATTTATAGAACGGTTCAGATATAAAGCTACAAAGGCGGTTCAAGTTCAGAGCCGCATGAAGCAACTCGCCAAAATCGAGCGTATAGAAGTCGACGAAGTAGATAACTCAAGACTCAACCTCAAATTTCCACCGGCTCCACGCTCGGGAGACTACCCCATCATCGCCGACAACGTCGGTAAGGCATACGGAAATCATCAAGTGTTTGACAATGCCACATTCACCATCAAACGTGGTGAGAAAGTTGCCTTTGTCGGCAAGAACGGTGAAGGCAAATCAACACTGGTCAAGTGCATCATGAACGAAATACCATTTACCGGTTCACTCAAAATCGGCCATAACGTCAAGATTGGTTACTTTGCCCAGAATCAAGCTCAATTGCTTGATGGTGAGCTGACCGTATTTGACACCATCGACCATGTTGCCGTCGGCGATATACGCCTCAAAATCCGCGATATACTCGGCGCGTTTATGTTTGGAGGCGAGGCATCGGACAAAAAAGTCAAAGTCCTATCGGGTGGAGAAAAAACACGCCTGGCGATGATAAAACTCCTTCTCGAGCCGGTCAATGTCCTAATCCTTGACGAGCCCACCAATCACCTCGACATGAAGACCAAGGACATACTCAAACAAGCCATCAAAGACTTTAACGGTACAGTTATAGTTGTTTCACACGACCGCGAATTTCTTGACGGCCTTGTCGAAAAAGTATATGAATTTGGCGGTGGTAAAGTACGTGAATGTCTTGGCGGAATATATGAATTCCTCGAGAAGAAAAAACTCCAGTCACTGCAGGAACTCGAACTTTCCAAAAGTCCCGAAACACGTCCAAAGTTGGAGTCCGGGCCACGGGACGAGCAACCCCAAGCAACAAACGACACCTCATCCGCTACTCATCGTAAATTATCCTATGCCGAACAGCGCCAGAACGAAAAAATCATCAAGCGTGCCACCAAGAAAGTCGAGGAAGCCGAGACTCAGATTACCGCTTACGAACAGACCATCAAGGACATCGAGCAACGCATAGCCGATGGCGACGCCTCTCCCGAGACACTCCAATCCCACGCCCAAGCCACCAAAGACCTCGAAAACGCCATGAGCGTATGGGAACTCGCCACCATCGAGCTCGACCAACTTAAATCACACATTAATCAGTAACCTCCACTAACCGACATACCAAATATAACAAATTAATAATTAGCAATTTATGAAAAAGATTATGAGTTGTGCGCTTACTATGATTGCCATGGCATCGCCTTCAATGGAGGCCCACGTTCACGGCATCAACAAGGCTAACCTCGACACATCGGTATCTCCTGCCGAAGATTTCTACCAATATGCTTGTGGTGGATGGATGAAAGCCAACCCTCTCAAGCCTGAATACTCCCGCTATGGCACGTTTGATGACCTTGGAGAGCTCAACCGCCAACATGTCTATGACCTGGTCATGGGTCTTGACGCCTCTAAAGCCATCAAAGGCTCCAATACTCAAAAAATTGCCGACCTGTTCGCAATGGGCATGGACTCTGTCACTCTAAACAAACAAGGAGCCAATCCTATCAAAAAAGACATCAAAGTCATCAACACAGCCTCGCGTGAACAACTTCTCGACCTCGTGGCAACAATGCCCGGCATATCGGCCCTATTTGGTACCGGTGTCGAAGCCGACATGATGGATGCAACCATAAATGTGATGTACTGGAGCCAAGGTGGACTTGGGCTCGGTGACAGGGACTATTATATCGTTGATGGCAAGGACGAGAAAAAAGTTCTTGATGCCTATAAAACTTATCTCAACACTCTTGCTCGCCTGGCCGGCTACACAGAGAACAATGCCAAACGTCTAGTGGACAACACCATCGCAATCGAGACCCAACTTGCCAAGGCTGCTTCTTCACGTGTTGAACTGCGCAACCCCCAAGCCAACTATAACCCCATGACGATGGCCCAACTCGCCAAGGACTATCCCCATGTTGATTTCAAACGATATTTCAACAAACAAGGCATCAACAACATTGACAAAGTAATTATCGGCCAACCACGTGCCCTCGCCGCTGTTGACTCGATTATCGCCAATACCGAGTTGCAAGCTCTCCATGATTACTTCACAGCCGGTTATCTTGCCAGCGCCGCCCCTTATCTGGATGATAATTTCATCAACGCCAACTTTGAGCTGTCTAAAGTTGTATCAGGCGTTCAACAGATGCAACCTCGTTGGAAACGCGCCCTCAGTGTTCCCAACGGCATCCTTGGCGAAGCTCTCGGACAACTATATGTCCAGAAATATTTTCCCGCCTCATCAAAAGAAAAAATGCTTAACCTCGTTGGCAATCTCAAGACCTCTCTTGGTCAACATATCGATGCTCTCCCCTGGATGAGCGACGCCACCAAGGCCAAGGCCCGCGAGAAACTCGCTGCATTTACAGTCAAGATTGGCTATCCCGACAAATGGAAAGACTACACGGCACTCACCATTGATCCCTCAAAATCTTACTGGGAAAACGTTCAAGCCGCTATCAACTTCTCTAACAACGACAACCTCGCCGACTTTGGCAAACCTGTTGACCGTGACCGATGGTACATGAGTCCCCAGACTGTCAACGCCTACTACAACCCCGGCACAAATGAGATATGTTTCCCGGCCGCTATTCTTCAACCTCCATTCTTTGACCCCGAGGCTGATGACGCCGCCAACTATGGCGCTATCGGTGTTGTTATCGGCCACGAAATGACTCACGGATTTGATGACCAAGGTCGTCAGTTTGACAAGTACGGTAATTTTGCCGACTGGTGGACTCCTGAGGATGCCCGTGAATTTACCAAACTCACCGACCGCCTTGCTAATCAATTTGACTCCATAGAAGTTGCTCCCGGTGTTCATGCCAACGGTCGTTTCACCCTCGGCGAAAACATTGCCGATCAGGGCGGTCTGCGTGTCGCTTATACCGCCTACCACAATGCCCTTGGCAACACCGATGGACAAGTCATCGATGGCTTCACTCCCGACCAACGCTTCTACCTGGCATACGCCAACGTATGGGCCGGAAATATACGTGAGGCCGAAATCCTACGTCGCACCAAATCTGACCCTCACTCACTGGGCCGGTGGAGAGTTAATGCCACGCTACGTAATATCGAGCCTTTCTTCAGAGCCTTTGACATCAAGGAAGGCGACAAAATGTGGCGCAACGCCCAAGACCGCGTTATCATCTGGTAACCAGTCATTCAACATCACTCCTCTCAATATTTACTTTAAACCTGATACCAATCATCATCCCTCGCTAAACCATTGGGGGCTGATGATTGTTATCATTTCATAACCTCGCTCATAACAATTACATTCATCATGAACCAAACGTCTGACAAACCTCGCATGATAGTTATAGGTGGCGGCTTTGCAGGTCTTAATTTCCTAAAAAAGCTCGACACAACCCAATGGGACATAGTACTCATCGACCGCAACAACTACCACTCATTTCCCCCTCTGTTCTATCAAGTAGCATCCTCGGGACTTGATCCAGGCAGTATCAGCTTCCCTCTGAGACGAGAGATGAGACGCCGCCACATGCAAGGGGTGCGTTACCACATGGGCGAAGTCAAATGCATTGACACCACCAAGCATCAGGTACACACCCAATATGAGACATTGAATTATGACAAACTCATAATCGCCGCCGGCAGTACAAACAACTACTTCAACATCCCGGAACTCGAGAAACATGTCTATACCATCAAATCGACAGCCGAAGCCATACGCTGCCGTAACGACATCCTCGACCGGCTGGAACGGGCTACTCTCGAGAGGGATCCGGCAACCAGACGTCGCATGCTCACCTTCACCATCATCGGCGGCGGACCGGCCGGTGTGGAAATTGCCGGAGCCCTCGGCGAGATGAAACGATATATACTCAAACGCGAATACCCCACAATTGACCCCGACGAGGTTAACGTCATACTCCTTGAAGGCTCTGACAAATTGCTAAGAGCCATGAGCGAACAATCCTCGGCCCACGCCCTGGAGTATATGGGCCACTTGATGGTTGAAGTAAGACTGAACACCGCAGTACAAACATATGAAAATGGCGTAGTTCATATTGCCGATGGGTCAGAAATAATTTCTGACACCGTAATCTGGACTGCCGGCATCACAGGCATACCATTTGAATGGATTGGTCAACAACCGGACAAAGCCCCGGGAGGACGTATTCCCGTTGATGAATTCAACCATGTTCAAGGCATAGACGATGTATATGCCCTCGGCGATATATGCTACCACGCCGACGAGACATGGCCTCGCGGATGTCCCCAGCTTGCCCAAGTAGCTATACAACAAGGACGCCGTCTGGCCAAAAACCTTAACAAACCACATAAAAAAAAGCCATTTAAATATAACGACAAGGGAACAATGGCAACAGTCGGACGCAACAGAGCTGTCGCCGATATTGGCAAAATGCACTTCTATGGACGTCCGGCTTGGTTCACTTGGATGTTTGTCCACCTAATATCGCTACTGGGCATGCGCAACAAGCTCACCGTGCTTATAACATGGACATGGTCCTATTTCACTTACAGCTCATCCCTGAGACTGCTCATCCACCCTACCCGATATCCCAAACGCACCAGATGGGGAGAATAAGCCCTATCCCATGCCTCGGCACAATCCATACACACTCTTTGCTTCAGCTACTTCTGATGACCAATTATAAATAACAATAATTGTTAAGAATTGAGCATGGATTTTGTCGGGGCATTAAATTAAACTAAATTTGCACATCAATTCATCATACAACCCCAATTTCCCAATTAAATTAAAAATGAGTACAGCTTTAATTAAAGACGATGCCGAGCTGGTGTCACGACTGCGAACACCCGGCCAATGCCGCAAGGCATTTGAGGATGTCATCAAGCTGTACTCCGAGCCTCTATACCACACCATAAGACGTCTTGTACCCAACCACGAGGACACCAATGACCTTCTACAAAACACCTTTGTCAAGGCATGGATGTCCCTTGAAAATTTTCGTGGTGATGCCAAACTTTCCACCTGGCTATATAAAATAGCCATCAACGAGAGCCTCACACATCTGGCACGCGAGCGTAAACGCCAAAACCTCTCTCTCGATGACCAAGAGTCGGCTATCATCAATCAAATTGAAGCTGACGAATACTTTGATGGCAACCAGGCAGACCTATTGCTAAGAAAAGCCATCGCTACCCTCCCCGAAAAACAACGCCTCGTTTTCAATATGAAATACTTTGACGAGATGAAGTATGAAGAAATGTCAGACATATTAGGAACAAGCGTGGGTGCATTGAAAACTTCTTACCACCTGGCCGTTAAAAAAATCGAGAATTTTGTTAAAAAAAATTCACTCCAGAATTAAACCTTTTAAAACCGGCATAGTCTTACCAATACAAAGCTTCAAAAACACCCCACAGTCACCACGAGATGAAAGAAATAAAAGAGATAATACCTAACAGCACACACAGCGACGGCATAAAAGTCCCCGAAGGATACTTCGAGGACTTTGCCGCGCGTATGTCTCAAATTCTGCCCGAGCGTCCCGAGTTAGACGTGAGAAAAATCACTCCGCCTCGCAGTATCTGGCAACGTGTCAGGCCATACGCTTTCATGGCTGCTATGTTTGCAGGCGTCTGGTGCATGCTTAAAATGTTTACCATGATGTCGGGAGTTTCCACAGAAATTTCATTTGACAACGACCCCGTCCTATCCGATGCAGCTTCCAACGATATAATCGTTTCTGAAATCATTGACGATGTATCCCACTATGAATTTTACGAATACTGTGACTATGAACTCCTTAACGCCGATTCACTCGGCCTTGACATCGATACATCTAAAGTCTCAGGATTAGTCATCGAATAAACCTCATTCCCTCTAATAATGAAATTGCGTCTCATTTACATCCTACTACTCTCGGCTTTTGCAATACCTCTTTCACTCGCTTCTCAACCCTCCCAGGCCGAGATTGACAACTATCGTACCAAAATCAAACAATATAAACGACAGATTATCACCAAAGAGCTTGACCTCTCACGCGAGACCGCCAATAAGTTCTTCCCCATATATGAAAAAATGGACGAAGAGCTCGAGAAAGTTGGTCACGACACTTATATACTGGAAACCCGCACCATAAAAAATGCCAACGCCTCTGAACTTGACTGTGAGACAACGGCTCGCGCGCTTTTTGAACAGAAAAAAAATGAAGGCGAAATTGAGCTCCGATACTTTGAAAAATTCCGCTCCATACTTTCGCCACGTCAATTATTGATGCTTAAAAATGCTGAACGGAAATTCAGACGACAAGTCATACAACACTTCAGAGACCGAAACGACTAAATAAACTAAATACAGACACTTTCCCAATTTATACAGGTTGCACCTCCTGAGTGTGCAACCTTTTTTGTAACCCGGCCTAAATACACGATAATTACGGCTCAACGAATAGGCGTAACCATCCGAACAGTAACCATCCGAAACAAGCCGACAGAATCCCATTCATCGTATCTACCCCCAATTAGCACTATTTCAGTCACCTCTGATAAAGAAATTATGGCGATAGAGGGTCTTGAGGTATTAAGAATAGATTAAGGGTGCACCTTACTCACTCAAGCTCACCATCAAGAAATTCGCTGACTGCCTCGAACACGTCCGTGAAATCGCTATCTACGACGAAAGCGAATGACGTTTCCCGACCCACCTCTCAGCGGCTCACCCCAAAAGTGAGCCGTTTTTCGGCTTTCAATCTGCTGATTATTCGTTATTTAACATTGTTTAACGGGGGGGGTAATTTTAGTAACTATTCAGCCAAAGGATAGTGCCTGATTATTCTGTAGTACAAAAGTGAGTTAATCCACTGAAAACCATTAGAATTAGTGGCGATTTTATTTGGCAATCTCAAATAAAATCGCTATCTTTGTATCTGTGAAACA
>JAGASI010000005.1 GCA_017621845.1 Muribaculaceae bacterium
CTGCAAGCTCCGGCGTTCCACGCCTGCGCATGCAGTTAATCACAACTCAGGCCTCCGGCCCTCACGCCAGTGGGTAACGTTAGCCATCCCCCGGCTCCGCGCCTCCGGTCCTCCATCTGGGGTTAACCACAGCCCGGCGCTCCGCGCTTGATTTACCAATGAGAGAGGCCCGGCGGGCCGCATTGTGATTAACTGCATGCGCAGGGCCGGTGGCCCGAAGCTTGCAGCCTAAACAGGGTCACTGCACCATAGGCCCGGCGGGCCGCATTGTGGTAGCATATAAGGACTGTTTATTGAGATCATCTTTGCCACTACCACAGCCCCGCTCCTCCGGCCCTCCACCGGGGGGTAATCACGGCCCGGTGGAGGGCCCTAATGGGTGGG
This sequence comes from Muribaculaceae bacterium, assembly GCA_017621845.1. Classification (GTDB taxonomy): domain Bacteria; phylum Bacteroidota; class Bacteroidia; order Bacteroidales; family Muribaculaceae; genus CAG-873. The sequence continues at coordinate 385 of JAGASI010000005.1, forward strand.
GCGGGGATTAATCGTCGTCTGATGGTAATGAGGTAGAAGTGTTACTTGGTTGATTGTTTGAGTTTGACGCCGACGTATATACCATCGTATTTTGAGAGGATGTTGGAGATGGAGGTAAAGGTAGAGTTATTGGCGACTTTGGATATTTTTTGGAGCAGTTGGACGATGCGTTTGGCGTCAAAGGCGAGAGTGAGAGTTGACCCCGATTTGGTTGCCATGCATTGAACCTTGCCGAGAGTGTATTTGCCAAATGCGTTGAAATTGAAGTATATTGAGCCGTTGGAGTCCTTTGTTACAGACCCTTTAAGGTTGGCGTATTGGGTGTGGATTGTAAAGTTGTGTTGTTTGTCGACGGTGATGGTAAGGTTTTCCATTCTGGCTTTTTTATAGTATGGGGCGAGGCGGTTTTCGATGGTTGTTGCCGCCGCGGCACCGCCGAGGTTCTGTAGAGTATTGTCGCTACGGAACAGAACTCCGGGGGCGTTATATTTCCAGGTGCCGACGAGATCGTCGACCGAGAACTTGGTGGTGGATGTTGCGTTCTGTATAGTCGAGCCTATGCCGCTGAGTACATCTTTGGCTTTATCAGAGTTGAGGATATCTTTGAGGTCAAATGCGCCGGCGTTAGCTGAGGCAAAAGTCAAAATCGAGGCAAGAAGTATGTGCTTGGTTTTCATAGAGTGTAAATTGTTGTAATACTGTTTAATAATTGATGGTGAGCTCTTTCATCTGATCTGATTTGTCAATTTCGTTATCAATAGACGAGAATTGGGAGTTCTGGGATATATATTCGGGGACTATACATTTCATCTGTGCGACGAGGTCGTGTATCTCGCCGTCGTATGCATGGTTGTATAGTTGTTCAAGTCGGGAGCACACGTCGTTGTAGTCATAGACCCTGACTTTGGCCCGCATGATTTTTTTGTGATGAGTGGGAAGGATGCGTTCGTGGTCGTTGAGTAGTTCCTCAAAAAGTTTTTCACCCGGTCGCAGTCCGGTCTCGACAATCTTGATGTCAATATCGGGTCTCATTCCGGCCAGCGAAATCATGCGTGAAGCAAGGTCATATATCTTGATAGGGCGTCCCATGTCGAAGATGAAAATCTCGCCTCCACGCCCCATGCATCCGGCTTCGAGGACAAGTGTGCAAGCCTCGGGGATAGTCATGAAGTATCGTATTATGTCGCGATGGGTGACAGTCACGGGGCCGCCCTCGGCAATCTGTTTGCGGAATAGAGGTATTACCGAGCCGTTAGATCCCAGGACGTTGCCAAATCTTGTGGTGATGAAGCGGGTCGAGCGGTTGTCGGCATTGAATTGAAGGTAGTAGGCGAGCGACTGGACATAAATCTCGGCGATACGCTTGGAGGCGCCCATAACATTGGTGGGGTTGACAGCCTTGTCAGTCGAGATCATGACAAAACGGTCGACGTTGTATTTCAGGGCGAGGTCGGCGAGATTGCGGGTGCCAAATACGTTTGTAAGTACAGCCTCAGACGGGTTACATTCCATCATCGGGACGTGCTTGTATGCAGCGGCATGGAATATCATGCGCGGGCGAAATCGGTCAAAGATGCGGTCAAGGCGGTGTTGGTTGGTGATGTCGGCGACACACAGCTCAATCCTGATATCGGGATATGAGTCCTGCATCTCGAGTTGCATCTCGTGCATCGGTGTCTCGGCCTGGTCGATAAGGATGATTTTGCCGGCTTGGTGTCGAGCCACTTGTCGTACTATTTCGCTGCCAATCGAGCCGGCGGCTCCGGTGATCATTATTGTCTGCCCCTTGATATTGCGGGCAATCTCGGGGTTGTTTGTAATAATGGGATCACGTCCAAGCAGGTCCTCGATCTTTATATTCTGGACGTGAGGCGAGATTGTCGGTGTAGAATCCTCGGTGACGTCAAATTCTTCAATCTGGTTAAGCATCAACAACTTGATATGATTGGAGAGGAAGACATCGGCACCACCGTTGCGCATAAATTCCATTTGGGTGGAAAGAAACAACAGAGTGTCACAGTCATATTGTTTGAATACATCGACAACGTTTTCGGGATTATAGGGGCGTATAGGTATACCGTTGACGGTAGAATTGATATTCTGGTGGCCGAGGCTTAAAAGTAGTACCGGGTTGTAGTGTCCATCGGCTTCAGAGAGGAGGGCTGTTGCCAGAGCAAATGAGTTAATCGCCGAGCCGAGAACCACCACGCGTTTGCGACTCGAGACATGAGAACCTATAAGGTGGAATATATATTTGATAAACAGTCGAGTGATTGTCATCAGGGAAAATACCATGATGCCGATGATAAATCCGTTCCACAGGCCGATGAACGGGTATCCGGTGGCGAGTTGATAGCAGAATTCGCCGATAGTGGTAAGGATGAGCGCTACAAATACTGCAAGGCCCACGCGATAAGTGTCGTGGGTGGTAGACAGGCGAACAATCGATTTATAGGGCCCGGTGATGAGAAATGAGACGGTGAATAACAAGGCGATGCAACCTGACTTTGCAAGAATCATGATGCCACTGTTTTGACTGATGTAGCCGGCATAGCTTGAACATATCAGAACAAATATCGAACTTATGAGGACAATGGATATATCAACCATAAATACCAGCCACTGAGGGACCGGTGATTTTATGAAGCGATTGAAGAATGTCGAATTGGATAATGCTTGGATAAATTTATGTCTCATTGTTGAATTTTTGGTGTGTAGACTACAAAGTTATAGAATAAAGTTTTAAGTCCCAAAAATATTTCAATTTTATATTCAGGATGGTGATATGGGACAATCTGTGACAATGGTAAAGGTAGAGGGACAGACAGTATATTACTGTCCTTGACTTGAAGATGGATTTAGGGCAAAGGAGTTGTGCCGGATTGAGCGCGACGGGATGTTAAATTCTGACAATTGTTTTATATATCTGTCGCGTCGGCGCGAGTTGATGTCGCTACCCAATAGGAAGGTGTCGGCGTGTATGGTATTGACAAGTTGGGCTATATCGCCATGGAAGTGGCGTGTTATCAGGGCATAGTCGGTGGGTATATCGGTGTTGGTGGCAGTAGAATCGGTGATGATTCTGATTAAGATGTCCTGGACAAACAGGATGTCGCCTTGGCGAGCTATTCCTCCATATTTGAAGTCACCCCGAGATGTCAAGAAGCAATTGAGATTGCGACGTGCCAGGAAGTCACGGTATCTCGCATGAGCCCTCAGGTGGAAGTCGGCGGTGTCGGCCGGAGAGAGTGAAGATATCAATACGGCATGGCCTGGAGAATACATTATGATGACTCCATCTGAGGTGTCACCGGGGATATACAGTCTGTTTGAGTCATGATGCCGGTCGGTCAGGGACAAAATCAAGAAGCCGGCGAGACATATCCCGCTCACGACTGCCATAGGTAGGCGACGGCGGTTGAGAGCGATTACGGCGGCGATGACTGCACCGAGGTATAGTAGCCACAGATATGTCGGTGGATACAGCGACTGTCCTGACAGAGCCGGGAGGGATGCAAACAGGTCTACACTGTGGTCGAGCAGGCCGTAGATGAGGTTTTCGACGTCGGCCAATATAGGGACGGTCATGCCCAGCGAGGCAAATATGGTGAGTATAAATCCCAGAATCACGATAGGCCAGATGAGTATTGATGCCAAGATGTTGGCCGGCAGGAACCATACCGGAAACTGGTGGAAATAAATCACGGTGAGTGGTGTTACGGCAATCATTACGCCGATAGGTATGACAAGAGCTTGAGTAAGCATCGATGCCTTGGGCGACAGCTCATAACGCTTGATGAGGTCACTGAGATATATAATGGTGGCCACAGCGATGACTGAAAGCTGAAAACCAGGCATGAAAGCCCATAGAGGATTGATAATAAGCCATATGATGACTGTAATGCAGAGGCTGTTGTAGGGATGGGCGTGTCGCTCTACGATGCGCGATAGCAGAAAGATAGTTGCCATCACTGCAGCTCGGCTGACGGCGGGACTCATTCCCGAAATAAGGGTGTAGTACCAGGTGAACAGTATTAATAAAATGTAGTAGGCGTGACGTCCCCGGTGGATGAGTTTGATAGGGGCGATGACCAGAGACATCAGCCATATAAGTATGGCCAGGTGCATACCGCTTATGGCCAGGATGTGAGCTATGCCGGCCGAGCGGAAATTGTTGCTGATATTTTCGCCGAGCAGATAATCGTCACCGGCGATTACGGCTAATAGAAATGCTGTTGTCTTGTCGTTGAGGCCACAGTGGACGATTGCATCGGAGATTGAGATATGTCCCCGGTTGGCAATCCGCTGTATAAACGATGGGTCGTAGCCAAGATAGGTAATATCGCTTTGGTAGGCATAGGCATTGGCTGTGGCGCCGTTGATATATCGATAGCGGGAATAGTCGGTCTGATCGGGGATTGTGCCACGTTGAGAGGGTGAAGTAAGGGATGTGGTGACTTTGAGACGATCGCCCGATTGGTATTTGCGGTCAGAGTTGGATATTGTAAGATATATCTTGATTTTATCCCGGGAGATGTCAGTGATAGAGATAGACTCGACGTCAAATATACCGGAAGCAGAACCTTCATTATTTGTCACAGACTCAAATTGACCGGTAATGACGCATTGCCTGTCAAGGATGTCGGCGGGGACTTCGGTGGGGCTGGAGACAATAGCGAGTATGATGCCCAGTGATGTACATGCGGCTCCGGTACCGATCATGTACCGATGTCTGTAATAAGATATGGCCGAGATGACCAAGACGCCTGTCAGCAGGTATGGCCATAAGCCGGAGAGATAAAAACCTACAAAAATTCCCGCGCACAGGCCTATAGCGACCGGTAGCGCGGGAATATGGGAGTAGGGAGGGTGCATTTGGTGATTTTGAACAGTTGGGTGGAGAGTTGCGGATGTGGAATGGGTCAGTCGATGGTGTTCAGAACCACGAACAGACTGCTCACTCCAATGGCAACCCACAGTAGCACTGCTAACAACAGTGGGCGTACACCTACTTTTTTAACCATCGACAGAGAGAGGCTGGCGCCAATCATAAACAGCGTGACAACCATGCCGCGTTTGGCAATCCATACCATTGCCGTGGTGAAGAATTCGGGCAATTCGATGTATGTGTTGATAATCATTGCACCGATAAACAGGAATATAAACCAGGGTATGGATATTCGTCCGGTCTTGTCTCGGAAGATAAACATGGTGGCGACAGCCAGAGGGATAATCCATAGTGCACGGGTGAGCTTGATGAGGGTGGCAATCTCGAGAGCCTGAGGGCCGTAAACCTCACCGGCACCAACTACCGAGGAAGTGTCATGGATGGCAATAGCAGCCCATGTGCCAAATTGGCCTTGGCTCATGTCCAGCATGTGGCCTATGGGAGGGAATATGAACAGTGCAATTGCGTTGAGGATAAATATGACACCCAGCGAGACCGCCATTTCGTTTTCGTCGGCTTTCAGGACTGGCCCAACGGCCGCGATGGCACTACCGCCACAGATGGCTGTACCCGATGAGATGAGATAGGCCGTCTTGCGGTTGAGGTGCATGTAGTAGCCTATGAGGACACCCATGGCCATTACGCCCACCACCGATACAACGGTGAACATCATGCCCTCGGAGCCCGACTTGAGCGACTGCTGGAGGTTCATGTTGAAGCCCAGGCACACAACTGCTACTTGTAGCAGATACTTGGAGGTTTTTTTATTGAACTTGGGACAAGGATGCTGACATGAGAAAGCAAATATGAGACCGGCCAGCAATGCTACAGGTGCTGACACGACGGGTAGTCCGAGCTTGTCTAACGGTGCCAGTATGATGGCGATAATAGCGATGTATATAATCTTAGCGATCATTGTGTTGTAAATATAGGTTTATTATGATATTCAACTTATTGATTACTGTTCCAGATGCGCCATGCTTCAATTGCTTGTCCATGAAGCATGTCGAGCCCGTTGGCGACAGTGGCACCATGTTCGCGGGCCCGTTTCATGAATGTTGTCTCGAGGGGGTTGTATACCAGGTCAAAGCATAGATGCCCGGTTGACAGATATTGATAGGGGATGTCGGGACAAGCGTTGACCTTGGGAAACATGCCTAATGGCGTGGTGTTGACGATGACGGGGTGCCGGGCGATGACAAGTGCCGACAAGTCGCTGTATGAGAGCTGACCCGGAGCAGGGGAGCGTGAGACTAACGTGGGGTTGATGCCAAGTTCTTTCAGCCCGGCCACGATGGCGCGTGAAGCACCTCCGGTGCCTAATACGAGCGCATCAAGAGGAGTCGATAATTTAGGAAGCAGCGGGCTGATGGCGTTTTCAAATCCCACGATGTCACTGTTGTATCCTGTGAGTCGCGCCCGGCCACCGGAAAGTCGGTTAATCTTGACGACGTTGACCGCGCCAATAGCTTCAGCGCGGGAGTCAAGACTGTCAAGATAGGGGATAATGGCTTGTTTGTAGGGAATGGTGACGTTAAATCCACACAAATCGGGATGGGTCTCGATGACCGATGGCAACATGTCAATAGTGGCTATCTCAAAGTTGATATAGTCGGCATCGATGTGCTCATCATTAAATTTCTTTCTGAAGAAATTTTGTGAAAACGAGTGCCCTAACGGGTACCCTATTAACCCATAAGATTTTTTCATGGGTGCAAAGGTAGAAAAAATTAGTCTCAGGTACAAAAAAGGGGGTTGAAAATTGGATAAGTTGATAATGAGGTTGATATAGAGGTGATAAAGAATAAGGGTGAGACCCGATATCGAGTTTCACCCTTATAGATTATTAAGCCACGAGGGAATTATTGAACGCCGGCTTGAGTTGGAGCTGCACCGTTGATGAGGACATTCTCTACGTTGCCGACTTCAAGACCTTTACCGCCGGACATTTGAGATTTTGTAGCGTCGTCGATGGTGAGGCTCACGCCGTTGCCTTCTTCAGGATTAGCCCAGATGTAAGCATTGGGGAAAGAATTGTCAGAGGCATTGACGATGTTCAGTTTGACATTCTCGAGGGTGACATCGGTGGGATAACGGTAGGCGGATTTTGTTCGGTTGCCCATGACGATAGCAGCCAATTTTACTCTGTTGCCATCAGCCCATAAGACGTCAGAGTAGAGATCAGACCAATCAGTACCGTGTCCGTCTACGTCGACATTAAGTTCGCAATCAGAAATTTTAGCTGAGCCACCGCGCATGATAACACCATGGTTTGAGCCGTTGACTGTTGAGTTGGTCATGGTCAGGCGTGTGTTTGGAGTATTTAGCAATACTGGAGATATACCGGAAAGGGTGCTGCCATCGATGATGATATCGTGGTCTTCAAGGTCGGGTGTTGAGGCGTTTGTAGCAACCGCATATCCATAAGATTTAATGTCACAGTTTTTCAATGTGAGGTCAGACTTGTAGTCAATGCCAATGGCGCTGAGGTTGTTGGGAGTGTTAACTGTTACATCTTCAAGAATTAAAGTTGATTTATCTTGTTCTTTATTTCCAACCTTGAGGGCAGTTTGGCCGCTGTAAGAAGTGTGAGAGTTGGATATGGTGCCGTTTGAGAATTTAACGGTTAAGCCATTATAAACCGCCAGACGTTTTGTACCCATGTTGAGGCTGTGTCCGTTAAGGTCAATCGAAGTGTTGGCTTGGGGAACAAGGTTTGTCGAGACGTTGAGGTCATTGACGAGGGTGTATTCACCACCGGCGTTAATAGCGGCAGTAAGCTCGGCGGGAGTAGAGATTAAGATGTTATGGTCGGGGGTTAGATATTCGGGGTCTTTGGTAACAGTGACGCTTGTGGCTGATGTCAGCAGAGAGCCGTAGATGTTTGTGCGATAGTTACGTTCGAGAGGAGCCTGAGCCACTGTAATAGGCTGGATTGGGTTTCCGGCGGGGTCGGCAAACTCGAGAACGATGTCGGCGTTGGGGCTGTCATCGTCAAGACCTTGGAGAACATAAGCCATAGCAAGGTATTCATAACCTGAAATTGGGAAAACCTCGTTTTCGGGACGAGCTTTGGCCTCGAATACGACATCTGTGGCGTTGGGCTCAGACGCCTCACCGGTGCTGAGGTCAAGCATGGTATAAGGAGTTTTGACTGTCATGGCAGTTGTAATCTCGGCAATCTCGCCGTCGGCCATACCCAAGGCTTTGCTATAAGCGACGAGGTCGTTTGTACCGACGTTGATTTGAGAGAATGGACGAGTGAGGACTGCTGATGTTGACATGTCAGCAGTTACTGTGAAGGATATCTTGGTGAAGAAAGCGTCAAAGTTGTCATTGTTGAGAGCGGCTTTGGCATAGTCAACTTTCATTGTAGGAGAAGTTTCGCCCCAAGTCACTGTGTAGCAGTCGGCGGCGGCGTTCTGAGCCCAGAAGACGACGTCATAGGTTTTGCCGGTAATCAGTCTCAGGTTGACGGTTGTTGACAGAGAGTTGCCAAAAGAGCTTTCGCCTGTAAAACGCAGAGTTGTGGAGCCGTCCTCGGCAACTTCATATACACCATAAGAGAGGTCGTCGGCTGAGAGACCGTCAGAGAAAGCGCGTGATTGGGCAAAGGCCGGGAGCTCAGCTGTGATGGTAACGGTTGCTTCGTCAGAAGTACCCTTGAGGGTTGCTTCATCGTTTGAACAGGAGGTTGCACCCAGAAGGGCAACTGCTGTCAAGAGCGAATAGAATGTTTTTTTCATTGTTAAAAAATTTTTAGGGATATTGATATTATTGTTTAAAATTGATTGTTCAGTATATTGAGACGTTATATGGTGTTGATAATAAAGTTGTAATTGGGTGGGGGATGGGATTATTTTATTTCGATGTTAATGTTTCCATTGTACCCCGGGCTTATAGATACGCCACCGGTGGTGCGCATGGTCAGGAAGCGGCCTCGTATTTCGGTGAGGTGCCCTCTGAGTAATGGGACATTGACCGAAGGGGATGAGGCCAACAGAGTACCCTCCCGGTCATATACATCGACGGCGACATCAACCGATGTCTCCTTGCCGTTGGTAAAACAGTAATCGTGGCCCAGTTCCATCTCCTCATCGCTCAGAGATACCATCTGACCGCTAAAATTGACCCCTACTCTTGAATTGGTGGGATGGTCTATAAACATGTTATAAGTGCAGGGCATATAACCGCTATATCGGAATACTATGTGATAGTCATCGGGATTAACGCTACGGCCTGGAGCATTGTCAGGGTTGTCACCACGGCTATTGCCGGCTTGGTTGAGTTGCTCGGCAAATTCGCGTATATCGGTAGCGATAAAGCGGAAGCGTGCCATAGGACGTGTCATGTCTACATCTTTTTCGGTCGTCTGGTACTCAAGGACTGTAGCTGTCACCTCGCCCTTGTAGGCTTCTCCGCTGTCACTACAACCATAGTGAGGTTCAGAGACGGTAATGGATGCGAAGTCTGATGTTAGGTAACGGAAATCATTGACATGTCCATCAAGGACATAATCGGTCCACACTCTCACGTCATATTCGCCGGCGGGGACTTCAAGTTCCAGATGACTGTCATGACTAAGTGGGTCATAGTCATGGGTGAATATATAGGTGAATGGTTCTCCTCGAGACGATGAGCGCTTACCGTTGGTATCTGACAGCGGATATAGCTTGACGATATGTCTGACATCCCATAACGGTTCTTGACGAGAACGTGCCCCGGGAGCTTGTATGATGAGATTCTTGTAGAGAGGTAGTGACTGCTCGTGTTTAAGATTGAGGATAAGCAGTGTTTTGGGCTTGGGTGGCTCAGGCTCCTCAGGGTAGAAGTGGATGGTGCTGTCACACGATGACAGTACTATAGCCATTATACATATTAAGATATATATGGGCCGAGATGTAAGGTCAAGATGTTTGGACAGCGGCTTTAAGTGAATGATTACCATTTCATCCACCTCCTTTCGCGACGGTCAATGTAAAATTTATAAGAGAATGAGATGCCGGCACGTGTGATTCCCCAGTAAGTGCCATGTCCTTGGTCGAGTTGTTTCCCATTGGAGATGTTGGCATATTTGACCCACTTATAATTGATGTATCCGGCACCGATGTTAAATTCCAATCCCCATTTCCGGGCTTTATCCAGATGGGTGGCAAATCCATATCCGACACCTAACCCAAAGGCAGCATGATTGGGGTCTTGCCAACGGTAGTCCCCGTTAAATGATACGTTAAATCCTATAACCGAGCAGTGTAGTCCGAAGAAATGTCCTTGTCCGGCTTTCTTGGTCCAATATCATAGTTCGGGTTGAGTCGCCAGCAGTCTGATGCGCCAAGTGTCAGTTATATCGTAGGGCGAGTACCATACAGGCAAGTCAAGGCTCAACTGTGGCCACAGTTCCACCTCGATGCCGATGTTGGGGCATAATGCCATGTCCCACAGTGCATTGGTCTTGATGGACCAGAAGCGTTGACGTGGCGCTTGATTGACATAATCATGTTGTATGCAATTGGATTTTATAGGGAGTAAGTTGTTCTGAGGTCTTTGAATCGTCAGGTTCATAGAGATTGGCGGTAGCTGTTTGATGCGCTCGCCTATTCTGTGGCGTGTGACAGATGATGAAGTGTATTTCAGCTGTATAGTAGTATGTCTTAGCCGTGGCATTACATCGGTAAGTAGCATTTTATATGCCATGCCGTCAGCGATGGTTTTGAGAGCCTCCTCACGGGCATCGGGATGCATATTGGTGCTGTTGTTGAGTGTTTGCAGTATTTCGGTGCGATAGGGCATGTTTTCATCTTGTTGTACCGCTTGCATAAGGCCACTCCAGTCTTCAGATATAGAGGAGACTGTGTAAATGTTTGTCGGGAAGCTATATCGTTTTTTTAAAATGTCAGCGAGCGCTTGGGCACGGGCTTGAGATAAACGCTCATTTATCGATAACTTGCCATCGGGCGACGCGGCTCCAATCACAGTGATATTTGACATCTTGAGATTGGGCTCCTGAGACACGGCATCGATGGTTGTTAATACTTTAGCAAGCTGTCTATGATTATCCCTGTATTCTTGGTCAATGGTTGAGTGGCTGAAGCTAAATTCGATTTTAGCCTCAGCTGAAACCTCAACATCCGTGGTATCCATCTTCCATATCGACCGATTATCGTCGATATTACTTGAAATAGCGGTGTTATAGATTAAGAATATAAACAGTATCGAGATAATGCATTGGTAATTATGATGCATATAGGGAGTACTTAAGACAGATAAAGAATTAGGCCAGAGGTCAACTTGTCTGTTTTGGTTGGTTTATTGGTTAGGATTTAATAAGAGTGTTATACGTACTTTACCCGCATAAATTTTTGCAAAAGTACAAATTGGGATAAGATAAATCAATATCCAATATGTCGGCATCGAACGCCCCCCCTCCTGATGTATTGCGTTGAAATACAATGAGTTGCGCCCTTGGTTAAATAAAGTTAAACATATAAATAAGCGGCTGTTGCCATGGGGTGCAACAGCCGCTTGGGGCATGAATAAAGAGTCGAGTGGGGTTATTTCTTGATAAGCTTCTGGGCCGGGCCGTCGGGGAGGACTACAAAGTAGATGCCTGCCGGGAGAGCTGAGACATCAATTGCCTCACCGGGATTGACTGTGCAGTTGAAGACGAGGGTAGAGCCGGCAGAGTAAATTTTTACGGCAATAGGCTCGATGTTGCCGAGGGCTATCGAGTATACGGCGGGGTTGGGGAAGATATGCATGCCTGTCTTGTCCGGGCTGATGTTGTCAACTCCAAGTTGGGTCATGTCAATGTAAACTGTGGCCTGGTGATAGGTATAGGGATTGGATGGGTTGATAGAAGGAGCGGCAGTGCGAGAAGCTCGTTGCAGGGCACCCTCAACGATTACCGACAGTCCATTTTGGATTTGGGCTTCATCAGAAAGCGATACTGTCAGGATGTTATTGGTGACAGATACGGTGTAACCCTCGGGAAGTGCAGGCGATTTGGAATACTTACGGGTAACGAGTTTGTAGAAGTCATTCATGCCATCGATCGAATAGACCTCAGAAAGGTCGAGCGAGCCGGTGCGGGATGTAGCGTCAATTATGAGGTTGACGTTATCGTTGACCGCCGGGTCTTTGGTGTAATTGCTCTTGGATGTATGTAGGACCGGTAGTATGATGGTCTTGACTTGGTCGCCGATGCGAGCCTCGATAGTCAGGCGGTATTCACGCCAATCGCCTTTTACGAGGTTATTGCATAGGGTGTTATGGCTGATGTAGAACATATCACTGTATTCCTCAGGCTCTACTTTGACGAGAGAGAGGTCGGCGGCTTTCTTAAAAACGGTGCGTGTGTCCTTGAAAGAAGCATAGGCAATCTGGTCACAAGCAAAGACTTTGTCGTTGAGTTCTTTCTGAGAGAGATTGTCATCTTCGATGGCGATATATTTGAAGGCCTGTGTGATTTGGGGGATGTCGATAACTGTTAACTCAAATGTTTTTTTGATGTTGGGATTGGTGTTGGAGGTTACGGTCAGGGTCGTAACACCGGCTTTGAGAGCCTCGAAGAAGCCGTCGGGCTCGATTGCGGCGACAGATGGGTCTGAACTTGTCCAGGTGTATGTGTCATAGATAAAGTTGTTGGCATTGGTGCCGTTGAGAGTCGAACCGTTTTCGGTGATTCCAAGGGTGACGTATGACATTTTGTCACCGACGAGACATGTTCCGGCAGTTTCACTGACAGTAGAAGCATTTCCTTCACGTGCAATCTTGATATCCTTGAGGGTGACAACTTCGACTTCAAATACATCCTCGGGAGCGAGGTCGGTAGCCGAGAAATGTATTTTTGTGGCACCGGTCTTGATGGCGGTAAAAAGGCCGTTCTCGTCGATGGTGCCGACAGAAGGATTTTCGACCGACCATTTGGCGGTTGTGCCTGACATGCGGCGGCCGTTGTGGAAAGCGATGCCTTCATATTGGCATGTCATACCCTCGACAACTTGTAGTTGTGTGATACCGGCATAGTTGAGGTAGTAGTCACCCTCCTTGGTTTGTTGGGGGTCGGGACGAGTTATCGCTATGGCAGCAACCTCGGTTGATGATTCTCCGAGCCATCCACATTGCTGGTTGACAGAGTTGTAGATTTTGATGAAGTCGATGTGGTCGAGGTCTACATAATTTCCGTCCTTGTCGACAGCCCATGAGATATCAAAGCCGTCGGCGACTTTGCCGTTGTCATCCTGATAATAGGGGTTGCGTGGCTTAGTCAGATCGCCGGTAGTCGCATGGTTGTCACAGTAACCGAAGCCAAGAGGACGGTAGCACTCGATATAAGATGGCACGCGCAGGTCATATACAGCATTGATGTGAGTGCCGGTAAGGTTCAGGTATTTATCGTCTTTAAGCGTGATGTCTTTATATATGGCCGGGTTGGGGAAATAGCTCTGGGCGTGGAATTGATTGGAAGGAACGGCGCCTTTATGACCGTCAGATGTGGTATAGGGAATGTAGTAGCGGGAGGCGTATCCGGGGTCTTCGTACGAGAAAGTTACATTGCGCCGTGATGTGTTGAACCAGTAGTTGGACCCGGCAAGTTCATACCAAGTATCATCGGGCAGGCCGTTGCCGTTATCATCGCGCATTACCATTACCGCGCCGGGCTCGGCCCAATACCCCTTGGCGGCGGCTTCAAAGGCGTTGCCGGCGATAGTGAAGTCAACACCATAGGGATTGCGTGGGTCGTTAAGAACCGGTTGGTCAAAGCCTAATACTACATAACCGCCAAAGCCACCGAGAGAAATCATTCCTGAGGTTGCCGGAACAGACTCAGAACCATTGCCACCGGTAGAGCCAATCAAGACATCGGCTTGGGTAAAGCCACTGGAGTTGACAAACTGTCCGGGAGCGGGAACAAATTCAAATACTTTGGTTACGCCGGGATTTTTGCGCAGGGTCACTGTCACGGTGGCATCGCTTGACTCGATGGGCTGGCCGTTGGCGTCAACATAGCTCAGACGATAATTGAATGTGTCTTCAGTATAGTTTTCCACGCCTTGGACATCGGCCTCGGTGCGGGAGACAACGACAGCCTTAGTGTCGCGACCGAACGTGTCTTTAGCATCGCAGATAGAGGCGGTGCCGTGGCGGGGTTGGGTTAGAAGTTCAACTTTATAAGGAGAGAGCATCTTGTCATTGGCGAGGAAGGTGATTGTATCTTGTCCGGGTTTTATTTCGACAAAATAAGTGTCAGGTGTGGCTTTTACGGTATATAAATCATAGTTGTATGTGGCTTCGACACGGGTACCGTTGCGCTCGGCCCAGGCGGTCAGGGTGCCACTTCCGGTGACGGGTTGGATGGTTAGGGTAGCCTGAGCGTAATTACCGCTGATTTCAGACACTATGTTGCTGATGACATCGGTGTTGGAGGCAGTCATACCAAAAGTTATGCCGTTGGCCTCCCATAGTTTGGGGTCGTTCCATCCGGGGACTATTTTAAAGAAATTAGATAAATATACATTGGTGGTGAAGACGTCAGATTTACGAAGGCCGTTGAGATTCTGGACGTTGCTAACATTAGGAGTGAATGGAAGGTCGCCTGGATCGGTAACGGTGAATTTGCGGCTAACTGTCGATATGACCCCATTATAGGTGCAATGAATCGTTAGGACAGCTTCGCCAACAGTCATGGGCTTGAGTTTCCAAGTGATGTTGTTGTTGCGATACTTTTGGTTGGGGTTGAAGCCACAGTTGGTGACTTCGAGCAGGTCGGGGTTGGAATTTTCGTAAGTGAAAGTAAGGCCATTTTCGGCAAGGTCGGTTGTCGCGTAGGCATTAACTCCTGATGGGAGCTTAAAATATTCGCTCCATAGTTGCTCTTGGGTATATTCGTCAAGACGAGCCACGGCATTGTAATCTTTAAGCGAGGTAGCAGGATCAAGCGCTTGGGCTGATGTCAGAGCCGGGATTAAGACTGCAACGACTAAAAGCAGTTGGTTAAAAAAAATTTTTAACATAATATTTATATTAGTTATTGGATAATGAATTTAAGAGAGCGGTCGGCGACACGTGCGATATACATGCCGTGGGGAATGTTGGTGTCAATAATCATGCTTTCATCAGTGATTGACGCGGAGAAAACTTCTAAGCCTTGTAGAGAATAGATAAGGAGTTGTTGCCCGATGGCACCGGTGATGGAAAGCGAGGTGCCACCTAAGTGGGTGATTCCGATAACCTGAGTGTGGATGTCATCAATGCCTTGGCCCTCCTTGACGGTGAACACGGGGAGGGACGGAAACCAGTAGTTCTGAATCATTGAGTAATCCTTGATTTTGTTGCCTTCAGAGTCGGTGCGGCGGGTTATATATATCGGTGTGGCAAATTCATGGAATAGAGACATATATAATTCCTCGGTCTCGGGATGGACACGCATCGAGCAGCCGTATAATTTCCATGGACTTGAGCCACCTTCTTGAACAAGGTCTATAATTTTGGTGAAGGTATTGGAATCAATGTCATATTTGAAAATCATTGAGCCTGAGAACCAGCTGTTAAAGCCACCGTTCCAATACAAGACGTTTTTGCGTGCCGACGCGCAGAACCCATCCGGGGTCCATGCATACCATGACGAAGCCGGTGGATAGTAGGGGTCAGGGACATTTATGACGCGATAGTCCATAGTCTCGGGGTCAACCTCGATGAGGTAGGGCAGCATGTCCCCCAAACCGCCGGTATCTTTGGTGACGCTGAGGTAAAGACGGTTATTGGCGGCTAAGACTACTGAGCCGATACCGGCACCCTCCTGAGTCTTATCGGCGATAGTGAATATGCGGTCAACTTCATCTGTTGAGGGATTGATGCGTAAAAGACCATACTCTTGGTGGGCGACAAAAATATATCCGACGGCACGTACCATAGAACCACATTGTCCATGGTAAAGTGCTCCTGCCGAGTTGGTGTTGCCACCATCGGAGTATCCGTTGGGATTTTCGGTGCCCCGAACCATTGATGTGACGGTATAATCGTCGAGGTTAAAGATCCATACGCCGTGACTCGAGGATATATATCCTTTGTGACTGTCCCAACCGACAAATCCACGACCGTCACACTGATTGCCTGACGGGTCGATGAGAGTTGACTGATATAGCATCTTGAGGTTGGTGGCGTTGGCTACAGTTATGCGTCCACCTGTGATAGAAGCTCCCGGGTCGCGTTCCTGTTTGGCAATCAGAAATAAGCGTCCATCGTGGATGGCACCGTACTGATTGGTGCACCCGAGCTCGTATCCGGGGTTCTCGGTCTGAAAGATACGGTAGTCCCAGTAGTTGCCGTCAGGGTCATCGGGATGCAGGAAGTTGATAGTGGAGTTCTGGTGGCCATACCAGTCCTCGTTGACAAAGAATACGCCGTCGGTGTATTCTTTGGCTGATGTTGATGGAGAGGACAGCAGTAACGCTGTCAGAAGAAAGTAGAAATGCCTCATAAGTAAAAAATCAGAAGATTAGATATGTTTAGGTTTGTGGTGACCGGGTGTTACTCTAATGGGTCGGGTGGAATGATGGGCCCGGTGTTGATATGAAGGTCAGCGGCCTTGGATAGTTCGGTGGAGGTCTCGCCTATCCAGCCACAGTATTGATTAATACCGGTCTGGACGCGGATGAAGTCAACGCCGGGGAGGTGGACCTTGTTGCCGTCGTTGTCCACGGCCCATGAAATATCAAATGAATTGAGGTCGGCCAGGTCGTTGGGATGGTTGTCGACATATCCCCAGTCAAAGGATTGCAGAATGTAGTAGGTGCCATTGCCGCTGGTGTCGTAAGCGTTGCGGGGCAGACACGAACCTGACAATGTGTATGATTGCTCATCAAGCCATTTGGGGTAATAGTCCTGGGAGTGGAAGGTGTTGCGATGGATATATCCTGTCGAATCGTTGGAGTCGGTCCAGCGTATATATTCAACGTCGTTGATAAATGGTCCTTGGGAATAGATTTTGCGGTCAGGGTCGGGAGCGTGATAGGTCAAGGCGTAATTGTGTTTGGTGTGCATGTTGTAATAATGACTTCCGGCGAGTTCATACCAGGGGTCGTCGGGCAGGCCGTTGCAGTTGGTGTCATAGCTTACCCACACGATGCCGGGCTCACACGAGCCACCTTTTTTCTCGGGGTTCAACAACTCGTAGAAGGCATTGCCCCAGATGCGAAAGTCTTTCTCGCCGGGAACGTTGATAACCGTGTGGTCAAAGCCGAAGGTCACATATCCGCCGTAGGCCCCGAGGCTGATCATAATGTCGTTTTTGCCCGATATGCAATCCTCGGCTTTCTGAGCCATAGACGCCTCGGTATCTCCGGGTTCATATTTGGGCATCTCGTTGATAAACTGTCCAGGAGCCGGGCGGTATTCATATACATGTGAGATATAGGGACTGTATTCAATCTCCTCGTGCATGACATTGACCGTAAACTCGTGGTGATAGGGTGTCTCGTCATCGATGATGTCCAAGACGAGATTGTGCCGGCCTTCTTTATCGCTCAGGAAGATGTAGTCGCGGTCGGTTGACAGGAGCCGGCCGTCGGCTGTTGACCATCGATATTGATGGCCGGTGAAGGCCGGTTGAAGCAATAGCTTCTGCATACGGGCGATATGATAGGTCTCGTCTATGCCAAGACTCACCATGGGAAGCTCGCTTTGACACGAGCTCATCAGCAATGTAATCAGTAAAAGAGTGTAATAATATGTGGGTCGGTAAATCATTTGTTCAGAAATACGATATGGGCCGGGATGTCGCCGGTGCGGACGCTCCACTTCTTGCGGCCATTACGGTCAAAGCAGTAAAGCGTGCCGGATGAAACATAATTTTTGGCATCGGTGACAAAGATGTCGCCGGTAACGGGGTGTATGGCTATGCCGTAGGGAATGGTAATATCGCGTTCAGTGCCGTCGGTGATAAAGTTGTCAGAGATGACTTGGCGCGTCTTGACATCGATTATGCCGTAGGATATAGTGTTGGCGCCGGCATACTCATTCCACTCGGTGGCGTAATAATACAGCGAGTCACCGCGTATGGCCATGTTGGATACCGCCACGGGGATAGTATCGATACATTCCATCTTGTTGTAGGGATTGTCCTGAGACAGAACGCACAGGCAGGAATGGATGCCACGGTAATTTCCGCGCGAGCTGACCCATAGTTGTTTGTAGCGGTCTTTTTTGACGCGGTGGAGGTTGATGGCTACGGGTATCTGTCTCACTTGCTTGAAGTCAATCATCTGTATGACCGATACGGTATTGTCATAGTTTGGGACGCGGTAGCCTCCCGAGTTGGCGACATACATGTAGTCGTCGATTATTTCCATTTCTTCGGGCTGGTATCCGACCAAGACCTTGCGGGTGACAGACATTGAAGTAGTGTCGATTTCATATACAGCTCCCTTGGGCGCATCAGGGTCGATAAGTACCGGGCCAACGTAAGAACTGACGTATGCTTTGCCGCGGTGGAAGCGTACATAACGGCAGTTGGGGATGTCAATCTGTCCCAGGCGTATGCCTGAGTGGGCATCCATTACCTCTACCTTGTGTGAGCAATTGACCACGACATAGAGCTTGGAGCCGTATATGCCTATGTCGTTGCCTACGTCTCCAAGTTCTTTAATGACTGTGGGATTACGCTCGGAGTAGAAATTGCGGGAGTAAAGCCCTGTGTAGTAGTCATAGAAGTCGAGAGTGCATTTGTTGGAGCCCATGTTGCCCTCGTTGACGAGATAAAAGCCACGGATGGGCGAGTCGGGAGCTTCGTCGCCGATGATTTCATACTCCGTGGGCACCACGAGTTGGTCTTCGCGACAACTCGTGATGGCCGGCAGGAGTGGCAGAAAATATAGAAAAATTGTTTTAGTATTCATTGTTAAAGTGAGGATGGTCGAGAGAATATAACGAGGGGATGTCGAGAGGATTATAGTTTAAATTTCGGCGGTCAGGCAGATACGGAAGTTGCGCTTGGGCATCGGGTAGTTGAGGATGACGTCGTAGTCCTGACTCAGAAGGTTGTTGACCTCGAGCAGTGCGCGCATCGACACGCGCCCGAGGTTGAAATCACGGCTGAGAGACAGGTCGCTCGTGTACCATGGTTGGGTATAGTTGTATTTGATATTTTCCTGTTGGTTGTATCGCTCGCCAACATATATATATGAGTAATTGAGATTCCACTTGCGCCAGGCGATATTGATGACAGCAGCTCCCGAATTGCGGGGAATATAGGGTATCTGGTCGCGGTAGTAGTTGTCGGCCGGGTTGGTGACATCGATGGCTTGTTGGAAGGTGTACTGGGCGCGTAGTGTCACGTACAGGTCTTTGGCGGGGTTGAATGTCGTCAGGGCGGTGATATCAATGCCTTTGATATGGGCGCGACCGAGATTGAGCATTGTCCAGCGGAATTGTTGGCCTTTGGGATAGGCGACAATCTTGTCCTTGACGGTGTTGTAGTAGACGTCGGCGCTGAAACGCATGTCGGATACAAAACCTCGTGAAGATTTAGTGAATATCAGTCCGACGTTGTATTGGGTGACACGCTCGGGGTCGAGTTTGGAGTTACCCATGTCGGCGTAGTATAGGTCGTTGAATGTGGGCATACGGTAGGACTGCTTATAGAAGGCACGTATGGCAAGACCGCGATAGATGTCAAAGGAGGCAAAGGCGGCGGGCGTCAGCACATGTTTGTCCTTTGGGGCTTCCTGCCCCTGCAGACGGTCATGGATAAAGGTGCCCAGAGCACTACCCTGAAATTTAAAACGGCCCAGGTCGATGGCGGTGGCTATTGAGAGCATGTTGGTGAAGCGGTCGGGCTTGGCAAATCCATATACGTCGGCGTCCAGGGTGTTCCACATGAAATCATAGGACACAGAGGCACGCCACCATGAGTTCAGCATTAGGTCGTTGGCCGACGAGAGGTATATCTCTTTCTGTTTATATAGGTTGTCAATTTTGATTTGTTTGTCATCATTGTTTACATAGTGGGTGCGATAAAAGGCATATTTGATATTGTTGAGCGTTGTCCATCGGCCAAATGTCTGAGAATAGGAGCCTTGTATGAAGGAGCTGGTGTCCCAGATGCGTTCGCCACGGCGCCACACGTTATTTACGATAGCACCGGGAACGCCGCGCTCTGAGTTGTAGTTGTAGGCCTTGAAGCGCCAGTAGCCCATGTTGAGGTTGCCGTTGAAGTTGAGTTCGAGTCGCGTGGCGTTGATGTCACCGTTCTGTCGCGTGGCGGTGGTGTCGTAGGCGAGTTCGCCCGCCGGGTTGACGCGTCGATAACGGAATTTATATTTTCCCGAAGAGTTAATCCACTCGGCGCTGAGTGAGGCTGAGATGCGCTCGGTGAGCTTCAACTCGACCAAAGCCGAGGGGTTGAGCAGGTCAAACGAGCCGGCGCGCAGGGCTAAGCGGGCGTGATATGTTTCGCCGGGATTGAACTTGGGTGAGCGTGTTCGGATGTATATGGATCCTGCCGAACCGAAGTCTTTGGCGGGTTGTAGGATTTGGCTTTTCTGTCCGTTGTAAAGAGACACGCCGTCAATATTGTCGAGCGAGAATTGACCGAGGTCAATCTGGCCGTTTTGGGCGTTGCCCAATTCGACGCCGTCATATACGACACCGGTGTGGTTGGTGCCCATGGAGCGTATGTTGACGGTCTTGATACCGCCGACGCCGCCGTAGTCCTTGACCTGGACGCCGGCAAAGTATCGCAGGGCGTCGGCTATGGAGTTGGAGTTGAGCTGTTGTAACTCCTTGCCGCTGAGAGTCTGGGCCGGGATAACCTCGACTGTGGGGGCTGTGGCGGTCACGAGCACCTCGTGCAGTGTGTTGATGGTGTCACGTGGTGAGAGGTGTGTGATGGTGGTATCGGTCTCGGCGGCGTGGGTAATGAGAACGTTGAATAGGAATGATGTTAATAATAGTCTCATTGTATGACATGATGGGCACAAAAAAATCCCGTATGTGCCACTCGGGTGGAGTGCATACGGGAAGTGTAGGTGTGTCAGGTTGTCAATGGCTTGACAACTGTCATCGTAATCATGTTGGAGATAAGTTCAGATTGACCGATGCCCATAATCCCGCAGGCAGTCATGTTAGGTATAAAATAACAATGGCAGGTCTTCTGACTTATCTCGGTCAAGGTCCGCGCCTTCCCGGACACGCGAGGCGTCCAGTGGCTTATGGGGTGCGGCTGACTTTTGGCATGGCTTTAACCGATGGAAACGAGAGGATGGCATCGGGCCATGTATGAGAATTACAGCAGCGGGTACTGTCGGGGAATTTCACCCCGTTCCCTTTTGGGAAGTGGTTAATGGCCACTTCTTCAAGCATCCCCGTGTGGCTGACTCTTCAGTCGGGGGTGCAACCATTTGATGCCACAAAGGTAGATATATTTTTTATCTCGTACAATAGCCGTGATGATATCTTACTATTTATTCTTGAAATGTTTTTTTGAAAAAAATAGTGTTAAATATGGGAATTGGGTCAAAAAGAACTGCATCCCATAAGTTTGGTGTGGTAACTATGGGATGCAGTTCGGTTAATAAGTGCGCTGATAGAATCAGTTGTTGTCGCGGGGGTTGTCGTTGAGGGTGTGGGTGCGCTCTTTGATAAGGCGTGTGGTGTCTCGGTCGTCATCGGCGGTGTCAATGGTTGCGCCGGGGAAGCGGTCGTTGGGGTTGTTTGTGGCGGATTTTTTGCAACGGCAACCACAGCGTTTTTTTGTTGTGTCGGTCATAGTAGGTGTGTGTTAAGTTAAAGGTGTTATTTTATTTTTGGGGGCTGGAAATCGGGAATATGTAACCGGTCGTTATATTATAATTCACTCGAGGGGCAGTTTGTTCATCTCCTCGATGTAATCGAGCAGGGCGAAACGTCCGCGTTGGTCGACGCTTGAGGTGCGGAACACGGGTGGTAGCTCTTCCCACGTCTCGAGCAGTCGGGCGCAGTAATCACCGGTGACTTTCTTGGCGGCGTTGGATGAGAGCTTGTCGAGCTTGGTGAACACGATACTGAACGGCACGGCGTTTTCGCCAAGCCATTGCATGAATTCGAGGTCGATTTTTTGGGGCGCGTGTCGTCCGTCAATCAGCAAGAACAGATTGGTCATCTGGCGGCGGTTGAGGATATAATCTTCAATCATGGCTTGGAGTTTGGCTCGGTCGGTCTTGCTGCGTCGGGCATAGCCATATCCCGGCAGGTCGACGATGACCCAGCTGTCATTGACCACAAAGTGGTTGATGAGCATCGTCTTGCCCGGTGTCGACGAGGTCATTGCGAGATTTTTCTTACCGGTGAGCATGTTGATGAGGGAAGATTTTCCCACGTTGGAACGGCCGATAAAAGCATATTCGTGCATCTCGGTATCGGGGCATTTGGCGGCCGAGGGCGCGCTGGTGACAAATCTTGCGGTATTTATAATCATTGTATTGGGAATTGTTTGGTTTATAAACGCGATAGGATGTCTCAATGTTGAGTCGGGTCGGGAGGGATGGTCTGTTGCCGTCGAGTGAGAAGTGTGCGGCGTGTGATAGCCAATGCCGCTATGGTCAGTATGAGGCTGATTAATACTATATACCAGGGCTGGAGGGCTGAGGCTGGGTCTTGGGGGAGTACGGTGCCTTCTTGCAGTAGTGTCCATCGACCGATTACATATAATATATTGTTGAAAGCGTGCAGGGTGATACTAAGCCACAGACTTCCCGACCAGTAGAACATATATCCGAACAGCATGCCTAAGAATAATCGAGGGAAGAAGCCGTAGAATTGCATGTGTATGGCGCTGAAGACAGCTGCGGCAAGGAATATGGCCAGATGGTGATTTATGCGGCATCCTATCAACAGGCGTTGTAGACATCCGCGGAATAGCAATTCCTCGCTGACGGCGGCCATGATGCCTACTAACAGCAAGCTGATGATAAGAGAACCGATGTTGGCGCCTCCTAAGATTATTTCGACCGACTTGTTGGCGTGTTCCTGAGTGGTTCTCATCCATTGCTCGATGTTCTCGGGCATGGGCATTAGTTCGTTGAGGACGATAACCTCATTGATTACCGGCATGGCTATAACCAGGGTGCATACTGCATACAGCAGGCCTCGGCTACCGGGGCGCCGGTTGACGCCAAGGAAGTCGGCCGGCAGTCGTGTTACCATCAGTGCCGTGACCATGGCCGGAATTATAAACAGGAATATGTCCTGTAGCACCGAGGCTATGCGCATGGCGGGAGCCTGATTAGCCCATTTATACATGATAAATCCGCTGATAAAGCTACCGATAATAAAACCAAGGGCCCAGATACATATGAATAATATGAGGCTGCGTCCCGGGTCAAGGCTCATGCGTGGGATTTGGGGGTGTTTGTTGTCAGTCATTATTTGTGTGATTTATGCTATGTTTATTTTTAACATTCACTTAGAAGTTGAGATAAAAATCTTTTGTGAGCGCAATGTATTCGGGGGTCCATTGGTCATGGACATCTCGTATTGTCAGCCGGCTATCGGAGCAATGGCCGGGATGGCGGTCGAGTTGGACAAGCAGGCGTTTGGCGCTTTTGCCGGGGCGTGTGATGACGTGGCACAGGCGTGATACGTTAAGTCGGGCTAATTCGGCGTGTAACACGAGGTCACTCTCACACTCGGCGGGGACAATCATTGCCAGAGAGCCATCAGCGCTTAAGAGGTTGTGGGCGTTGGCGATGAGTGAGCGGTAGTCAAGGCCTGCACGGTGACGGGCTCCGGCACGTGAAGTATCAGGCGATACAATTCCGGTGTCAAAAAACGGCGGATTGCTGACAATGAGGTCATATAGTATGTCTTCTTGGGGTGTAAAGGTCTGAAAGTCACCTTGCACGGCCTCGATACGATCAGCCCAAGGAGACGATTGGATATTCGATGACAGGTCGGTTACCGCATTGAGGTCTAACTCAAGGGCGGTAATATGGGCCGAGGGACAACGTTGGGCGAGCATAAGAGCTATCAGGCCACTGCCGGCCCCGACATCGAGTATATGGGCTGAGGGTGGAGGTGTCCGCGTCCATGCGCCAAGCAATACACCGTCGGTAGATATCTTCATCCCACAGTGAGTGTCCTCGACATGAAATTGTTTAAAGCTGAAAGCCATGCCACAAATTTACATCAAATTATTGAGTTGGCAAGAGCGAGTAGAGTTGAAGATTGGTCGTAAGAAACAGGTGAGATAGACGAGAGTGACTTGCTGTTCACTAAAAAAAAGCCTTCCCAGAGCGTAAATGCTCCCCGGGGAAGGCTTAAGCAAGCTGAAATTCGGGTCTTGGGAATGAGCCGGACGTTGGTTTGGTGTGTCCGGTTCAGGGTCCTTGTATTTTTACTTGCCTACGTGCTCGTATTGGAGGGTAAGCGAGGGTTGATCGCACACTTCGGCCGGGCCAAAGTATTGGATGGGGCCGGGATAGATGTAGCAGGTGTTCAGGGCCCAGTCCTTACGTTGTGCGGCAAATTTGCGGAAGGGTGCTCCGTCAAGACGAACGAGGGCTTTTTGGATTACGGGCTTGAGCTCGCCATTACGACGTTCCATGTTCATCATCATGGTGATAGGAATACCGCCGGCAATCCATTGGACAGCGGGTTTGACGAGGTTGCGTACCGATGACATGTATCCGGTGACACCGGCGTTAATCAGGCACGCTGCGTTAAATCCGAGGGCATAGCAGTAGTCGGCATCAAAGTTGGAGGGTGCGGCGCATCGACCTTCGTAGCCAAAGAAGTGGTGGAGGGGTGAGAATTTGCCTACATATTTGCCTTCGGCTTTGAGTTGGGCGAGGCGTTTGCCCACCATTTCGCTGAGGAGCTTCTCGGTCTCGATAAGCGATACCTGAACATTGCCGTGGGGGTCACGGTCGAGGGTGAGTTGACGTGCGACACCGGTTGGCAGGGATGCGTATGTCTCGGCATTGGCCTTTGACAGGTGGTCGATGATGAATTGACGTTGGTCGGCGGGTGCTACTCGGGCAAAGTCTTCGGCGTTGGTGGCCAGGAAGTCGTTGAGCTCGGCAATCAGGGCTTTAACTGCTGGAATAAACTCGATGAGTCCCTCAGGTATAAGTACAGTGCCAAAGTTGTTGCCTTCGGCCGCACGGTTGGCTACTACGTCGGCGAGTTGGTTGACAATATCTTGTAGAGTGAGGTTTTTGGCTTCAACTTCTTCAGAGATGATGCAAACGTTTGGCTGACATTGGAGTGCACATTCCAGAGCGATATGGGAAGCTGAACGTCCCATGAGTTTTATGAAGTGCCAGTATTTTTTGGCTGAGTTGCAGTCGCGCTGAATGTTGCCGATGACCTCACTGTAGACTTTGGTGGCGGTGTCAAAACCAAATGAAGTTTCAATCAGGTCATTTTTCAGGTCTCCATCGATGGTTTTGGGACAACCGATGACTTGTACGCCTGCGCCGGTAGCTTTGTAGTATTCGGCCAGCACGGCGGCGTTGGTATTTGAATCGTCACCACCGATTATCACGAGGGCGGTGATATTCAGCTCTTTGAGGATTTCAAGACCTTTGTCAAATTGTTCTTTGGTCTCGAGTTTGGTGCGTCCTGAACCGATGATGTCAAATCCTCCGGTATTGCGGTATTCGTCGATGATAGATGATGTGAGTTCGATATATTTGTGGTCGACAAGTCCACCGGGACCCATGATGAAGCCAAAGAGTCGGCTGTCGCGATGGATTTTCTTGATACCATCAAATAGACCTGAGATAACGTTGTGTCCACCGGGGGCTTGTCCGCCTGATAGGATTACGCCTACATTTATAGGACGACCGGCCGAGGGTGTGGTATTTTTCTCAAAACGTAGCTCGGGGAGACCGTAAGTCTCGGGGAAGAGCTGTTTGATTTCATCTTGATTAGCTACTGACTCGGTTGGTTTGCCGAGGACGGCCTTGACGGGGCCGGTAAGAGCTATGGGCAACTTGGGTTGGTAAGTCGCGCGAGCTTTTTGCAGTGCACTTTTCTTCATTGATTGTGAGTGTATTTTAGTTTGGTGAAAATGCTTATGTGTTTGATGGATAGTTGATATCTATTGTGTATGCTCTATGGCGCCGATGACGGATTATCGGGCAAATAGCTGTATTTCTGATATCAACTGCAAAAGTAATCAAAAAATAATTTACTTCCCACCTTTGTAACTCGACAATTGTCAAGTCGAATAGTGAAAATGTGTTAACGAGGCTTAAATCGATGCCGATTGGTGTGTGGTGGATGAGTATGGTGTTAGATTTATATTAATAATGTGTATGTATGATGGGTGTGTTGTCGGGGAGGATGGGATTGGAGAATTGAGAGTATGTCGGGTGTAAAAAAACAAATGGGGAGGTTTGGGGTGTTAAGTAATGGTTGGGTGATGCAATAAACTTATATTCATTGGAGTTATGAAAGAGTTGTCAGGTGATATCGAGGAGTGCTGAAGGAAAAATGTGATGTCCGGGCGAAAATATTTTTGAAAAAAAACGATAAAAAATTTGGTGGTAATAAAAAAGGTTGTAACTTTGCAACCGCAAACGAGGGATAAACGATGTCACTCGTGGCTACAAAGAGAAAATTGACATGCCTCTTTAGCTCAGTTGGCCAGAGCACGTGATTTGTAATCTCGGGGTCGTTGGTTCGAATCCGACAAGAGGCTCAAAAATATAATGTTGGTGTTGTCATTATACTTATGTGGCAAAATCAATAAAGGGCGAATACCAGAGTGGCCAAATGGGGCAGACTGTAAATCTGCTGGTTTATACCTTCGGTGGTTCGAATCCATCTTCGCCCACTTCACAAACACTACTGCGGAAGTAGCTCAGTTGATAGAGCATCAGCCTTCCAAGCTGAGGGTCGCGAGTTTGAGCCTCGTCTTCCGCTCTATTTATGTTGCCGCCAATGGTGGTGTAAATTAAAGACATAAACCATTGCCTATGTAGCTCAGGGGTAGAGCACTTCCTTGGTAAGGAAGAGGTCGCGGGTTCAAATCCCGCCATCGGCTCAAAGATTTAAAACATCTATAAGCCCCGATAGTGTCTTGTCGCTATCGTGGCATGTTGTTAGAATTTAATTATCCAATCAAAACAAATAATAAAACCAAGTTATGGCTAAAGAGAAATTCGAAAGAACGAAACCGCATGTAAACATCGGTACTATCGGTCACGTTGACCACGGCAAAACTACCCTTACTGCCGCTATTACCACCGTGCTTGCTAAAGCCGGTCTTTCTGAGGTTAAGTCATTCGACCAGATTGACAACGCCCCCGAGGAAAAAGAGCGTGGTATTACAATTAACACCGCTCACGTTGAGTATGAAACCGCCAACCGTCACTATGCTCACGTTGACTGCCCGGGTCACGCTGACTATGTGAAGAACATGGTTACCGGTGCTGCTCAGATGGACGGCGCTATCATCGTAGTTGCCGCTACTGACGGTCCCATGCCCCAGACTCGCGAGCACATCCTTCTCGCCCGTCAGGTAAACGTTCCCCGTCTTGTTGTATTCCTGAACAAATGTGATATGGTAGACGACGAGGAAATGCTTGAACTCGTTGAAATGGATATGCAAGAGCTTCTCGACGCTTATGAATATGATGGCTCCAGCACACCTATCATCCGTGGCTCGGCCCTCGGTGCACTTAACGGCGAACCCGAGTGGGAAGCTAAAGTTATGGAGCTCATGGAGGCTGTTGACAACTGGATTCCCCTGCCTCCCCGCGATATCGATAAACCTTTCTTGATGCCTGTTGAGGACGTATTCTCAATCACCGGTCGTGGTACTGTTGCTACCGGCCGTATCGAAACCGGTATCGTTAAGGTTGGTGACGAAGTTCAAATCATGGGTCTTGGCGCTAACCTCAAATCAACTGTTACCGGCGTTGAGATGTTCCGTAAACTTCTTGATCAAGGTGAAGCCGGTGATAATGTTGGTCTTCTTCTCCGTGGTATCGATAAGAAAGACATCAAACGTGGTATGGTTATCTGCCACCCCGGTGTTATCAAACCCCACGATGAGTTCAAGGCTTCAGTTTATATCCTGAAGAAAGAAGAAGGTGGCCGTCACACACCTTTCCACAACAACTATCGTCCTCAATTCTACATCCGCACACTTGACGTAACCGGTGAAATCACCCTTCCCGACGGAGTTGAAATGGTTATGCCCGGCGACCACGTAGAAATCAAGGTTAAACTCATCCAACCCGTTGCTTGTGACCAAGGTCTCCGCTTCGCTATCCGTGAGGGTGGCCGCACTGTAGGTTCTGGTCAGATTACCGAGATTATTGAGTAATACCTTACCAATAACGACTGCTTATAGCATCAAAATATAAATAAACAGGTCAGGCCTACGGTCTACCTGAGGAAAACCTGACCTGTTTATTTTATTATACGGGACTAGCTCAGTTGGTAGAGCATCGGTCTCCAAAACCGAGTGTCGGGAGTTCGAGTCTCTCGTCCCGTGCCAAAAAATATCAATAATGAAGAAATTAAAACTACTCACAAATATTGAGGAGTCTTATGACGAGCTCCGTTATAAGACTTCTTGGCCCTCTAAAAAACAGTTAGTCAAGTCAGCTGTCATCGTCATGATTGCTTCCGTTCTAATCGCCTTGGTGATTTTTGTCATGGACCAGATAGTTGATAACTTGATGCACCTGATTTATAGTTTCGGTAATTAATCCTGTTTTGCTTATTAACTTTTAGAGACGAGTTCAATGTCAGATAACAAGAGAGGATGGTATGTTCTGCGTGCCATTTCAGGAAAAGAGGCTAAGGTAAAAGAACTACTTGACGGAGCAATCCGTAATGGAGGCCTTGGCGACCACGTTTTTCAGGTATTGATTCCGACCGAAAAAGTACTTACCGTACGTGCCGGCAAGAAGGTAGTCAAAGAGCGCAACTTGTTCAGTGGCTATGTGTTCATTGAAGCCGAGCTCACCGGTGAGGTTATTCACGAACTTACCAACACCACCAATGTCATTGACTTTTTGCGTGGTCGCGAAAAGGGTTCAGCCCCCGAGCGTCTGCGTGAAAGTGAGGTCAAGAGAATGTTGGGTACAGTTGATGAGTTGAGCAACGCCGGCGATGACGATGTTATCGACTACATTGTAGGCGAGACAGTTAAAGTCAACGATGGCGCCTTTGCCGGGTTCTCGGCCGTGATTGAGGAAGTCAATAAGGAGAAAAAGAAACTAAAAGTGTCGGTCAAGATTTTCGGTCGTAAAACACCGATGGAACTCGATATTACCCAAGTAGAACGCGAGTAACACGTCAGCTTTGCCGTAGGTTACGCATCGGCAAGGGTGGAGTGTGTTGACCCGCTCATGTTTTATAATTTACAAAGTTTATAACAATGGCTAAAGAAATTGCTGGACAGATCAAACTGCAAATAAAAGGTGGCGCAGCAAACCCCTCACCTCCCGTAGGTCCCGCTCTGGGCTCTAAGGGTATCAACATCATGGAGTTTTGCAAGCAATTCAACGCCCGTACTCAAGACAAGGCCGGTAAGGTCCTCCCTGTAGTAATCACTTACTATAGCGATAAAAGTTTTGACTTTGTTGTCAAGACTCCTCCCGTTGCCGTACAACTTAAAGAGGCTACAAAAATCAAGAGCGGCTCGGCTCAGCCTAACCGCACCAAGGTTGCCTCAGTGTCTTGGGATCAGGTAAAAGAAATCGCTACCGACAAAATGCCCGATTTGAATTGCTTTACAGTTGAATCGGCCATGCGTATGGTTGCCGGTACAGCCAGAAGTATGGGTATCACCGTAACCGGCGAATTCCCCGCTAATAACTAATAAAATTCAATCAAAAATGAGTAAACTTACAAAAAATCAAAAGTTAGCTTTATCGAAGATTGAAGCAGGGAAATCTTATACTCTGGATGAAGCCGCCGCTAAGGTAAAGGAAATTACCTATACCAAGTTTGACGCTTCGCTCGACATCGATGTACGTCTCGGTGTTGATCCTCGTAAGGCTAATCAGATGGTACGTGGCGTGGTAACACTGCCCCACGGAACCGGTAAGCAAGTACGTGTGCTTGTATTATGTAACCCCGATGCTGAGGCTGCTGCCAAGGCCGCCGGTGCTGACTATGTTGGTCTCGATGAATATATCGAGAAAATCAAAGGTGGTTGGACCGACGTTGACGTTATCATTACCCAACCCATGATTATGGGTAAAATCGGTGCCCTCGGACGTATTCTCGGTCCCCGTGGCTTGATGCCTAACCCCAAGAGCGGTACAGTGACAATGGATGTCGCTAAAGCTGTCGAGGAGGTTAAGAAGGGTAAAATCGACTTTAAGGTTGATAAAAACGGTATCGTTCACTCTTCAATCGGTAAAGTATCGTTCACACCCCAGCAGATGCAGGAAAATGCTCGTGAGTTCATCAACACTCTTATTAAGTTGAAACCTGCTACTGCCAAGGGTACCTATATCAAGAGTATTTATCTTTCGAGCACTATGAGTCCCGGCGTCAAAGTTGAACCCAAGTCAGTCGACGCTTAATCTTTTAATAAACAGAAATTATGAAAAAAGAAGATAAGGCTTTAGTAATCGAAAAAATCGCCTCGACCCTTAAAGAGTATAATGGATTCTACCTGGTCGAGACTGCCGGATTGGATGCTGAGAAGACATCTGAACTGCGTCGCGCTTGCTTTGGCGCTGACATCAAGCTCATGGTTGTCAAGAATACTTTGCTCCACCAGGCTCTTGAGACTCTCGACGGTGACTATAGTGAATTATATCCCACACTGAAAGGTTCAACATCGCTGATGTGTACCAATGTCGGTAACGCTCCTGCCAAGCTTCTTAAGAAGTTTGTCAAGAAAGGCGAGGAGTTGCCTGCTCTCAAGGCTGCTTATGTTGAAGAAACAGTTTATGTTGGAGCTGACCAGCTCGAGGCCCTCTCGGCTATCAAGAGCAAGAACGAACTCATCGCCGATGTTGTCGCTCTCCTTCAGTCTCCCGCCAAAAACGTTGTTTCGGCTCTTCAGTCAGGTGCAACCAAACTCCATGGTATCTTAGAGACACTCTCAAACAAAGAATAATAAATTAAGAAAAAATTAAACAAATAAATATTTACTACAATGGCAGATTTAAAAGCTTTTGCTGAACAACTTGTTAACCTTACCGTAAAGGAAGTAAACGAACTCGCTCAGATCCTCAAAGAGGAGTATGGTATCGAACCCGCCGCCGCTGCTGTAGCTGTTGCTGCAGGTCCTGCTGCCGCCGGTGAAGCCGCTGAAGAAAAATCAAGCTTTGACGTAGTCCTCAAAGCTGCCGGTGCTGCTAAGCTCCAGGTTGTTAAACTCGTTAAGGAACTCACCGGTCTTGGCCTGAAAGAGGCTAAGGAACTCGTTGACGGTGCTCCTTCTGTAGTTAAAGAAGGTCTCGCTAAAGCTGACGCTGAGGGCCTGAAAAAGCAACTCGAAGAGGCCGGCGCTGAAGTCGAACTTAAATAATAACGCCTAACCATTAGGTGAACAGGTTAAGAATCGCCTTGACGGGTTGATTCTTAACCTTTACGTGTCTTAAACATATTTGTAAGTCAACAGATGTTTGTGTCAAGTGTTAAATGCTTGAATTATTGCATTTTATGTAGACACTTCAGCCTCGGCTCATCTCTCTGATATACTCTCATTCTCTGTTCCCCTCCCCTCAGCCTCTTGTTGAGACCCCACTTGTAACGTGGTTACCATTAAAACTGTAAGAAATACATAATTAATCATGCAGTGCGCCCCGAAAGGCGATAAAGTCAATTTTCGCGGGTCGTTTTGCTGTGAGCATTATGTTGTTGGCATGATTTTTGCTAATCTTTGATTGTTGCCTGATATTCAATTTATGACAGCCCCGATTCTTATGCCGGCTATCTTGTTTTACAGCAATTGAGACAGTGATATGGTAGCTACAATTACGCCGATCCATATAATATCCGGGCATGACATGTGGTAATCGCTAAGATTGACTTTCCTGTGGCCGGATAATACAGTAGACTGTCAACCATCGGTCGGTAATAAGTTGGGCGGTCGACCAACATCCTACAAATTTGAGTTCTATTTAACCCACAACTTCAGATGTCAGTTCAAACTAACAAACCTCGTGTTAATTTCGCGTCGGTAAGGAATCCACTTCCGTATCCCGATTTTTTGGAGGTTCAGCTAAAGTCGTTCAGAGACTTTCTGCAGCTCGACACTCCACCCGAAAAAAGAAATAACGAAGGCCTGTATAAGGTTTTTGCCGAGAATTTTCCTATCGTCGACACCCGTAACAGCTTTGTCCTCGAGTTTCTCGACTATTATATTGATCCCCCACGTTATACGATTGAAGAATGTCTCGAACGCGGCTTGACTTACAGTGTACCACTGAAGGCCAAGCTAAAGTTGTATTGCACCGACCCTGACCACGAAGACTTTGACACCGTAATTCAGGATGTATATCTCGGTCCTATTCCATACATGACTGAGAAAGGTACATTTGTAATCAATGGTGCCGAACGTGTCGTTGTGTCTCAGTTGCACCGTTCGCCCGGCGTATTCTTCGGTCAGAGCACTCATGCCAATGGTACCAAGTTATACTCGGCTCGTATTATCCCGTTCCGTGGTTCATGGATTGAGTTTGCTACCGACATCAATAATGTCATGTATGCCTACATCGACCGTAAGAAAAAATTGCCCGTAACTACATTGTTGCGTGCTATAGGTCTTGAGAGCGATAAAGACATTATTGAAATCTTTGGTCTGGCCTCGGAAGTTAAGGTTAACAAAACCAACCTCAAAAAGGCTATAGGCAAGCGTCTTGCTGCCCGTGTGCTTAAGACATGGGTAGAGGATTTTGTTGACGAGGACACCGGCGAAGTTGTTTCAATCGAGCGCAATGACGTGATTATTGACCGTGAGACAGTGCTTGATGAAGACAATATTCAGGAAATCCTCGAGTCGGGTGCCCAGACTATCCTCCTTCATAAAGAGGATGTCAATGCATCGGACTACTCGATTATTTTTAACACTCTCCAGAAAGATACCTCCAACTCCGAGAAGGAGGCTATGCAATATATTTACAGACAGTTGCGCAACGCCGAGCCACCAGATGACGCCAGTGCCCGTGAGGTTATCACCAATCTTTTCTTCTCAGAGAAACGTTATGACCTCGGCGAGGTAGGCCGTTATCGTATTAACAAAAAGCTCGGTCTGACAACGTCGATGGATGTCAAAGTACTGACCAAGGAAGATATTATCGCGATTATCAAATACCTCATCGAGCTTATCAACTCCAAGACCGATGTCGATGATATCGACCACTTGTCAAACCGTCGTGTGCGTACAGTCGGTGAGCAACTCTACAACCAGTTTGGTGTAGGTCTGGCCCGTATGTCCCGTACAATACGCGAGCGTATGAATGTGCGTGACAACGAGACATTCACCCCGATTGACCTGATTAACGCCAAGACCATCTCGTCGGTAATCAACACCTACTTTGGCACCAATGCTCTGTCCCAGTTCATGGACCAGACCAATCCATTGGCCGAGATTACCCACAAGCGTCGTATGTCGGCACTTGGCCCCGGTGGTCTGTCTCGAGAGCGTGCAGGTTTTGAGGTACGAGACGTTCACTATACCCACTATGGCCGTCTGTGCCCCATCGAGACTCCTGAAGGTCCTAATATCGGTCTTATCAGCTCGCTATGTGTGTATGCCAAGATTAACGACCTGGGCTTCATCGAGACTCCTTACCGTAAGGTAGAGAATGCCAAGGTTGACCTCAATAACGACGAAGTAGTATATCTTACTGCCGAGATTGAAGAAGGTAAGGTCATTGCCCAGGGTAACGCACCCTTGAACGAGGACGGTACCTTTATACGCGACAAAGTCAAGGCTCGTCTTGATGCCGACTTCCCTGTGGTAGCCCCCGATGAGGTCGAGCTCATGGACGTATCGCCCACTCAGATTGCCTCTATCGCGGCATCTCTTATTCCCTTCCTTGAGCACGACGATGCCAACCGTGCGTTGATGGGATCCAACATGATGCGTCAGGCCGTGCCTCTGATGCGTTCCGAGGCGCCGATTGTCGGTACCGGTATTGAGGGCCAGCTTGTGCGTGACTCACGTACACAGATTTCGGCCGAAGGCCCCGGTGTCATCGAATTTGTCGACGCTACGACCATACGCATCCGTTATGACCGCACTCCCGACCAGGAGTTTGTGGCATTTGACGATGCAGTTAAAGAATATCACTTGCCTAAATTCCGCAAGACCAACCAGAGCACCACTATCGACTTGCGTCCTATCTGTGAGAAAGGTCAGCGTGTCGATAAAGGCGATATCCTCACCGAGGGCTACTCGACAGAAAACGGTGAGCTTGCCCTTGGCCGTAACCTCAAGGTTGCTTTCATGCCTTGGAAGGGTTACAACTATGAGGACGCCATCGTATTGAACGAGCGCGTTGTGCGTGAAGACTTGCTGACATCGGTTCACGTTGATGAATATTCACTCGAGGTACGTGAGACCAAGCGTGGCATGGAAGAGCTTACCTCGGATATTCCCAATGTCAGCGAGGATGCCACCAAGGATCTTGACGAGCGTGGTATCATCCGTGTGGGTGCT
Source organism: Muribaculaceae bacterium (assembly GCA_017621845.1). Taxonomy (GTDB): domain Bacteria; phylum Bacteroidota; class Bacteroidia; order Bacteroidales; family Muribaculaceae; genus CAG-873. Next base: position 34,959 of record JAGASI010000005.1, read on the forward strand.
CACGTAGTCCCAGGTGATATCATGATTGGTAAGATTACACCTAAGGGTGAGTCAGACCCCACTCCTGAGGAAAAACTTCTGCGTGCCATCTTCGGTGATAAGGCCGGTGATGTCAAGGATGCCTCACTCAAGGCTTCACCTTCACTCAAGGGTGTTGTCATCGGTACCAACCTGTTCTCGCGTGCCGAGAAGAAACCTCGTGGCAAAGCCGCCAACGCTCTGTTGCCCAAGCTTGACGAGGAATATGAGGCCAAGGCCAACGAGCTTAAAGATATTCTTTTAAGCAAGTTGATGACACTCACCGAGGGCAAGACCTCCCAGGGTGTTCGCGACTTCATAGGCACTGATATTGTTCCCAAGGGAGCCAAGTTTACTGCCGCTGTCCTGCGTGACATCGACTTTGATACCATCAACCTCTCTAAGTGGACCAACGATGCCCATAAAAACGACATGATACGCGAGACCATCGTCAACTACCTGCGTAAGGCCAAAGAGCTTGAAGCTCAGTTGCGCCGCCGCAAGTTTGATATCTCGATAGGTGACGAGCTACCCTCGGGCATCATGAAGATTGCCAAGGTATATATCGCCAAGAAACGTAAGATTTCAGTCGGTGACAAGATGGCGGGCCGCCACGGTAACAAGGGTATTGTATCGCGTATCGTGCGTCAGGAAGATATGCCCTTCCTTGCCGATGGTACACCGGTTGACATCTGTCTGAACCCTCTGGGTGTGCCTTCGCGTATGAACCTTGGTCAGATTTTTGAGACAGTACTCGGATGGGCCGGACGTGAGTTGGGTGAGAAATTTGCCACTCCCATCTTTGACGGCGCCACTCTTGACGACCTTAACGCCTGGACTGATAAGGCCGGTCTTCCCCGCTATGGCAAGACTTACCTTTATGACGGTGGTACCGGCGAGCGTTTTGACCAACCTGCTACAGTAGGAGTCATTTACATGCTTAAGCTCGGCCACATGGTTGAAGATAAGATGCATGCCCGTTCAATCGGCCCGTACTCACTGATTACCCAGCAACCCCTCGGTGGTAAAGCCCAGTTTGGTGGTCAGCGCTTCGGTGAGATGGAGGTTTGGGCGCTCGAAGCCTTCGGCGCCTCTCATATCCTGCAAGAAATACTTACCATCAAGTCAGATGACGTCAACGGACGTTCCAAGGCCTACGAGGCTATCGTCAAGGGCGATCCCATGCCTCAAGCCGGTATCCCCGAGTCTCTTAACGTGTTACTACACGAGCTGCGTGGCCTCGGCCTCAGCATCAAGCTCGAACAATAATAGCTTCGCTATATACTTTCACCGCACCCGACCCAATGAACGGTCGGGAGCGGATTTAAATCCTCAAAAAAAAGACTATACACATATATGGCTTTCAGAAAAGAAAATAAACAGAAAAACGGTTTCTCAAAAATCTCCATCGGTCTTGCTTCGCCCGAGGAAATTCTTGAGAAGTCGAGTGGCGAAGTGTTGAAACCCGAGACCATCAACTACCGCACATACAAGCCCGAGCGTGACGGTTTGTTCTGTGAGCGTATCTTTGGTCCGGTCAAAGACTTTGAATGTCACTGTGGAAAATATAAACGCATACGTTACAAAGGAGTAGTGTGTGACCGCTGTGGTGTAGAAGTAACAGAGAAAAAAGTGCGTCGCGAGCGCATGGGCCACATCAAGCTCGTTGTTCCTGTGGCTCACATCTGGTATTTCCGCTCACTCCCCAACAAGATAGGTTACCTGCTGGGTCTGCCTTCCAAAAAGCTGGACTCGGTCATCTACTACGAGCGCTATATTGTAGTTAATCCCGGAAATGTCGAAGGCGTAAGCCGTCTCGATCTACTCACCGAGGACGAGTACTTTGATATACTCGACAAGCTCCCCGAGGGAAATGCCCAGCTCGAGGATAGCGATCCCAACAAGTTTGTTGCCAAGATGGGTGCCGACGCTATCTATGACTTGCTCAAAGACCTTGACCTCGACAGCCTGTCATATCAGCTGAGACACCAGGCCGACACCGATGGCTCCCAGCAACGCAAAACCGAGGCCCTCAAGCGTCTCCAGGTTGTAGAGTCATTCCGTGCCTCACGTCACCGCAACCGTCCCGAGTGGATGATACTTCAGGCTGTACCCGTTATCCCGCCCGAGTTGCGTCCCCTCGTTCCCCTCGATGGTGGCCGTTTTGCGACATCTGACCTTAACGACCTCTATCGTCGTGTCATCATACGTAACAACCGTCTAAAACGCCTTATAGAGATTAAGGCTCCGGACGTAATCCTCCGCAACGAGAAACGTATGCTTCAGGAGGCTGTCGATTCACTGCTCGACAACTCACGTAAATCATCGGCTGTCAAGTCTGACGCCAACCGACCTCTCAAGTCTCTGAGTGACTCACTTAAGGGTAAACAGGGTCGTTTCCGCCAGAACCTTCTCGGTAAGCGTGTCGACTATTCGGCTCGTTCAGTTATCGTTGTAGGTCCTGAATTGAAGATGCATGAGTGTGGCCTTCCCAAGAATATGGCTGCCGAGCTTTACAAACCCTTTGTAATCCGTAAGCTCATCGAACGTGGCATCGTCAAGACCGTCAAGAGCGCCAAGAAGATTGTAGACCGTAAAGAACCAGTAGTTTGGGACATCCTCGAGCACGTAATGAAAGGACACCCTGTACTGCTCAACCGTGCACCGACACTTCACCGTCTCGGCATACAGGCATTCCAACCCAAGCTCATCGAGGGAAAGGCTATCCAGCTTCACCCACTGGCCTGTACCGCGTTTAACGCCGACTTTGACGGTGACCAGATGGCTGTACACTTGCCTCTCGGCAACGAGGCTATCCTCGAGGCTCAGATGCTGATGCTCGGTGCTCACAATATCCTTAACCCGGCTAACGGCGCGCCTATCACAGTCCCCTCTCAGGACATGGTGCTCGGCCTGTACTATATAACCAAACTGCGTCCCGGCGATAAGGGCGAGGGTACAATATTCTATGGCCCCGAAGAAGCCCAGATCGCTTATAACGAAGGCAAGGTGACGCTCCATGCTCCCGTGACCGTAATGGTAGACGACGTGGATGCCGATGGTAACAAGATTACCCATTTGGTCGAAAATACCTCGGTAGGCCGTGTGCTGTTCAACGAGAACGTCCCCCACGAGATTGGTTATGTCAACGAGATTATTTCTAAAAAATCATTGCGTAACATTATTTCGCGTGTGATTAAGAAATGTGGTATTCCCCGCTCAGCCCAATTCCTTGACGACATCAAGAACATGGGTTACTATATGGCGTTCAAGGGAGGCCTGTCATTCAACCTCGGTGACGTTATCATCCCTGCCGAGAAAGAAGCAATCGTGGCTGAAGGTTATGCCCAGGTTGAAGAAGTCATGGCCAACTACTCGATGGGTATCATCACCAACACCGACCGCTATAACCAGATTATCGATATCTGGACACACGTCAATGCCCGTCTTACCGATGTGCTCATGAAACAAATGACCGAGGCCAACCAGGGCTTCAACTCAGTATTCATGATGCTTGACTCGGGTGCTCGTGGTTCCAAGGACCAGATACGTCAGCTTGCCGGTATGCGTGGTCTTATGGCCAAGCCCCAGAAAGCCGGTGCCGAGGGTGGTCAGATTATCGAGAACCCCATCTTGGCTAACTTCAAGGAGGGTCTGTCAGTGCTCGAGTACTTTATCTCAACCCACGGTGCCCGTAAAGGTCTTGCCGATACCGCGCTCAAGACCGCTGACGCCGGTTACCTTACCCGTCGTCTCGTTGACGTAGCCCACGATGTAATCATCAACGAGGAAGACTGTGGCACATTGCGTGGCCTCGTATGCACCGAGATTAAGAATAACGACGAGGTTGTAGCATCGCTTGGAGAGCGTATCCTCGGCCGTGTCTCGGTACACGATATCGTTGATCCTACTACCGGCGAAGTTATCGTTAAGGCCGGCGAGGAAATCAATGACGCCGCCGCCGACCGTATTGACGCCTCACCCATCGAGAGTGTCGAGATACGTTCAGTGCTCACCTGTGAAAGCAAGAAAGGTGTATGCGCCAAATGTTATGGCCGCAACCTCTCCAACAACCGCCTCGTACAGAAAGGTGAGGCTGTCGGTGTAATCGCCGCCCAGTCTATCGGTGAGCCCGGTACCCAGCTGACACTGCGTACATTCCACGTCGGTGGTGTTGCTTCCAATATCGCTGCCGTGTCATCGGTAACCTCACGCTATGACGGCAAGCTCGAGATTGAAGAGCTCCATACAGTCAAGACCGATGAGGTGGGACCCGAAGGCAATCCCGTCGAAGTTGTCATAGGACGTCTGGCCGAAATGCGTATCATGGACCCCAATACAGGCATGATGCTAACCAACGCCAACATCCCCTACGGCTCCAAACTCTACTACCAGAACGGTGCCGACGTCAAGAAAGGCGATGTAATCTGTGAGTGGGACCCCTTCAACTCTGTTATCGTCAGCGAGGTGGGTGGTACTATCAAGTATCAGCATCTTATAGAGAATGTCACCTACCGCTCAGAAGTTGACGAGCAGTCTGGTGTTCAGGATAAGATTATCATAGAGTCCAAGGATCGCACCAAGGTTCCCGAGGCCCAGATCATCAACGCCGCCGGCGAGGTCGTCAAGACCTATGCACTCCCCGTTGGTGCTCACCTCATGATTGAGGATGGCAAGGAAATCAAGGTTGGCGAAATATTTGTCAAGATTCCTCGTGCCGCAGGTGGTGCCGGTGACATCACCGGTGGTCTTCCCCGTGTTACCGAGCTCTTTGAGGCCCGTAACCCGTCCAACCCGGCTATCGTTTCAGAAATCGACGGTGAGGTTCATTTCGGCAAGGTAAAACGTGGCAACCACGAAATTTCTGTCACCTCCAAACTCGGCGAGGTCAAGAAATACCTTGTCCCCCTGTCCAAACAGATACTTGTTCAGGAGAACGACTATGTACGTGCCGGCACACCACTGTCCGACGGTGCAATCACCCCCAACGATATCCTTAACATCATGGGCCCGACAGCCGTTCAAGAGTATATCGTCAACGAGGTACAGGACGTTTACCGTATGCAAGGTGTTAAGATTAACGACAAGCACTTTGAAGTTATCGTGCGCCAGATGATGCGTAAGGTTAATATCCTCGATCCCGGTGATACCTGCTTCCTTGAACAACAAATTGTCGACAAACGCGACTTTATGGAAGAGAACGATCGTATCTGGGGTAAAAAAGTTGTTATCGATGCCGGTGACAGCGAGAACCTCCAACCCGGTATGATTATCACCGCCCGTAAGTTGCGTGACGAGAACTCGGCTCTGAAACGTCGTGACCTGCACACCATCACCGTTCGTGACGCTGTGCCCGCTACTTCCCAACAGATACTCCAGGGTATCACACGTGCCGCACTCCAGACTTCAAGCTTCATCTCGGCAGCTTCGTTCCAGGAAACTACCAAGGTGCTCAACGAGGCTGCAATCAACGGTAAGATTGATACTCTCGAGGGCATGAAAGAAAACGTCATCTGTGGACACCTGATACCTGCCGGTACCGGTCTGCGTGAATATAATCGCCTCGTTGTCGGCTCGCTCGATGATGTAGACGTTGACGGCACTGACTATGCCAAGGAAGAAAATGCCGAGCCTGTTACCGAGCTGACCATCGATTAATACTCTTCCAGTTGAGTATGTCAGGTTTAATTTAAGCCACACACTTAACGAAGATTACAGATATAGCCGAGAGAAATAGCCCCACTATTTCTCTCGGCTTTTTATTGTTCGTGCTTTAAGTTCTAAAAAAAATAATTAAATTTGAACTCTTAAAAACGTTAAGGTCCCCACAAGTGAATTTCAATTCAGTTGACATATCAGAAACAGATATTTATAATTATGACCCACAGTTGTTGGCGTTATTATTATATGATCATACGACACATAAAAACATTATGTGGTGTACAGATGATTATGCCAATATGGGGATTGGGTATAGAGCCGGTGATGAAATCAAGATAGAACTAATCATTGGTGAGAATGATAGATTGATTGTGCCCCGTGCGCTCAAACCTAAAGAACAACAACGTAGCCGCACACGCGTCAAAGCCGAGGTGTTCACGCCTACATGGCTATGTAACGAGATGATTAATGACATAGACGAGGCAACTGTAGGTCGTCCAAATGTATTCAATACATCCTATCCTGATAGAACATGGACGCCGGTGCCGGGGCCGATAGAGCTTAGCGATAAGGTCACATGGCAAGACTACGTGAGGTATACGCGACTTGAAATCACCTGTGGTGAGGCTCCATTCCTCGTCAGTCGTTACGACACGGTGTCAGGAAAATCAATTCCCGTGCCTGAACGTATAGGTATGCTCGACAGAAAATTAAGACTGATTGCTGAAAATATTGATGACTACGGTCAGTGGCTCAAGTGGGTCAAAATCGCTTATCAAAATATCTATGGCTATGAATGGCAGGGCGACAACCTATTGTTAGCGCGTGAGACATTGTTGTTTACATTTATAGATTATCAGGTTGAAAAGTTTGGACCGGACTACCCTATACGGCGAGAGACGTTGAGAGATATAGCCTATATAATATCCTGGAATCTGTGGCAGATGGATGGACTGAAGTGTGTTGTTCCCAACAGCTGTGGGATGAAACCTTCGAGTCAGCAATCAATCTTTGAAGAACCACAGATGGAGCCGTGCCGAGGGTGTCTCAAGGATGATATAAGGGCCCATAATGGTATTTATACTTATATACGCGACTGGTCTATTGAAGACGAGGAAAAAGGCAAAGTGCGTTTTGTTGACTTGATGAAGAAAAAATAGTATGGATATAAGCCGGCTCGACAATATCATCATCGGGAAACTGCATCCCAAGATTTATGCGTTCACGACCGGGACAGTACCCTCATATCTCAAGGTGGGGGATACCTATCGGCCGTTAAATGAACGGCTTGGTGAGTGGCGTAAATACTTTAAAGACCTGGAATTGAGGTTTAATCAAGAAGCATTGGCCGATGAAAACCATTATTTCAGGGACTATGCCGTCCATGATTTCTTGAAAAAAGAAAGAGGACGTGCCACGTTGACAAAAGAAAAAGCCCGGGAGTTTAATGCCAAATATTCCAATGAGTTTTTTGAAAATGCTACATCAGATGATGTTGCCGATGCAATAAAAGATATAATTGAGAATTTCGGTAAAACAACCCGATATGAGTACTATAACCGCGATATTGAAGTCACGGATTTAAAGAAGAGTCGGTCTAAAAGCTATATTATGTATCGGAGGATAGAAAACTTTCCAATGCGAGACAATCAAGCCGAGGTTGTCAAAAATTTCAAAAAAGCATATGAAGCCGGACGCAAAAATCTGTTGATGTATGCCGTGATGAGATTTGGAAAATCTTTCACTGCCATGAATTGTGCCTTGGCAATGGATGCGCGACTGGTAGTCATAGTATCGGCCAAGTTTGATGTCATGGATGAATGGAAATATACGGTCGAGAGTCATGAGTATTTCAAGGATTATGTGTTCATGACAGCTAAAAAACTGAACGATGGAGATAACGTGCTGACTGATGAATTAAATAAAAACAAGGTCGTCGTGTTCTTATCACTTCAGGACTTGCAGGGCGATGGCATCAAGAAAAAACATGCCGAGGTCTTTAAGTCGAGTATAGATTTGTTGTTGATAGACGAGTGCCACTATGGAGTTCGCACCCCAAAATATGGTGCTGTCCTCAAGGAATTTAAATATAAAGAAGATAAAGAGGACAATGAATTTGATGAGGATGATAACAAGACTTTAGAGTTTGATGCCGAGACAAAAAAATTGAAATCGCGAGTGAGGATACACCTTTCAGGTACGCCTTACCGTTTATTGATGGGAAGCGAATTTAAACCCGAAGATATTATCGGCTTTGTTCAGTACTCTGATATAATAGATGCTCGCGATGAATGGAGTCGAAAGGAAGCTGAAGAGAATGTGGATTATGACGAAACAAAGAATCCCTATTATGGCTTCCCTCAGATGGTGAGATTTGCATTCAATCCCGACGAGCAAACAGCACGACGGATTGAGCAACTGAAACAGCAAGGATTTACATGCGCTTTGTCTCAAATTTTTAAGACTCGGATAAGTCCTAAAACCAAGAAACCTGAATTTGTTTATGCCGATGAAATTTTAAGCACATTTAAAGCTATCGATGGAGTTAAGGAAGATAGTAATGTGTTTGGATTTCTGAATTATGATAAGATTAAGGAGGGCAAGATGATGTGCCGCCACATGGTATGTGTCTTGCCTACACGCAGTGCCTGTGACGCGCTTGAGCTGTTGCTGAAAAAACATGCCGGTGATTTTATTAACTTGCAGAATTACAAAGTCATAAATATTGCAGGACATGCAACACTCTACAGCGGAGATAAAGCTGTAGAACAAATAAAATATGATATAGCCAAGGCCGAGCAGGAGGATGAGCCAACACTGTCGTTGACCGTGCGGCGGATGTTGACGGGCGTGACCGTGCCTCAGTGGGACACGATGATATACCTTAAAGAATGTTCTTCGGCCCAGGAATATGACCAGGCAATATTCCGTCTCCAGAGCCCTAATGTCCAAACTTATAAATATAAGAATGGACATGAAGAAAAGGTGATGAAGATAGATAAGAAGCCCCAGACGTTGCTTGTAGACTTTGACCCCGAGCGAATGTTCAGACTTCAGGAGACCAAGGCCTTCATTTACAATGTCAACACCGACACCAAGGGTAATATCCCGCTGGAACAACGCCTCAAGCGCGAGCTTGAAATATCGCCAATCCTGCAAGTCAGTAACGATGCTCTGTGTCAGGTGTCGCCCACTGATATTATAAAGGCTGTGATGGAATATTCGGCCAATCGAAGTATCATTGACGAGGCCATGTCGATAGATATTGACTATTCGCTCATAGAGAACCCCAAGATATTGGAAGCTATCAGAGGGCTTAAACCTATCGATGCCCCCAAGGGTGTTGACATATCGGCTCACGGTGGCGATAAAAAAGGTGGTGACGTCTCTACCGATGATGAACAAGAAGAAGGTAAAGACCCCGATAAACATAAAGATACCAAGGATGTTAAAGACCCAAAGGAAGTTGACACCTTACCTAAACGGCTCAAAACCTATCTTGCTAAAATCTTATTTTTTGCCTTGTTGACCGAGGAGCGAGTCAAGTCACTTGAAGAGGTTGTGCAGGTTATGGATTCCAATGAAGATAATATCAGGATAGCATCCAATTTAGGCATGTCTAAGGAAATTCTGCAAGAAATTTTGGATACCGTTAATCCCGGCAGTCTTGGAAGCCTCGACAATAGCATATATCAAGCCAATCTCCAGATTTCAGATCCGACGGTTGAAAGCAGTAGGCGAGTTGAAATCGCTATGAAACGATTTGGTCGCATGTCAGAGTCAGAGATAGTGACACCGCGATGGCTGGCACGTGAGATGGTAGAACAATTGCCACTGAACCCCACCGACCCCGAGCTCAAAGTCCTGGACATAGCTTCCAAGCAAGGAGAATTTACAGTAGCGCTAATCGATGTATTTGGAGAAGCCATCAAAGACAAGGTATACTCCATACCGACGTCTCCCTTGGCCTACGAGCTGACGCGCAAAGTGTATAAACTGCTAAATATCCCGATAGAACATATTTACAGCACCTTCACCTCCTACGACCTAATAGATAAAGAAAAATCCCAAACAATAATCCCCACCCTAAAGCAAATGAACTTCCAAACAATCGTTGGCAATCCACCATATAATAAACCGTTGAGTGCAGGAAGAAGCTTATCTAAACAGCTATATCCTGATTTTATGAAAACCAGTGTGGGGTATAAGCCATTGAATATAGCGATGATAACACCTTCTCGATGGTTTACCGCTGATGCTCAAGATAATTCATTCCCTAAGTTGCGGCAATTCATAAAGGAAAATAATCATATATCAAAAATTTCCACATACAATGGGAAAAAAGTTTTTCCTTCTACCGATCTTAATATGGTAAATTATTTTATATGGCAAGATTTTTATTCCGGTGAAGTAAAATTTATTGAAAATATTTATGAGAAAGTGGGTTGTGTTAATCGCCCACTATTTGAGGAGAATATGAATATTGTAATTCCTCAAAATAGCTCTGTGCCAATAATAAATAAGATAATGAGAAAAAAATTTATTTCTCTTAGCACGATTTCATCTGGGAGGAACGCCTTTGGAATCGTTGGAAAGAATATAAAAAAAATAACAAAGGGATATGAATTTGAGGGGTCTGTAAAAGTAAGATGTGCTTATGAAGAATATAGGTTTATGTCTCGTTCAGAGATAAATAGAGGGTTGGACTATCTTGATAAATATAAAGTATTTACATCCAAGGGAAATGGGGGCGCCGGATTGTTGACTGATGGTAAACCTGTTAATATTATTGGAAAATCATATGTAGCTTCCCCGGGAGAAGCATGTACTGACTCATTAATTCCGTTTGGTAAATTCTCAACAGAAAAAGAGGCCCAAAACCTTCAAAAATATATGTGTACAAAATTTTTACGCTTTTGTGTGGGAATTTTGAAAGTGTCTCAAAATTTATATCAGAATGTATATAGATTAGTTCCGATGCAAGATTTTGCGACAAATGATGAGATAGATTGGAGTAAGTCAGTCGAGGAAATAGATAAGCTATTATATGCAAAGTATGACCTTTCTAAAGAAGAGAGCGACTTTATTGAGGCGATTATCAAGCCGATGTGATAGTCATGAAGCATGGCATATGGGGATGGGATACATTCAATGGATAGTATAATTTGCAGTGTGTCATGTTTCAAGATGTCACCGGAGATTGTTTCATTTTTGACCCCGACTTTGGTAGATTATGATAAGGTGTATATTGCCGAGTGATTGGCAATGGAGGATGTGACAGAGTAGTAATGAGGGTACTGTGTTGCTATAATTGCCGGGTATAATATTTCATTAGGATATTTCGGGAGAATTGCTTAATTTTGCCATTGGCCTTGATGTGGGGTGGGGCGTCGATGCGAGTCCATTCAGCGAGGCGATTAACCTGTTTATAATCAAAACAATATCACATATAACTCTATGTATAGAACTAATACTTGTGGCGAGCTGAGACTGGCCGATGCAGGCCGAGAGGTGACACTCTCGGGTTGGGTACAGCGTGTTCGCCGTATGGGCGGTATGACTTTTGTCGATTTGCGTGACCGCTATGGAATTACTCAGATTGTATTTAATACCGAGCATGACGCGGCTCTTAATGAGGCAGCCAATCATCTTGGACGTGAATATGTAATCCAGGTGAAGGGCGTTGTTTCGGAGCGCACCAGCAAGAACCCCCAGCTACCGACCGGCGATATTGAGATTATTGCCGATAAATTGACAATACTTAATCCCTCGGAGGTTCCCCCATTCACTATCGAGGACGAGAGTGACGGTGGTGATGAGCTGAGGATGAAATATCGTTACCTTGACTTGCGACGCGGATGTGTGCGCCGCAATCTTGAATTACGTCACCGCATGACTATGGAGGTGCGCCGTTACCTTGACTCCAAGGGCTTCCTTGAGATTGAGACACCGATGTTGGTGGGCTCGACACCCGAGGGCGCACGCGACTTTGTTGTTCCCTCGCGCATGAATCCCGGCCAGTTCTATGCACTGCCCCAGTCGCCTCAGACGCTTAAACAATTGTTGATGGTGTCGGGCATGGACCGATACTTCCAGATTGTGAAATGTTTCCGCGACGAAGACCTGCGAGCCGACCGTCAGCCCGAGTTCACTCAGATAGACTGTGAGATGAGCTATGTCGAGCAAGAAGATGTCATCAATCTGTTTGAGGGCATGGCCAAGCATCTGTTCAAGGAGTTGCGTGGCGTCGAGCTTACCGAGCCGTTTATGAGAATGTCTTGGGCCGATGCTATGAAATACTATGGCAGTGACAAGCCTGACTTAAGATTTGACATGAAATTTGTCGAGTTGATGGAAGTCTTGAAAGGACATGGGTTCAGTGTCTTTGACAATGCGGCCTATATCGGAGGTATCTGTGCCAAAGGTGCGGCAACATATACGCGCAAACAGTTGGATGCCCTGACAGAATATGTCAAGCGTCCCCAAGTTGGCGCCAAGGGCATGGTATATGCACGTGTCGAGGCCGATGGACATGTCAAATCGTCAGTTGATAAATTCTACAGCCAGGAAGTACTCCAACAGCTCAAAGAAGCCATGCATGCCGAAGCCGGCGACCTTATCCTCATCTTAAGCGGCGATGATGCCATGAAGACCCGTAAACAACTGTGTGAACTGCGTCTCGAGATGGGCCGTCAGCTTGGGTTGTGCGATAAGAATAAATTTGCCTGTCTGTGGGTTGTTGACTTCCCGATGTTTGAGTGGAGTGATGAAGAGCAGCGCTTGATGGCGATGCACCACCCGTTCACCCATCCCAAGGACGAGGATATACCCTTGTTGGATACCGATCCCGCTGCAGTGCGAGCCGATGCATATGATATGGTTGTTAATGGCGTCGAGGTCGGTGGCGGTTCAATCCGCATCCATGACAGTGGCTTGCAGGCCAAGATGTTTGAAATCCTCGGCTTTACGCCCGAGAAAGCTCAGGAACAGTTTGGCTTTCTGATGAATGCTTTTAAATATGGAGCACCCCCTCACGGCGGTCTTGCCTATGGGCTTGACCGTTGGGTATCGCTGTTTGCAGGACTCGACAGTATCCGCGACTGTATCGCTTTCCCCAAGAATAATTCGGGTCGTGATGTAATGTTGGACGCTCCCGCGCCCCTCGATCAGAAGCAACTCGACGAGCTCACCTTGGCCGTGGTTGAGCCTAAGGCATGACGGCTATAACGGCATTCCGGGTTATAGTACACCGGGATGCCGGATATTAATTTCCAATCTCCAATTTTCAATTCATGACCATAGGCGAGATAATACGCGCGATAGAAAGCATGGTCCCGGCTCAATATCAAGAGTCGTGGGACAATACCGGGCTTCAGGTCGGTTCACCCCTGAGTGAGTGTACCGGAGTATTGATATGTGTCGATGTGACCGACGCTGTAATAAACGAGGCAGTATCGTTGGGCGCCAATCTCATAGTGTCCCACCATCCGCTGATATTCAAGGGCCTTAAACGTCTCACCGGAGCCACGCGTGTCGAGGCTGTGGTTATCAATGCTATCGGTGCGGGAATATCGATATACTCGTGCCACACGTCGGTAGACAGTGTGTCCGGAGGCGTGTCGTGGCGCATGGCCGGGATGTTGGGCGTAACACCGATGTCGGTGTTGTCACCTATGGAACCCCGGTGGGCCAAGGTCGCCGTGATGGTGCCGACGGCCCATGCCGATGAGGTCAGGATGGCAATGTTTGAGGCCGGCGCCGGCGAGGCCGGCAGCTATGACTGTTGCTCATACAATGTCGAGGGTATGGGAACATTCCGCGCTTTGGCCGGAGCCAACCCATACGTTGGCGCTCAGGATGAGTTACATCATGAGCCCGAAGTCAAGATTGAATCTATCGTGCCGAGATGGCTCGTCGGGCGAGTTACAGCCGCTATCAGGGAAGTGCATCCGTATGAGTGTCCGGCTATCGATGTGATTAATCTGGCCAATGAAGATTCTTCGCTCGGTCTTGGTGTCGTGGGTAATCTTGAGACACCGTTGACAGCCGGCGAATTTATGTCGCGCGTTGCCGGAACATTTGACAGCCCGGCGATAAGACACTCGGTGGTTAAGGACGAGGATGCCAAAATACGACGTGTGGCAATGTGTGGCGGATCGGGAGGCGAGTTTATACGCGATGCCATCAAAGCTCACGCCCAGGTTTATCTCTCGTCTGACATCAGATACCATGATTTTGTTGATTACGGAGATGAGATTTTGCTTGTCGATATTGGCCACTTTGAGAGCGAACAGTGTACAAAAGATATTTTTTATGAGATTATTACACAAAAATTTGCTAACTTTGCGGTCTATAAATCAACAGTCGAGCACAATCCGATGCATTACTTCACGGAGCATAAAGCGTGACTGTTGCCTAATCGTGTGATATAAAAGAAATTAACTGTATAAATATACAATGGCAAACGATAACAAACAAGAGCAGACTCTGACAGTAGAACAGCGTCTCAAAGCCCTTTATGAACTCCAGACCATCTTGAGTGAGATTGATCGTATCAAAACCATCCGTGGCGAGCTTCCTCTTGAAGTCAAAGACCTTGAGGACCAGATTGCAGGTCTTAACACTCGTGTCGAGAATTATGGTCACGATATCACCGAGCTTAACCGGAATGTTGCCTCTGAGAAAGAAAAAATCGCCAACTCCCAGCAGCTCATCGCCCGTTATAAAGAGCAACTCGACAATGTGCGCAATAACCGCGAGTTTGACCTTCTGACCAAGGAAGTTGAATTCCAGGAGCTTGAGATACAACTGTGTGAGAAGCATATCCACGAGAATACACGTGCTATTGATAACAAGAACGCCGATATAGCCAGCACCAAGGAAAAGCTTGCCGACCTCGAGCATATTCTTGAAGAGAAGCGTAAGGAGCTTAACGAGATTGTCTCAGAGACACGCCAGGAGGAAGAGTCGTTGCGCGAGAAAGCCAAGGCTCTCGAGCCCCATGTTGACGAACGCACATTGGCCGCTTTCAAGCGTATCCGCAAAAATGCCCGCAACGGTCTCGGTATCGTCTATGTACAGCGTAACGCCTGTGGCGGTTGCTTCAACCGCATTCCCCCTCAACGCCAGCTTGAAATCAAGTTACACAAGAAAGTCATCGTGTGTGAATACTGTGGCCGCATCATGATAGACCCCGAGCTCGCCGGCATCGCCGAGGCCGAGGTCAACACGGCTCAATAACCATTTTTAAAGCTATAAATATAAGCGAGCGCCAGCATCCGCCAAGGATGTTGGCGCTCGCTTATAGATGTACATAGAAAATAATAGCTGTCCGATAAAACGGGTCAGCGGACAGGAGCGGTTGGTAGCTCCCCTGATTGAACTGCAAACTCCCGGGCACGGGATGCAGGCGCGTAGCGCCGGGCTGTGATTAACCTCCGGTGTAGGGACGGAGTCCCGAAGCCGGGGGCGTTAGCGGGTCTTTTTGAGTGAGGGCCGGAGGCCTGAGTTGTGGTAGAGACTCTGCTAATTACAATAAGTTATCCTCTCCGGTTACCACAACCCGGCCCTCCGGGCCTAAGACACCACTGCTCAGTATACGACACTGCAAGCTTCGGGCCGCCGGCCCTGCGCATGCAGTTAATCACAACGCGGGCCGCCGGCCCTCGCTCATCTTAATTCAGAATTATTCATCACTGACAGGCTTCGTCCCGAGCTTATTGAACGGCTATAACCGTGGTCTTTCATGTCTATCACATTATTTTAGAGCCTTCTTGCACGCTGACCTCTACCAACCGCTCCTGTCCACTGACCCATAATTTGTAGGACATTCATAAATCATTGATGGCTATTGGAAAAGTAGGCCGTTGGCGGCGAGGTCGGTAAGGGCGAGGCCTTGGAGGTCTTTGGGGGAGAGCAAGAGGGCGTCGTGGGAGGGCCAGGCGACTGCGATGTCGGGGTCATCGTAGCGTAGGGTGTGTTCGGCCCGGGGTTGGTAGGTGTTGTCGACCTTGTATTGGAAGACGGCTTCGTCGCTGAGGACAACAAATCCGTGAGCCATGCCGCGTGGGACAAACAGCTGACGGTGGTTGGCTTCTGATAGCTCGATGGCTGTCCATTGCTTGAAGGTGGGACTTGATTGCCTGAGGTCGACAATAACGTCTATTACACGTCCGAGAGAGACGCGCACCAATTTGGCTTGTGCGGCCTCGCCGGCCTGAAAATGTAGTCCCCGCAGTACTCCACGGCTCGACTTGGACTCATTGTCTTGGACAAACTCGACGTGGCGCCCTACATAAGCGTCAAACAGGTCTTGACGGAAGGTCTCGGTGAAATAGCCTCGGGGGTCGCCCCAGATCTTGGGCTCGACGATAAACGCGTCGTGTATGGTGGTAGGGATAAATTGCATGGGAATGGAGTATAATTTGATGCAAATTTACTACTTTTGTATGTAAAAAATATCAAGACATGAATATTATACTTGCTGATCCACGCGACGTGCGTGATAATCTGTTGCCATTGACCTATACGCGTCCGATAAGTGAGATAAGGGTAGGTATCACGACCCTTGCTGAAAAATGGTCTCGGTTTATTCCCGGTGAATATTATTATCAGACAGCCGAATACTTGTCAACCAAATACCGTTCATATGAAGGGACGGTAGATGCCGGGGTGTTGTATGTAAGGTCAAATGTAGTGGCTGACTGCCGTTTGGCCGAAGCGGTGAAAGCTCTTGTGCCCGGGCAGGCTTTGTTTGATGCCAATCACGTCATGATTGCCCAACGGGGCGGTACCGGTGAGGTGGCGAGTATGAACTTGGATTACAGTCCGTTGCAGGTCACTGAGCTATATGATATTTTCATGATTAATGGTCGGGTCTTGGAGCAGGACTTTGAGGTACTTGGCCAAGCGGGAGTGCCGTTGTCGCCGACGGTTACGGTAATAGGTCCCCGCGAGAGGGTTTATGTAGACCCACGGGCAACGTTTGTCGAGGGTTGTGTGCTTAACACACTCGGTGGTCCGATATATATTGGCCCCGAGGCACAAGTCATGGAAGGCTCGTGTCTGCGAGGTCCGGTGGCCGTGTGCGAGGGCTCATCGGTCAATATGGGTGCCAAAATTTATGGAGCCACGACTATCGGCCCACACTCCAAGGTCGGTGGGGAGCTTAATAATGTCGTGATATTCGGCTACTCCAATAAGGCTCACGACGGCTTTCTTGGTAATGCTGTCGTCGGCGAATGGTGCAATATCGGAGCAGGAGCAACAGCCTCCAATCTCAAGAATGATTATACCGAAATCAAGTTGTGGAATTATCCCAAGCGTCGTTTTGTGCGCACCGGATTGCAGTTCTGTGGCGCTATCATCGGTGACCACTCCAAGATTGGTATCAATGCGATGCTGAATACGGCGACCGTTTTAGGCGTGGGTGTCAATATCCATGGTGCCGGTTATCCGCGTCCGTTCCTGGCATCTTTCAGCGAGGGGTCGACCGCGGGATTTAACGATGTGGTGATGAGCAAGTTCTTTGATACGGCCACCAAGGTTATGGCACGCCGTGGTATAGAGCTGACCGATGTTGACCGTGGAATTCTTATCAAAGTGAGAGAGCTTGCCGAGGCTTACCGCTAAGTATAAAAAGTATAAAAAAATAATCATGATATGTCATGGTTTAACAAAGAGCTTCAAGATATATTGTGATAAATCGAGACGCTATGGAAATTAAATTTGATGAAACGATAAGAGAAAAGGCGCCGGGAGTCAGGTTGCTTGTCGGCGAGGCAACTGTGGTTGACAGTCCTACCGATGATCGGTTATGGAGTGAGATTGAGACGGTGAGTAAGCGTATCGCTGAGTCTTATGAGATGCCGATGGTCAACAAGCGTCCCGGCATAGCCGCCACCCGCGCCGCCTATAAGGCCTGTGGCAAAGAACCTAACCGCTATCGGCCCTCGACCGAGGCCATGTGTCGCCGCATTGTGCGTGGTGACGGGCTTTATCGCACTACGGCTATTGTTGATCTTATTAACCTCGTGTCGATAGTGTCGGGCTACTCGATAGGAGCCTTTGACCGGGACAAGATAGAGGGTGAAGTG
This sequence comes from Muribaculaceae bacterium, assembly GCA_017621845.1. Lineage (GTDB taxonomy): Bacteria > Bacteroidota > Bacteroidia > Bacteroidales > Muribaculaceae > CAG-873. Next base: position 52,733 of record JAGASI010000005.1, read on the forward strand.
TTGACTCTCGGTGTAGGCCGAGAGGGAGAACCTTATGAGGCTATCCATCGAGGCCCCTTGAATATTGCCGGGATGCCTGTCCTGAGAGATAGTGTTGGCGGCATTGCTACTCCCACCAGTGACAATGCCCGCACGTGTATGACATCCTTGACGCGCCACTTGTTGATTGTCGTCAACATCTATGGCGAGGAAATGGACCCTGAGGGTGTGGTCAGCTATACGACCCGACTATTGCGGGACTATGCCCACGCGACAGATATTGCTTTTAATATATGGTCACCTGACGCAACAGCGCCGGTGTATATGGAATAAACCATTTAATAATAGGAAATTATGCTTAAAATTACAACATTGTTGTGTGCTGTGGCTGCATTGGCTCTCAATGCCTCGGCTCAGGAGCACACCAAGAGCCTTGACATCAAAGGGCTCGATGATGCTATTTCGCCCAAAACCGACTTTTTCCACCACGTCAATACCAAGTGGCAGAAAGATCATCCGCTGACGGCAGAATATTCGACCTATGGACAGTTTAATATCCTCAACGACTCGTCCAACAACCGTGTTCGTCGTCTTGTGGCAGGGCTGTCGGCGACAAACCCCCAACCCGGCACCAATGCCTATAAGATAGCAGCAGTCTATGAGCTGGCCATGGACTCGGTGCGCCGCAACCGCGAGGGTGCCACTCCTATCAAGGGCAAACTTGCCAAAATCGAAAACGCTAAGCCTTCAGAGATGGCCGACCTGCATCGCTGGATGCAGCGTTATGAACAGAGCCCGCTGTATGGTGTGGGTATGCAAGAGGATCTGGCCAATAGTAATGTATATGCCTTGTACTTGGGTAGTGTTGGCCTGGGTCTCGGTGACCGTGACTATTATCTGCTCAATGATAAAGAGCATAAAAAGGTGCGTGACGCCTATGTGCGACTGATTGAGACTGACATGCAGCTGGCCGGCTATAGCAAGAAAGACGCCAAGCGTGTTGCACGTAATGTTATGAAAATCGAGAAACTGATGGCCGACTCGACCTGGACTCGTGAACAGAGCCGCGACATCCCCGCCATGTATAACCCGATGACCATCGAACAGATTGAGACCATGTATCCCAATCTCCCTGTACGTGCTATAGTCGCCGACCTTGGTATCGAGATGCCTCAGACAATAATTGTCACTGAGAAAAACACTGTCAAACAAGCTGATAATCTTATGAAGTCGTTGACAGACCGAGAGAAAAAAGATTTCTATCTATGGAAAATCGTCAGTGACGCTGCCGGGACATTGAGCGATGACTTTGCTGACGCGTCATTGGAATTTTCTAAGGTTATGTCAGGTATTACCCAACAGCGTCCACGTTGGAAGAAAGCTCTCAGCGCTGTCGAGGGCGTTATGGGTGAGGGCATCGGGCAACTCTATGTCGAGAAATATTTCCCCGAGAGTTCCAAACAGTATATGATCGGACTGGTCGAAAACCTCAGGAAAGCTCTGGGCAAACACATCATCAACCTGCCTTGGATGACCGATGATACTAAGTTTGAGGCGCTTAAGAAACTTAACACTATTACGGTCAAAATTGGCTATCCCGACAAATGGAAAGATTATTCCAAACTCGAGATTGACCCCACGCTAAGTTATTATGAGAACATGGACCGCGCCGGACAATGGGCCGTTGACCGTCAGCTCGAGAAGTGGGGCAAGCCTGTCGACCGCACTGAGTGGGCGATGACTCCCCAGACTATTAATGCCTATTATAATCCCCTGTTTAACGAGATAGTGTTTCCTGCCGGAATTTTACAGGCACCTTTCTATGACCCCGAGTCAACTGACGCCGAGAATTATGGCGGTATCGGTGTTGTAATCGGTCATGAGATGACCCATGGCTTTGATGACCAGGGTTGTAACTTTGACTCTGACGGTAATATGGTCAATTGGTGGACCGATGAAGATCGTGCCGCTTTTACCGAGAAGACCAAGGGCCTCGGTGCTCAGTTTGACGAGGTGGAAGTTCTTCCCGGTCTCCATGCCAATGGCACGTTTACTATGGGTGAGAATATCGCTGACCAGGGAGGCCTGCGTATCGCCTATACGGCTTTCCTTGATAGCCAGAAAAAGAAAGGTGTCGATATCGAGAGCGAGGATGCCAAGATTGAGGGCTTTTCTCCTGCCCAGATCTTCTATATGAATTTTGCCAATCTGTGGGCCAATAATATACGTGATGAGCAAATAAGGGTGTATACCGGTACTGACCCCCACTCGTTGGGTGTAAACCGCGTGAATGTCTCGCTGCGCAACATCGAGCCCTTCTTCAAAGCCTTTGATATCAAAGAAGGAGACAAGATGTTCCGTCCCGCCTCAGAGCGTGTGATTATCTGGTAATCAATTCTCTAAAGTGCATAAAAAACAGCCGGTCGCATGATTGATGCAATCGGCTGTTTTTATATTTAAATGTGTGCCATTATCTATATATTTGACCGCGGATGCGGTCAATCGACCTGGTTGGTTATGGCACGGCTGTGGTTATTGGGCGTATAGGGGGACACAGCGCATCATGTAGTCGCGGGCTTGCCCCCAGGGGATGTACAGGCGAGAGTCGGAGCCGGGCAACGGGGTGGGGCGCTCGTTGATGTCAAAGCGCACATAGTAGTGTCCCGACTTCTTGGCCTTAAATAGTATAATCTGTAGGTTGGCGGCCATAGGTACTACGTCAAAGTCGCGCCAATGACCTGCCACGGTGTCCCAGTAGTTGGTAACATAGTAGCATCCGGGAAGTCTCAGCAGAGACAGCAGAGGCATGATGGTCTCGGCGTGTCCAAAGCGCAAGTCGACTACGGCCGGATTGTTGCCCTGGATGGCGGCGTCAGTGGTCTCAATGAGGTTAAGCACCAGAGCCGCGGCGATGTCGGCCGGGACTGACGAGACGGTTGTAGCGGTGCGTTGGAGGTATTGACGCAGGTTGAAACATGACCATAGAGCGTTCCACTCGTCGGTTGTGAAGTATTGGTCGGAGTTGGAGACCATTGACATTGCCGATAGACCGGCGATGACATAGTATTCGGCAAGAGCCAGGTCACGTGCGCCTTCAGCCGACCCAAAGGGGTAGTCGAGGCCGAGGACCCTGGTGATGGCCGAGGTTGGGCAGTGAGACTCCATATACTCGTCATAGGCCGGCTTCCATATGTTGTTGCGACGAAAATCGAGATAGTCGTTGTCGACGTCAAACGGACGCATTAGCTTGGAATTGACTCGTCCGGTAGATGTGGTGAATGTCAGTCGGTTGTTGAGGCGGTCAAGTTGATGGACAAATGAGAACATGCTCATCATTGAGCGCGGAGAGTAGGACGAGAGTGCATTGATGAGTGTCCCCTCAGTAAATAGCTGAGGATAGTTGGCAAACATGCGTGATGCTATGGCTCGTTGTTCGGCCATGCCTAAGGAGTCAAGAGCGCCCCATTGGCCGTTGGAACGACGTATTACCTCATTGTTGAGTGTCATAAGTTTGCGGCCGAGAGGCGTGATACATCCGATCGAGTCGGCATGGTCAAGGGCACGCTTGAGTTTCAAGCAGTTGGCCGATGAGGCCGGGTATCGAGCCCCGTGACGGCCAACATGATTGATGTATACCGCAGTCAACGAGTCGGGAATGTTGACTTGGGGGATGTTAGTGGGGTAGGGTGTTAGCGAGCCTTCACATTGTGTGGCTGTATATTTGGTGGCCATCGGGTCGGCGGCGTGGGCTGATAGAACGGCCAGCACGACAAGTATACTTAATAAAAACTTCTTCATTTTGTCAGGGTTAGTTGTTATCTTTGTGGCGTAAAATTACAAAAAAATATGGATACTCAAGATTTTAAATATATAAACAATGGAGAACGCGATATGGTGCGCGCCCGTGTATTGTATAATGAAGGTCGCGAGCGGTGGCAACGCGGCGACCGAGCCGGCGCTATAGCCGCCTATGAAGAGTCGGCGAGTCTTGACCCCTCGGGCCCCGGCGCTGTCGCCCTCGATATGACACGCGATATCATGGATTTTTATGACAAAAATCAATTCAATCCCTGAGGGAAATGTGGATATTATGGGGCAGGCTCTAAAACATATTTTAAATTAATATGACTATTTGGACTTATGTTTTTGGTCCAAAATAGTCCAAATTACGAGTAAACAGAAAATAAGTTTTTGCTATAATGAAAAAAAATATAAATTTGTGTGCGATATCTAATTCTGCATAACTTATATAACTAATCAAATAAAAAAGTTAATTATGGCACAAGAACAAAAAGTTAAAACAGGAATGGCCACCGCTTCAATGTGGTGTGGAATAGTAGCAGCGGTAATCGGTCTCGCCCCCTTTATAAGCGGGTGGTTCTTACTCCTTTATTGGGCTGTGTGGGTACTTGCTATCCTCTCGATTGTTTTCGGCGTTATTGCTATCGTGAAAAAACAACCGTTGGTTAAACCAGTAGTAGGAATGGTATTAAGTGTGTTCGGTTTACTTTGTCCTTCAATGTTTGCAGAACAATTTGCCAAAAATGCAATAAAGTCAGCCGGCAGTGCTGTATCAGCAGCTCACAGCATCGCAAGCGAAGTCGATGCATACGATGACCTCGACTTCTAATTTTAAGAGATTGATATAAATCATTTTTTTTCGGATTTTTTTAAGTTCGGGAGAAGCAAAATCCTTGTGCATTATTGTTATGCATGAGGATTTTATACTATATAAGAGTCAAAACCTCGGATTGATAATCCATTGATTTTGGATTAACGGATGGGATTGGTTGTAACGTGAATAATGCGCTCCTGTTTGCTGCGCCGTCTGTTTCATGCGCCGTGTGGCTTGCAGGAATTTTTGCGTGAAATTTTTGTGCAGAAAATTTTGAATAAATTGCTGAAAGGTTTGGAAATGAGCGGATAAATGTCTAACTTTGCAGTCCGATTATGTCCAAAATAAGACAGGTCACACCGCCGAGGCGCTTCTTGGCCGGGTGCTTTTGTTGTGTGTGGCCACCATTATTTAACTATTAGTCAATTAATTAAAAGTGGATACTTTAAGTTACAAAACATTAACCCCCAATGCCCAGAGCGTTGAACGTGAATGGGTAGTTATCGACGCTACCGATCAGGTGCTCGGCCGTCTTTGTGCCAAAGTTGCCAAAATCTTGCGTGGTAAGTACAAACCCTGTTTCTCGCCCAACGTTGAATGTGGCGACAATGTGATTATCGTCAATGCCGATAAGATTGTTCTCACCGGCAAGAAAATGACTGATAAAATCTATCTTAACTATACAGGCTATCCCGGTGGACAGCGTGAACTCACTCCCGAGCGCTTGATGAAAAAGTCATACAACAAGCATATCAAGGCCGGCATACACCCCTTGTTTATGCGCGTCATGAAAGGTATGCTTCCTAAGAACGCCATGGGTCGTCGCCTTATTGGCAACCTCCATGTGTACAATGGCGCTAACCACCCCCACGAGGCTCAAAATCCCAAAGTTATTGACATTAACACATTGAAATAATCGCAAGCATGGAAACAGTTAACGCAGTAGGCCGCCGTAAAGCAGCCGTTGCACGTGTTATCCTCAAAGAAGGTAACGGTGCCATCACTATCAACAAACGCCCCCTCGAAGTCTATTTCCCTTCTTCGATACTTCAATTCATTGTAAAACAACCTTTGACAACACTCGGTGTCGACGGCAACTATGACATTCACGTCAATCTTGACGGTGGTGGTTATAAGGGACAAGCCGAGGCATTGCGTCTCGGTATTGCCCGTGCTCTGGTTAAAGTTAACCCCGAGGACAAGGCTGTTCTTCGTCGTGCCGGCTTCATGACTCGCGACCCCCGTACTGTCGAGCGTAAGAAACCCGGTCAGCCCAAAGCTCGTAAACGCTTCCAATTCTCGAAACGTTAATACAGCATCCTTTTACCGGCAGGTGGATGTCGACGATTGGTGTCCCGCTGTTTTTATGTGGGGCTTGAAATATCTTATCGCTTGAGTGCCACTCTGTCAGTTTTAAAAATATTGTGTTTAGTATCTAAACCTCGTGGATGGACACGTTCCCTACCTCGTGGTTGTAAAAATTAAAAAGAACGTAAACAACCCCATTATTACAATTATGGCAAATCCCACATTTGACCAACTCCTCGAAGCAGGTTGCCATTTCGGTCACCTTAAAAGAAAATGGAATCCTGCAATGGCTCCCTACATCTTCATGGAACGTAACGGTATCCACATCATTGACCTTTATAAGACTGCCGCCAAAATCGAAGAAGCAGCTGCCGCCCTCAAGTCAATAGCCAAGAGCGGTAAGAAGGTACTCTTCGTAGCCACCAAGAAACAGGCCAAGCAGGTTATTGCTGACAAGGCTTCGGCCATCGGCATGCCCTATGTTATCGAGCGCTGGCCCGGCGGTATGCTTACCAACTTCCCCACCATACGTAAGGCTGTCAAGAAAATGACTGCCATCGACAAGATGACCAAGGACGGTACATTTGATAACCTCTCTAAACGAGAGAAACTTCAGATTACCCGTCAACGTGCCAAACTCGAGAAGACCCTCGGTTCTATTGCCGACCTCAACCGTCTTCCCTCGGCATTGTTTGTAGTTGACGTCCTCAAGGAGCGTATTGCTGTCGCTGAGGCCAACCGTCTTGGTATTCCTGTCTTTGCTATGGTTGACACCAACTCTGATCCTTCAAACATAGACTTCGTTATCCCCGCCAATGATGACGCCTCTAAGTCTATCGAGGTTGTACTCGATGCTGTATGTGGTGCTATGAGCGAGGGACTCGAGGAACGCAAAGCTGAGAAAGTCGATGTTCCTGCCGAGGAAGCAGACAATGCCGCTCCCAAGCGTGAGCGTCGCCGTGTACGTCGTGCCGAAGCTGATGCCACCCCCGCCGAAGTTGCTGCCGAAGCTGAAGCTCCAGCCCAGGCTGAAGAAGCTACCGAGGCCGCTGAATAATCAGAGCAGGGTAGGTAGGCTCACACCCCTCCCCCCAAAAAACCTTTTATCATCTACAGTGACACTCGGCCTGCAGGCCGGGTGTCCTGAAAGATGAATGGGGGAAGAAAAAAAAGAAATCTTTTCTACTGCACGGGGTTGCCATTTCACAACCCCGTCAGCCATATAAATTTATAACCACTAAAATAAAATTATAGTACTATGGCAGTTACTATCGAAGATATCAAAAAACTCCGCAAGCTTACCAGCGCCGGCCTGAGCGACTGCAAAGCCGCCCTCAACGAGACCAACGGTGACATGGAAGCCGCTGTCGAGATTTTGCGCCAAAAAGGTAAAGCTATCGCCGCCAAGCGTGAGGATCGCAACGCCTCTGAAGGTTGTGTTCTCGCTGACGTGAAAGGTAATTTTGCCGCTATCGTGGCTCTCAACTGTGAGACAGACTTCGTAGCCAAGAACCAAGGTTTTGTTGATCTTACCAAACAACTCCTCAATCTCGCTCTTGACAACAAGGTTAAATCGCTTGACGAGCTTAATGCTCTCGTTGTCGAAGGCCGTACAGTTGCCGACCTCGTTGTAGAGGAGTCAGGCAAGACCGGTGAAAAAACCGAGATTTCGGCTTACGAGTGCCTCGAGGCTCCCTCGGTTGTCGCATACAACCACCTCGGTAACAAACTTTCTACCATTGTAGCTTTCAACCAGGATGGTGTAGACCACCAGGTAATGAAGGATGTTGCCATGCAAGTTGCCGCCATGAACCCCGTGGCAGTTGACCGTGACAACGTTCCCCAGGCTGCCAAAGACAGCGAGTACAATGTTGCCGTTGAGAAAACCAAAGAGGAGCAAGTACACAAGGCCGTTGAGGCCGCTTTGAAGAAAGCCGGCATCAACCCCAACCTTGTAGACAGCGAAGACCACATATCTTCTAACATCGCCAAGGGATGGCTTACCGAAGAAGAGGCTGAGAAAGCACGCGTTGTTGCCAAGGAAGCCGCTGAAAAGAAAGCCGCCAACCTCCCCGAGCAGATGATTCAGAACATCGCCAACGGCCGTCTCAACAAGTTCTTCAAAGAGAACTGCTTGATGGAGCAGGAGTTTGTAAAAGACGCCAACCTCACTATCGGCCAGTATCTTGAGGCTTCAAGCAAGGGCTTGGTTGTTGCCGAGTTCAAGCGTGTCAACCTCAACGAGGACTAATCCTCGCCGGTCACTTATAGAGTGACACCACGCAGAAAGTCATAACTATTAAATAATTACGCGTCAGCGCCCAATTGGCCGCTGACGCGTAATGTTTGGTATGTGTTGTTTAATGTGTGAAACTATTAAATAAGAGTAACCAGCCGAAATAGCACACTTGTCGGTCTATTTCGGTTGGTTACACATCAATTAAACTGCCGCGCACTGAAGTACGCGCTCCGACAGCGTTGACCACCCCAAGCATTTAGGAGCGCGAAGTAATTTATTCCGCGAAGTATAATTTATTGAATTGGATATGAATCTATAGATGTCTCATCAACTGCCCTTGTCCGATGGCGCCGCGCTGAATCAACAAACAAGGGCAGTTGGTGTAGCAATTATAGCATACGATACATTTTTACTGTTATGAGTTTGGATCTGTAGAGATTGTTAATCTTATTTGCTTGGGGTAGTTTGGGATGGCTGAGTGTTTTGAGCCGGTTTGGGGGGTTGAGAGCGTTTTTGTTCGGCAATCTGTCGTTTGATTTCCTTCTCTAATTTTTTCTCGAGATTTTTACTGCCGGGAGTGGATGTTGAGACGGGGTTTTTACCTTCGCGCATTTTTTGTGTATCTTTTTTTGCTTTCTCTTGATGATACTGTGGTGATTGGGCGTTAGTTGTTGCAAAGGGAGAAAATGTTGCCGCCATAAACAGGATAACAAGTAATTTTTTCATAACAAATTGTTTTAAGGGGTTAGATAAAGTACAGAAAATTGAAAAAGTCTGATCGAGATAACATAAAAATTTAAAAATTATATCGAAAATAATGTTGCATTAAAGAGAGTCGCTTAGAAGTGCTCGACCTAACTGATGATGCAAAGTTATACCCCGGTTGTACCGTAATCCTAAAATATTATTTCAATTATATTAATATCGTGAATATTATTAGTAGTCTGGTCGCTATATCTTTGGTGATAAGTGTTTTATAAATAACAACCGGCAACGGGATGCCGGTGAGACATCATACCGTTGCCGGTTGTTGGACGGGTTATTTGTGTGATAATTTACGTTTTTCTGATATATTCAGGTCAGGCTTTGACTTCGACGCCGTTTTCGTAGAGGTCTTCTTCGGCTTGGGGCTGGGTCTTGGATGGGCGAGAGAGGATGAGGGCGTAGCACAGGAGGTAGATGCAGAGGGCAACGGTCAGCCAGAAGCCGGTAAGGATGTTGGACGAGCCGATGACGCCTTGAATCATGGGTAGGATTCCTCCACCACATACCATCATCATGAACAGGCCTGAGGCAACAGCTGTATATTTGCCGAGACCCTGAACCGAGAGGTTAAAGATGGATCCCCACATGACTGAGGTGCACAGACCGCATAGAACAAAGAAAATGGCGTTCAAGGGTATGCGTACTATAAAAAATGATAGGGAGGAAGCGTCAAAGCCGATAAAATTAACAACTGACTCGGAGGAAAGTATGCCGGTGACAAGAAACATAGCTCCTATTATAGAGGTGAATGTCAGCATGACGCGGCTTGAGACTTTGCCGCCGATGCTGCCACCGATGAGACGTCCCACGAGCATCAATAGCCAGTACATGCCACAGACAGAACCGGCGGCGGCGCCTGCGTTGGTATTATATTGGGAGACAATGGGCGAACCTTCGAGGTAATTAAATGTCCAGTTGGCGATGCCTACCTCGAGACCTACATAGCAGAAAATGGCTATGAAGCCAAATGTAAAGTTGGAGTAGCGGAAGGCTCCCGAGAGCTTGGGGGCGTCCTTGACGGGCTGTCCGAGGTTGGGGGCTTCGGGAAGTTTAGAAAAGTATAAAACCAGGAATGCGACTGCAAAGATTGCCATGGCCATGTAGAATACCGGATTGGCTGAAGAAATGGTGCTGGCTGTCCTTCCGAGCAGACCTGCTACGATAACCGGGGCGAGGGTGGCTCCTAAAGAGTTACATGTGCCACCAAATTGAACGAGTTGGTTGCCTTGGTTCTGGTCTTTGCCTAACGAGTTGAGCATAGGGTTGACAACAGTATTGAGCATACACATCGAGCATCCGGCAACGAGGGCGCCAACTATATATATTGTCAACGCGGTATTGGTGTCGGCAATCATTCCTGAGAGATAGGTGATGAATACGCCGGTAAAGCCAACGGTGACAGCCCAGAGTGCGGTCATGCGGTAACCTTTGCGCTCAAGGATTTTGCCGGCTGGAATACCCATGAAAAGGTAGGCTATAAAGTTGGCGAGCGTGCCAAGCTGGGTCATGACGATGTTGTCACCGGTCATCTGTTTGATAACTTTGCCAAGGGGGTTCTGATAACCGGTCACAAAGGCAATCATGAAGAATAGCGCGAACATTATGGCTATAGGCAGAACATAATTACGCGATTTGGGTTGGGATTTAGTCATAAATATTATGTTTTAGGTAAAAATTCAAGGTTAAAAGTGATAAAAGAATTGATGGTCAGTATTCACGTTGACCGAATATCTTGGTACCGACGCGCACGAGTGTAGCTCCACGCTCGATTGCCAACGGGTAGTCGTCGCTCATGCCCATTGACAGGGTATCAAACCCGACGAGGTCGGGGCACATATCTTTGACGCGCTTGAATAGTGATGCCAGGGTGTCAAAGTCTTGACCGACCCGAGCCATGTCATCGGTGTTGGTAGCCATGCCCATGATGCCGCACAGGTGGGTGGCCTTGAGCTGTCGGTAGGTGTGAGCTGAGAAGTAGTCAAGTAGCTCATCGAGCGAGAATCCAAATTTGGTTTCCTCGGCTGCGACATGTGCCTGGAGTAATACACGTGTAATAATGCCGGCTTCAGCCGATAGTCGGTCGATAATGTCGAGCAGACGTCGGGAGTCGACACTTTCGATGAGGTCCGGGATGCCGATTAGGGCTTTGACCTTGTTGGTCTGGAGGTGACCTATAAAGTGCCAGCGCACATCATCGGGCATCAATGGCTTTTTGGCAACGAGCTCCTGAACTCGGCTTTCGCCAAATATGCGTTGTCCGGCATCGTAAGCCTCGAGCAGGGCCTCGACGGGATGAAATTTAGACACGGCAACAAGGCTCACACCTTCAGGAAGTGTGGAGCGTATCTCGTTGAGCCGTGTAGCGATGGTGGACATTGGTCAGTTTATTCGGTCTTGGGTTCTGATGATTTACCAAGGTCGGCTTTATAGACGTCCATCAGAGGGGTCTCGGTGATAGAAGCAATTTCATAGTCGGCCATTGTGCCTTTCATCCCGTCGACAAAGTTGTCATGGGCGCGTTTGAAGTCGGCGGCCTGAACAAGAATCTGGGAGATGGATTTTTTTTCGGCTCCGGTCTTCTCGTCGATGGTAATGAAGGCAACTTTGACAAGGTACCAGCGGTCACCGGTCTCGTCCCAGAATATTTCAGAAATCTTGGTGCGTTTTACAGCCGAGACTGTAAACTCACCCGAGATGAATGGTGTCTGTTCCTCGGTGATGCGGGCCTCGGCCTCGGTGAACGACAGGGCGTCAACCAGATAGGGCTCGTTGACTTTTTTAATGGAGCCATCCTCCATCGTTTTATCGTAGCGTACTTTACATTCAAACCAGTTTGCCATTTTTTCTTTTTTGTCTTAAACTTGTGTGTTATTTATATTTAGGTATAGAATATCTAAGAGTGTGTTTGGATTTAAAACATTTTTAATTTTGGAGTATGAAAGAATTACATTCCAAATTAATCTTGAGGTCTATTTCGGTGCTTTTTACAAGGTTTATCAGTCACGATGCCCGCATCGCTCCATCTTCACTTTGTAAAAATCCCTCGAAAAATCCTCTCAATCTTAATTTGGTTTAAATTCAAACACACTCTAAGAGAGTCCTGCAAATTTACAATTTTTTGTTTTAACATCGGGTAGGGTCGGGCCAAAATTTATTGTATGGTTGGGATGTATTATCGGGCGTATTATTGGGGGTTGTCGGGACGTTGAATGGCAAGAATGTGAGCTGATGGTGAATGAAAGGACCGATAATATCAATGATGATTTTTTTGTGAAAAAATAGGAGGACATGGGTCATGGGTGTTGGGAAATTGGTAAAAAATCTTTAACTTTGCCAAAATTTTACAATTTCACGATAGAACGATGAATGAAGTGACGTATAACGGCATGACCTTTGTGCCATATATCACCAATGAGAAAATCAATGCCCGCATTTCAGAGCTGGGTAAAGCCATTACGCGCGATTATGCCGACAAGAAGCCCGTGTTCATCTGTGTGTTGAACGGGGCTTTTCCTTTTGCCGGAGGTTTGTTCATGAACTATGAGGGCGATGCTGAGATTGACTTCATACGCCTCAAGAGTTATGAGGGCACCCAATCGACCGGCGTTGTAAAAGAGGTGCTGGGTTTGCAGCGCGATATTGCGGGTCGAGACATTATCATTGTCGAGGATATTGTTGACACGGGGCACACTATTTCCAATCTGATTAAAGGCCTCGAAAAGCAGAATCCGGCCTCAATCAAGGTTGCTACTCTATTGTTTAAGCCCGAGGCCCTTGTTGAGAATGTTACTCCAGACTATGTGGGCTTTGAGATTCCCAAGAAATTTATCATAGGCTTTGGTCTTGACTTGGATGACTTGGCTCGTAATCTCAATGATATCTATGTCCTCAAGGACTAAGTAATAAAAGTGCACCACGGTTGGCTGATGTCGGCACGGGTCAAGTGTCGAGGTGTTGACGTGTGCCTGTGGTGTGATACAAAATAATTATAGGTAAAAATAGGAACAATGTTTAATCTTGTAATTTTTGGTGCTCCCGGATCGGGCAAAGGTACCCAAAGTGAACGATTGATAGAAAAGTACAACCTTCACCATATATCGACTGGTGAAGTCTTGCGTGATCATATATCACGTGGTACTGAATTAGGAAAAATCGCCGACCTCTATATATCCAAGGGTCAACTTATTCCCGATGAATTGATGGTCAAAGTGTTGGCGCATGAACTTGACAATAATCCCGAAAAGACCGCCAATGGGGTGATTTTTGATGGATTTCCCCGTACCATACCTCAGGCCAAGGCTTTAAAGGAAATGCTTGCTGAACGAGGAACCAAGGTACATGCTGTGGTGGGGCTTGAAGTCCCGGAGGAGCATCTTGTCGACCGTATGTTGAAACGTGGTCAGGTTGAAGGCCGTGCCGATGATAACCTCGAGACTATCAAGAAGCGTCTTGATGTATATCACAATCAGACCAGCCCGCTTAAGGAGTATTATCTTGAAGAAGGCAAGTATCATGCTATCGATGGTGGCTCGACCGTAGAGACGGTATTTGATAATATTGTCAAGTCGCTTGACTCGATACGATAATATGTGATATGTATATAGTGTAAGGTTATGGCCCGTGAGGGTAGGACCTTGCAACTTTAATTCTTTTTGTCTCAGGATGTAAAAACACCTGTAGAGACATAGTTGTTTTAACCTTGAATGTATTTACCATGGTAGACCCGATGTTACAGATTGATCTGATAAAGATATATGAGCGGTCATTTAGAGAAAACTTTGAGCTTCCGGCGCTTACAGATTATGCGAGACCTGAAGACAGCAAGACCTATGGCGATCTGGCACGAGATATAGCCAAGCTCCATCTCATGTATCAGGAGTTGGGAGTCAATCCCGGCGACAAAATAGCGCTGTTGGGAAAGAACTGTTCGTCGTGGGCCACTGTATTTATTGCTACGGTGACTTATGGCGCAGTGATAGTGCCCGTATTGCATGAGTTCAGTGCTGATGATGCCCGCAATATCATTAACCATTCAGATGCCGTACTGTTGTTTGTCAGTACCAATCTGTATGCTCCGCTTGACTATAAGCGTATGCCGTCGCTTAAGGCAGCATTGTCGCTGGAGACGTTTTCGTTGCTTGGAAGCCGTGATGAGTCGGGTGACGAGAAAAGTGAGTCGGGAGAAGTGGCATCGATTGTCAATTCGCTTGAATCGGTGATGGATGAGCGCTATGCCGGTGGATTTAGTGCCGATGATATTAATTATGCCTCATATCCCGATGATCACACAGCCGAGATTAATTATACCTCAGGCACCACGGGTAACTCCAAGGGAGTAGTTCTGAGTCTTGGTAATCTCGGGGGGAATGTAGTGTTCGGGATAGAGTCCCGGTTGCATTATCGAGGCTCGAGGGTGTTGAATTTCTTGCCTTTGGCCCATGCTTATGGGTGTGCTTTTGATATGTTGGTGCCGTTGGCCGTAGGGTCCCATATTACGTTTTTGGACCGGCAGCCAACACCCAAGGTGTTGGTCAAGGCATTTGCCGAAGTCAAGCCGGCGTTGGTATTGTGTGTGCCTCTGGTGTTGGAGAAAATATATAAGCGGATAATTCTCCCGGCTCTCAATCGCCGGGCTGTCAAGGTACTTAGAGCAATACCGCTGTTTAAAAAGATAGTGTATCGCCGCGTGTGCCGACAATTGACTGAAACGTTTGGTGGAGAATTTGAAGAAGTGATAGTTGGAGGCGCGGCATTAAGTGCCGAAGTCGAGCGCTTCCTTAAAGATATAGGATTTAGATTTACGGTGGGTTATGGTATGACCGAGTGTGCGCCGTTGATTAGTTATACGCCCTGGAGGGAATTTCAGTTAGGTTCGTCAGGACGTATTTTGCCGGGAATCATGGAAGTAAAAATCCTTGAGGACGAGACACGAGAAGGTGTGGGCGAAATCATGGTGCGAGGCGTAAATGTCATGAAAGGATATTATAAGCGACCCGACCTCAGTGAAGAAATCCTTGAATCTGACGGATGGCTGCATACCGGAGATATGGGCTCACTCGGTGAAGATGGCAAGACAATCTTTATCAAGGGGCGTTATAAGACCATGATACTCGGGCCCTCGGGTCAGAATATCTATCCCGAGTCTATTGAAGACCGTCTGAACAGTCACCCGTATATCGCTGAAAGTATCGTTGTGGAGCGTGGTGGTCGTCTCAACGCTATTGTTGTTCCTGATGCCGATGCGCTTAAGGAGAACGGAGTGCATGAGGATTTACACCATCTTACTGTGCAAAATGCGGTCAAAGAGGTTAATAAGAGAATGGGCGCCTATGAGCGTATAGCCAATGTTGAGATGCGCGACGAGCCATTTGAGAAAACTCCCAAGAAGTCTATTAAGCGATATTTATATAGATAGAATGAGCCAGCACATAGGACATTGGTCTGTATGGTGTCTGTAAATATTAAAAACATTAATATTATGAAATTATTCCATGTATTTGCTGTGGTGGCTCTTGTTACAGCCATTCCGAGTAAAGCCGAGTCGCCCCGGCTCAAGATTTATACCCGGCCGGCTGATACGGTGTACACTGCAGAGGTAAATGTTGTAGCAGTTACAGAACCTGAAGCCAAGGCATACATTAATGGAGAGGATATGCATGTATTCCCTACCGGTAGCTTCGGTATGCCTGTTCAAGTTAAGCCGGGAGTAAATACAATCACTGTCAGGGTCGGTAAGGACGGTGAAACGACTCAAAAGACTTTTACCGTTTTTCGGGCCGATGAGTCATCACGTCCTAAAAAAAATATTGAGGTCGATGAGTCCACCACGATGTTTGTCAATCCGTTCAGTGTCGAGACTCTGTCGGGTGCCTACCTTCAGTATGGCAATGGTGATGACCGCCTTGGCGGTTCAAAGATGGGCTTTATTGACGAGAATATAATATTGAAAGTCATCGGCCGTAAGGGTTCGCTCTATTGTGTACGCCTTGCTGCAGATCGGTTGGCCTATATACCCAAGGTTTATACGCGTCCGGTGGCAGACAATCCAGAGGTTGTCAACACCGGGTCATGGCAGATTAATAATATCGGGGATGCCGACCGTGTGACTATCTCATTACCTCGACGTCTTGCCTATCAGTATTTCACAGATATAGATCCCCAGACAATATATATAGACTTGTTTGGAGCCACTGATAACAGCAACTGGATGACTCAGCGCACTCTTGATTTGGGTATTATCGACTATGTTGACTTCCGTCAGATATCAGACGATGTATATCGTGTTATTATACGACTTAAGGGTAAATATCAGTGGGGCTTTCATGTGGGATATGAAGGTAAAGTCCTGACAGTCGATGTGCGACATGCCCCGCGTTCACTTAAACTTAAAGACCTCACTATAGGCCTCGATGCGGGACATGGAGGGAAGTACCCCGGTGCAATATCGCCTTCGGGCCTTAAAGAAAAAGACCTCAACCTTGATATAGTACTGAGACTTAAAGACTTGTTGGAAAAGCGAGGAGCCAAGGTTGTGCTGACTCGGGACTCGGACATCGGGCCGTCAATGGCCGAGCGTAAGAAGGTGTGGCGCGATGCCAAGGTTGACCTGGCGGTGTCGGTGCATAACAATAGCGGAGGGTCGCCGTTCTCGGCGCCGGGAACGGCTGTGCTGTACAAGCACTTGTTTGACCGTATGTTGGCCGAGTGTGTGGCACGTCGCCTGTTGCAGACCGGTGTTAACTTTTTTGGACTCGTTGGCAACTTCAACTTCTCGCTCAATGGACCTACAGAATTTCCTAATGTTCTTGTCGAGGGTTTATTCATGTCTTCACTTGAAGAAGAATCTCGTCTTGCCGACCCGTCTTACCGTCAGCTGATGGCCGAAAAAATCGTGGCCGCCATTACCGATTACCTTAATCAAGCATCAAAGTAAAAATAAATAAGAACTGTATTTATGGATTGGGATGATTTTGAAGAATATGACCTGATGGTCAATGACGAGCCCAATGGAGACCCATTGCCACGGAGAAGCAGTGGCGGTGGTTGTGGAGGGCTCATGGTTATTCTACTTGCGGTTCTATTGGCGATTGTCGTTTTTAGTTGACAATGTGCCCAGAAATAAGTCAAGGGTCGCTATTGCGATATTGCAGTAGCGACCCTTGACGGGTTATGAGGTATAGGAACGTAATTTTAAATTGATTGAGGAATTACTTAACCAGGACTTTGCTGGCTGTGGTACCCTGGCGACGGATTAGGAGTTGACCTTTGACGGGGTTATCAACACGCTGACCTTGGAGGTTGAAGAATTCAACAGGTGCATCAGCGATATCGTCGGCGAGGATGTCATTGACACCTTCAGATTCGGGAAGAACAACCTTGAAGCTTCCAGTGTCACTTGTGTTGGCATAGTACCAGGATCCATCGTTGTATTTTGTTTCACGTACAAGCAGAGTCTTTTGGGGGAATGTGATAACACCATCCTTAAGAGTACCCCAATGTCCGGCGTCAACGTCATCTTCAGTTTTGCCCGAGCTTGAAAGAGTGAGGTAGGCTAATGAAGATACACACATCGCGCCATCGCCCATTTCAAATCCGATAGGAGACTCTTCAATATAAACCTTGTCGGGGTTGGCGGCATTGATGTAGATATAGTGTTTGTGTGTGCCGGTATGCTCGTTATAAGAAGCGTAAGCATAGGGTGTGGCATAGGGGTTGACAAGGCGGTAGTAGCCCGGGGTACCCTTTGACTTCTCGATAGAGACCAAGTGGGTCTTGCAGTCAATATCAGTATAAAGAGAGGCGATTATGTCATCGGTGTAGGTCGCTTGTCCATCTACAGCTTCCCATTGGTCGGCTTCGTCCTTAACGACATAGAATATGGCGCGTGCACCTTCTTTAAAATTGCCGTCGGCATCAAGTGTTGCTACCAGGAAAGTATATAAGCTACTTTTTTCAGAACTCAAGTCAAGGGTGATAACATTTTTATCAGCGGTAAATTCCTGACCGTTTTGGGCAATATATTGTAGATTGGCATCTGAGGCGGGGAAGTTACCGGCAGCTGCAAAAGTTTTATATGAGGCGACATCAGCACCAAGTGTCATGGTGAAAGTGAATTTGTTATCATCGGTACATGACTCGTTGTCAATAGCTACAGAATAGTCCTTGGCTGTCGCACCCGGCAAGACAATCTTAAATTGTCCATCGGTGTTGGCTTTATAATAACCGTTAGCTCCACTTCCCAAGAAGCCGAGCATATTGGTATAACTAACGCCCTCGTCAACCATTGATACCGGATAAGTGAGAACGCCCTCGTTATATATGCCTAAGCCGTTGGTATAAACTTGAGCAATCTGGGAAAGAGTGTAATCAGGATAAAGGCCACCGACTTGAGTTGTCACACCAACAACTTTGCTTTGATAAATTACACCGGTAGTGTAATCGTCAAGATAGAAAGCGTTGCCCTCAACTACAACATAAATAGGTGTTGCTTGAGAAGCATCGTATGTAAGGCCGGTGGGCAGAGTATAATTTTTATAAGGTTCTACAATGCGGTAGGCGCCGGCAGTAGTAGTGCTTTTTTCTACTTTTACATCAAGGGATACGGCGGGTAGTCCGAACAATGAAGATAATACCGGGTCAACATATTTACCGTCTCCAAATTCTACCCAAGTGTCATTTTCAAGTATTTTCATGACTGACGCCTGGAGCTTTCCTTTATATGTAAGTTCGGCTTTATCGATTTTGGAAACTTTCCCCGAAATGGAGTGTGGCGCGGCATCATAGATAGGAGATGTCGCCAGTTCCAATTTACCTGCACTGTGGGTAGGGAGAGCCATGGCAGTTGTGGCTGTGACAACTGCGACAAGGGTTGCGTAAAATTTTTTCATAAGCAATCTTTTTAAGTTGGATTAGAAATTGTAAAACAAAATACCTGCTATTGTAGCAAATGTGTCACTGTTATTGCGATGCGACAAAAGTAGGATAAATTTTTATAACTACAAACAAAAAAGTAAAAATTCTCAAAAAAAATAAATCAAAATGTAAAACAAATATGGGTAAAAAGCGTGATTTTGGGGCAGTGGTAGGCATTGAGGGATAGTGCTAAAAGTAACCGTGAACAGTGATTGACTGGATAATCTGATAAATGTTTTAGGTGATGTCGGCCTGAGGGAAGGTAAAGAGAACTCGGTCGTAGATTAAACATGAAAGATGTTGGCAACAAAGTTGTCCCAAATAATGTTTAATGAGTGATGGCACATACGTCATGCTGACAGGTCGGGACTGACAATATGGCAGTCATGGCGCGTTGGCACAATATGTGCTGTAATTAATAGTGAAAGGCGGCTATGACGGTCGTCTATAATATGACAATTATATAATAACTTAATAAAACACTACAATCATGAATGTTAAACCACTGGCCGATCGCGTAATCATACGCCCCACAGCGGCCGAAGAAGTAACTGTTTCAGGTATCATCATTCCCGATTCTGCTAAGGAAAAACCACTCAAAGGCACGGTAGTAGCAGCAGGCCCCGGCACTAAAGACGAGGCTATGGAACTTAAAGAAGGAGATGTAGTGCTCTATGGCAAATATGCCGGCACAGAAGTTGAGCTTGATGGCGAGAAATTGCTGATCATGCGTCAAAACGAGGTTCTTGCTATCCTCGGATAATACTTTTAACTTAATTAAAATATAAAAAACACCTATTCATTATGGCTAAAGAAATAAAATTCAATACCGAGGCTCGTGAAGACCTCAAAAAAGGTGTCGACACCCTTGCCGACGCAGTCAAAGTAACCCTTGGCCCTAAAGGTCGCAATGTTATCATCGACAAAAAATTCGGAGCTCCCCATATCACCAAAGACGGTGTGACAGTAGCCCGTGAGGTAGAACTTGAAGACCCCATGCAGAACATGGGAGCCCAACTTGTCAAGGAAGTCGCATCCAAGACCGGTGATGATGCCGGTGACGGTACCACAACCGCTACCGTGCTCGCACAGGCTATAATCAACGTCGGCTTGAAAAATGTTACCGCCGGCGCCAACCCCATGGACCTTAAACGCGGCATTGACAAGGCTGTCGAAACTGTCGTAGCCAATATAAAAGAGATGGCTCAGCCTGTAGGTGACGACTTCAAGAAAATTGAGGACGTAGCCCGTATCTCGGCTAACAATGACGAGAAAATAGGTAATCTCATCGCCGAGGCTATGAAAAAAGTCAAGAAAGAAGGCGTCATCACTGTTGACGAGGCCAAAGGTACCGAGACCACCATCGATATCGTCGAGGGTATGCAGTTTGACCGCGGTTACATCTCGCCCTACTTTGTTACCAACACCGAGAAGATGGAGTGTCTGATGGATACCCCCTATATTCTCATCTATGACAAAAAAATCTCCAACCTCAAAGACCTTCTCCCTATCCTTGAAGCTACAGCCCAGAGCGGCCGTCCCTTACTGATTGTTGCCGAGGATGTTGACCAGGAAGCTCTTGCCACATTGGTAGTCAACCGTCTGCGTGGCTCGTTGAAGATTTGCGCTGTCAAGGCTCCCGGCTTTGGTGACCGCCGTAAGGAAATGCTCGAGGATATTGCAGTTCTTACCGGTGGCACAGTCATCAGCGAAGAAAAAGGTATGCAACTCGCCAACGCTACTATCACCGACCTTGGCCGTGCCGAAAAAGTCAACGTCGGCAAGGAGAACACTACCATTGTTAACGGTGCCGGAGCCAAAGAAGCTATTGATGCTCGTGTAGCCCAGATACGAGCTCAGATAGAGCAGACCACCTCGGACTATGACCGCGAGAAACTCCAGGAGCGTCTTGCCAAGTTGGCCGGTGGTGTCGCTGTGCTCCATATCGGTGCTCCCAGCGAGGTAGAGATGAAAGAAAAGAAAGACCGTGTCGATGACGCTCTGTCTGCAACACGTGCCGCTATCGCCGAGGGTATCGTGCCCGGTGGAGGTGTGGCTTATATCCGCTGTCTTGATGCACTTGCAACCCTAAAGGGTGTCAATGACGACGAACAGACCGGTATAGACATCGTGACACGTGCTATCGAGGAGCCCCTACGTCAGATTGCCGCCAATGCCGGTGTCGAAGGCGCTGTTGTTGTACAGAAAGTACGTGAGGGCAAAGATGACTTTGGCTACAATGCCCGCACCGATGTCTATGAGAACCTCCATGCTGCCGGTGTCATCGACCCCGCCAAGGTAACACGTGTGGCTCTCGAAAACGCCGCCTCTATTGCCGGTATGTTCCTTACCACCGAGTGTGTAATCGCCGACAAGAAAGAAGAAAACGCTCCCGCCATGCCCGCTCCCGGGATGGGAGGCATGGGAGGCATGATGTAATCTTCCCTTCCGCCTCATAAGACTTGAACTATAAGAAATGCACGCCTATGACATGATTTTCAGGCGTGCATTTCTATACACTTACTCACCTATACTTGAAATCTTCTGATTATTTATTGATTTTTGGTGGAAAATAACAGGTCGGAGGTTGATTATGTGGGGGAAAAAACTTACTTTTGTGTTGTTAAAAAGACATTGGTCATTACTGACCCATCATCACATTTAACTACATAACAACCCAAATAATATACAATCTATTATGAATCAGAAACTTTGTTTGGTTGCCGCCGTGTCAGCAACCCTCATGCTTTCGTCATGTGGAAAGAAACTCGCCCCAATGCAGGCCGAGTATTTTTCGACTAATCCTAATCCCCTTGAGGTTGTAGGCCAGAAAGTACCTGCGACAGTTACCGGAAAGTTGCCCGCCAAGTACTTTGTGAAAAATGCAGTATTGACAGTCACCCCGGTGCTAAAATACAACGGCACAGAGGTAGCCTCTCAGTCCTACACCTTCCAAGGAGAGAAAGTGCGTGGAAACAATCCTACCGTAAGCTATGAATATGGAGGAACAATTACAATTCCCGCGTCATATATTTATGTCCCCGAGATGGCCAAGAGCGATCTCGAGCTCATGTTCTCGGTAGAACAGGGTGGTAAGCAATATGTACTTCCCAGCGTTAAGGTTGCCAATGGCGTTATTGCCACCGCCGCTCTCGCCGATGCTGCCACCGTCAACCCTTCACTTGGTGCTGACGCTTTCCAGCGTATCATTTCGCAGAAATATGCCGCTGATATCAAATTCCTAATCAACCAGGCTAACCTGCGTGCCGGTGAGCTCAACTCCGACGCGATGGAAGAGCTGCGCAAACAGATTCTTGCTACTGCCGGTGACTCTACCCTCGAGCTTACCGAGATTAATATCAACTCATATGCTTCGCCCGATGGTGCGTATGACTTCAACCAGCGTCTTGCTGAAAAACGTAAAGACGTTACAGAAGATTATATGCAGAATCAGCTCAAGAAAGATAAGATTAAAGAGTTTGGCGAGCTGACAGCCAACTTTACTGCTGAGGATTGGGAAGGCTTCAAGACACTTGTCGAGAAATCAGACATCCAAGACAAGAACCTCATTCTCGAGGTGCTCAAAATGTATCAAGACCCAGAGGAGCGCGAGCGCGAGATCCACAACATGTCTAACGTGTTTGAACAACTTGCCGAAGAAATCCTTCCCCAATTGCGTTATTCTCGCATCACAGCCGCTATCAATGTTATTGGTAAGAGCGATGCCGAAATCAATCATCTGTATGATACCGATCCCTCAAAACTTAATGTTGAGGAACTCCTCTATGCCGCTACCCTCACCGACGACAATGCCCGTCGTATGGCAATCTACAAAAAAGCTACCGAGCTCTATCCCAATGACTACCGTACATGGAATGACCTTGGCATGACCCAATATGTAGCCCGTGACTACAAGTCGGCCAAGAACTCATTTGAGAAAGCCACCCGTCTTGCCGGCACCGCTACCGAGCCCAAGGTAAACCTCGGTCTCATCGATGTCCTCGATAACAACTTCTCAGGTGCCAAGCAATACTTTGGCTCAGCAGCCGGTGACAGCAACATCAACGAGGCTTTGGGTGTTTACTACCTCAAGACCGGTGACAATGTAGCTGCTGCCCGCGCATTCAAGGATGCCAAATCTAACAATGCCGCCCTGTCTCAAATCCTCACTAAGGACTACACCAAGGCCAAACAGACTCTTGCCGGCATCTCCAAGCCCGACGCCACCACTTATTACCTGATGGCTGTTCTCGGAGCCCGCACTAACAATGAGTCTATGCTTTTGAACAACCTCCGTCAGGCTGTGCGTCTCGACAGCAGTCTCGCCAAAGTTGCTCAGAACGACCTTGAGTTTGCCAATTTCAACATCTCCAAGGCTCTCTGATAAGATAATCAGTTAGATATTATGTAAACTAAGAGTGGCACGGTCATCACGACCGTGCCACTCTTAGTTTGTCGTTATAGCCCGGCTCTTAATCGGGGCCATTATATCGTCATGTTCCGACTTGAAAAATAATGTGGTTAATGAGGTGTGTCATAATGTTGTGATTTGTGTTTATATATGGCTTAAAACCCACTACTGGTGCGGTGTTCGGTGTGTTTTTGTACTATGTTGCAGGCGGATTGTGGTGGATAAAAGTAAGTATAGGATAAAAAATAATTGTGTAAAAATTGGAATATGTCATAAAAATCTATAATTTTGTCAGGCGAAATCATGTGTTTTGAGTCGTTATGTAATTGGTATGTATTATTACATAATGATTTTAGGTTCCCGATAGAATTAAATTATACAACCAATCAATACAATTTGCTTATGAAAAGACTAAGACTCTTATGTATGTCCTTGGTGGCATCAATAGGGTTGTCTGTTGCGGTGTCGGCTGAAACAATCAGCAATTACACGGTCAACTTTGACGACAAGATTGAGACCTCCGACCATGCGTTTAAGGTTGCTCCAAACTGGAAGCACATCGTCGACAAGTATGAAGACGAATATGGTTTTACCTATTACATGACGTATTCCTATCGAGGCACCGGTGGTCGTACCGGCGGTGGTCTCTATTGTGGTAAACAAGAAGCCGGCGATGGATATGACAATGGCCCGGTCACAGACGTGCTTGTGACACCCGAGGTGTCGGGAGATGTTGTCATATATGCCAAGGCTGAAAGTTCTTCAAGTTATGTTGAGATTTATTCTATCAACGAAGACGGCAGTAAGGGCGAGCAATTGGTAAAATATACCGGTAACAGCACCGTGGCCGGGACTAAGCTCTCGACTTCAGACTGGACGCCGGTATCGGTTCATGTGGATGACGTGCAACGTTTGGGTATCCGTCCAAGCTATGTCACTCTTGACGATTTCAGTGCCTCGACAGCCGAGATTGCTCTTGAGCCGGCTATGAAAATCGAGACAGCCGAGCCAAGTGCAACAACCGGTGTGCTATACTGGAATCAGAAACCCGATGGAAGCGTCGAGGTTAAATACACTGTTACCGTCACCAATACCGGACAAACAGACCTTGTTGTGGGACAGAAAGGCTATTCAGTATCTATTATCAACGGTGCCACCAATCAGGTCTACGGCACTGTCAAGGTTCCTCAGGACTTGAAGATGGGCGAGACCTCCCAGCCGTTTGATGTAGTGGTAAATATTGCCGATCCGTCAACAGTCTGGTCTTACTCTTATTCGTCAGTCAAACTTTACCTGCGCGAAAATCTCGGGGGTGCCATTACTCAGCGCACCTCGTCGCAATATGTAGCTTATGAGTCAAAGTTTGTATTCCGTCAAACAGGTACTACCACCACCTCGTCACTATCCGGAACACAAAGCTTTGGGGTTATATCAGAGGCTACTACCAAAAACTATGAAATATATAACGATGGTATCGCGCCCTTGACCGTCAAGAGCATCACCATCCCCGAAGGCTTCACGGCTCAAGTACCCGAAGGTCCTGTCACCGTCGAGGGTAAAAGCTCATATAAGCTGGATGTTACCCAGAGTGCTTCAGCCTCAGGTACATTCTCAGGCGATATTGTTGTTGTCTATGACAAAAACGGCACAGAGACAACTTACACATTGCCCATTACAGCAACAGTCATAGCTGCAGGTACATGGGTCGCTGACTTTGATTCTCCAACATCTACCATTGTGTGGCCTGACGGCTGTGTCGCACAATCGGGCATCCGCACCGACTACTCGTATGTCTCGGCTACCAAGAGCTATAACTGCTGGCTGAGATCCTATACCAGTTCAAGCTATGCCGACGCTGACAACAAGTTTATCACACCCAAGCTTCATGCCGAGGCCGGTGATGTGATGACATTTGATGTTGCAACTGATGGCAATGTTACCAATGCCGCTCTTAAAGTTTATCTTTCCAAAGACCGTGAGAACTGGGGTGAGGCTGTTGCTGTATATCCCAAGAGTGATCTTACCTCAACTTTTGCCAACAAGTCAATTACTATTGCCGAGGCCGGTGACTACTATGTGGGTTTTGCTGTCTTTGGTGTAAAACTCGATAATATTGTTGGATTGCAGAAGGTTGACGGTATCAGCCATGATGTATATTACAAGGCCTTCTCGGTTAATGAGGAGTATCAGACAGGCTCGGAGATCACACCCTCAATAGAGGTAATTCCGGTGTTGGCCATGAGTGCCACCGACTATACGGTAAAACTCTATGCCAACGGACAAGTAGTGTCTACAGCTACATCCAAGGACCTGAAGGCATCCCCCAATACCAATACTACGTTTAACTTCTCGGCATGGACTCCACAGGTCGAAAAGACTACAGTCTATGAGACATATGCCCAGGTGGAATTTACCGATGGAACAGTATTCAAGTCTCCCGTGGCTCAGGTCAAGGTGACGTGTGAACCATACTTTGTGTTCTTTGACAAGGGTACCACGGTAGGTCGTTATGCTCCGGTAAGCCGTGCGACAGCTATCACATTCGGTCGAGGCAATGAATCAGGTGTTTTTCAGGAGTTTGAAATTTACAACTGGGGAATGGCGCCTCTCACTGTCAAGTCGATATCGGTGCCGGAAGGCTACAGCGTGAACACCGAGGCCCCGTTGACAGTCGCTTCAAAAGAGCGTCAAGAAGTCAAGGTGACATTTGCTCCCGAGACCCCCGGTGTTTATAAAGGCAAGCTTGAGGTTGTATATGTTGATGCCGATGGTCAGGAGCAGACCTTTGCTCTGGATGTTAACGGCACATTCCTTGATCCGGCCAAGTGGTATGTATCATTTGATGATGGCACATCCAACGGCATGTGGCCCGCGGGATCGCTTTATCAGAATAATATATCCAAGAGTAATGGAGGCACAAGTGTTGCTCCCAACTTCTATATCACTTCGATGAGCAAGACCGACAACATGTTCATCACACCAATGTTGCACGCCCAAGCCGGTGAGGAGCTGTCGTTTGATGCTGTACTCTACTCGTCATCTTGGTCAGAAGGCCAAGTAGATGTTTATGCAGCGCCCACGCGCGATGCTCTCGGAGATGAGTCATCACGTCGACTGTTAGGCTCTTTCAGTGGTAAAGCCGAGGATGTCAACGCCAAGATTGGCACCACGTGGCAATCTTTTAATGTCAAGATAGAAGAAGATGGAGACTACTACCTTGGTTTTGTTCTCACCAATCGTGTCAAGGTAGACGAACTCTATGGCTTGTCGCTTGTCGATGTAGCCCATGATTGGATACTCGAGGGTGTTAATGTCCCACAGACTGCTATGCAGAATGTGGCTTGTACGGCTCAAATATCATTGCGCAATATAGGCCTGAAGACCGAACAAGCCGGTGAATACACCGTTACCGCACATGTAGGAGACAAGGTGCGCACCGTAGCAGGAACATCCGAGATTGCCACCGTGAACAGTATGAAAGAAGCTGTCACACCTATTGATGTTAAATTCATGTCATCCAAAGAAGGAACATACCCTGTATACTTCCAGATTAAAGCCGGTGATTATACAGTGACCACCGAGCCCGTTGATGTCACGTTTGCCCTGGAACAAGTATCGTCTGAGATTGCCGTGGGCACTCCTGATATATCGTCTACCGGTGTAGAGAACACTACCAACAAGGGATTGCTCCATTTTTATGATAAGAACAGTACAGCTGTAGCTCTATATACTCCTGACGAGCTTCACCTCAATGGAGGCGAGAAAATCAAGACTATACGTTTCCGTGGCCGAATAGCGGATGATATAGTCGAGAGCTATGCTCTTTACTATGAGATGACTGATGATGTCACCGAGGCAAAACCCGCTGCCGGAGAGTATGATACATCAGGTATGACCCAAATTCTTGATCTCAAGGATTATCAGTGGAAAAAGATGGGCACCGAAGCGGCCCCCGCCGATGTTGTTGTAGTTAATTTTGATGAGCCTATAGTATATGAGGCCGGTAAATCGATACGTATCGTGTCGCGTAGCTCGGGTAGCACTTATAAACAGACCTACCTTGTCCGTTCTACCAAGAAAGACAACAACTGGTGTCATGCCAATGATAATGCCACGACATTTGCTACACAGACATGGTCGGCTGACTATCTGCCGATGATGTATCTTACCCTCGAGATTGACCCCGTCACACTCAGCGGTAAGGTTGAAAACCTTGACAAAACAGCTGCCGAAGGTGCTGTTGTAACACTTGTCAGTGACGATGAAGATGAGGTACAGTATACTGCCACTACCGATGCCGAGGGCAAATATGAGGTTAATGTTATCCAGAATGGTCGTACATATAACGTCACTGCTGCCAAGGATGAGTTGATGGATTATGTTGACTATGTCGACTTTAAATCATCGATGATTGCCGACTTTACCCTGATGCCGGTACAAACAATCAGCAACGACAGTCCCGAGTATACTCCCGGCGAGTCCAATATTATTAATGTGGAACTTGCTTTCCCGGCCGGATTGAGTACTGTAGCATTGCCATTTGAATTGATTGGTGATGAAATCGATGCTTTGTTTGGCACTGAAGCCAAGATACATTATCTTGACAGCGATAATGGCGATGTTAACAATCATTATCCGATAGCCCGCTTTAACACATTGCCCCAAGATATGCAAGCCGGAGTACCCTATCTCGTATATCTCCCCGAGGCTGTCAACAGCCGAATGCGAGTCAGAGGCAAAGCTCTTATTGAAGCACCGGGTAAGGTAGAGACTGCCACACTGCAATTTGTTGGCGTATTCACGCCTACCGAGCTACAGGATGGTATGATAATACTTGATAACCGAGACGTGACCCTCTCAGATGACCAAGTTGATATGTCAGGACAACCTGTCGCCCAAAATGACCTACCGATGACTCATGTCCTGCCATTCCATGCCTATATCTCGGCCCGTCCCGGATATACAATCGACGATGTAGACTTTGTAACCGATAGCGGAATCATCTCGGGTGTCGAGAATATAACTGTAGACCGTGTCGAGGACAATGTTATCTACAACCTCCAAGGTATACGTGTCACCAATCCCGGCACCGGTATATACATTGTAAATGGTAAGAAAGTATTTATTAGAAGATAATTAATCATAATGTCATAGGACCACGAGACCTCGATAAAAAGAGTCGTGGTTCTATGACTTAAATTTAACTAAACCTTTATGAAAAAATTATTTACATTCCTGCTTGGAGCGGCCATCTCGGTCACTGCCTCGGCTCAGACCATTCTTGAAGAAGATTTTGAGACGGGCAATACCGGCAGCAAACTCACACCGGTGGCCAAGGGGGCCGGTTGGACAACAGTCAATGGCTACACCGGCAAAGAGGCCACCTATAACTGGCACAATTATTATTCGGCTATCTCAGAGACTAATCCCAATCCCACAATCTCCGGTCAGTGCTGTGCAGCGGTTCAAGCGCCTATGTCTACTTCGGCCGAGGGTGGATTTGGACCACGAGAAGAGATACTGCTCACTCCCGAGCTCACTCTCGACGACACATATCAATTACAATTTACCTTTAGAGTCAGTCCGGTCAATGCCACCGATGCCTCGCGATATGACTTGCAAGTGCGTGTGGTTGAAGACGGCAACCTGACCGGCGCCGAGACCGTATTCAGTATCCAGAATGAGAAAATGATGCGTGATGCCGGTATCACCACATTCCCCATCAGCAATTGGAATCCATATACTGCCAAGATAGATCTCAGTGATTTCAAAGGTGCCAATGTCAAGTTGGCATTTGTATATAAGATGCTCCATGAGACAGCCAATGTGCTGTGGCTCGATGATGTCATCGTCAAAAAGTTCACACCGGCTACAGGACCAGTTCCATCGGTTAACGTTGACAGTTATACATTTGGATCACTGTATATCGGTGAAAGGATATACTCAGACGTGCTGACACTTACAAATGTCGGAAAAGATGGTCTCAAGATTACCGGACTTGATTTACCCCAAGGCGTGAGTGTTACATTTGATCCTTCAAGTGTAGACTTGCAGTCCTATCAGCAACTCAATTTTAGAATGTGCTATGAGGCGGCGATGTCTACGCCGGCCTCGGGGAATGTTGTGATACATACCAATGGAGGAGACGCTACCATAGCGTTCACAGCCAACAAACAATTTGTCCCTGAAGGCAGTGTTCTCGAGACATTCAATGACTATTTTCCTCCTGCCGGATGGACCAATAGCGGATGGACTTGGACTCCCTCGGCTATCGAGGGCGAGCATAGTGCTCTTGGCTCGGGGGATCATAGTGCCTCATATCTGCGTTCTCCCCGTCTTGACCTGACCGAGGGTGGCAAGGTGATATTTACCTATTATAATAATTATGATGGTGAGACAGCTCCCGAGTATGATATTACATTGGATGTCTCTTATGACGGTGGCAGCACTTGGACAACCAAGTGGACATCAGATTACCAGAGTGGCTTAAATAAACTTCTTACGGCTTCTGTGGACCTTGGCTATGGAGATGACCAATGCTATGTACGTTGGTTCTATCCTGCCGTTGAGTCGGATGACGAAGGTGCCTATGAACACTCGGCGTTCACTCTTGATCGCGTGCTGTTGCCAAATGTAGTGGGAGCCGATGGTGTTCCCACACGTGCCACTATCATTTCTCCTGCCAATGGCGCAACAGAAGTGTTGCCTCGTGATGTTGTCCTGAAGTGGGGCCCTGCTCAGTTTGCCAAGGGTTATAAAGTATATGTCGGCACCAATACCGAGGTCAATGACCTGGTCAACGGTGTTGATGTTGGCACTGCAATGACTTATACTATCCCTGAATGTGCTTGTTCTACCAAATACTATTGGAAGGTAGTAGGCTATAATGATAAAGGTGATGCTACATCGGCACCTCGTTGGAATTTTACCACTCAGGCCGATGCTACAGTGACTGAATATCCCTATGTTGAGAACTTTATGAGCGAGGAAATACCTACAGGCTGGTCTCAGACCCCATCTGTGGAATATAACCGTGAGTGGTATATCAACAGCATATATAAATATACTCTTGACAGCAATACATATGGCGCATTGACTTCGGGATGGCTTTATACCAATAACTTCAATGCCATCACTACCCAGGAGTTCCAGCTCCCTGCCGACAAGGATATGAATATCTCGTTTATCTGGGGAGATGAGCATCCCTCAAGTCTTAAGGTAGACCCCACCGGCATGGTTCAGAAAAACAATGTCGAGCCCAATAACGGTATCAGCTACACCGACTTTGAGGTATTTGCCGATGGCAAGTGGACCAAACTTTCCAGCATCTCAGAACCTAAAGCCGATAAGAAATATTGGGTTAACGAGAAAGTTGACCTGTCGGCCTATCGTGGAAAGAAAGTACAATTCCGTTGGGTACACACCAGCCTCAGCAATAACGACAACGGTGCTTCAGTCACCCATGTCGTCATTGACGAGAACAAGGGAAGCAAGGCTGAGTTTAACATCAACTCATGGAACGCCGGCAAGGTTAACTATGAAAAGGCTGTTAATTCAGGCAATATATTCACAGTGTTTAACCGCGGTACAGAGGCACTCAAGGTCAAGAGCGTAGAGTTCAAGACTGCTAACTTTGAGAGCTCAATCAAGCCCGGCGACGAAATCGCTGTCGGTGACGCCAAACAGTTTAACCTTCAGTTCAATGCGCTCCAGACAGCCGCTGAGGTAGAGGACGAGATGACCCTGACATTTGAAAGTGGCTACACCACTACTTTAGAGGTGGCCGGTGAAGCGCTTGCCAACGGTACATATTACTATAGCTTTGAGCCTAACGATCTTGACTATAAGTGGAACGAAGACTTTACCATGATAGATGTTGATGGTGGAGTAAACTATAACTTCAGCTCCTACTGGGTACACTACAGTGCCGGTGGTCAGCGAGGTGCTTTCTCTGTAGAAAGTGACTCCAAGGAAGATGGTCTTTATGGGATGATGAATCCGATCTCGGGCATGTATGCCCTGGTAGGCGCAAGCCCCACAAACGGCAGTGCCGATAACTGGCTTATATCCAAGGCAATGACTGCCACAGATAAATCAGCACTTGATTTCTATGCCCGTAATCTCGAGAGCCTCCAAAGTGTTCTTCCCGCACCTAAGCATCATGTCACCGTATTGGTTTCTGAGGTGTTGGAAAATCCCCAGACATCAGACTTTACAGCGGTGATGAAAGATACCGAGATGCCTCATCTTGATGGCGGCAGCTGGAATCACTATACGGTTGATCTTTCGGGATATGCCGGTAAGAAAATCAAGGTTGCCCTGCGTCACTCAACGGTGGGTGCTTCCAATCTGGCATTCTTTGATGACCTGACTTTCAAGAACTTTGATAGTGTCAACAGTGTGGGCTCCATCACTGCCGATATATCAGATGACGCTTATGTAGAGGTTTATAGTGTTGCCGGTATTAAAGTCTCAGAGGGAGTCGGAATGTCGGCCCTCGATGGTCTTGGCCACGGGTTCTATGTTGTGCGTGTAGCAGACGGGACTACAGTAAAAGCTTTCAGTATCGCTCGCTAATTATCTAATTTATTGTCGAGAGCATGCTTCTGTATAATGGCATGCTCTCGACAATCATAAATAGAGGTATTATGAAATATCTGAAAATAACGTTGCTTATGCTTGTAGGCGTGATGTCGATGGTGATGCATGGACAGACACGTAGCGTGACGTTGACAATTAATGTCACGGCCGAAGGCGGTGAAAATTTATCGGGCCAGGAATTGACCTTGACCCAGACAGACTACTCGGCCGACTACCCGGGCTTGAAACTTGATGGTTCGGGAGTGTGCCAAGTCAAGGTGTATCCCGGTAATCACCGGTTGAATATAGAGCGAAATGGCTATCAGACGCTGACGCGAGACTTTCAGGTCACAGAGACCCCTCTAAGTCAGAGCATATCGGTAAAGTTACAAGAGAAAACACGTCAGCCTTATTCATTAACCACGACGTTAAAGCATGATGCTATGACTGGACGTGACGATGTGGCGTTGACCTGGAATACCGAGGCACCGGTATTTTATGATGACTTTGAGAGCTATGATGCTTTTGCCATCGAGTTTGGCTCATGGACCGGAATAGATGTTGATGAAGAAGTGACAGCGGCTCTATCGGGCACCTATCCCAACCGTGGCGTCAAACAATATGCCCAGATTATCAATCCTCTTACCGTATCCCCTCCATGGTGGTATGATTATCCGGTGCTCAGACCTTATGGAGGTAAGCAGTATCTGGGCTTTATCCGCACCTATTCAGGCAACGCCAATGATGACTGGCTCATATCACCGGTGATTACCCCCGGCACAGATAATGTCCTGGAATTTATGGCTAAGGCAGCCGATCGGTATAAAGAACATTTCAATGTATATGTAACAACTGTGACAGATAATCCCGGGGTCAAGGACTTTAAGCGTCTTGACAAAGGCAACTATGAGTCGGTCGACTATACCGGGTGGCACAAGATGTCCTATGAACTCAAAGATTATGCCGGCCAACAGATAAGATTTGCAATACGTTATATCAGCGATGCCAATCGTTATGGTGCATTCATGCTTATGGTTGATGATGTTTATGTAGGCCAACAGCGGGATGAAGCCGGGCGGGCGCCTGTCCGTCGTGTTGCCAAGTCACCGGCCAACCCTAATGAGACATTTGATATATATCTTGACGGTGTCAAGGTGGGTACTACTGACTCATATAACTATACTCTCACTGATGTCAAGGGTGGACGTCACACTATCGGTATAAAAGCGCGCTATCTCTCGTCAGAGAGTGAGATGACAACTACCGAGGTTGATATTCCTACAGGCGTATATTCTGAGGTTACATTTAATGTTACCGCCGATTCAAAGTTATCCCCCGATGGACAGCGTATCGAGTTACTGAATACAACGACTTCAGAATTGTTGACTCTCACAGTGAACGATGGTAAGGCTGTGGTCAAGTCGCTCCCTTATGGTAATTACGAGGCCAGTGTGGCGGCCGGCGCTTATAATTCGTGGCGTGAGTCGATGATGGTCAACGCCCCTGTAACGATCTTGGCAGTGTCGCTCACTGACAAGATAATTGATCCATGGAATATCACGGCCACTCCCGACGATAAAGGAAATATCAATCTCAAGTGGAATCAAAATCTTGGTTTTGTCGAGAGTTTTGAATCGTATGATGATTTTGCCACCGGCACCTTTGGTGATTGGATAAGTATTGATAATGACAAGATGCCGGTATATCCTATAGCGTTGGGCACGATGGATAATATAGTCACATTCCCGGGATCGGGTACGGCTACAACTCCTACAGCTATAGCTCCCATGGTGTTCAACCCATGGAAGACAACTCCGTCAATGTTGCCCACCGACCCGGCTATCAGTGCTCCCGATGGCGATAAGAGCGTGATATTCTTCTCACCCCAGCGGTCGCGCGCTGACAAGTGGTTGATAACACCCGAACTGGAGATACACTCGGGATATGAGTTCTCTATCTGGGCCAAGGCCTACTCATCGACCTATGATGAGTCGCTTGAGATGTGTATATCCCGAGAAGGAGCCACTCCCGATAAATTCCAATCTCTGGCTACAGTCAAATCTATCACTGCTGAGCAGTGGAGCCGTTACTCGGTGGAGCTTGACGGGTATGAAGGTGAGAAGGTGAGACTCGCGGTGCATTATACCTCATTTGATGCCTTCCTCGCTCAGGTGGATATGGTGTCGGTAGGTCCTGCCGATGGACAGAGTGAAACTGTCGACTATGGTAATGTCATGTACTATGAGATATATGTCGATGGTAAACTTGACGGCACGAGTGCCACCCCCTCCTATGTCCTGAGCGGGCTCAGTGCAGGCCGTCATGTAGTGGGCGTCAAGTCGGTATACAAAAACGATGTTTCGTCAACTACCGAGTATACGATAGACGTTGCCGGTGTCTCGGACATAATAGAAGATGTCGATAACTCCGAGGGAGTGTTATATGACCTCTCGGGACGTCCGGTAAATCCCGCCAATGCTTGTCAAGGCATTTATATCCAAGTTAAAAACGGTGTCACATCTAAAATTTATAAAAAATGAAGCGATATTTGATAATGCCTGTCCTGATGGTGCTCATGGCAGTCAGCGGATATGCCGCCGGTAGTTTGCAACGTAATGTGGGCTATACCGTTACCGACCAGATAGATATCATGGGTGCCTATTTTGGCGAAGCAGGTACTTATAAGATAGGAGCGTTGCTTGACCAACAGTTCCTGACGCCCTATAAGGGTTGTCGTATAATGGGTATGAGAGTTGCCGCCGGCACCAATCTTGGACGCACGCGCATGTTCCTATATGATACATCCTCCGGTCAACCGGTAGTTGTTCATGAGCAGAAACAGCGTCTAACCGAGGGTTGGAACGATATAAGTTTTTCGGGCAACGGATATACAATTACCGGTGATGAGGCTTATTTCTTTGGATTTGACTATGTAGAGACCGAGGATATGGCTACAGCCCAAAAAGGAGGCGTCGCGTCGGTAGGCGAGGATACCTCGGGAGCATTTATGCTACTTGCCGATGATAACAACTTATATGAAGTTACCGGTGCCGGTATACTGTGTGTTCAACTGGTGGTCGATATCAGCTCTTTGCCCGCTACCAAGATGTCTTATACATTCTTTGACCCGGGTTTCAGGTATAAAAAGGCTGACGAGCAGTTTGTCCTGACCACGATGATGCATAATGACGGTCGTGATGATATCACGAGTTTCCGTATGGGATATGCTTTTGACAACATGGAGGCGTCATATCAGGATGTGGATAAGTCGGTACTCTCGGGCGCTACTGTTGACTGGACCCTCGCGTTAAACATGCCTGAGGGATATGCCGTAGGTGCTCACACATTTAATGTGTGGGTCGACCAAATCAACGGAGCCGAGCCGTCAAGCACCGAGGCAAGCGCGCGTACAGTAAACTTCGCTGTATATGAAAACGAAATGCAACGTAAGTGTATGTATGTTGAGGTCTATGCCGACCAGAATGCTCCGTTGAGTGCCAAGTTTGATAATGCTCTGGCGAGTGCAGCCACCACATTGGGCGATGGCGCCGAGTATGTCAAGGTTTTTGCTCCGGGGAATAAGTTGGCGATAGCCGATACCGAATATCTCCATCAGTTATATGCCTACACTGTGCCAACGTTTACTATCAACAGGTCTTATTTCCCATGTGAGGCACATGTTGCATATGACATGAATGACTACCTGCTGTCATTTCCAATAGACTTTCAGGCCGGTATTCTGAGTGAGATTATCGCTTATGACAATTCATCGCGTTGTTTTGCCGAGATGGACCTTTCCGGACAGTATGATGAGGCAACACGTGGCCTTACCATAGACGTGAGAGGTAAGATTAATGATGAGACCTTGGCTATATATGAACGTCTGGGTCTCACTGTGATGCTTGTCGAGGATGGGGTCATCGCCACACAGGTGAAGCTCAACGAGTTCAATCGTCAGGTCCGTGATGAGGCTTATGTCCATAATAATGTATTGCGTGCTTTTATGACTTCACCGCGAGGAAATGATGTCACAGTCCAAGGTGATGAGTTCCAAGACCGACTGACGTTTACGCTTGATCCGAGTTGGAATATCAGCAAGATGCGTGCTGTGGCCATCGTTGGCAAACACCCTGAGGCGATGAATGCTGACAACCTCAAGGACTATGATGTCACCAACACGGCGACATTGTCACTGAACACCATCGCCGCGGTAACGACTGTCACTGCCGACGGTGACGAGGACTTGAATGTAACATACTATGGCCTTGATGGCGTGGAGGTACAGCAACCGCTTGCCCCGGGATTATATATCAAGCATATGTCCAATGGTACTACAGCCAAGGTTCTCGTGCAGTAATTATTTAGATATCTCATAGTATTAAACAACCGGATGTGGACATCATCACATCCGGTTGTTTAATACTATGAGAAGGCTTAATGCATGCGATTAATGAGTATGTGGCTATTGAGTTAGAATGATTGGGTTGGTTGTCCGGAGAGGATTGGGCGGGCGATGAGGTGATGGGCCCAACGACAGCTGAGGCAACGGCGGCGTGTGCAGTACTCGCGGTATAGATGGAGAAGCGCCTGGGATGTAAAAGCGTTGTCGGCCTTGATACTACATTCACCGAAACATTGAACAGGCATGTTAACCTCGGCGGGTAGGTCATAGAGCATATTGATAGCTCTTTCAGCCAGAGCCGGGCGGTCAAGGTATTCGCCATGGGCATACAGCAGAGGCACGATGACGTTGATGACAAGTAGATTGATGGACGATGATGACAGGTGGCAAGTGGATCGGGTGGTTGTATGTCCGGGGGAGGTGTGAGTGTGCCAGTAACTGCCGGGGGTGAGGTCAAACAGTTGACGGGCTTCGTCGGCACTTTCTATAGAAGTAAGCCGAGAGGATGATACTATGCCGTGCCTCATGAATTCGGCCAAGAGAGCCAGGCGCCGCATGGGAGCGTTGGCCGGGCGCAGGCCACCGGTTTTCCACATGCCAGGTGAGAGTGGCGAGAGCTGATATTTGTTGCTCAAGAACTGGTACTCGTCGATTAGCCTGGAGTGATAGAAGTCAACAGGCGTGGACGAGAGCAGCCCCGACTGACCGATGAGCATGGCCTCGACTTGTAGGCTGCTGTCGGACTGGAGCATCAGAAAGCGCGGGTTAATGGAGCGCGCGGTCATTTCCATGGCATCGGCATTGATGCCAAACCCCAAAGCCCTTGCCAGCATGACATACGCTACAAAATCAAGGTCGCCCCCCGAGTCTTTTATGCTTTTGATAATGTATGTCGAGCGTGCCTGTAATCGCTCGATGCCGAGGCAATCTATCCATTCGGTGCGTTGTAAAGAATTTAACAGTGGTAGGCGTGAACCACATGCCAGTTGATGCCCGGGGGTGTTAAGAGCGTTTTCAAATCGACGTTTGTAACGATAGAAGTCGCTCATGACTACCTGTGGAATTTCGCGGCCGTCGGGCAGTGTAATTGTGGTGTCGGGGTCAGCCACTACGTGCAGAATTACGTTGTTATAAGCCGGGTCACCGTCATGTCCATGACGGTGCCAGTCTGAGGCCCTGACGTGCATTTCGATGTTACCTACCCATTTGATACCATCGATAATCACCTTGGCGTTGAAGAAATCAGGTCCCGAGCTCATATTGCGTATGCCGGGGTCAATGACCTCGATGCTCTGGCCGTCGGTGCCAATCATCGGGTTGATGAGCAGGCGGCTATTCCATACATATTGCATGAGCATCTCCATGATTGTCGGCAATGAAGGTATCAGGCAAGTTGGACTGTTAATTCATTTTGGTAAAGTATCTCAGTGGAAGTGTTGGTTGAGATGGATTGGAGAAGATTTTGATATATTCGGCAAGAATAAGCTCGGGATGGAATGTAGTGTCGTCAAATATCGATGATGTTGACGAGTTGCATATATATATAAGGTTGTTGGTAAATGGTCTTATTTTGGAAATTAGAGGCGATGCCTGGCTTAGGGCCTTTTTATCGAGTGGTCCGAATGAGCGTATTAGCCACACATCGGCTTGTGCGGCGCGGTCATATACTGTCGAGCAGTCGGCCTGGATTGAGCCGGCGTCATTGTTGTCGTGGAAGATAACACGTCCACCGGCGTCTTTGATAAGGTTGGCGGCATAGCTGTTACCGCCGGGACAGTACCAGACACCCGAGACAGGGGTTTCGGTGAGTACCAGTGGATGGAAAGAGGATTGAGCCGCTTGTCGGGCAAGTCGTGAATAGTCAGCCGATACGCGGGAGTATATCTCGCGAGCTTTATCCAAGTCGTTGTACAGTGCTCCTATAAATAAAATCCATTCGGCGCGTCCCAGAGGTGTTGTTTCCATATAGTCGGCCATAGGTATGACAGTGATGCCGGTTTTGGATATTGCCGAGTGGTCAGAGTTCTGGAATGGAGAGACGAGAGCAACCTCGGGCGCAATATTGACGAGCTGTTCTATCGATGGGGATGTGGAGGGTCCCACATCGGTGATTGAGCCGTTTTTGATGGCTTGTAGAACTTTGGGGCTTGAACAGTAGTTGCCATCGGCAGTAGCCTTGATGGTAGGGAAATGTCCCAGCTCGTCAATCGCTGATATGTGTACAGTAGAGAATACAGCAGCCGAATTGATGGGGGTCTTAATTATGATACCGTCATCGGGCAGGTCACCGACTTCCTTGTCTCGGGGCACGAGGTAATAACGGTCGAGTGTTTTATTTTTATTCCATGGGTCGTTGATTGTTGCACTCATATATGAACCATGGTCAATAATGGTCAACAGAGAGGAAGACCGTGTCAAGGTGTCTCCTTCAGGGAGCGGCTTGTCCCCCGAGCCACATGATGAGACTATTATAAGTAATATTACGGGGAGCAGACAGTAGGTGAAAAATTTGTTCATGACGGTTTGTTGAGTAAGACAAAAGTATAGCAAATTTTGTAAATCTCCAAATTAGGCTCTAAGTCTGATCGTAGGGGATTGGATTGGAAGTTTTTTTGTAATTTTGCGGGCGTTATGAAAGAAAATACTCAACAACCTATAAAATTAGGTATGGGTGGTCTCACCGCAATAGTGTTCTGTATGGTGGTGGGTGCCGGGATTTATAATATACCTCAGAATATGGCTGCCGAGGCAGCATTGGGCCCTGTGGTCATATCATGGTTGGTGACGGCCGTTGTCATATTGTTGTTGGTCGCTACGCTTAAGACCTTGGCCGATCGCCGTCCCGATCTTGATGCCGGGATATATCAGTATGGTCAAGCCGGCTGGGGAAAGTATATGGGATTTAATCTTGCATGGGGCTATTGGCTTTCGGCTTGCTTCTCCAATATAGCTTACTCGGTGATGCTAAATGACTCGTTTGGGGCATTTTTCCCGTGGATGTTGAATAATCCGTGGTCCCAGGTGATTTTTGGCAGTATTTTTATCTGGTTGATGTTCTTAATAGTGTCAGAAGGGATGCGTACGGCCAAGGCACTCAATAATTTGATGGCTGTCATCAAGATTACATCGGTAGTGATTATCGGAGTGTTGTTGGGACTGAATATTAAGTCCGGAATGTTTAATTTAGATGTGTGGGGCACCGATAGTCTTGGAGACAGTGTTATGGCTCAGGTCAAGAATACGATGATGGTTACGTTATGGTGCTTTATCGGTATTGAGGGAGCAGTGATGATGTCCTCGCGCGCCAAAGATCCCGATGATGTGGGGCGTGCCGGAGTCGCAGGATTTTTAATTGCTTGGCTGTTATATATCATGGTTTCGGTACTGTGCTTTGGTGTTATGAGTCAGCAAGAGTTGTCCGGTCTGGACAATCCATCGGTTGCTTATGTGCTTAAGTCAACCATTGGCGATTGGGCCTATTATCTTGTGATAGTGGCTGTAATCCTATCGTTGCTGGGCGGTTGGGTCTCGTGGACGTTGATATGTGCCCAGGTGCCGTACGAGGGGGCGCGTGTGGGGATATTGCCACGACGTTTTCTTAAGCTTAACAAGCACGAGATGCCTACTTATGGATTGGCTGCATCATCAATTATCATGCAATTGTTCCTGTTGTTGGTTGTGACAGCTTCAGATGTCTACATGGCGGCTTTGAGCATTGTCGGGATGATGATATTGCCAACCTATCTGTTCAGTGCTTTGTACCTGTGGAAGTCGACTCTCGGGAGTGGCTACCGCCTTGGTACCATCAGCCATTATCGTAATATAAGATTTCGTCTTACGGCAATAGCATGTACCGGGTGTTGCCTGTGGATGATATATTCGGGCGGATTGGGGTTGTTGTTACTGACTTCAGGTTTTTATCTGTTCGGGGTGTTTTTTTATATAAAAGCACGACGTGACGCGGGCTCGGGAGTCGAGGGCGGATCAGCCGTGATTTTTACTCGAGGTGAAAAGATGATGTTGATATCTTTAATTGCCGGTACAATATTGTCAATAGTGTTGCTGGCAACAGGTAGCATTTCAATCTGATTACTTTATATTTTCGCGCACTTGGTCGAGAAAAACTTTTAGTCCGTGCTGGTCTCCATCGCGTATAATATCGGCCAGTTTCTTGAGCCGTTCCTGTATTTTGTCTAATTGGTCGGGAGTGTGAGGATTAAATAGGATTTCGGTTAGGAGGTAGTCGTCTTCCGACATAAGACCGCGTGCTATTGCGAGATGACGCTTGAATGTTGTGCCCGGGGCTGCTTGATGTTTCATCACAGACCCAAACACGAGAGTTGATGCAAACGGTATGGACAGGGAATATGCAATAGTTGTATCATGTTGGGCAAAGGTGTATTCCTCGATGTGGAGACCCAATCTTGAGTATATATCTCTAAAGAAGACCTTGGCGAGATGATCACTCTCGGTGATAATGATGGCGTTCTCGTTGGCCAAATTGCTTAGGGAGGCAAACGTCGGGCCGAACATTGGGTGAGTGGATGCAAACGGGTGTCCACACGCGGCATAGTACTCCGGCAGGCCGGTCTTGACTGATGCGATATCACACAAGATAGCACCTGTCGGGACCAAAGGTTCTATCTCTTTGAAGGCGTCTATGGTGTATTTGACAGTAACAGCGTTGATTACCAATTGGGGCTCAAATTCCTTAATCATTGAGAGCGATGTAAGACGCTCGGCCCCGGAGGTAAATTTGAGACGTCGTGGGTCACGGTCATAAATTGCCACGCTGTGGTCATCACATAGCAGGTCGCTGAAGAATGAGCCCATTTTTCCGGCTCCAAGTATCAGTATCTTCATTAGGAATTACTTGATTATAAATTGTTATCGTCGGTTGAGTATCTCGAGTTGTTGTCTTACCGATTCCTCGTGTATGGCGGCTAAGACAGTTCTCATGAATTCACCGTCCATACCGATTTTTTTAGCGGCCTCGACTCTCGAATTCATTATGGAGTCATATCTGCCGGCTTGGACAATGGTCATACGGTGGTCCTTTTTGTATTGTCCAATCTCACGGCATACGGCCATGCGACGTCCCAGGACATCAATCAGTTGGTTGTCGAGGCTGTCAATCTGCCGGCGGAGCATTGCGAGGTTTTCGGTGGTCTGCACTTGGTCGCGCACGACTAATGTTGAAAGAATAAAGTTAAGTACTTCAGGTGTAACCTGTTGGCTTTTGTCCGACAAGGCGCAGTCGGGGTTGCAATGACTTTCGATAATCAAGCCGTCAAATCCCATGTCGAGGGCTTCCTGGGATAGGGGCCCGACAAGCTCGCGCTTGCCACCAATGTGTGATGGGTCGCAGATGATTGGTAAGTTGGAGTAACGGCGAGCCAACTCAAATGGCACCTCCCACTGAGGTACATTGCGGTATAGATGTTTGCCATAGGTCGAAAATCCGCGATGAATTGCACCGAGTCGTCTCACGCCGGCGTTATATAACCTCATTAAAGCGCCTATCCATAGCTCGAGATCGGGATTGACCGGGTTCTTGACCAACACAGGGATGTCGGGGTTGAGCTTGGCAATGGTGTCGGCAATTTCTTGCATAGCAAATGGGTTGGCAGAGGTGCGGGCTCCAATCCACAGCATGTCGATACCGGCATTTATGGCCGCTTCTACGTGGGCTTTAGTCGCCACTTCGGTAGATGTTGACATTCCGGTGGCTTTTTTTACCTCCGAGAGCCAGCATAGGCCTTTTTCGCCGATGCCTTCAAATCCGCCCGGTTTGGTGCGGGGCTTCCAGATGCCTGCTCGGAAAATTTTGATGCCATTGCGAGACAGGTCAAGAGCTGTGCTCATGGTTTGCTCGAGTGTCTCGGCGCTACAAGGTCCTGCTATGATGATGGGCCCCGGTTTTTCGGTCCCGGGTAACCCTAAAGGGAGTAGTTGTTTCATATAGAATGGTGTGTTAAATTCATATTAAGTATGCGGTCAAGCGCTATGTTCATGCGCTCAGGCGTAGCACAAAGTGAGATGCGTATATATCGGTCGCCGTTGGACCCGAATATAAATCCCGGGGTTATAAATACGCGGGCGTCGCGTAGTATGCGGTCGGCCAGCTCCCGTCCCGAGGGCTCGTTGTCGGCGATGTGGCACCACAGGAATAGTCCGCTTTGACGTGGGTCAAAAGTCGTATTGAGGGCTTGGGCAATCTTTTCGGCAACCTTACGGCGCTCTCTGTATAATTCATTCAGATGACTGTACCAATCGTCATTCACGGCAAGGGCCTCGGCAGCGGCCATCATCACAGGTCTGAATTGACCCGAGTCAACATTACTCTTGACTCGTCGTATCCATGACACAAATGTCGGGTTGGCGGCTAACATTCCAACGCGCCATCCGGCCATATTATGGCTCTTGGACAGCGAATTCATCTCGATGGCTATGTCCTTGGCGCCGGGGACAGACAGAATACTCAGCGGGTTGTCGTTGAGTATAAAGCTATAAGGGTTGTCGTTGACGATCAAGATATTGTACCGTCGGCCAAAGTCGATGATGCGTTCAAACAGTTCAGTTGAGGCACATCCTCCGGTAGGCATGTGCGGGTAGTTAACCCACATTAGCTTGACTCCCGTGAGGTCGGTGTGCTCCAGGGTTTCAAAGTCGGGTTGCCATCCTGTCTCGGGCTTCAAGTCATAGGGGATAATCTTGGCCCCTACCAACCGGCTTACCGATGTGTAAGTGGGATAGCCGGGATTGGGGACAAGGACTCCGTCGCCGGGGTTGAGAAATGTCAGTGCTATGTGCATGATACCCTCTTTGGAGCCGATGAGTGGCATGACCTCAGTGTCAGGGTCAAGGGTGACGCCATAATGTTTTTTATACCAACAGGACATGGCACGGCGCATATCATATAGACCATTGCCGGGTTGATAACCGTGGGTGTCGGTGCGTCGTGCTTCGTGACATAGGGTGTCTATCACGTTGGCCGGTGGCGGTGTGTCGGGACCGCCGATGCCGAGTGACACAATGTCAAGACCGCGCGCATTGAGATCGGCAACCTCTTTCATCTTGAGTTGAAGGTAATATTCCGATACGGTGGAAACACGGTCGGCTGGAATGATGTTTGATGTGGTCGGTGTCATGGAGTCAGGTGGGGTTTAGGAAAAATTAGCAAAGCGATGGGGTGGGGGCGAGGCATTTAGACACATGTTAAACCGGTGGCGTCGAACACTCGCGGTAAAGGCCAAGTTCGATGAAATCGCCCATCAGTGGCCTGGTGGCGTCGATGGCTGTATGGTATCGCTCGAGATTGTCAAATGTCAGATCAACATAGAATCGATATTCCCATTCGCGTCCTATGATTGGCAATGATTGTATCTTGGTGAGATTCATATCATAGAATGACAGTATGGTCAGGACTTTGGACAGAGCGCCTCCGGTGTGTGGCAGGGTAAATACAACCGATGCTTTATTGGCGGTGGTCTCTGGATGTATAAACTCGTTTTCGCCGGATATTATAATCAAGAAGCGAGTGAAGTTATGCTTGTTGGTCTCAATCCCGTCGGCGAGTATCTGTAAGCCATATAACTCGGCGGCCAATTCAGGACAAATTGCGGCGTGGCCTTTAAGGCAGTTGTCAGCAATCATTTTGGCGGCCCCTGCGGTATCAAACGCCTCCACCGCGTGCCACGATGGAGTGTCAACGCTGTTAAGATATTCTTGGCATTGCAT
Organism: Muribaculaceae bacterium; assembly: GCA_017621845.1. Classification (GTDB taxonomy): domain Bacteria; phylum Bacteroidota; class Bacteroidia; order Bacteroidales; family Muribaculaceae; genus CAG-873. The sequence goes on from JAGASI010000005.1 coordinate 96,684, forward strand.
CAGTGCCATCGGATGGGATAAAACACACTTTATGTCGTCGAGCTGTTGATCGGGGAGGGAGGCGATGGTGTGGGTAATACGTTTTTTTAGTTCGCCCACAATTTTAAGCCGGTTATTGACAATCAGTTCGTGACAAGGTAACAGTGGGCCGGCTATAGTGTTTTCGATGGCCATGATGCCACAGTCGGCTTGTCCCGAAGCCACTTTCAGACTTAGGGAGTCAAAGGTGCTACATTCCAATGGGGTGATGGGGTGTGTGCCGAAGTATTCGCGTGCCGCGGCATCGTGAAAACATCCGGCGATGCCTTGGATGGCGACTGTTAATGGCTTATTTGATGTGGCGATGTTCATAAATAATAAAAATCGCCGTAACCTTGAGTGGAGGATTACGGCGAGTAAAGATATCGGGTGGTGATGTGTTTGATTTATTGTTTATTTTTGGGCCTAAAAGGTTACTCGCCGCTAATATATATTAACGAAGTAATAATAAAAGTAACCAAAGCTCGAAAATCGTGTCATATGAGAAAAATTAAATTGACGCACAAATGTAGAAATAAAAGTCCATACGACCAAATAAAACTCAAAATAAAAATCAGCCGTGGGCTTGGGTCGGGTTTCATCCGATGGTAGCGTTCAGCAGAGTATAACATCTGTCAATGAATATTGTCGGTAATATTATTTATGGATTATTTATGGATTGTTAAAACGGTAAAAGTTTTTGGGGAAGTTGGGGTGTCGTGTCAAAAAAAGTATTAAATTTGCGTTGAATTGTGCTAAGTTCTGGGTAGTGCCAAGCCCTTGAACTGTAGCGATGATAACCTTGAATATCTATAATTTTATTTAAATACCTAATTAATACCAATTTATCCATGAACATTTCTACTACAATCAGCACTATGCTGCGTCGCGGCACTGTGCTGTCGGTATTGGCAGTCAGTGGATTGGTTGCCTCGGCTCAGACCTTTGTATATGAAGGTGTGATTTATAAGGCCGGTACAGGTAACAATAAAACTGTATTGTCAGTCCAAAAAGCGGGGACCAAGACCACTGTCGGTGAAGCCGGTCCTAAAGAGTATGTCGGAGACATCAACGTTCCCGGAACTCTTACTTACAATGGTACCCAATATACTGTTTCCAGTGTGGGCTCATCTTTCAAGGGTTGTGTCAACCTTACCTCGCTTACCATTGGCGAGGGTGTCACTACCATCAACCGTGGTGCATTCCAGGGAGACTCGGCCCTCGTGTCAATCTCCATACCCACCACTATCACCGCAACTAAGACCGGTGATACATTTAAGGGTTGTAAATCTCTTAAATCATTGACCCTTCACGGCAAGTTCAAAGGTATCCAGTCAGGAGACCTCGCCGGCTGTGTCGCCTTGGAAAAAATTGTCCTCCTCGAGGGTGATACTCCTATCGACTTTGACGTTGCCGGTGCATTTACCGACAACAAGCTCCCCAATCTTAAGGAAGTAGAGATATACCGTCAGGTTAAGACCGACGGCAAGACCGTTACAGACAAGACCTTCCGTGGCAAACAAGCTCTGCAGAAGGTGACTATCGGCGGTACATTTACCGATATCCCGGCATCATACTTTGAGAACTGCCCCGCCCTCAGCGAGGTTGTAATCCTCAATGAGCCCACCTCTATCGGTACCAATGCCTTTGCTTCAACAGCTCTTACAGAGTTTACCATGCCCGCCTCGGTTGCCGAGGTAAGCACCTCACTTTTCCAGAACTGTAAGGCACTCAAGACTGTGATTCTTCCCGAGGGTGTTACCACTATTTCGCCCATGGCGTTCTATGGCGCCGGCATCGAGACAGTCAATTTCCCCACTACTCTTAAGTCTATCGGTGACTATGCATTTGTAAGAACCGCGCTTAAGGGAGATGTCGTTCTTAACGACGGTCTTACTCGCATCGGTCAAGATGCATTTGAACTTAACGCCGCCATGACATCTATAACCATTCCTGCCTCAGTTACCACTATTGGTGACGGTGCGTTCAACCGTTGCTCGGCTCTCGCTAAGTTTGTGATTGGAGAAGGTTCAGCGTTTACTGCAGGTCCTGACGGCGCGTATATTCTTGCCGGCGAGGGTAAAAAATTCCTTGCTTTTGCACCTGCTTCAGCCATGACCGAGGTAGTGGTTCCCGTTGAGGCTGTAGCTCCTAAGGCTATGTGGAATGCTTCCAAGGTTACCAAGGTAGACTTTGGTGCCGGTTGTAAGTCTTGGGGCAACTATGCCGTTGCCGGGACATCTATCACCGAGCTTACACTCCGTGGCCTCTGCGGTACCAATATCGCCGCAGGTTGTCCCAACCTGACAACCTTTACACTCGATGGCATGACTGAGGTGCCCGGTGCCGTTGTTAAAGATTGTCCCGCCTTCACTACTGCCAATGTCGGTGAAAAAATCACCATCGTGCGTAAAGAAGCGTTTGCAAATACCCCTGCTCTCCAGAGTCTTAATCTCGGCTCTATCCTGTCAATCCTCGAAGCTGACGCTTTCAAGGGCTCAGGTCTAAAAGAAATCACTGTAGGTGCAGCCAACCCTGCCGCCATGTCCGAAGGCGTGTTTACCGACGAGTCAGGTTATACTGTCAAGGTGCCCGTTGACCTTGTCGACGTTTATAAGAACGCCGCCGGTTGGAAACTGCTTAACATCGTGGGTGATGCCAACATCGCCGCCGGTCCCACCGATATGGGTATGCCTGCCGGTCTCTATTATGCCGGTACTGACGGCAACCTTTACGCTGCGTATGCCGATGGTCAGTCTGATATGTATGATGTAGGCGGTGCTCCTCACACTTTCCAGCTTATAGAGTTTAAAGACCGCATTTATGGCGCTTCAGCCGGTAAAAAATTTGTCTATTCAGGTTCAGCCGGTATTGAAGGTGACGGCAAACTCTTCTACATTTCAAAGGTAGGAGGTGCTGTATTCCAGGCTACAGTTCTTGATAATGCAGGTAATAACGCCTACAAAGACCCCTTCGGTCTATATATCTACGGCGACACACTATATGTCAACGACCGTAACGTATGTGTGCGCAAGATTGCCGCTGATGCTATCTCACTGCCTCAGGATTATCCCTCTTGGATGGAAAACAACTGGATGGGATTTTATGACATGGAGTGGAGCTATGGCTGTATCAAATCAGGCTGGGCTATCACTAAGAGCCAGGATGCCAATGGAAATCCCGAACCTGAATATTGGGTAGGTATGAAATATAACGGTAACGGTATCTATCGCTTTAAGGAAGAGCACGTAGGAAAGAACTCCAAAGGTCCTCGTCCCGAGAACGGCTCATTCCTCACCGGTCTTGTTCCTATCTTCACAACATTCTTCATCGACGAAGCTCACGGCCACATCTACATTTATATAGAGAAAGCCGGCAATGAGAGCGACCTCGTCAAAGGCGGTGTATATCGTATCAACCTTGCTGACCTCGAGGCTACACCCAACCCTAAATCATTCAGCATGCTCAACCCTGTCTTGGTTGATGGAGCCCCTGTTAAATATGAGGGTACATCCACTAACGAGCACGTGGGTATCTCTCAGTTCTCTCCTGATGCCAAGGGTGAATACCTCTACTGGTGTTATCGTGCCCCCACGGCTGCCGAAGCTGAGGAAAATGAAGCTCAAGACTATGCAACCGCCAGCAAAGGCAAATACTGGTGGGCTGAGAAGTATGACTCATCTAATCCCCTCCATCAGAGCGGTATCAAGCGTATCAAACTCGGCGAGGCTGCTCCCAAGGTTGAGATGATTGTTCCCGGTGTTGAGGGTTATGGCTGTGTTCCTGTAAACTTTGAAGGATCGGTTAAACCCGAGGCTGTCGAGGAAATCATCGCTGATGCCGCCGGTATCCAGGTTAAGGTTTCGGGTGACGCCATTACTGTTGATGCCGATGCATATGTACGTGTTTACGATATGTCGGGCCTTACCGTTGCTCAACGTTATGTTGCCGCCGGTGAGACTATGTCAGTCGCCGACCTCACCGCCGGTGGTTACATCGTGGCCGCTACATTGGCTAACGGTTCTACCGCAGTCGCTAAGTTTGTGAAATAAATCATAGATTAGCTTATAATGACAGCGCCCCGTGCTACTGATGGCACGGGGCGCTGTCATATCGTGACTATGCAACGATTGTGATTTATCCGATTAATGAGAAGCGGTTGTCAATGACTTTTATGGAGTTGCAGTCTTGGAGCCGGCTCAACAAGTTGAGGGTCAGGGTTTGTAATTAAGTGATGTTCCTGAGGCGGTGGAGGTGAGGGTGGCGTTGACGCCCTCGACGAGAGGGAGGTTGAGTCGGTCGTGTCCGGCGGGGAAGTTGAAGATAATGGGGATGGGACTGCCTTGGATGGGAAATCCATACTCGGTTAGCCAGTCAGAAATCATTTCTTCCATTGAGGAGTGGTCGGCGTCGGGGTCATACTCGGTGAACTCGGCAAAAATCAGTCCATGTACATTTTTAAGGATGCCACTCTGATTGAGACGGTGCAACATGCGTTCAACGGCGTATATTTTCTCTCCTACTTCCTCGACAAACAGTATCACGGGTTGGTTAAGAGCTTCGCCGAACATGTCCCAATCGGTTTGGGCCAGATTATTGACAACGATAAAGTTTCCGCCGAGTAGTTTGCCTGACGCTTGGCCGTGGCGATTGTATTTGGACGATTGTATCGATATGTCCATAGGTGTTGACGTGGTGAGGATTTTTTCCATGTCATCAAAGGAGCGTTGTTGCAACGAGTCGGTCGATGCGATGGTGTTGCCCATGGCACCGTGTATAGAAGCCACGCCTGCGGCGTTCATGAAAGCATGGAGTGCTGAGATATCGGAGTAGCCTGTGAGCCACTTGGGATTGTCATGTATGACCTTTAGGTCCAGATAGGGTAACATCTGTGACGCGCCATAGCCACCACGAGTAGGTATGATGGCTTTGATTGACGGGTCCTTGAAGGCATCCATAAGGTCTTGGGCGCGCTGTCGTGCCGTGCCGCCGTGTATGGGGTTGTCCGGAGAAAGCGTGGCGGTCGGATATATTACCGGCTCATAACCTCGAGATCTCAGTAGAGAGTCTATGTGTGAGAGCCTATCCGTGGACACTGCATAGGATGGAGAGAGTATCGCGACTTTGTCACCCGACTTCAGTGGGGGTGGAATAATGTTTTTATCCGGGAGAGTCCGGGCAAAAAGTGTTTGGGCGTAAAAAAAAGTCAGAAGGATAAATGTTAGTTTGTTCATTGCGTTATAAGTGCCTATTGCTTCTCGGATTTGACGTTAAGTTGATTGGAAAAACAAGACGGTGAGAAGCGTTATCCGACTGTATCCTGTTGGTTATATATAACGACAACGATTTACTTCAGCACGCATGGTTCGGGAAGATAAATTATCGGTGGATTGTAGTTTTTTATTGTAATGAAGCCTGATTTACTTCATGCCTGTAGAGTTATATGCCCTGACAGGGCTTGTTGTCGTTGGTTGCAAATTTAGGGATTATTTCTTTATAATTTTATATTTTATGATTTAACGTGCTGTTGATTCTATAAAAGGGGTAAAATTTCAGAATGGCGGGGAAATGATATATAAGGACGATATGGGATTGAAACTTGCACCGGAAGAATAGACAACTTTTTATGTAAGTGGAATGTTTTTTCTTAAAGGTTATCTATATGGATTGATTTGGGTTTATTGGTAGAGATTGAAGTGTCTATATGAATTTTTAAATCAATTCCGTGAAAGATAGTTGAAAATTACAAGTATATAGCAAAATAAGTTTGTCATGAGTAATATAGAAAAAAAGCGTGGAAAAAAAGGTATACACTGTGGGTCGCGTCAAGAGTGTGATGAGCAGTTGAAAGGTGAAGCAATATCTTATCATGAACGTCCGATTCCGGGAAAGATAGAAGTAGTGCCTACCAAGTCTTTCCATACGCCTGAGGATATGGCTTTGGCCTATTCGCCGGGTGTGGCTTATGCATCGTTGGATATTAAAAATCATCCCGAGAGAGTGTATAATCTGACAGACAAGGGCAACCTTGTGGCTGTAATATCCAATGGGACCGCTGTTTTGGGCCTTGGAAATATCGGCCCGTTGGCAGCCAAGCCGGTTATGGAGGGTAAGGCATTGTTGTTTAAGGTGTTTGCTGATATAGATAGCTTTGATCTCGAGCTGGATGTCACTGATGTTGACCGTTTTGTAGAGTCAGTAGTGGCGTTGGCGCCGACATTTGGAGGTATAAACCTCGAGGACATAAAAGCTCCAGAATGTTTTGAGATAGAGCGTCGACTTGTCGAGCGTCTGGATATACCCGTGATGCATGATGACCAACATGGAACAGCTATCATTACCGGAGCCGGCATGATAAACGCCTTGTATCTTCAGCACAAGGATATAACCCAGGTGCGTCTCGTGGTCAATGGCGCTGGCGCGGCAGCTATGGCGTGTACCGATATGTTGATGGCGCTGGGGGTGAAACGATGCAATGTAGTGATGGTTGACAGCAAGGGGGTTATCTCAACCCGACGTCATGACTTGACTGATGCCAAGAAGAGATATGCCACCGACCGTTCTATAGAGACATTGTCCCAGGCTATGATTGATGCTGATGTATTCGTGGGCTTGTCGGTAGCCGATGTCGTGACGCCTGAGATGTTAAGATCGATGGCTCCGCGTCCTATTGTTTTTGCATTGGCCAATCCTGATCCGGAAATTGCCTATGAGGTGGCGATAGCTACACGCGAAGATTTGATATTTGCTACCGGTCGCTCTGATCTTCCCAATCAGATTAACAATGTGCTGGGTTTCCCTTATATTTTCCGAGGAGCCTTGGACTGTCGGGCAAAGGTTATCAACGATGCCATGAAGATTGCTGCCGCTCGAGCTATAGCTACTCTTGCGCGGCGTCCGGTGACGCCTCAGGTCAAAAATCTCAGTCATCGCCCTGACCTAAGCTTCGGGCCTGATTATATTGTCCCGTCGCCCTATGACAGTCGGTTGCTCACGGTTGTAGCTCCTGCTGTGGCTTGTGCGGCAACTGATTCGGGGGTTGCACGTCGGCCGATTGATAATTATGATCGTTATGCCAGTGACTTGACTTCGCGTGTGGCGCTCGATATAACCTCCATTTCTCATATAACCGATCTTATCCGCTCACGCGCTATGATGACAGGCTCTTGATTTATATAATATCCATATACAGTCGATATTAAATTAGCCGGTATGGAGAATGGTCGGGATGGCGGGGATGTTTTTTTTAAGGTGGAAATGTGAATTGCTACCTTAAATTTGTGTACTTTTGTGTGTGAAGTGGATTGAGGCCGCGACGAGAGTGTTGGACAATCTATAAATAACACGGAAGATATGATACAATTTATAACACAAGCAGAGAACAGATATTCGTTAGCCGAGCAGATACAGATGGCCATAGAGGCCGGCTGTGGATGGGTTATTGTCGACCCCCTGGATAACAGCGATGAGGATATTAAGTCGAGCGCCGAGCAGTTTATCCCGATGTGTCGCGAGACCGGAGTGATATTGACTATGATTAATCGTCCGCTGTTGGCTAAGGAGTTGGGTGTCCATGGGGTGTGGATGACAGAAGATCATCCGGGCCCGCGTCAGGTGCGTGAGGATTTAGGCCCTGAGGCCATCATAGGAAAGTCTGTTAAGGATGTCTCGGCAATAAGTGCGCTGAAGGCAATGGATATCGATTACTGTAGTCTCGACATGTCTATGGGACTGGAAAATATCGATAGCATAGTAGGAAAATGCCGTGAGATGGAAATCGAGATGCCCTTGGTGGTAACAGGTGATATCGGTATTGAAAATCTTCAGGCGGTAATGGCGACCGGAGCCAATGGTGTTGCTACCGGAAAACATATATTGTCGGCTGACAACCCGGTGGAATATTTCAGAAGTATGCTGGAAATATTAAATAAAGGTCAGTGAAGTGTGATGCCCGGAAAAGCAGTCTTTTTAAGATATATACTACTATAGACGGTATCAGATGACAGGCTCGTTGTTTAGGATTTTGCTAAGGATAGCCCTCCCGGTGCTGATTGGGCTGGGCGTTACTGTGTGGATGTTTAATGATGAGTTTGATGCCACGACGTTGTCAGAGATAAATTTAAGTTGGCATGCAATAGCCGGCATTGTTCTGGCGATGGTATTTGTCGTCGGCCGCGATTTTGGATTGTCCTGGCGTTTTCATACTATCGCTTATCCTGAGTTGAGTTGGGGTAGGTCGGTAAGGGTCGATTTGATGTGTGCTTTCACTTCGGCAATCACCCCATCGGCTGTGGGAGGTAGCGCCTTGGCTATATTTTACCTTAACAGAGAGGGAGTTAAGCTTGGTCGTGCAGCTACGTTGACATTGACGACGCTTTTTCTGGACGAAATGTTTTTTGTCATTTTCTGTCCGATAATAATGTTGGTGGTCCCGTTTGACGAATTGTTCGGTGACGTTGGCCCATCGGGTTTTATGGAAGGTGTCAAAATTATATTTTGGTTGGTATATGCCGGGATATGTGTGTATACCTTAATGCTGTTTATGGGCATTATCGCTTACCCGCGTTGGGTGTCGCATAAGATTAAGCAAATGTTTATGTGGCGCTGGTTAAGAAGATGGCGTCGCGGAGCTTTTGAGATGGCAGATAATATGATCCATACCTCAATCGAGCTCAGGACCAGGTCACGCAGGTGGTGGCTTAATGTTTTTGGAGCGACGACATTGTCCTGGTTTTCACGTTACTTGGTGGTCAATGCATTGTTTTGGGGCTTTGTTCCCGAGGCCTCGCCACTGTTAATATTTGCACGTCAGTTTGTAGTATGGGTAGTGTTGATGGTCTCGCCTACACCTGGTGGTAGCGGTATCAGTGAGTGGTTGTTCACTGAATATTATGGAGATTTGATAGGGAGCGCTTCTGTTGCGCTTATTTTGGCGTTGACATGGCGACTGTTGAGCTTTTACTTGTATCTTATAGTTGGTAGTGTGTTACTACCGTCTTATTTTGGAAAAAGGAATACTAAAAAGATTGAATTGTAGATATGACTAAATTTATTGGAATAATTCCGGCACGTTATGCGTCAACGCGTTTTCCCGGCAAACCTCTTGCCGAACTTGGAGGTAAGCCGGTAATAGAGCATGTTTATAGACGTGTCTCACAAGTAATGGACGAGGTAGTGGTGGCTACCGATGACGAGCGCATAGCCAAGGTTGTAGATGACTTTGGCGGGTGTGCCATAATGACTTCGGCAACCCATCCGTCAGGCACCGACCGAGTGAGAGAGGCGATGGAATTGTCGGGGACCGAGGCCGATGTCGTGATTAATATTCAGGGAGACGAGCCGTTTATAGACCCGGAACAAATCAAAACCTTGATGAAAGCCTTTGATGATGAGTCGGTGGATATAGCAACACTGGCGCGTAAATTTAAGCCGGAGTCGGGGTTTGAGGCTTTGTTTGACCCTAATGTGGTGAAGGTTGTTATGGATAACAATGGACGTGCGCTGTATTTCTCCCGCTCGATTATACCCTATGTGCGAGGGGTTGATTGGCAGGCGTGGGTTGATAAGACGGTGTTTTATACCCATGTTGGTATCTATGCCTATCGCCGTGCTGTCTTGAAGGAAATAACGTGTCTCTGTAGGTCATCTCTTGAAACGGCTGAGTCGCTTGAACAGTTGCGTTGGTTGCAGAATGGCTATACTATTAATGTTGGTATCACCGATGCTCCCACCATTGGCATCGATACCCCGGCCGACCTCGAGGCTGCACGTAGTTACCTTGCCGGGCGTGAATTATGATTACTACCTTTATATTTTTTACGGTGAAAAATATTTACTATCCTGATTATCCTGGACGTAGCCATAGTAACGCGAGTTCAACAGTCAACGTTGGCTGATAACGAGATGAAAATAAATGGGAGAAGTGAGAAATTGTAGTAGTATTTAAAAGCTAAAATATGTTAACGATATTAAAATAATCCGAGTGGAATTTGGCGGGCGTAAAAATAAAGCTTAAATTTGCAAGTGAATATCACCCCTTAATGACTTATACTTAGACCGACATTATTATTTACGTAATTCAATTTCCCCAAATTTTTAGGACTAAGTCAAGGCATTTTGCTCCATGTTCACGTTGAGATAACGGTATTTGCGTGGCGTTCAGGTGTATTCAATAAGTAAGTATGATATAATCTCTACACTTTAATTTTACAATCAGACAAATATCTTTAGAAGTTAAAATGCCCAATGGCTAAGTCCTCGATCCGCTGCTGAAGCGTGCCGGGGCTTTTTTTATGTCCTTGTCATAGCTCCGCTGACCCCATTTTTGTGAGGTTGCAAAAATGGAGAGAAGTTTTTAAATTTGCATAAATAAAAATGTTATGATGAGAAAAATCACATTATTGGTGCAATTGATAACATGTTGCTTGTTATTGATGGGGATTGCCGTGAATAAAAATCATCGGTTGTTCGGACATGTACTTGATCGCCCGGAACAGGAGGGACATGTAGATACCATTGAAAGTGTAGGCTCGTCTGATGAATGGGTTACGGCCGATGGTCATCGCGTTGTTACAACTGAAAATATAGCTAAGGATATCACAGGCTTTGCCGGGCCCATACCCTTGAATATATATCTTAAAGATAATCGTATAGACAGTATAGAGGTTTTGGAAAACGAAGAGACCCCCGGTTATATGGCGACAGTCATCGACGGTGGACTTTTGAATTCGTGGGATGGAATGACTCCCTCCCAGGTATTGACGGCACATGTGGATGGTGTCACCGGTGCAACTTATTCATCAAATGCAATCATAGGCTCGGTAAACCGGGCCATGGAGTATGTCAATCGGCAGGACACAGTTGCCACGATTTCAGCCACGGTGTCATCTCAGACGGGAACCACGGTGGATAGTAGGGTGAGTGTGTCTTTCTGGTGTTCGCTTATTGTTGTCCTGGTCGCCATGATTTTACCGTTGTTCTGGCGTAATCGTATTTATCGTGTCGTGCAACTTGTCGCCAATGTTGTGGTGCTCGGTTTTTGGTGCCATGCATTTATGTCATTGTCGTTATTGACCGGATTTGTGTCAAATGGCGTCGATGTGTTGGTATCGCTTGTGCCCTTGTTGATGATTGTAGCAGCATTTGTATATCCGTTTTTCAATAAGAGGGAATATTATTGCAGCTGGATATGTCCCTTTGGATCTATGCAGGAGCTTATTGGGCGGTGTGTGCCTTATAGGGTAAAGATGTCGGCTCGACTTATTCAAGTTCTTACATATTTCCGAGAGATACTGTGGATAGCCATCATGGTAGTGATGTGGCTTGGTGTGGGCTTTGAGATTATGAATTATGAGTTATTTACTGCTTTCTTGCTAAATCAAGCCTCAACAGTGATTATAGTTGCCGCGGTGGTGTTTGCCCTCTTGTCGGCCATTATACCGCGCCCTTATTGTCGCTTTGTGTGTCCCACCGGCTCACTGGTCAAGTTTTATCAAGATACCAAGTAAAAGTTATATAGAAAAGATTAGAATTATGACAGATATGAAGCAACAAAATGTATTACCGGCCGGGATTATCCTTGACTCGGGACGATACCGATATACCGTGGGAAGAACCCTTGGAAAGGGAGGCTTTGGTATCACATATTATGGCGAACTCAAGGTTCGTGTCAACAATATAGACATCGAGGCGCCCATTGCAATAAAAGAGTTTTTCCCATCCTCGCTGTGTGAACGAGCCGGTGATGCCATGACAATGTCTTATTCCAATCCCATTAAAGAACAGGTCGAGTGTGCACGGCGTGACTTTATGGGGGAGGCTCGTCGTCTTCACTCTCTTGCCAATAAACATCCCAATATTGTGACCGTCAATGAGGTATTTGAGGCTAACAACACAGCATATTATATAATGGAATATCTCGAGGGCGAGTCGTTGGACACATATATCAAGGACCATGGACCGATGGATGAGGCTACGATGTTAACGGTGATGAGACCTATAATAGATGCTGTAGCTTTTATTCATGACAATTTGGTCACTCACCTCGATATAAAGCCGGCCAATATCATGTTGGAAGGGAGTGCCGACATAGTAAATCGACGTCCGGTGCTTATCGATTTTGGTCTAAGTAAACATTATGATGCCGAGGGTAACGCTACATCAACAATCAATTCATCGGGATTCAGCGACGGTTATGCGCCTAAGGAACAATATAGAGGAATTACTACTTTTTCGCCTGCGGCAGATGTATATTCGTTAGGCGCAACTATGTTATATTGTCTCAAAGGACAGCGCTTACCATCGGCTCTTGACTTGGATGCCGAGATGATTGCTTCATATATCCCGTCTACTATAAGTTTGTCTCTAAGACGGTTTCTCATCAAGGCTCTTGCCTATAATGCGCGTGACAGGTATGCCGATGGTCGCAATATGCTCACGGCGCTTCCCAAGCCCAAGGCAGCGCGTAAATCATCTGCCAAGTCTACTAAGTCGGCTACGCCAAAATCATCGGCTTCCCGCACGAAGGCGTCTAAGCCGGTTGTAGCTAAATCGTCCGTAAGTAAAGAAGCTACGCCTCGGATGATTGTAATTCAACCGGCCCCAAAAACAACAAAAAAGGGAAATCGTTTATTTGCAGTTCTCTATGCCATAGCACTTGTCGTTTTGGCCATATCGGTTATTGGTCTGATATGCCCGATGAACAGTTCGACTCATCCTGCCAATCCATTGATGCCGATTAAGATTAATAACATGGAAGATTATCACACCTTCTGGGGCTGTTGTGCGCTCATTTCGGGTCTTATCGCGTTTATAGGTTATAAAAATAAAGCGTCATAACCTTATTAACTATCCGTTTCTGTTCGTTGCTTCATTCTATGTAGGGATAATCCGGATGATGTTAGTTGTTGGCACGTGTGCAGGCTCTGAAAATAGGCGAGCCCGCTGTTGGTGGCGGGCTCTATGGATAGGATGAGATTTTTATTTAGGTTTCAGCTTATAAAAAGAATGGTGTGATAATGTTTGGTTTATTAATTATGTTAATTAATTGGTCAAATTGTTATCTATTATAATGGTGATAATGGGATGGTCTTGGCGGGATAGCCAAGTATATTTTATGCTGATTGGTTATTGGGTGCAAAGGTAGCATGTTGATGTTACAGTATTAAGACAAAAACGAGACAATGCTGTTGCTTGTCTCGTTTTAACATTTTGAGGAGGGAGTAGATACTCTTTTATTGTGTTATTGCTGTCCGATAAAACTTTTTGAAGTGATTAAAGATTAGGGCTGATTCCATTTGCAGGAGTCAGCCCAATTTGGTTATTTTGGTTTCGCCAAAAATCACAATAACCATGGGTAAAAGTAGTCATTTTAGCGGACAGCCGCTCTATAGTCAGGTAATAAAATTGCTTGACAAACGAAAAATTCTTCAATTCAGTGCCGAAAGAGGCGGGGAACGGTATATCAAGCGGTTCAACTGCTGGGTTCATCTTGTGGTCATGCTCTACGCCGTTATTATGCGTTTCGACTCGTTGCGCGAGATTACTACCTCACTGTTGGCTGAGGCACGTAAAATGGCTCATTTGGGGATTAACATCAAAATCGGCCGGAGCACTCTTGCCGATGCCAACAAGCGTCGCCCTGAAAGCGTGTTTGAGGCGATATACCGTGACTTATATGCCACTTACCGCCACGTTCTTTTATCGGACAGCCGAAGCCGCACGACACCAAAATGGATGAAACGGCTCCAAATCATTGATTCGACCACGATCACACTCTTCTCAAATGTGCTGTTCAAGGGTGTTGGGCGTCATCCAAAGACAGGAAAGAAGAAGGGAGGTATAAAGGTCCACACCGTCATTCATGCCAATGAGGGTGTGCCATCGGATATAAAGTTCACGTCAGCAGCGACAAACGACTCGTTCATGCTCAAGCCGGGTTCGCTTGGCAAAGGGGATATAATGGCTATGGACCGTGCCTATATTGACTACGCCAAATTTGAGGAACTGACGCAGCGCGGTGTGAGCTATGTTACCAAGATGAAAAAGCGTCTACGCTACATACTGTGGGAGGACTTCATGTGGCAGAACCCTGACGGGTTGATGGAAATACGCATACAGCATGTTTCATTTGTTAAGGAGAACAATGACGGCTCACATATAACCCACCATGCAAGGATAATAACGTATGTCGATGAAAAGAAGCACAAGCTCATCTCTCTGCTAACCAACGACATGGAATCCTCTCCCGATGAAATTATCGCCATCTATCGCAAGCGTTGGGAGATAGAGTTGCTTTTCAAACAGATAAAGCAGAACTTCCCGCTCAAATATTTCTACGGAGAGAGCGCCAACGCAATCAAAATCCAGATTTGGGTGACATTGATTGCCAATCTGCTGCTG
>JAGASI010000038.1 GCA_017621845.1 Muribaculaceae bacterium
CTGCCGCATCAGGACCTCCCTTACCCTCTCTTTTCGACTGACTGGGGCTTGTCTAAGAATAAAATCAGACTCGACCGCTGAAAATCAGCAGTCGAGCCATACATTTTTGCCGCCGTCGAGTTTTATCGGACAGCAATAATATATTATGGGAGAGGCTCTAAAAAACCGATTTTTATTTTATTTGCTTGATAGAGAAAAAAATCGTACCTTTGCCCCCGATATGCGTAACCGCTGGCGGGACACGGTAGTCCGCGTATGTTGCGACTTTACTAACATTTTAAATCATCAATCTAAAATGGATTTAATCAAAATTGCCGAAGAAGCTTTCAAATCAGGCAAACAACACCCCGAATTCGGCCCCGGCGACACCATCACAGTTGCTTACCGCATCAAAGAAGGTAACAAAGAACGTATCCAGCAATACCGCGGTGTCGTTATACGTATCTCTGGTCAAGGTGACAAAAAACGCTTCACCGTGCGTAAAATGTCTGACAACATCGGTGTAGAACGTATCTTCCCCATCGAGTCGCCCTTTATCGACTCAATCGTTGTCAACAAGTATGGTAAAGTACGTCGCGCCAAACTTTACTACCTCCGCGCCCTCACCGGCAAGAAAGCCCGTATCAAAGAGCGTCGCGTTGCCAAGTAAACGATTACCGACCAAACAGAACAAACGTGATAGTAACCACCCTCGTGTGGCGACCATCACGTTTTTTTTATTCCGGGGAAGTAAAGCTCCCGTCCGCTAATCCTAAATTAATCACCTCGATGACCCAACATACTATTAAACAGCCATAGAGACAAAGCAGCGAGAAAAGCAGCGCTCATAGCCGTCAATATGGTCAGCTGGGGAGTATCCTCACCTTGAGTCATAGCGCTGACATAGCCGCCTACAACCGACGACACCACGCCTATCACGAGATTATATCCTATCAGCCGACGACCACCACCTATCCACGAGGCCAACAAGCCGCCGACCAGCCCGATCAATAACCATATAAGCCATCCATCGGCTATCAAACAACTGTCCATCATATTCTTATAACAGGAATAACTGCGGCCACATCCGTGTCTCCCGACAAATCGGCAATCGTCAACCACAATATTAACAATACAATCAATACCAATGCACATATCGCCGTCCATAGCCTGGTCGAACTCCAACGACGGCGTCTCTTATTTTCAGCGTGACGAAATTTATTGTTACTCATAATAAATAGAATTTATAATATAAAATATTAACAATCCTCCACGCCAAAGGTTGACACACCACAGAATTGCATCTTATTTTTCAGGTTGAAAAAAATTGAGTATTTTTGCAAGACATAAAACCACTCTCAACTCGATAAATATCTATACCCAATACAAGTTATGTCATTATTTGAAAAACTTACCCAACGAGCACGCCAAAACCAGCGTCGCATCGTACTCCCCGAGGGTACCGAACCCCGCACCCTCACTGCCGCCGACCGCATCTTAGCCGACGAAATAGCCCAGATCATACTTATCGGAGACCCTGTCGAGATCAAGCACATGGCCGCCGAGATGAACCTCAAGCACATCGAGCGTGCCACCATCATCAACCCCGCCGATGAGACCGTCATCGACCGATATGCACCACTATTATACGAGTTGCGCCGCAAAAAAGGCATGACTCCCGAAGAAGCCCGTCTTACCACCGCCAACCCTCTATACCTCGGGTGCCTTATCATCAAGGCCGGCGATGCCGACGGCCAAGTCGCCGGCGCCATGAATACCACCGCCAACGTTCTGCGTGCCGCCTTCCAGGTCATCAAGACACGTCCCGGTATTGATGTCGTCTCGGGAGCCTTTGTGATGCTTCTGCCCGATGGCTCACCTTACGGCACCGATGGTATACTGGTATTTGCCGACTGTGCGGTCCTTCCCGACCCCACCGACCGTGAGCTCGCCCAGATTGCAGTCTCGGCGGCCGAGACTGCTCGCGACATCGCCGGCATCAAGCCCCGCGTAGCCATCCTGTCATTCTCGACCAAGGGCTCGGCCAAACACGAACGCGTTGATAAAGTCATCAACGCCACTAAAATTGCCCACGAGATGGCTCCCGACCTAATCATCGACGGCGAGCTCCAAGCCGATGCCGCCATTGTCCCCGGCGTTGCCGCCTCCAAGGCCCCAAACTCAGCGCTCAGTGGCCGAGCCAACGTCCTGGTATTCCCATCGCTCGAGGTCGGAAACATCGCCTATAAACTCGTCCAACGACTCGGTGGCGTACAAGCCGTCGGTCCCGTACTGCAAGGGCTCGCCGCTCCCGTCAATGACCTATCCCGTGGTTGCTTCCCCGAGGACATTTATAAAACTATTATAATCACCGCCAACCAATCAATACATTAAAATGAATATCCTTGTTCTTAATTCAGGTTCATCATCTGTAAAATATAAACTCATCGACGTCGACACCGAGAAAACTCTCGCCGAGGGTGGTGTCGAAAAAGTAGGTCTCCCCGATACATTCCTCAAGTTCAAACAACCCGATGGCACCAAAGCCACTATCGAGCTGGGACAAGCCGACCACAAACAGTCAATACAAGCCATCCTCGACACCCTCACCGACCCCATGGTCGGCTGCATCAAATCTTATGACGAGATTGACGCCGTGGGCCATCGACTCGTTCACGGTGGCGAGAAATTCAACTCTTCGGTAATCATCACCGACGAAGTCAAGGACATGGTAAAACAATGCTATGACCTCGCACCCCTCCACAATCCCGCCAACATGACCGGCGTCGAGGCCATCGAAGCCATACTCCCCAACATACCTCAGGTAGGCGTCTTCGACACTGCCTTCCACCAGACGATGCCCCCCGCATCATATATGTATCCACTCCCCTACAAGTTCTATAAAGAAGACGGTGTGCGCCGATATGGCTTCCACGGCACCTCCCACCGCTATGTCTCAGCCCGTGTATGTGAAATTCTCGGCGTTGATATAACCAAACAACGTATCATCACATGCCACATCGGCAACGGTGGCTCTATCACCGCTGTCAAGTTTGGCAAATCGGTCGACACCTCTATGGGACTCACCCCCACCGAGGGTCTCATGATGGGCACCCGCGTGGGTGATGTTGACCCCGGCGCTCTCACTTTTATCATGAAGCGACACAACCTCTCGGTCGATGACCTCCAGAAAATCATCAACAAAGACTCCGGCGTCCTCGGCATCAGCGAGTTGTCATCCGACATGCGCGAAATTGAAGCCGCCGTCAAAGCCGGTGACGAGAAAGCACGACTGGCTCTCGACATATACCAACAACGCATCATAAAATACATCGGTGCATACGCCGCCGAGATGGGTGGCCTCGACATTATCGTCTTTACCGGCGGTGTCGGTGAAAATCAGACCGGCCTGCGCGCTGATGTCTGCCAACCACTCGCTTTTATGGGCGTCAAAATCGATATCGAGCTCAACGCCAAGACACGCGGCACCGAAACCATCATCTCGACCCCCGACTCACAAGTCAAAGTCGTTGTCGTCCCCACCGACGAAGAGCTCACTATCGCCCGCGATACCCGAGACCTCGTCAAAAACAACTGACACCCAGTAGAGGCCTCGGCTTATTGTCCAAAAACACAATAACACCTACCTTCATTGCGAGCCTAAATATTTTTTAACCAATTAATGGCCAAAAATTTTGCCATTAGAAAAACTATTGCTAATTTTGCCCCGCTAAAGTAGCGTGCCGGCACCTCGTCTACACGTCATATAGCTTAAACATCAGACAAATAATAAAAGTAAAAAATATAAAAATCAATTCACCAACATGATTATCGTACAAGTAAAAGAAGGCGAAAACATCGAAAGAGCTTTAAAAAAATTCAAACGCAAATACGAGCGCACCGGCATCGTTAAAGAACTCCGTGCCCGTCAAGCATTCCAAAAACCCTCTGTAACCAACCGCAAGAAAATGATGAAAGCGGTTTATGTACAGAAGCTCCGCGCTGCCGAGGAATAATTCCCGGCTCACCCGCCGCTCTTACTTACAACAGACGCGACACAGCAATGGCTGTCACCCACGGGTTAGACAGCCATTGCTGTATTTTCAACACCCGGTAACGCCCTGTCTCTCCAAGATTATCGCGGGTCAGCGGACCAATCACGCAAATGGGACGAACAATGGCTTGCATGGATGGTGGTCGACATCATCGCCATACTCGGCTACCGTATAAGACTCATCCCCCAACATTCTTCCCAAGACACCATTCGACCTTGAAAAATGTAAACACGGCATCCCGCCAATTCAAAACAGCAATAAAGAATATGCTGTAAAACATATAGCCGACATTTGGCAATGTGAGCGACAATAACTAACTTTGAAAACTAATACAAGCCCCGGCATTGGGACTGCAATTGTTTGTCACTTGTCGCTTTAATATGATAACGTCATTCCTGACATACGCGCGGTGTGAGCTGAATCTTTCGGCCCACACCGTTTTGGCTTATTCCAAAGACCTCAACGAGTGGCAGGAACACCTCACCGGTGGAAACAACGACATTGAGTTTAAACCCGAGGACGTCACATCCAACGACATACGCTCATGGATTGCCCATCTGTCTGACAAGAAACTGTCCCCGGTAACCATCAAGCGCAAGATGTCGTCTATCAGGGCCTTTTACCGTTATATGGCTCGACGCAACGGCTTGACAACCGACCCCACCCACTCCATCAAAATTATACGGGCGCCCCATCCTCTGCCACGGTTTATCGACTCGGCCCAGCTCAACACCGTCATCGACCAAGCTGTTGAAGACAGTAATAATACCCCACCATCAAGAGATGACACCGACTCATTCAACCGACTGCGTGACGACCTAATAGTCACCATGTTATACACTACCGGACTTCGAGCCGCCGAGATTGTAGGCCTGATGGACGCCGATGTGGATACTCGCCGATGCGAACTAAAAGTACTCGGCAAGCGTAATAAAGAAAGAATAGTCCCCTTTGGCAACGAACTCGCGACAATGATTGAACACTACCGCACACAACGCAGAATGACCACAGCATGCTCGACAACCGACACATTCTTTGTTCGCGCCGATGGTCAACCGATATATTATAAATTGGTCAACCGTGCCGTCCATACAGCCCTTGACGGACAAGTTACCGCCCCAAAACGATCACCTCACGTACTGAGACACTCGTTTGCATCTGACCTGCTGAACAATGGCGCCAACCTGAACGCCGTCCAGAAACTTCTCGGTCACGCCTCGTTAGCCTCTACTCAGATTTACACTCACGTCTCTTATCGAGACCTTCAAAATAATTATCAACATGCACATCCCCGTGCACTAAAAAAGAACAAACCATGAACGTTAAGATTAAAGCCATCCACTTTGAGATCGCCGAACGGCTCGTCAACTTTGTCAACAAGAAAGCCGAACGCGTGGCTCATCGCGTTCCCGAAATGACCGATTTTGAAGTCCAGTTTACTCTCGTCAAGCCAGAAGCCGCCAAAAACAAGGAAGCAACCGTGAGAATGACAGTGCCACCGTTTGGCGATATGGTAGCCAACAAAACCGCCGACACCTTTGAAGAAGCATTTGACGGCGCAGTTGAAGCCCTCGAACGCCAACTCGAGAAAAAACAAGGTCGCAAATAAACACCCTCTTAATAAAACCACACCACTATCCCTGCCCCTGCTTAGGGCAGGGATTTTTTTATACAACACAACCTTCACTATATACCGACATCCGCTCAATATACTTCTTGCAACTAAATTACACGCGCTATGAGACGTGTCCCCCAAAAAATAACTACCTTTGCACCACCAAGACATTATCATAATGAACATCAAGACACCCCCGGAAATTGCCACTCAAGCCCGTGATATAGGTATTAACAAACTTTATATCTCCCGGCACCAACTCCCGCGACTTCTAACATTGTCAATATTTGCCGGAGCCTTTATAGCTCTTGGCGCCCTCCTGTCGATTGTCGTCGGGCAAGGCCTGCCGGCTCTTTCAGATTGCAACCCGGCCATAGGCAAGGTCGCAGCTGGTATGGTATTCCCTATCGGCCTATTACTGATTGTAACCCTCGGCGGTGAACTTTTTACAGGTAACAACGCACTGCTAATGGCCCCATTAATCAATAAAGATTGCTCTGCGTGGTCAGTAATCTACAACTGGGCTCTGGTATGGATTGGAAACTTTATCGGCGCCCTACTTATAGTGGCAATCCTCGTCATCGGCACCGGGACACTCGATGCCGAGCCATGGCACACAGCCTCAGCCAATATTGCCACCTCAAAAATGGCTCTGTCGTGGAGTCAAACCTTCTGCCGGGGCATTGGCGCCAACTGGTGTGTATGCTTGGCCGTATGGCTCGCGCTATCATCCCGCACCCTCGGAGCCAAGGCTCTGGCCTGTTGGATACCGGTCAGTGCCTTTGTAATCCTCGGATGGGAACACTGCATCGCCAACATGTTTTTTATACCGGCCGGAATATACAACGGTGCCGACATCGCCATCACCGACCTAATCCTCGACAACCTCGTGCCCGCTACGCTGGGCAACATCGTCGGTGGCGCCATGCTGGTAGGTCTCCCATTCTCAATTCTACACCGGAATTAAGTGGTTATCCCGCTATTTAGCCCAATTTAGCCCCGTGTAACATTTCTTAGAACGATAATTACTCACGAGACCAAAAAAATTGCTAAATTTGCAGTTGGAAAACACGTACCATATTTTTAAGGTCACGTCATCTCTAAAGATATTCCATAACACATTCTTAATACATAAACATTTTACTAACAAAATGGTAAGTTACAAAGAACTCGGACTGGTAAACACACGCGATATGTTTGCCAAAGCCATCAAGGGTGGATATGCCATCCCCGCTTTCAACTTCAACAACATGGAGCAACTTCAGGCTATAATCAAAGCCGCCTCAGAAGAAAAATCTCCCGTAATCCTCCAAGTATCTAAAGGCGCCCGCAACTATGCCAACGCTACACTGTTGCGTTACATGGCCCAAGGTGCTGTTGAATACGCCAAAGAACTCGGCTGGGAAAAGCCCCAGATTGTTCTTCACCTCGACCACGGTGACAGCTTTGAACTCTGCAAGAGCTGCATCGACCTGGGCTTCTCATCAGTAATGATTGACGGCTCTCACCTCCCCTATGAAGAGAATGTCGCACTCACTAAACAAGTCGTAGACTATGCCCACCAGCATGACGTAACTGTCGAGGGCGAGCTCGGCGTATTGGCCGGCGTTGAGGACGAGGTTTCTTCTGACCACCACACATACACCGACCCTGAGGAAGTCATCGACTTCGCCACCCGCACCGGATGTGACTCTCTGGCTATCTCTATAGGCACCAGCCACGGAGCTTACAAGTTCACTCCCGAACAATGCACTCGCAACGAAGAGGGCAAGCTCGTTCCCCCTCCATTGGCTTTCGACGTACTCGACGCCGTCATGGAGAAACTCCCCGGCTTCCCCATCGTCCTCCACGGTTCTTCTTCAGTTCCCCAAGATGAGGTTGACACCATCAACATGTTTGGTGGCAAACTCCCCGACGCCATCGGTATCCCCGAGGAACAACTCCGCAAAGCCGCCAAGTCAGCCGTATGCAAAATCAACATCGACTCTGACTCCCGTCTGGCCATGACAGCTGCCGTACGCCGCGTATTTGCTGAGAAACCCGCTGAGTTTGACCCCCGCAAATACCTCGGCCCCGCCCGCGACAACATGGAAAAACTCTACAAACACAAAATCGTCAACGTCCTCGGTAGCGCCGGCAAAGCCTAAACAACACCGATTCATCAACCATAAAAAGAGAGGCCACCTAACCAATGTTAGGCGGCCTCTTTAGCTCCTGTGCCACAATAAACCCGGTTTTTAATTAATTAACATGTTGGCTCATATATATTTTGTAATTTTGTCTTTCGAAGTTACGAAAAGAGTGTATTTTATTGGAAATGAGCGTATGTTAATCGCTCATGATAGTAATAGGTTACGATTTAGTTAGTTATCTGCTGCATTATTCTTCTGCGCGTTGCGTAACCTTCAAAGAACTCTTCGTATGCA
>JAGASI010000006.1 GCA_017621845.1 Muribaculaceae bacterium
ATTGGTCAATACAAGTTTAGCAAATAATCGTTATAGCCTACAAATTATTTACACTCCAAGATATTAAAGATGATAAGATAATCCTTTATATCCTTAATATCTTGGAGTGTTATTATTATCGTCTTGGATGTGCCGGGAGTTCTACTGACCCGTTTTTTCTGGCTTCATCATTGTGTTGCCTCTAATTTGTGCCTAAGATTGTCTTAGGCTATTTTTTTGTTATAAATTATTTGAGCGCATAATTTATGCTCATTATTTTTATAAATGGGAACAAAGTCGTATCTTTGAGCGCGTTAGTAAATTACACTTTATAACAATAGAGATATGAGACTACGACTGAAACCAATTACTGTTGCATTAGCTTTGTTGCCAACGATCAGTGTGCTTGATTTGCCGGCCTCATCTTTCTCCATTCCGGTCGAGGTTACCGGTAGTATGGCTGAACCAAATGGGAACAAGGAGGCTCACGCTATATATACCATAAAATCCAATTATAGGAGGATTGACGTGTTCTCGGCAAAGAACACTCAATCTCATTTTGTTATTGGCGAGCTTAAGTCGGGTGAAACTTTTCAGGTGTTATCGGATGATGGCACTTGGGCTAAGATAACGTTCCGTGGCCGTGATGCCTATGTCAAGTCGATGCTGATTGAAAGCAAGGGACTGAACTCCGGTGATACCCTGGCTCGACCAACATCCAAGGCCCCGGTCAAGCCTCAGCAGGGAGCCAATCCAGGCACTACCAAGGCCAGGGGACAATTGGACAATGTTAGCCCGACCAAAGAAGCCGGCCTCACTGCCGAGCAGTTGGTTAAAATGGCTGAGGAAGGTGTCGTGATGCCTCATTTGACAAGGAAAACGCGCTTTATAAAGCGCGTGGTTAATAATTATGCTAATGTTTCAACTCCCTCAGAGGGTATTTTTACTTTATCGGAATATAATCGGCAACTCGGGTATTCAAGCTACTTCAGTTTTTTTACTGTTCACGGAGAATACCTGTATGCTGCCGAATGGCTGTCATCGGGAGAGAACCCTCGATTTGACAGCGGAGCCGCTATCGCCAAAACCGGCAAAAAAAATGAAGCCGGCAAGCAGCCTCTGTATATCCTCTATGCTGATGGCTCTGTGCGCGAACTACCGGTCTCTATCACCGAGGCTACCCAATTTTATGATGGAGTGGCCAAGGTGGAATATTCCGAGGGCCGCAATAAGGGAGTGTACTACATTAATACCATGGGCGAAAAAATATTGCCGTCCTTGGCTATGGATTATACTTACCAGAACAAAATGGATATGACCATAAAAGGTGGTGCGCGCTATCTCAAGGATGGGCGTCGAGCCTATTATGACAATATAAAGCGCCGGTGGGGTTACCTTGACCGGGAAGGGAAAGTGGTGTTGCCCCCGATATATGTCGAGGTAAGAGACTTTGCCAATGGGTATGCGCTGGTAATCAGTAAAGGGCAGGATGGTGAATATCCTGTATTTATTGATATTGAAGGGAAGGAAATAGTCAGGCCGCCGGTCAGCGCCTCAAGATTGATGTACGTTAAAAACATCAGCGATATTTCTGATGGGATGTTTGTCGATTATTCCAAATCCACTTACTACAATCTACAAGGCAAAGCGCTTAACACGTATGCCATGGCGACTAAATTTTTCGATGGTTACGCCTTTGTTACACCTTCGGACAATGAATATTTTACAGCAATAAATAATCATTTCACGCCACAGCGTCTGATGCCACTGAAATATATTCACCAATCAGTAGAAAGCGCTTTTGAGTATTCCGGCTCCGGGGTGGTAACTGTCGATAACGATAAAGTTTTCACTGCCGACGGG
Organism: Muribaculaceae bacterium; assembly: GCA_017621845.1. GTDB lineage: Bacteria > Bacteroidota > Bacteroidia > Bacteroidales > Muribaculaceae > CAG-873. The sequence goes on from JAGASI010000006.1 coordinate 1,843, forward strand.
CATTTGGTTATGGTTGCCGGATCAGCTTATCCCCGCAATGGGAAAGTGGGCAAATTCTCTGATGATGGTTATGCCACGTTTGAAGCTACTCTTGAGATGGATAATAACAGCAGGACTTATTATGGCATCACTAATATTTATGGAGATGCTACCGTAGTATTTTGTAATAATCCGGGCAATATTGACAGGGGAAATTTGCCTGAACCGGTAGAACCGCCTGTAGTGGATGACCCTCCGGGTTATGACGATCCACCGGGAGAAGAAGATCCTCCCCGGGGGCCAAAACAGGTGAATACGGTGACCTATGATATAGAAGTTATCGCTGTCCCTGCTGAAGCTGCTGTGGCCACCGGTTCCGGTCAATATAAATATGGCACTAAGGTGAAAATTGGTGGAGAAATCAACAAGGGATGGTTGCTTTCGGGAATAGAAAACGTGAACCCCATCACTCTTGTTGGCAAAGGGTCGGATTATGAAGTGCGTGGCAACGGACAACTCAAGTTACTATTTGTAAAGGAAGAAGACCTGACAGCCGGAAAAGGTGCTTTTGAGGGTGTTCTCTCGGTTGCCAAGTTAAACGGACAGATTATGGAGGCTCCCAATATGACTGTATATCTTGAAATGAGTCCCGACAACAGCTATAGCTCACCTTACGGTGCCAACACAGCCGGTGTATTGACAGTAATAAATAATCCTGAAGAAGTACTGAAAGGTCAGTTGCGCAGTGGCGGCAAACCTAAGGAAGGTTCACTTGTGACATTTAACTACTTCCCCGTTCCCATGAAGGTCCAAGGTGTCAGTCGTGGTGATGACGGTCGGCAATGGCTTGTTTTTGACGGCGGTAGCAATATTATGGCCAATACAAGAATTATTTCTGCCGGAGCCAAGTCCGCTCAGGTTAATTCTTTTGAGGCTCTGATGTTTAACTTCATGTTTTTGTTTGACAATGTAGACAATGTACAGTTGACTCCGGCCCATTATAGAGTAGAGATGAAAGAAATAGATTCATCGACAGGAGCATTTACCTTTGGTGAATTACAGAGGTTATCGCCCTATGGATGGGTCCCCGGTGGTGATAAGCGTGTGACTTCGGTCCAACGAGGTTTCTTTGTGACCAAACATGATCCGGGTCTCCCGGCCGACTACCTGACCGGAGTGAGAATGTCACCCACAGATGCGGGACGCCGATTACAATGGACACCTCCCACCGGGTTTTACCATGACCCATCGACTGCCGAGACGGTAGCAAAGAATTTAGGTGAAAAATTCCGTAGCTTCACCAGTCAATACGATATTATGAAGAATGTAAATATACATACGGTAAATGAAGCATTGGACCGACTATTCAAATAGTAGCCCCGTCCTGGTACTTTAATCTTCAGAATGATGAAAATTTACGTCTGCCGGAATATAATGTATGCCCGGCAGACGTGTTTTTATTAACCTGTGCCTGCTTATCTTTCTTTATGGAAAATATCCTATGCTTAGTCTTATAATGAAGATTATCAGAGAGACGATTTGCGGGATGTTAATTATTTATTCCAATACATTACAAGGGCTTGGAGCGTCGAAAGTATAAATAGGTAAATGTATATCATTCAGCATATATTATATTATGACGTTAAAATAAATGATATTTCAGGGGACGGTGATTTTTTAACTGATAATTTGGTGGGGATAGATTTTTGGACTAATTTTGTGGCATGAAAACAAGGACCACATTGTCCATGGTATATTGTCTGAATGGCGCGAGTCGACGTGTCGGCTCGGTCGGTGTCAACTTCTCACTGAAAACACATTATTATAATTATATAAGCACCGGTTGGTCTGATAAGGAGCGACGCGGTGACTCGTGTCGTGGGTGTGACACATCATCAATAAGTAAATTTATTATCTAACCAATAAGTACAGTTATGTCATCATTGAGATTTAAGGTTGTTCAAGAAGCGTTTGACCGCAAGGCTGTGGAAGTCAAGTTGCCCGCTGAACGACCTGAGGTTTATTATGCATCAGCCGTGTTTAATCGTCGCAGTATGTTTGAGTATCTGCCTCGCGACACTTACGACCAACTGATTCAGGCAATCACAGAGAAAAAACCTATCTCGCGTGAAGTTGCCGATGAGGTTGCTGAAGGTATGAAGCGCTGGGCTATTGATCATGGCGCTCGTCATTATACCCATTGGTTCCATCCACTGACCGATGGTACGGCCGAGAAACATGATGCCTTTATCGAGCACGATGGCAAGGGTGGCGTAATTGAGAAATTTACCGGCAAGCTCCTGGTGCAACAAGAGCCCGATGCATCATCGTTTCCCAATGGCGGTATCCGCAATACCTTTGAGGCTCGTGGCTACTCGGCATGGGATATATCCTCGCCGGCATTTATCGTAGATGGCACCCTGTGTATCCCTACCATTTTTATATCCTATACCGGTGAGTCCCTTGACTATAAGACCCCATTGCTGAGAGCGCTTAATGCTGTCGATGAGGCTGCCACTAAGGTCGCACGATACTTTGACCCCGAGGTAAAACATGTGACATCGTTCCTTGGCTGGGAACAAGAATACTTTCTGGTTGATGAGGCTCTATATAGCGCGCGTCCCGACTTGCTGATGACCGGTCGTACTCTCATGGGTCACGAGAGTCCTAAAAACCAGCAACTCGAGGATCATTATTTTGGAGCAATACCCAGCCGTGTCGAAGCGTTCATGCTCGATCTTGAGATTGAGTGTCACCGTCTGGGTATTCCGGCCAAGACGCGTCACAATGAGGTCGCTCCAAATCAGTTTGAGTTGGCCCCAATTTATGAAGAGACCAATCTTGCCAATGATCATAACCTACTGTTGATGTCATTGATGTCAGAAGTTGCCCGCCGTCATAATTTCCGTGTGCTTCTTCACGAAAAACCATTTAAAGGAGTTAACGGCTCGGGCAAACATAACAACTGGTCATTGGGAACAGACCGCGGTGTACAACTCTTTGCTCCGGGGCGCACCCCAGAACAAAACCTTCAGTTCATAACCTTTATCGCCAATGTGATGAAGGCTGTGCACACTCACAATGCTCTACTCAAAGCATCAATCATGTCGGCAACCAACGCCCATCGCCTTGGTGCCAACGAGGCGCCACCGGCCATAATATCTATATTTACCGGGACACAACTTGCTAATGTCCTTGACCGTATAGCCAATGCCGATGACGCCACACTTCAGGACCTCGCCCACCGCGAGAGCGTCTCTATGGGCCTGGCTCAGATTCCTGAACTGCTTTTGGACAATACCGACCGCAACCGCACCTCGCCATTTGCTTTCACCGGTAACCGATTTGAATTTCGTGCCATCGGTTCGAGTGCCAACTGTGCTTCGGCTATGATTGCTCTTAATGCAGCTGTTGCCGACCAACTTAATAACTTCCACGCTGAGGTTGAAAAAAGACTTGCCGAGGGAATGTCACTGAACAATGCCCTGCTTGCCGAAGTAAAGAAAATCCTGCGTGAGTCCGAAGCTATACACTTTGATGGCAATGGATACTCCGACCGTTGGATTGAGGAAGCACAGCGTCGCGGTCTTGACTGCGAGACATCGGCACCCAAGATTTTTGATGCCTATCTCAGTAATCAGTCTATCGAAATGTTTGGTCGCACCAAGGTATTCACCCCCATAGAGTTGAAAGCACGCAATGAGGTCAAGTGGGAAATGTATACCAAAAAAATTCAGATTGAGGCACGTGTACTTGGTGATCTTGCTCTCAACCACATTGTTCCCGTGGCTACACGTTATCAATCGATGCTGGTTGACAATCTGGTCAAACTGCGTACTCTATTTGGCGATGACGAACAAATCAGTGCCCAGGACCTTGAGACCATACAGCATATATCGGAACATGTAACAGCTATCAAGGCCGAAGTACAGGCTATGGTGGATGCACGCAAACAGGCCAACGCCATTGATGATAATGAGCGTGACAAAGCTATAGCCTATCACGACAATGTGGCTCCTCACATGGAAACTATACGTTATCATATTGACAAACTCGAGTTGATGGTTGATAACGAGATGTGGCCATTACCTAAATATCGCGAACTTTTATTCATACGATAACTTTCTGTGGAACAACTCAAGCATGAATGTGGTATAGCACTCATACGTCTGCGCAAACCACTCGAATATTATAAAGAAAAATACGGCACTTACACCTGGGGTCTCGACAAGCTGTATTTGTTGATGGAAAAGCAGCACAACCGCGGTCAGGAAGCCGCCGGTGTTGGAGTCGTCAAGCTTAACTCGCCTGCGGGGCACGAATATATATTCCGCGAGCGTGCTCTGGGATCCGACGCTATACAGACGATCTTCAGCAATATACATGCTGGCATCCATGCCGAGGACCTGGAGGGCTCTCCCCAAGATATCAACGACTATGTGCCGTTTATAGGTCAGATATATATGGGCCATCTGAGATATTCTACTACCGGTCGCTCGGGAATGGGGTATGTCCACCCCTTCCTGCGTCGCAATAACTGGCGACCACGTAACCTTATGCTCTGTGGCAACTTCAACATGACTAATGTCGATGAGATATTTAATAGCATCATAGCCCAGGGACAGCATCCTCGTTTCTATAGTGATACCACCATCTTGCTCGAACAGATAGGGTATGCTTTGGATAAAGAAAATCATCGCCTGTATCGTAATTTCCGCACACGCTTTACCGAGCCTCAGCTTGGACAGACTATCGAGGATAACATAGATATGTCGAGGGTGTTAAGGAGTACGGCACCATCTTGGGACGGCGGTTTTGTGATATGTGGCGCGACAGGGTCAGGTGACATGTTTGCGCTGAGAGACCGTCATGGCATACGCCCGGCGTTCTACTATGTCGACGACGAGGTGATTGTCGTGGCATCGGAGCGTCCTGTAATCCAGACAGCCTTTAATGTACCGCGAGCATCGGTCAAAGAACTTGAGCCGGGCGAAGCTGTCATTGTGGGCAAGTATGGCCAGTTTGCGGTCAAACACATTCTTCCCGAAGGTCAGATAAAGAAGTGCTCGTTTGAACGTATATACTTCTCACGAGGCAGTGATGCTGATATTTATCGCGAGCGCAAGGCTCTCGGCTCGACTCTTGCTCCCGAGCTTGCCCGGCGTGTCGACTATGATTTTGATCACACTGTCTTCTCGTTTATCCCCAATACTGCCGAGGTCGCCCATTTGGGACTTATTCAAGGACTTGAAGATATTCTCTCTGAACGCTCCCGAGCTGAGCTTAAGGAAGGATGTATCAATGGCACCCTTACCCCTGAGCAAGTCGAGAAAATTACTAATCGACGCGTCCGTAACGAGAAACTTGTCATCAAGGATATCAAACTACGCACATTTATTGCTGAAGGTGAGTCGCGCAACGACCTTGCCGCCCACGTCTATGATGTTACATATGGCATTGTCGAAAACAATGTCGACACTCTCGTGGCAATTGATGATTCAATCGTGAGAGGTACCACTCTTAAACAGTCGATACTGCGCATCCTCGACCGACTGCATCCCAAGCGCATTATCATTGTGTCATCGTCACCCCAGGTGAGGTATCCCGACTGTTATGGCATCGACATGAGCCGTATGGCTGAATTTTGTGCATTCCGTGCCGCTGTAGCGTTGCTTAAAGAAGATGGTCGCGAGGATATCCTTGATAAGACTTATAAAGACTGTCTTGCCCAGCTACAACTTCCCGCCTCTGAGCAGGTCAATGCTGTCAAACAGATATATGAGCCATTTACCCAGCGTCAGATTTCAGAAAAGATTGCTGAGATGCTTACACCCAAGGGTATCAATGCCGAGGTACAGATTCTGTACCAGAGTATCGAAGGCCTGCATCAAGCCGTTCCCAATCACACCGGTGACTGGTACTTTACCGGTGATTATCCAACGCCCGGAGGTACAGCCCTGGTCAACCGCGCCTACGTCAACTTCTACGAGGGCAACACCCTCGCCCGCTGATAAATACCGGGAACACACCGCTCCCGGGACCGCAAAACTCCCGCTTTGCGGCGAAGATAAAAAAGCTCCTGCTTGCCGAGTAACTCCTCGCAAAGCAGGAGCTTTGCGTTCCCAGAGTGTGCTGATGGAGTAAATTGTCCTTTTGGACGATTTTTTGAAATAATATTTTTTTTTGAAATAATATTTAAATAATTTTGCATTGTATTGGTGCGCACCATACGTCAGACATATTGATAAGAAGCGTCTATGCTCATCTTGTAACTGGAAATCTGGTAAATTTTCAAAATTGATACAAGAAGATGGCGTAGCGATTCACGCGTTATATACGCGTGGATTGTTATATCCACATTTTGTATCAGGGTTTTACCAGGACCTCCAGTTGAAGCGTGGCATAGCAGTCCACGCTATTTTTTTTATTAACTCACACAGGGCTGGTGTGTTTAATTACAAAATTCTTATGAAAAAAATAATCTGTTCTGCATTTGTTCTGGCTATAAGCTTAACTATATTTGCCCAGAATCCCTATGCGCCTTACAAAGGAACTACCGGATGTAACCCGGTGAGAGGTCAGCAAGCAGGAAGTGCCTGTTATACTAAGGATAAAAAAGAAGGTTATTGTGAGCCTCAACAGATTTCAACTACCAAGAATAGCTCAAGCTATACTGTTGGTGGCCAGTTAAGCGGTAGTGTGTCAGTACCTATAACGAAGAAGATAAATGCTTCGGCTTCAGGTAGTGGAAGTGGTACGTATAATTCCGGAAACACGACTACGACTACAAGTAGCACTCGACTCAGATGTGTCGAACCTGAATAAATTGACATTGTAGCCATAAATTAACCTCGGTCGATGGAGTGCTTGTGGCTGACTCCATCGACCGATATTAGGTTGTTGGGAGGGAAATAGTATGCGTTTACTACCGCGTCTGGTTATGATGGCTTATTAATAGAGGTGGGGTGGCTTGAAAGGAATGGTTAGTAGCGTCTGGCGCCGTTGATTTTCCATCCACCTGTCGTTAGCTTACATTGAAATAGCATTTGTTTGCCGGTGCGAGAATTGATGAGTCTTACGTTTATGGTGCTTTTATTAATGACAGTTACGTTAAATCGTGAATTGGATATATCGTTCCGGAGGGTAATACGTTTGCTCTTAGGAACACTCAATAAATTAGATCTGAGTTCTTTGTCGGACATACCGTTAAACTCACGATTGACAAACTCGGTAGTACATATTTGTTTTAGGCCCGTTACATTCCCATATGCGATATATGTTGCATATTTCATTACAAGACGTTTACATGTTTCTTCGGATGAGGCTCCATATATTGCTGTTGTGCTAAATAGAGCTGTAAATAGCATAAAAAATAAAGCTATATTTTTTTTCATGGGGTTTAACGTTTTTTGGGTTGGATGTTGAGGCGGTATTGGATGGAGAAGAGGATGTAGCGGGGGATGGTGTTGGTGTAGCTGACGGTGCGGCCGGCGGCATTGACGGCGTAGTTGACATTGGATAGTTTTTGGAGTAGGTCAAAGCCATCGACTGTGAATACAAAGTGTTTGAGGCGAGGGGGAGCGTAGGTCAGGCGAAGGTTCCACACGGGGTCGGTAGTGTCGAGATAGCTACTGCCGTAGCCGTGGCGGGTATAGCACATGAAGTCTGTGCTGATGCCGAAGCCGGCCGGGAGTGTGAATACGCCCGAAATGCCGTAGTTGAGATGCCAGGCGTTGATGGTGCTGAAGCCCGGTTGGGATGAGATGGTGTGGCGGTTGGTGTAATCACCACGTATCATGATGTTCTGACCGGAAGCGAAGTTCCAGCCGATGCGCAGACGTTCAGAGATGCTGTTGTTATTTATCATGAACTGTTGGGGCGCTTCCATGTCTACTCCAATCATGTCGGCATAGCGGGTAAGGTTAAGGTCGGTCTCAGAGCTGAGTGTGAACTGCTTTGTGGCGCCGAACTGCCAGTTGATTTCGTTGGTGAATGCAATTATGCGGTTGCCGTCGACGTTGTATTTACGGTTGTATCGCACGCCGGTATGTGTGTCGTATGTATATCCGCGGGTGATAGCGTTATTTGTATTGGCAAAACTTGCATAGAAGATGTTGTGGAATTGATAAGATGATGGTGAATAACTCCAACGGAAAAGGTGGCGGTGACGTGTGGCTGTCTTAAGCCCGGGATTGCCATAGTAGATGTTCAGGGGGTTGGAATCATCGGTGATGTCGAGCATGTCTTCAAGTTCGGGAAGGGTCTGATCGATGCGATAGCTGTAACGTACCGAGTTACGATAGCCACGTTTCTTTTTGCCGAACTGCATTTCTATCATACCGTCCCATATACTTGACAGAGTGAAGGTGGCGTTGGTTTTTGACTCGAGGTATGAGCGGTCGTTGCGCCAGTAGTCGAGATGACGGTGGATAATTCCGACTCTCGGGCTAATGAAAACCATGAGCCGGGCATTGTCTGTGATATTTTTATCATATCTTAGGGAGGGTGACAGTGTGTGCTCACCTGTTATCAGGCGAGAGGAGTAGCTGTTGGCCGGGTCAAGAGCATCGAGATAGTTGGCCGGTAACACGCCGTACACACCCATGTCTTCAAGGCGTTCAAGTGCATACATATATGAATCCTTGACTTTGTCGTTGAAATTGAATCGGTATCTGAAGCTGACCCAGCAATTTTTTATTGTTGTTCCATATATCAGAGATGATGAGAGATTTAAGGTGTGGTTGGGAGTGTTGTCAATATATTGTCGACGTTTTACGGCAGGAGTGGGGTCGGCGCCGTAGTTGATATTGTAATCGTTCCATAGATGTTCCTTGTCTGAACTGTAGCTTGCGTCAAGACCCAGAGACAACCGGTCATTGGAGCTTGGTATCTTGTATGAGAAATAAGGAGTGATGGCGCCATAAAGTTGTTTGTGCCATCCGTCGAAACGGGTTTTGGAGCGGTTGATGATGTCTTCAAGTTTATCAGGTGTCCCGTCGGAATATATAGCATCGAGAATTTCAGCTGTGATACCGGTTTGTTCTGTCGAGAATGTACCGGCAAGTTCTGATGAGGTGTTTTTGGTATAGTTATATTTGCCACCTATGCCGATATTGGTTGAAAATGAGCCCATTTCTTTGAAGAAATAGTGATTGGTCTTCAGTGCGGTTTCACGCATGTTGCCTGATGAGAATGTGTTGTCGTAGGTGTCACCACCAGGCAGAAAGTTTGTCCGGGCGGTGGTTGTCTGTACCTTGTTTCTGGTCTGAGCAAACAATATGTTACCTGATGCACTTTGTGTTTCTTCGGGATTTTCGTAATTATAATCAAATCCGGCCATGGCATATTCTTTGGTGCCGGTGGGCATCTGTTCGGGTGTCCATGTGTCGTTTTTGCCGGGTTGTCGGTTGTCGTTAAGGTTGTTGATATTTCCGACAAATGACAGGCGGGTAGTAGGGTTGAACCACTGGGCGAATACACGTCCTAAGTAGCGGTCTTCGGTACCGTAACCACCTTGGGCATTGATTATCCAGCCTATGTTATATTCTTTTTTGAGTTTCACGTCCATGGTAAGAACCTTGGGGGCTGTTAAATCGCCTTTCTGCCTGTCTTCTTTTTTCTGACCTTCATATACCTGAATGTTTTTTACGGTATAGGCGGCAATGTTTTCAAGCATCAGATTGTTGTTTCCATCCATGAATTCCTTGCCGTTGAGCAATAGTGATTCGACAAACTCGCCGTTGACTTTAATCTGTCCGTTGTTATTAAGTTCGACACCGGGAAGTTGTGCAACCAGAGCGTCGAGCATCGAGCCTTCGGCGAGCTGGAAGGCATCGGCGCTGTATACCACTGTGTCGCCCTTGTTGTAGAATTTGATTTTGGAAGTCTTGACAACTACTTCCTTGAGCATCTTGGGTGCACGGCTAAGGTATGTGACCGGCATGCGACGGTAGCGTTCACGCTTGCCCGGTTTTTCAAGATGATAAGTCAATGTGAGGGTGTTGTAGCCTTCACACATCACATCAATGATATATGTCGAGTCGACACGAGGTACCGAGAAGTAAAACTCGGAAAGGGTGTCAACTGCTCCGGCGCGGTATGTTCGTCCCTGATTGGCTCTAACGCTGTCACAAACGTTGCCGTCTGAATCATAAAGCAGAACTTTGGCATTTATAAGATCGGCTTTAAATGTCGCATCTTTCACACGGCCACTGATTGTAATAGTCGGTTCGTCGGCAAAAACAGCTATTATAGTAATGATTGAAAAGATTACCGTCAGGAGTGTTTTTTTCATGGACAATGTGATTGGTTTTATGTCGGTATATAAAAATAGATTTACAATCACAAATATACGTATAATATTTGTATTATAAATTATTTGTCTGTTTTTGGGACGTTCTGAGTTGTGGAATAAGCTTTCTATAAAAGTTATCGGGCGATGGAGAGCTTGTTGGCTGACTCCATCGCCCGATATTAGGTTGCAGGGAGGTTATTAGTATACGCCTTGACCCATCATAGCTTCGGCGACTTTCATGAATCCGGCGATGTTGGCGCCTTTCATGTAGTTGATGTATCCGTCGGGCTCGGTGCCGTGAGCGACACATTGCTCGTGGATGTTGGCCATGATTGAGTGTAGACGAGCGTCGACTTCTTCAGCTGACCACTGGAGGTGCTCGGCGTTCTGGCTCATCTCAAGACCGGAGGTGGCGACACCACCGGCGTTGACGGCCTTACCGGGAGCGTAGGTTATACGGGCGGCGAGGAAGGTGTCGATAGCTTCGGGGGTACATCCCATGTTGGAAACCTCGGCAACGAGTTTCACGCCGTTGGCAACGAGTTGCTTGGCGTCGTCGCCGTTAACCTCGTTCTGGGTAGCGCAGGGAAGAGCGATGTCGACTTTCTGTTCCCAGGGCTTTTTGCCTGCATAGAAAGTCGAGCCGGGGAATTTGTCGGCATAGGGAGCGACAACGTCGTTGCCAGATGCACGTAACTCGAGCATGTAGTTGATTTTCTCGGCATCGAGGCCGGCGGGATCATATACATATCCATCGGGGCCTGAGATGGTGACAACCTTGCCTCCGAGTTCGGTTGCCTTGAGGGCAGCGCCCCAGGCAACGTTACCAAAGCCTGAGATAGCGATGGTCTTGCCCTTGACTTCCTCGCCCTTGGTCTTGAGAATAGACTGAACGAAGTAAAGAGCGCCAAATCCGGTAGCCTCGGGGCGTACGAGTGAGCCACCGAAGGTCAGGCCCTTGCCGGTAAATGTACCGGTGCACTCGTTGGCGAGTTTTTTATACCAGCCATACATGTATCCGACTTCACGTCCACCGACGCCGATGTCACCGGCCGGTACGTCACGGTCAGGACCGAGGTTTTTCCATAGTTCGGTGATGAAAGCCTGGCAGAAACGCATGATTTCGCGGTCAGACTTGCCACGGGGTGAGAAGTCCGAACCTCCCTTGCCACCGCCCATAGGCAGTGTGGTAAGAGCGTTCTTGAATGTTTGCTCAAAGCCGAGGAATTTCAGGATTGAGAGGTTGACTGAAGCGTGGAAACGGATACCTCCCTTGTACGGGCCAATGGCGTTGTTGAATTGTACGCGGTAGCCGATATTGTTTTGCACCTCGCCCTTATCGTCAATCCAGGTAACACGGAAGGTAAAGATACGGTCGGGCTCGACCATACGCTCTACAATTTTGTTGCGCTCAAATTCGGGGTGTGCGTTATAAACGTCTTCTACTGACATGAGTACCTCCTTGACAGCTTGGAGATATTCTTTCTCGCCCGGGTGCTTGGCTTCCAGGTCGGTCATAATTTTATTAATGTCCATGGTAATGTATTTTATGGATTGGGTATATAGTATGTTTAATATCGTTGGTCAATAGTCAGATGCCGTCATGCGGTGGTCGGGCAACCTTTACACGGCAAATTTACACATAAAAAAGTGCCAAAGCCAATAATTAAAGGCTAAATATGTCATTTTTCTGTTAAAAATTATTAATATAAACTGACGTCTCGTGGTTATTACTGATATAGGTATTGTTTAAAGTGGGGCGTTAAACAAGCCATATTTATATTGTATTGTTCTGTGATGGCGCTCTATCTTTCGGGCCAAGCTTCAGTCAGGTGGTGTATCGCAGGAATGGTATGGCGTGTGAAGCGGGGATTGAGTCCATGTCGGCGTTGAGTGCGGTAGTCATTGAGTGCTATGAGAGCATATTTACCCAGCCACAGTATAGCGCATAGGTTGCATACCGCCATCAGAGACATGGTGATATCGGCAAATGACCATACAAGGTCGAGTGATACAACTGACCCTATGGCAACCATTGACGAGACAGTCATGCGATAGGTGTTCAGTATCCATTGCCGAGGAGTGATAAATCTGATGTTTGTTTCGCCATAATAGTAGTTGCCTATTATAGATGTAAAGGCAAAGAAAAGAATTGCAATGCTGATAAATCCGGCGCCGAGTCCGGGAATGTGGAATTGGCTGTCCAACGCTCGTTGAGTTAGGGCAATGCCTTCGTTGTTGCTATATTCCACGCCACTACATAGGATGATAAATGCTGTGCAAGAGCAGATAAGCAGTGTGTCGGTAAAGACACCGAGAGCCTGGACAAGTCCTTGTTTGACGGGGTGGGATACGTTGGCGGTAGCGGCAATGTTGGGAGCCGATCCTTCACCGGCTTCGTTGGAGAACAAACCACGTTTGATGCCCATAGACAGGGCTGCACCCATTGTACCTCCAAGAGCTTGGTTCAGCCCAAAAGCATCTTCTACTATCATTGTCAAGACATCGGGTAGCGAGCCAAGGTTCATAGCAATGATTATGAGTGCCACTATTATATATCCTATGGCCATAAATGGGACGGCTATAGTGCTGAATTTGACGATTGACTTAAGGCCACCCCATATTATAAGTAATGTGGCAACAGTCAAGATAACAGCTGTCAATGACCGGGGTATACTCCATGATGAGTTAAAAGCATCAGCTATAGTGTTGGCTTGTACAGAGTTGTAGGCGAGTCCAAAGGTTACAGCTATCAATATGGCAAATGTCACAGCCCACCATCTCGAGCCTATGGCACGTTGGATATAATATGCGGGTCCTCCACGGAAGCCACCATCTCGGTCTTTAATTTTGAAAATCTGTGCGAGGGTTGATTCTATGAAAGACGATGATGCACCGATCAGAGCTATCACCCACATCCAGAATACGGCACCGGGACCACCAACGGTGATGGCAGTTGCGACGCCGGCGAGGTTTCCGGTACCCACTCGAGAGGCTATCGAGACAACAAATGCTTGAAATGAACTGATATGGTGTTTTTTGTGGTCGTTGGGGCGTTCTAATAGCAGACGGCACATTGATGGAAGCATCCTGAATTGTACGCCACGTGTTCTGAATGTGAACCATATTGCCACTGCCAACAGTAGTGGTATTAGCATCCAGTCAGTCAGATAGGTGGCTATAGTGTTTATCAGTTCGAGCATAGGGCTATGGTATTAAATAAGGTGAATTAAGTGGCATCATCAGGTGTTTAAAGTGGGGTTGCACTTATTTGGATTCAGGGATGCTGTCTGGAGGTGTCGGGATTTTGGAATTGTGATTATCATCCGCTGTGTTTTTTGTAACTTTCTTTTTTTTCTTGGGTTTAAGGAAGTTGAACATTTTATCAAAGTCGCGACGGTACATGATTCCGACACCCTGGGTAGTTTGGGCGGTCTTGACATAATAGTTCTGGTCGTTGTAACGGTTATATGCCTTGAGACGCCATGTGCCGTTTGGAGTGATAAGGTACTCGATGTCAAAGTCGCCGATAAACTGGTTGTTGTTCATGGCATTATCTCGGTATCCAAAGTTGCCGTTTAGCCTTAGACGGTTGTTCAGCAGTGTGCTTGACAGCGCAACATCAAACTCGACATCCGAGAAGTCTCCCTTGTCGCTACGCAGATTTGGCGCTATGGTCCAGTTCTCGGACAACTTGCCTAACATGCTTGACAGACGACTCGAGATTGTTGAAGAGGCAACAGAGAAGAGTTCGTTTCCTTTGGTCGTTGACATGTATTCAGGTGTATAGAAGCGATTGAGAGCTAATAGGTATATTATCTGACGGTCCATCATTTCATCGGTGCTTACAATAGAGCGTACTTTGCGATAGACGGTGGAGGGAAGAGTAGGGAATTCAAGGTCAAACGATATATCGGGTTGACGCATATCGCCATTTACTAATAGCATTGCATTTACCGGGACATTGGTGCGTTTGAGATCTTTGTCATCAAGGAATGACTCATCGAGGTCACTGAGGTTGGCGTTGACAGAATATGCGGCTTTTATGTCGAGGCGGGCGCTGTAAGGATCGCCGGTAAATGCAATCGAGCTACCATCCTTGATTATAAAGTCCTTGACAATAATGTCTTGGAGAGTGAAGTTGTATGTGCCACGTTCGATGGTATATGTTCCATACATCTTGAGGTCGTTGGATGGCGCCGAGTATGTCATTCTGAGATTTCCGGCACCGGTGGCTTTGATTTCATCACCACCAACGGGGTCCATGACAATAATCATTTTGGCGGCAGGAGTGATATCGACCTGGATATCCATGTTGTAGTTGGAAGGAGAGTCTTGGTTAGCGGCTTGGGCACGTTGTTGTATTTCCCGCACGATTTTAGGCACGCGGTCAACTTGTATCAGGGAGTCTGTTATGACGTTTGCGTTCCGGTCGCGGAAAGTGATGAATTTGTATTCCTCGGCTTCCTCGAGGTCTGAGAGGACAAAGGTGAATGTCGATCCGGGAGCTGTAGCCATATTGACGTTAATGTTGACAATACCGGGCTTGCCGTTGATAAAGGCCGACCCGTTCCCAAATACACGCCCATACCAGTCAGGCGAGATTGCCGGTGTGACGTCATAGCTGAGAAAGTCTTTGGCTTCAGTGACTTTGAAGTCAAATGTCGGTTCCTTGAAGAATTTGTGTCCGACATATCCGCTGAGGTGGGCAGTGTGGCCCATAGGGTCGGTGATGATGACATCGTTGATGTCAATGCGTCCGGGAGTAATATGTACCGAGTCGGTGGTGTGATACCATGTGTTGGTAAAGCCAATTTTTATACCAAAGTTGTCTGCCGCGATATCGCCCTCGAGATCAATGTATTTGAAGGTGCCGAACAGGCGAGCGTGGCCTGAAGCATGTCCCGAGACATCTTGTGCAAATGCCGACATAAACGGTTTTAGAAATCCGACTCTTACTTTGTTGGCGTCAAACGTGATGTCAAGTTCTTCAGTCATAGGGAAGATGTCGCCTTTGATGTAGGAGTGGCCACCCTCGGGTTCGGTAATGTCGGCATCCAGTGACACTGCACGGCGGTCGTTGTTCCAGTGGGCCTTGACTATCGCGTTACCAAGGACACAGTAGTTGTAGGATATGGAATCGACTTGTAAGCCATCTGAAACAAGAATCGGAGAAGAAGTGAATAGACCGCGAGCCGAGACTTTACCGGTGGCGGTGCCGCCGATGAGAGCTTTGTTTATGTCAAGGGTCTCAAAGATGTTTATCATCTCGATTTTGTCAAGGTCGACAATCAGCTCGTCGTCGGAGTTGTTGGAGGCTTGACCATGTATGCTTATCGCCTGGGTGTCGGTAGACATTTTGAATCCACCAACTTTGATATATTCCGGGGTATAAGAGATATGGCAGGGTGCAATGTGCCATGTGTCGAGACCAAAGTTGATGTCACAGGGGTTAAAGTCGACGTCGGCGGTTAGCTTGCCTTGGTCATCGCGGCCTAATAGGGTCGAAAATGACAGAACGCCACCTACGGGTTTTTCGCGCTTGAGATTCCAGTCTATACGTGTGTCTATGCGGTTGTTAGTTGCATTCATGCCGGTAACCAATACCATGTCTCCTTTTTTGGTTGGCATCTGGGTAGTGGCATATATGCGTCCAAGGTAGTCCTTGCGGTCTATGTTTATTTGTAAGACGGTGTTTTCGATAAGCTTGTCTTTCTGTAGCAGGTAAGGAGCATCGATGCTCATATTGAATATTTCTTCCTGAGCGTCAAAGTTGCCATCGATATTAGCCGGATATATGACGCGTATTGGGAGATGGAAGAATGAAGTAAGCCGATCGGTGTCGTCGATGGTGAAGTTGAAGTTGAAATTGTTGCCGTTATTGTCGTGTACATCGGGGCATCTACCAATAAAAGCAGGGATTATCGTGCTCAGTAGGTGCTTGAACTGAGTTGGCATCAGATTGGGAGTTATTTTGCCTTTAATCTGGCCGTTGATAAAGTCGCTTTCGATATTAATCAGGTCTTGGCTTGAAGAGTTGTCGGCATTGACATATATTTTATTGATATTGAGCGATGGTTTTTTTTCTGAATTGGGGTTGGTCATAGCAATGTTATACAGCCCGATATGTCCGTTAATCCAACAGTTCGGGTTGCCTTGCAGATCAGCGTCTACAGTTGCTGAGATTTCATATCCCGGCCATTTGTTGAATAGGTTAAGGTTATGTAGGTCGAGGTCTATGATTTCGCCTGATAGCATTAACGTTGGATTGGAGGTATTGTAGTTGCCTTGGGCGGTGAGATTGAACGAGCCGTAGTCGTGGTTCATCTCGGTATGCAAGTCAAATGATTTGTCGTATGATACGTGGCCGTCAACGATGATATCAGAATAGTTTACCCCGCGGAAGTTTAGGCTGGAGATGTCTATTGTTGCGCTGATATCCGGTGACTTGTGGTTGATGGAGCCGTTGATATCTATGGATGCGGTCAGAGGACCAAGCAGTGGGTTGTTGGTGAGGTAATTAAGGTTTAGATTGTTAATGTCTATATGGCTATCGGTGTCAATGTGTTTAAAACTGTCTGTAAACTTGGCGATACCATCAAAGGCAATACTGCCTGCCGAGGTGTTTATTAAGGCTTGACCATCAAAATGCCCGGCTGACCCTGTGGCTGAGATGTTCATATCTATTTTGCCAAGGTTGTTGAGTAACTCGTGGGTATGTCTTTGAAGATTGGGATTGAAAAGTGATATCGTACGGCTTATATCTTGACCTATGGCGTGAGTCTCGATGGAGATATTGTTGATGTATAAAGAGTCTATGTCTGTGATATTGGTTATATTGCCTTTGGCAGATAGTGATAGGTTGCCGGATGATATATCTTTAAGTGTAAGTTGCTTTATAGATAGATTATTTATTGTGCCTGAGGCATTGAGATCAAGACTGTAGGTATTGTCCAATGCTTTGAGTTGAGGCACGAGTGGAGAGAAATCGGCTAGCGTGATATAGCTTCCTTTGAGGATCACCAAATTGGCATCTTGGCTTGACCCTAAACGAGTAATATGTTTGAGGCTGTCGGGATGAAAAGAAAGGTCGTTGAATTTTAATAGTGTGTTGGACAGTTGTATTGTGGGCTGTTGTATGGATACATTTCCAGGGAACACCTCGGCTGTAAGGCTGATATTGGTTATGCCAATACCTGAGGCGTCGGAGAAGTTAAGGCGAGGTAGGTTGATTGATATACCTTGGTTGGTGACTTTGGGTAGGTTGGCCAGCAGATTAAGTCCTGAAATGTGTATGTGGTTGGGATTGAAACGATTTGGTGTTTCAGGTGCATCGAGAATGTCGTATGAAACGGAGCTGTTGGTTATTTTAACAGTACCTATCTCAAATTCAAATTTTGTTGGGGGCTTTTTCTGGTCTTTAGGTTTGAGATGCTCGATGATGCCGGCAATGTTGAGAGGTCCATTGTGATTTTTTTTGTAAATTCTTGCGTCCAGTCGATCAATGACGGCGTAGTCAAAGGACAGGTGACCCGAGCTTAGAAGATATCCTATTTCAAAGCGGGAACTGAGGGTGCCTACTTTCAGGGCTTGTTGATCAAAGTCATCATTGATAATAACATCATGTAGCTTAATTTGGTCAAATGGTTCAAACTCAATGCTTCCGATACTTACTTCGGTGCCAAGTAATTGAGATAGTTGGTCTTGAGTTATCTCTCTGAGTTGTTTTTGTGCCCATGGAGTGGATAAAATCACGTATAGACCCACGGGGATGGCTACGCCGATTATTAACAGCGTGACTATCAAGGCTCTCAGCGTATTGTATATTGTGACAAGTTTATTCATCTCGTGGCCGTAACAGTATGTGGTCTTGGCAATAGCCATAAGGGTGTTTTAACATAGGAGTAGGGGAGTAACCGGAATCAGTGGTTTTTTAATCCTCCAACACTCTAAAACCACGCGAAGTTACAAAATTCCTTTCACAATACCAACACAGTGAGATTGTGTCGTAGCGGGGCAGGGTGGTTGGGCAGACGTGTGTTGGCGGGTATATCAATGAAGTAGGGATATAATAATTGAGATTTCCCGATGGCGGTGTCGGGAAATCTCAATGTATATTTTGGGTATCATGGAATATATGGCTGATACCGGTATGTGTCAATTGAGGGTATTACTTGATGTAAACTTTGGTAATTTTATTGCCGGCGTGTTTAATGAAGAATCCGTTATCGGGATTTTCGACCTTGATACCCTGTAAGTTATAGTATTGGACCGGAGTGTATGACTCGTCCTCGAGTATACCGTCAATAGCATTGTCTTCAACAGGGGTGCCATCAAGTTTTCCTCGCCATGAGCCATACATCTTGGTTCCATTGTCGGCTGACAGGTCGAGAGTGAAGAGGTAGACACCATTGGTGTCGGTTTGGTCAATCTTGACTGTTCCATCGGATGCAAAGGTGTATGATGGTCTTACATTGGCATCATAGATGGCAAGATATGTTCCTATTGCCATTCCGAGTCCGTTACTTTCGTTGAAGAACCATTGGCCTTTGGCGTATGTACTGTTGTCGGTACCGCAGTGGTAGGTCGTGGCAAAGGCATCGATGTCATCACCGGGCTTGGCGGCAAGTTGGAGTGTGGTAGTGAAGAAGTGTCCTTCACCGCAGGGGAATTCGGCTGAATCCGGTTTGCCTGTTTGACTCTTTAGGGGAGTGCTGTAGAAGTCAAGTTTAAATTTTTTGTTTGTGCTGTCGTATGTTGAGCGCAACTTAGGTATATCCATCTTGTAATCGGCTACGGGAAGTAGGTCACACCGTGAGGGGTCGTCATTGAAAGTGGAGATTTTACCTGAATAAGAACCGGTGACGGCTGTTTCTTCATAGGTTTCGCTGTTTGAAGCCATCAGGTCAATGATTACGGTGTATTCATTGGCGTTGGTGGACTCTTTAATGGTGATGGTGCCTTGTTCAAGGAAGTTGTATATGGTTTTGGTTAGCTGGTCACTGCCATCGGCATTGACTTGTACGGTCATTTCCGGGAATAGGGTGTCAAATGTTTCTTCTGTTTCTTCAAACATTGGTGCCGGAGTGTATGTGCCGGTGGGGACGGTGATGTCTTCGCTCTCGGGTAATTTATTGTAAATCATGATGTCGACTTGGATACCTTGACCGTCGAGATAACCGAGATAGTCAATCTTTCCGGTAGAGAGTGTGAGGTAGTAAGAGCCCAGAGTAAGTGGCTCGCCAAACAGGTCCTCGCTTTCATATTTACCCATGTAGCTGATTGTAGCATAAGTAAATTTAATGTCCTTGAATGTCTGATCGTCGGCCGAAGAAGATTTGGCTGGTCGATTCAACGGCTTAGTGACGTTATTCTGAGCTTCAGCACGCTTGGTCATCAATTGTTGGATATGTGTCGGTTGCTGGGCAAACCCTGACATGCCGGAATAGAGTCCGGCCAATAAGATTGAAAGTAGAAGTTTTTTCATAGAAAAGTGTTTGAAGTTGATACCTATTGTGTTTCAAATGTCTTTAAAAAGATGCATCAAATTTACATCTTTTTTTGATGTTATGCAACAACCAGATGATATTAGCTGTATTTGGAATATGCGGTTGCTTTATAACTGTATGTTGTATGGCTGATTATATCATAAGGCCAAAACGGACGAGACCAAGTGGCGTTTAAGAGCCGCACGGTCTCGTGTATGTGTGGGTATAGGGTATTATTCTTTATGGGCGGTGTATCAGCCGAAGTTGTCGTAGTGAATTGCCGAGGGATCTACTCCGAGAGAGTCGAGCATTACCTCGACGGCGCGGGACATCGGGCCGGGGCCGCACATGTAGTATTCAATGTCTTCGGGAGCCGGGTGGTTCTTGAGATAAGTGTCAAGTATGACTTGATGTACAAAGCCGGGTGTGTATCTGACTCCGGCGGCATCGGCAGCGGGGTCGGGACGGTCAAGGGCTAAGTGGAAATGGAAATTGGGGAATTGTTTTTCCAATTCAAGAAAATCCTTGAGGTAGAATACTTCGTTGAGAGCACGTGCTCCGTAGAAGTAGTTCATGACGCGGTCGGTGGTCTGTAAGGTACGTGTCATGTGCATAATCTGGGCACGCAGTGGAGCCATACCGGCGCCACCGCCTATCCACATCATTTCGGCCTTGGAGTCAAAGTTTGGGAAGAAGTCTCCGTATGGGCCAGACATCAGGACTTTATCGCCTGGCTTGAGGGTGAAGATATAGCTGGATGCGATGCCGGGCATTACGTTCTGGAAGCCTGTCTGAGGCTTGGGATTGAATGGTGGGGTGGCGATACGCACGGTGAGCATTATTCTGTCTCCCTCGGCGGGATAGTTGGCCATGGAGTATGCGCGTACTGTGGGGGTGTCGTTCTTGCATTTGAGGGAGAATATGTCAAATTTTTCCCATGCCGGCAGGTATTCCGGTCCGATGAGGTCTCGGTCGATGTCTGTGGCATAGTTCATGTCAAATGCCGGAATTTTAATTTGGGCGTATGAGCCGGGGACAAAGTTCATGTGTTCGCCCGGCGGAAGGGCCACAATAAATTCTTTGATGAATGTGGCGACATTGCGATTGGAGATGACTGTACATTCCCATTCTTTGACGTTTAGTACAGATGCCGGGAGTTTGATTGCCATGTCGTTCTTGACTTTGACCTGGCACCCAAGACGCCAGCCATCTTTCTGTTGGCGACGTGAGAAGTGGACTGCCTCGGTTGGGAGAATTTCGCCGCCACCTTCGGTAACTCTTACTCGGCATTGTCCACATGAGCCTTTGCCGCCACAGGCCGATGATAGGTAAATGTTGCTGTCGGAGAGGGCTGATAGTAATGATGAGCCACTGTTTACTTCTACTTTATTATCATCATTGATGGTGATGGTAACCTTGCCAGAAGGCACGAGAAAGTGTTTGGCCACGAGAAGGATGATTACAAGTAGTAGTGTAATAGCGAGAAATATGATGACGGTAGTCCAGACGGTCAGTGAAGTCGACATGTATTCAGATTTTAGAGTTTAGACATTAGGCGTCGGTGTGGTTCTAAATTAG
Source organism: Muribaculaceae bacterium (assembly GCA_017621845.1). GTDB lineage: Bacteria > Bacteroidota > Bacteroidia > Bacteroidales > Muribaculaceae > CAG-873. The sequence continues at coordinate 23,182 of JAGASI010000006.1, forward strand.
ATTTTTATGCCAAGGAATGACATGAAGGCGATGCCCATGAGGGCAGTGATGATGAAGGCGATACCGACGCCACGCAATGGGTGGGGGATGTTGGAGTGGTGGGCCAGTCGTTCGCGAATGGCGGCAATGGCGACGATGGCCAGGAGCCAGCCTATTCCCCAACCAAGTCCTGCGAATACGGCGGTGCCTATAGAGGGGAAGTCTCGTTGCTCCATGAACAGCGAGCCACCGAGAATTGCACAGTTAACGGCAATCAGCGGCAGGAAAATTCCTAATGAGGCATATAGAGATGGAGAGTATTTTTCTACGGCCATCTCGACGAGTTGGGTCATCGAGGCGATAACGGCAATGAACATGATGAGGGAGAGGAAGCTTAGATCCATATCGGCGTATTCCGGACCAAGCCATGCAAGTGCTCCCGGTTTAAGGACATAAACTTCGAGCAGGTAGTTAAGTGGTAAGGAAATTGCCAACATAAAGGTTACGGCGATGCCGAGGCCAAAGGCTGTCTTGACATTCTTGGAAACGGCCAAGAATGAACACATGCCCAGGAAGTAGGCAAATATCATGTTGTCGATAAATATCGAGCGTATGAACAAGTTTAAATTTTCCATTTCAACAAGTTGGTTGGTTGACAAGTATATGAGCTTGGGTGGTGTGGAACAAGAAGCTTGGTGGTGTTATTTTTCCTGTAGGTCTTTATGTTTGTAACGGTGCACCCATATAATGCAAGCCACGACGATAAGGGCCATTGGTGGTAGGATCATCAAGCCATTGTTGGCATATCCGTGTTCGTAGGCCCATTGGGGAATGGCTTGGTGCCCCATGAGGGTTCCTGAACCGAGAAGTTCGCGTATAGAGCCAACTCCCACGAGTATCAAGGCATAACCACAACCATTACCAACGCCATCAAGGAATGATGGCCAAGGGGCGTTGGACATGGCGAAAGCTTCGAGGCGCCCCATCAATATGCAGTTGGTGATAATCAGTCCGATAAAAACTGATAATTGTCGGCTCACGTCGTATGCATAGGCCTTGAGGAATTGGTCAACGATGACTACGAGGGCGGCAACGACCACGAGTTGGACAATAATGCGGATGTTTGTGGGTATTGTGGCACGTATAAGTGATATGATGACGTTGGAGAAAGCCAGGACCATTATTACAGAGGCTCCCATCACGATAGCTGGCTCGAGCTTGGCTGTAACGGCAAGTACTGAGCATATGCCGAGTATCTGGACGATGACGGGGTTGTTTTTGGAGAATGGATTGAAAAATATCTGGCGTTTGGTGAGTTTGTCGGCCATGGGAAGTAATTATAGTGAGTAGGGGGTGTAAGTTGTCTTATTTTTTGTTGTCGGTTGAGTTTAGGGAGTTCAGAAATGGCTTGTAAGGCGTCAGGCAGTCATCAAGCATTGTGGACACGCCTTTAGAAGTGATTGTGCCTCCGGTTACGCCGTCAACTTGGTCGCCGCCGGTGTTGGCTTTTTGTCCGGTCTTGACGACAGTGACGGGAATGAAGCGCCCGTCAAAGAACAGGTGTTTTCCGTTGAATTTGTTGGAGAACTCGGGTTTCTGTATCTCGGCGCCAAGGCCCGGGGTTTCGCCTTGGTGAGAAAAGTATGTGCCATATATTGTCGAGCCGTCGGCATCAACAGCGATGTATCCCCAGATTGGGCCCCATAATCCAGCGCCATATACCGGGAGGATGTATTTGACGCCATCTTTACCGAGGTTGCAAACGTAAACAGGAAGTAGACGGGAGTCGACTGGCTCCTTGACTTGAGTGGCGACGTCAACATCAAAGGCATCTCCTTCCATTCGTTTGCCTTGGGGGTTGATTATGAAGCTGTCGGTGATATAATGCTCATATTCGGTCTGGACTTGACCATCTTTGGGAATGATATGTACCGAGGCCAGGATTTGTTTCATTTTCTCGGCATCGGCATTAGCTTGCTGCTTGTCTTTGAGGGACATATATGTGAGTGACAGGGCGGCACCCACAATTGTCACCAATACTATGATATATATATATGTGTATATGTTGCTCTGTTTGTTAATCTTCATAGCTATGTGATTTATGATTTGTCGCTACCGGCGAGTTTGAGACGATGTTGGCGACGATTGATGTTGGCACGCACGACACAGTAGTCAATGAGTGGAGCAAAGGCGTTCATCAGTAGGACTGCCAGCATCGCCCCCTCGGGATAACCGTTGTTAAAAGTGCGTATTATGATAGCGATGGTGCCAACAAGGAAGCCAAATATCCATTTGCCGGTATTGGTGCGGCAAGAGGTTACAGGGTCGGTAGCCATGAATATGATGGCAAAGGCCAGTCCTCCTAATGTCAATTGGTCAATCGGGTTGAGCATTGTGGCCGGGTAGGTTGTATTGGCAAAGGCGTGTATAAGGTAGGCGGTGCCAACACTTCCAATGGTGGCTGACAGGATAATGCGCCAAGAGGCAATGCGTGTAAAAAGTAATATCGCGGCGCCGATGAGAATACATAGGCATGATGTTTCGCCAAATGATCCCGGAATAAGTCCGATAAATACATCCCAGGATGAAATGGCATGGGAGTCAATGCCAACGACAGACAGAGTATCGGATGTTGATGTGGCTATCTGTCCCAGTGGGGTGGCGCAAGTGAAACCGTCGGCTACTGCCGGGCCAAAGCCAAATGGCTGATTGGTGGCGACAAAGACGGCATCGCCTGACATCTGAGATGGGTAAGAAAAGAATAAGAAGGCTCGGGCAACCAGTGCAGGATTGAAGATGTTATAGCCGGTGCCACCAAATACTTCCTTGGCAAAGATTACCGAGAAAGCTGTAGCCACGGCAACCATCCACAGTGGTGTACTCACAGGGATAATCATGGGGATGAGAAGTCCTGTTACCAGGAAGCCCTCTTGAATTTCTTCATGTCGATATTGGGCAACAAAAAACTCGATGCCAAGCCCTACTGCATAGGTTACAACAATGGTCGGTAAGATGGACAAGAAGCCATACCAGAGCAGTGACCAGAAAGGGAATATGGTCTCGCCGGCGGCCAGCCAGTGTTGGTAGCCGGTATTATACATGCCGAAAAGAAGGCAAGGGAGTAATGCGACGATGACGATGGTCATCGTGCGCTTGGAATCCATGGCGTCATGGATGTGGGTGCTGAGATGACCGGGGGCTGTGTCGCGTGGAGTAAAAAGGAATGTGTCGATGCCTTCAAATATCGAGTGAAAGGCATGGAAACGGCCCTTAGGCCCAAAGGCCGGACGCGCTCTGTCGAGCAGACGTTTGAGGGATTTCATATCGTGATGATAAGTTTTTTAGTGACGGTTGGTGTTAAATGAGGTTTTGTCATCCGGTTTTATTCGAGCTCGCCACGTATGTAGTCGAGGCTCTCGCGTATTATGGCCTGGTAGGGCATCTTGGATGAGTCGAGACATTCGGCCAGGGCAAAGTCTTCAGGCGCTACCTCATAAATGCCTAATTGTTCCATGGCATCTATATCGTGGGACTTGGCCGCCTTGATGAGGTATTCGCCCATAATATCCATGGGGAGCACGTTGTCGATGAGTCCTGACATAATCATGGCGCGACGTCCGCCGAGAATACGAGCGTCGGGATTAAATAATTTCTTGAAGAACTTGCCGGGATAGGATGGGCTGACGCTCATTTTGGAGGGAGAGAAAGAGGCCCAACCCATAAATTCGTCGACATCATCGCCCTCGGGAATGACGGAGACGTGGGTGTAAGGAAATCTCAGGTGCCCTTCCATGTCAATTTTAACGCCGGTCAAGACATTGCCCGATATTATGCGACGGTGGTGGTTGTCTTCGTCAAGACGACCGTTTAACAGGTCGGCCATAGAAGCGCCGATGATGGTCTTGATGAGCATTGGGGTCTTGACACGTGAACCGGTGAGGGCAACTGTGGTCTTGGTATCGAGTTGTTTGTTGGCAAGCATATAACCAATGCGACGTAGTGTGTCGGTTGACAGTGCCCATATGTTTTCTCCTTTATTTATGGGCGCGATGTTGGCAATTTGAATACCAATGTTCCCGGCGGGGTGGGGGCCCTTGACGTCGACCATCTCGGCTCCCGGAATGTCGGGTAACTGCTCGGCAGAACGTCGTGATATATATATATTGCCCGTGGTGATGTTATGAAAAAAATTGACAGCTCGTGCCATAAGCTCGACATCCTCGGTATCGTAGTTGGATGTATAGGCTAATGGAGAACTGTCAAAGGCTGTTATAAATATATCGCGTGGATTATCGGAAGGTCGTGCCACTACGTCATAAGGGCGACGATGTATGTGTGCCATCAGCCCCGATTGGGCAAGAATCTTTAATAGTGAGTCTTTGTCATTATAATTATCGGGAATGGCTGTCTTGTCGGAAGTGTATTTATTGTCATTGGCAATGACAACCTTAATCAGGCGACGGCGTTCACCACGTTCAACTTCAATAATCTCTCCGGAAACCGGAGAGGTGAGTTGTAATTCGGGGACATTCTTGTCGTGAAATATAGGTGTGCCTACATTGACCGGGTCGCCGACCTTGACATCAACTTTGGCGATAAACCCGTGGAAGTCCTCAGGGTAAATAGCAACGTGCCGGGGTGTTATACTCTCGACTTTGTTGTCGATAATAGCGCCTCGGAGTGTTAAATCGCGACCGCGTTTTATACTAATCTTCATTGTCAGTTGAAATTGGATACAGATTCAAGTACTTGTGGGGGGGGAGGCCCACTCAGGTCCATTTTAAACCAAAACTATTGCAAAGATATTAAAAAATATTTGATGTTGTTAACTGATTTTAGGTTTTACCGTGTTAAAAAATGCAATTGAGGCTTGTTCTCATCTTGCTCTTATTTTTAAATAAGCTCTAAATTTAAAAAGGTCACTCACTTATAAAAAAGTATTGTTTGCTTTTATGACCATGCTGATAAGGGGTCATAAGACATAAGGAAAATATAAAACAGCGTTTCTTTCCCCAATTAAAGAAGGAGAAAGTCTTTTGTCCATATTTCTCAGTACTTGTCCGGGGAGGATAAGTTATATGATAGACAACTGATAGCTCTGAAAATGCGTAGCTCAATTTTAGAGGAAATAGCTTGGTTATTCGGGATTTATTGAGGGATTAATGGGAGTTGTTGCGGTGGATTTGGTCGCGCTTGAATTGGTTCCAGGCGTTTTTGTTTTTTCTTTTGGCATTTAGATAGTCGATGCCGAACATGCCTTTGAGTCGTTGCAGTACGTTTTGCCCAAAGTTGCGCGGTCGGCGAGGCGGTCCGGCGACACGTTTGTCAATGGGTAGTGCAAGCCGTATGCCGGTATGGTCGAGTCCCTCGACTCGGGCTATAAGATTCTGTATCTCGGATGACAAGTCGGGTGTATCAGCAGTGTAATATATACCTATACTGTCACCGGAAGGCTTGTTTTTGTCCCACTTCTTTGCTTCCTTGACGGTGATGTATTCCCGGTCAAGCAAGTAGACCTCGCTGTTGGTGGTTACATAATAAGGTTGGTCATAGCGGTTAAACTTGAACATGCCGTGTCCTCGGCCGGTAGACTCTATATCAAATTTATATCCCATGAGGTTGGTAGGACCAACCCATCCCTCGACGACGTTATCATATTCAAGTCTTAGTTTAAAACGCTCAAAATCGATGTCTTCTTTTTTGAAAAACAATGAAACGCCGGGTAGTTTGTGGCGCATTTCGTCATCGTATAGGAGATTGACATCAAGCGAGACACGGTCATCATTCTTGGCCCAGACGCGACGTGGCGAGTATCGATCCATGATGGTGTCAGAACCGGTCTTAACTTTTTGGAGCGAAGTAGGAAGTGGCGACTGTGACATGATGCCAACCCAATCAGACCACGAGAAATTGTGGTTACAGCGGTCGCTGACGCTGTCCAAACCTGAGGCGTTGGTGAAACGATAGTAAGACCGGGAATTAAGTAATCGAGGAGTCAGCCATCCTTTAAATTTTGTCTTAGGATTAGCCGGAATCATAAAGTCAACCATTTTCTCCCTGAACATCGAGATGGTGTCGGTATATGTTGTGAGAGTGGAATAGTCCCGGACGTATGCCAGGATGTGCAATACTTTGTGGTTTTTGGAATCCACTATCAGTTCAGGTAACTGATTGACGCCATGTTGCCATGATGGACCATTTGTATTGTGGTTAGTATGGGTGGTTTGTCCCATTATACCAACATGGCTGAGGGTAAGAAGCATAGTTGTGATGGATGGCTTTAAACAACCTCTTAATTTCATGGCGTAATAAATGACTACTCTTTCAGTAATTAAATTAACACAATGCAAAAGTAATTACATGTCAATTATGCCGTTCATTTACAACAGCTAAAAAATCATAACCAGTTGTCAAAAAACGTTATCTTTGAATGTATTTTCGGGTCAGCAGACGGTGGTGATTGGTGAGACAATTACAAATTTATATCCAATTCAATAAATTATACTTTGCGGAATATATTCCACGGCCGTTTAGTTGGCTTATCTTATCTCACCATCCGCCTTGTCCGCTGACTCGGTTATAAACATACGGTCTAAAACGCATAACATGTGCTATCCCGCGACCGTTGATTGGCAACGGTCGCGGGATAGCTTATTGTCGACGATATGATTTTGTGATTACATCGTCACGTGGTAATGTTAGGCTCAGTTATAATCGTGGGGATTAGTAACCAAATGTCTGCTCGGGGGTGAGGATTACGACGCGGCCGATGGCGCGGAGGGCGTCGAGGTCGAGGTCTTCGATTTTGCCGAGGATGGCGTATGAGTATTTGCGACCTTTGACGTTTTTCTGTTGGTAGGCGATGACATCGGCGAGAGTCATTGCCGGTAGTTTTTCAAACATGACGGCATCGGTATCATAGTCGATACCCATATCTTGGGCGTTAATCCAAGCCCATGCGATGTCGTCCTTGATAGTGCGGTCGGTGCGAAGCCGGCTTTCAAGGCCGTCTTTGGCGAGGTTGAAAGCTGCCTGGCTCTCGGGCATTATGTTGATAATCTCATTAAAGGCGTTGATTGCATCCATGAGTTTGTCGTTTTGGGTGGCAATCTGGGTGCGGTAGAGGTAGGGACGTTCCTTGCGTGCTGGTTGTAGCATACCGGCCCATGCTGAGTATGCTAACGAGCGGCTTTCGCGCATTTCTTGGAATACGATAGAGTTCATGCCTCCGCCAAAGTATTCGTTGTACATCTGGCGGTCGGGGTCTCCGGTGGGGTCGTAAGATTGTTTGGTGTTGGAGATTTGGGACATATAGAGTTGCTTGGCATCGTAAGGAGCGATATATATTACGGTCTCGTCAGTTTGAGCATATTGGGGTTGCTCAATGATAGGAGCGTCCTGTAGTTTTTTAGGGGTGATGTGGTCTTTGTTGAGCATAGTCTCTACGTTCTTGAGGCTTTGGGGACCATAGTATATGATGCGGTGCTTGTAATTGGAGAGGGCGCGCACAGCCTTGAGTACATCCTCGGGGTTGAGTTCTTTGAGTTGGTCGGGGGTGTAGGAATAAACGGCGGGGCTTTTTTCACGCGAGCCATACATGGCATATTGAGAAACGGCGTTGAAACTTGAACGCTGGTTGGATTTAGCATCCATGGCCGACTTGACGTTGCGAGCAACGAGCGAGTTCCATACCTCGGGGTCGTTGACGGCGTTAGTTACAAGGTTTTCGTATAGTTTGAGTGCCTTGGGGAGGTTTTCGCTCAGACCTGAAATGACGACGTATGTACGGTTTAATCCGGCTGATATAAAGTATGTACATGCAAGTTTATAGAACTCGTTTTTAATCTGAACGGCAGTCATGTCCTTGGTGCCAAGCAGACTGAGGTATTGGTTGGCATAGGCCAATGGACGGTCGGCGGTGGTACCGAGTTCATAGATGAGTGTGAGTTGAGCGATATCGTTGGTGTTGTTGTGGGTATAGAGGACTTCTACCTGTCCTTTCTTGGCCGACGAGCGAGTGAGGTCGGTCTTGAAGTCGACAAATTTTGGCTCAATTGGTTGAACTTTAGATTCTGTAATTTCTTTCAGAAAGTCAGAGGCGGCGTCGCGGTTGGTAGCGATGGGTGTAATCTTGGGCTTGGCAATTTTCAACTCATTGGGGTCGGTCCCTTGTCGCTTGTATACGGCCACAAAGTTGTCTGAGCCAAGATATTTGTTGGCAACGGCGACGACGTCGGCTTTGGTGATTTTGTCAAGCTCGTTCAGCTCTTTTACTGCGTCTTCCCATTCGACACCGTTGACAAAGGCTTCTACAAAAAAGTTTGCTCGGTTATTATTGTTCTCAAATCCTTTTTGAAGTTGAAGTTTAACGTTGTTGACGATAGCCGGTATGAGGTCGTCATCAAATTTGCCTTGTTTAAGTAGTTCGATTTGTTCGATTGCAATATCTTTCACTTGGTCGAGGTTCTGGTCAGCTTTGGGGCGTCCAACAATAATAAAGCTGCTTTGGTCGGCCATGTTATAGATGAATGACCCCATGCCAAGTGTGCGTTGGGGAAGTGTCACGTTGACGTCAATAAGTCCGCACTTGCCGTTTTGTAATACTTCAGCGAGTAAGTTCAGTACGGCCATATCTTTGTCTTTGGTGGCGGGAAGACGCCAGCCCATGTATATAGACTCGGCTTCTTTGCCAAGGACATCTTTGGACACGGGAGTGGTCAGTGGTTTTTCTTTGGGGAAATTAAGGACCGGAAGATTGGGATTTGGCTTGAAGTCACCAAAATATTTGGTGATTATATCCATCATGTTGTCAGGGTCAAAGTCTCCTGAGAGACATATGGCCATGTTGTTGGGTACATACCAAGTTTTGTGATAGTTTTTAACATTGGTGATTGATGGGTTTTTCAAGTGTTCTTGTGTTCCAAGTACGGTTTGCGCTCCATAGGGGTGGGAAGGGAACAATCCGGCAAGTAAAGCTTCGTATGCCTTGCGTGAGTCTTGGGTGAGTGACATATTTTTCTCCTCGTATATTGTTTCAAGCTCGGTGTGGAAGCCTCGTAAAACGGGGTGTGCAAAGCGGTCGGCCTGGATGCGTGCCCAGTTTTCAATCTGGTTTGAGGGGATGTCTTCGACATAGCAAGTGACATCTGTAGATGTATAGGCGTTGGTGCCATCGGCGCCTATCGATGCCATGAGTTTGTCATACTCGTTGGGGATTGCGATGAGTGATGCTTGATAGGAGATGGAGTCAATCTCGTGGTAGATTGCTTGGCGCTCTGCTTCATCAGTTGTTTTGCGATATTTCTCGAAGAGGGCTTCGATTTTGTCGAGTAGTGGTTTTTCGGCAGCATAATTCTGGGTGCCAAAGTTCTCGGTGCCCTTGAACATCAGGTGCTCAAAGTAGTGGGCAAGTCCGGTAGTCTCGGCGGGGTCGTTTTTGCCACCTACGCGCACAGCTATATATGTCTGTATTCGAGGTTTATCTTTATTGACTGTCATGTAGACTTTAAGTCCGTTGGGGAGGGTGTAAAGCAATGAGTGCAGGGGGTCACCCTCTACTGTGCGGTAGTTGTAACGGTAGGCCCAGGAGCCGGTTACCGTGAGCACTGTCAACAGTAATGTGAGAAGGAGTTTTTTCATGAGGATATGTTATTATGAGGATATGTTATTAATTGTGGTTGATTTTTGAGAGTCGGTAATTAATGATATTGTTCCCAAGATTTAATCTCGATTTTGTCAATAGGGATTGTGGTAAAGGCATTGATAAACGCTGAAGCCAGGCGGGCATTGGTCAATAACGGGATGTTCAGGTCAACTGCCGCGCGACGTATTTTGTATCCGTTGGATAGCTCGGTCGATGTTAGATTTTTGGGAATATTTACTACCAGGTCAATCTCGTGACGGTGAAGCAGGTCGAGAGCTTGGGGTTGCATGTCGGGTTGGGATGGCCAGTATACGCGCACAGCCGGGATGCCGTTGTCAGTAAGGAAGGCGTGTGTTCCACCGGTGGCGTATAATCTAAAGCCGTGATTGTGCAGTGCGTGAGCTGCATCGAGCATATCGGCTTTCTGTTTGGGAGTACCGGTTGACAAAAGTATGCCTTTTGACTTGTCGGGAATACGGTTGGATACTGAGAGCATGGCCTTGAGTAGTGCTTCAGAAGTATTTTCACCGATACATCCGACTTCGCCGGTCGATGCCATGTCTACACCCAATACAGGGTCTGCCCCTTGAAGACGTGAGAAGGAGAATTGAGAGGCCTTGATACCAACGTAGTCGAGATCAAAGGCGTTTTTGGACGGAGCTTGTACGTCCTCTCCAAGCATTGCTTGTGTAGCAAGGTCGATAAAGTTGATTTTAAGTACTTTGGAGACAAATGGGAATGATCGTGAAGCGCGCAGGTTGCACTCGATGACCTTGATGTCGTTGTTTTTGGCAAGGTACTGAATATTAAAGGGGCCGGTTATGTTGAGTGCGGCGGCTATGCGCTGTGATACTTTTTTGATACGGCGCATTGTCTCGACATACAGCTTCTGGGGTGGAAATTGTATGGTGGCGTCACCAGAGTGAACACCGGCAAATTCGATGTGCTCGCTTATGGCGTATGCAATGATTTTGCCGTTGTTGGCTACGGCGTCCATCTCTATTTCTTTGGCATTCTGTATGAACTCGGTGACAACTACAGGGTGTTGCTTGGATACATTGGCGGCGAGACGCAGGAAACGTACTAATTCATCGTTATTTGAGCATACGTTCATGGCTGCTCCTGAGAGAACATAGCTTGGACGCACTAATACAGGGAAGCCAACCTTGTCGATGAAGGCGTTTATGTCTTCTAATGAAGTTAATTCCTGCCAGCGAGGTTGGTCGATGCCGAGTTGGTCAAGCATTGCTGAGAATTTGTGTCGGTCCTCGGCATTATCGATGCTCTGGGCTGATGTCCCGAGGATGTTTACGCCACGTGCATCGAGGCGTGTCGCGAGATTATTGGGTATTTGGCCGCCGACTGAGAGGATAGTTCCGTGTGGTTGCTCGAGGTCGAGGATGTCCATGACGCGTTCAAATGTCAGTTCGTCAAAGTATAGCCTGTCGCACATGTCATAGTCGGTCGAGACGGTCTCGGGGTTGAAGTTTATCATTACTGAGCGCCAGCCTCGAGCTTTTACAGTCATCAGTGCGTTGACCGAACACCAGTCAAATTCGACCGACGATCCGATACGATAGGCTCCTGAACCGAGTACAACTATCGAGCGGTGGTCATGTAGATAATTGATGTCATTTTCGGTACCGTTGTATGTGAGATACAGGTAGTTGGTATGGGCCGGATATTCAGCACCAAGTGTGTCAATTTGCTTGACGACAGGGATGATACCCATGGCTATACGTTGTTGTCTTATATCCCAAATGGCATCCTCGGGGCTTGAAGCTGCATATTGGGGGTTGATGGCTCGAGCAATCTGGAAGTCGCTAAAGCCTTGCTGTTTGGCCAGTCTCATCAGGGGCTGTGGAATGTCATTGACGTTGTTGTATTGCCCGAGTTCAGATGCTGTGTCTATGATGTGGCGTAGCTTGAACAGGAACCAGCGGTCAATTTTGGTCAGCTCATGTATGTGGTCGACGCTGTAGCCTTGTTGCATGGCTTGGGAGATTACAAAGATGCGTTTGTCGGTGGGATCGGCGAGTGCGTGGTCGATATTGTCGATGTTGATTGGTCTATTTGCTACGAATCCGTGCATGCCTTGTCCAATCATACGCAGGCCTTTTTGAATAGCTTCTTCAAATGTGCGTCCTATCGCCATTACCTCGCCGACCGATTTCATCGATGAGCCAATCTCGCGGTTGACGCCATGGAATTTGCCAAGGTCCCAACGTGGGATTTTCACTACAACATAATCAAGAGCGGGCTCAAAGAATGCCGATGTGGTTTTAGTTACCGAGTTTTTGAGGTCAAATAGGCCATAGCCAAGGCCGAGTTTGGCAGCGACAAAGGCCAGGGGGTAGCCTGTAGCTTTGGATGCGAGGGCCGATGAGCGACTCAATCGGGCGTTGACCTCGATGACACGGTAGTCCATTGACTTGGGGTCATAGGCATATTGGACATTACATTCGCCGACAATGCCGATATGGCGAATGATTTTAATCGCGAGTGAACGCAGGTAGTGATAGTCGTCATTGGATAGTGTCTGGGATGGTGCTACAACTATAGACTCGCCTGTGTGTATGCCCAGAGGGTCAAAGTTTTCCATATTGCATACAGTGATACAGTTGTCATATCGATCACGTACCACCTCATATTCGACTTCTTTCCAGCCTTTAAGTGACTTTTCAACAAGGACCTGGGGTGAGAAAGCGAGGGCTTTCTCAGTGAGAGCTTTAAGTTGGGTGTCGTTGTCACAGAAGCCGCTACCGAGACCACCCAATGCGTAAGCGGCACGAACAATGACGGGATATCCAAGACGGTTGGCGACTTCAAGAGCTTGGTCTACCGACTCAACGGCTTGGGATTTGATGGTTTTGATATCTATTTCATCGAGACGTTTGACAAACAGTTCTCGGTCTTCGGTATCGATAATGGATTGGACTGGTGTTCCCAGAACCTTAACGCCATGTTTCTCAAGGATACCTGAACGATACAATTCTACGCCACAATTGAGTGCAGTTTGTCCTCCAAAAGCAAGGAGTATGCCATCGGGTCGTTCTTTTTCAATGACTTTTGTGACAAAGTAGGGTGTGACAGGTAGAAAGTATATCTTGTCGGCAAATCCCTCGGAAGTCTGTACCGTGGCAATGTTAGGATTGATGAGGACTGTAGTGATGCCCTCTTCTTTCATTGCTTTGAGCGCTTGAGATCCTGAGTAATCAAATTCTCCGGCTTCGCCGATTTTCAGTGCTCCTGAACCCAGGAGCAACACTTTCTGTATCTTGTTTGTCTCTTCCATGATTATTTTAAAAGGGCTATAAAGTCATCAAAAAGGAATTCAGTATCTTTGGGTCCCGAAGACGCTTCAGGGTGAAATTGGGCCGAGAAGAAAGGCTGTGTCTTGTGTCTTATTCCCTCGTTGGTGTTGTCGTTGAGGTTGACAAACAGCGGCTCCCATTCAGGTGGTAAAGTGGAGTTGTCAACCGCAAATCCATGGTTTTGGGATGTTACGAAACAGCGGTTGGTGCCGAGTTGGCGCACGGGCTGATTGTGAGAGCGATGGCCGTATTTAAGCTTGTAAGTTGAGGCTCCGGCAGCTTTGGCTAAAAGTTGATTTCCCATACAAATGCCACAGATTGGTTTGCCTGTTTTCATGGCGCAACGTATATTCCGGACTGTTGCTTCGGCCATGTCGGGATTGCCGGGACCATTGGAGATGAATACTCCGTCATAGTCGATGGTGTTGAAGTCATAATCCCAGGGGACTCGCACAACTTTAACGCCACGTTTAACAAGACAGCGCACGATATTGTGTTTGACACCGCAGTCAACCAGCACGACAGTCTTGCTTCCATCGCCGTAGGTGGAGACTTCCTTGCAGGAGGTCTTGGCAACGAGGTTTTCAAGATTGGGGTTATAAAAATCGACATCGTCACAGCCTTCAACCAAAATTTTGCCAAGCATAGAACCTTTTTCACGAAGGTGCTTGGTCAAGGCGCGTGTATCGATGTCGTAAATAGCAGGAATTTTTTGAGATTTTAGCCAATCGGCCAATGAGCGCGATGACAACCAATGGCTGTTTTCCCAAGAGTAGTCTTGGACCACGAGTCCCCGGCAGTGGATGCCTTCGCTCTCAAAGTTGTCACTTAAAGGTGGAGACTGGGGGTCTTCGGGAGGAACACCGTAGTTGCCTTGAAGTGGAAATGTTGTTACAAGAATTTGACCTTCATAAGATGGGTCGGTCAAAGACTCGGGGTAACCGGTCATGGCGGTGTTAAAAACTACTTCGCCTGAGGTGGAACCCTCATAGCCAAAAGATTTACCTTGAAATTGTGTGCCGTCTTCTAATATCAGTACGGCCCGCTGAGTTTCTCTCATCTATATTTGTTTAGACGTTAATACCGTAATTTGGACGTTAAGGTCTGACAGGGAGACCGCACAAAGTTACAAAAAATTCTGTTACCCACAACCACTTTACCATTACCACATTTTTTGTATTTTGTTTGTAGTAAGATTTGCGACATGATTTGTTTTCATGATTTTGTTTTCGGTGAGCATTACTATAAGAGGATTAGTTTGTGTTTGAATGTTTTAATTTTTATTGATAGCCTTTGAATTAGTTATATGTGTTGTATTGAATCAGACGATTGGATGGATTGAAGGAGGTGAGTATGAGCTATATCGGAATTTATTGTTAATTTTGTGGCCGGAATAGGCTCGGGATTGCTCTTTGATGAGTGTCCATGGGTAATGTAAGAATGAATAAATAATAGATATATAGTCATGGAAAGAGAAGTTAGAGTGCGGTTTGCGCCGTCGCCAACAGGCCCGTTACATATCGGTGGTGTCCGCACCGCTTTGTTCAATTATCTGTTTGCACGTCAGAATGGCGGCAAGATGATACTGCGTATAGAGGATACCGATTCTCATCGTTTTGTTCCCGGAGCTGAGGACTATATTAATGAGTCCCTGGCATGGTTGGGCATTGGAATAGATGAAGGGGTGCGCGAGGGAGGCCCTTATGGACCATATAAGCAAAGTGAGCGTCGCGATATCTATCGCGAGCATGTCAAGATGTTGTTGGATGCCGATAAGGCCTATATCGCTTTTGACACTCCCGATGAGTTGGAAAAAGCTCGAGCTGCTACTCCTAACTTCCAATATGACGCTTCGACCCGTATGTCGATGCGTAATTCCTTGACTATGTCCAAGGAAGAGGTGGATAAGCTAATCGCCGACGACAATCAATATGTAGTGCGGTTCAAGATAGAGCCGGGTCGCGATGTTGAGGTCGATGACCTGTTGAGAGGCCGTGTGGTTATCAAGAGTGATATTCTTGATGACAAGGTGTTATATAAGAGTGCCGATGACCTGCCTACTTATCATCTTGCCAATATCGTTGATGACCATCTGATGAAAATATCCCATGTGATACGTGGTGAGGAGTGGTTGCCATCGGCTCCACTTCATGTGTTGCTTTATGAGGCTTTTGGCTGGGCAGACACGATGCCACGGTTTGTCCACCTGCCGTTATTGCTGAAACCCGACGGCAAGGGTAAACTTTCTAAACGCGATGGGGATCGCCTTGGTTTTCCGGTGTTCCCGTTGGAATGGCATGACCCCAAGAGCGGTGATGTCTCCTCGGGTTATCGCGAGAGTGGATACCTTCCTGAGGCAGTTGTCAACTTCCTGGCACTCCTGGGCTGGAATCCCGGTGATGATACTGAGGTGATGTCCATGCAGGAGCTTATAGATAAATTCTCGTTTGAACATTGTTCGCGTTCGGGCGCCAAGTTTGCTTTTGAAAAGGGGAAATGGTTTAACCATAGCTATCTTATGGAGACTACTGATGCCGAGCTCGCTGAACTTTATAAGCCCATACTTATTGAAAAGGGTGTAAACCTCGTTGATTATAGCGATGAATATATAGCCAAGGCTGTTGGTATGGTTAAGAGCCGTATTAATTTTGTCCGTGACCTATGGGAACAGACTGATTTCTTCTTTACCCGCCCTACTTCTTATGACCCCAAGGCTGTTAAGAAGCGTTGGAGTGAAGATATGCCACGTATAATGGGTGAGTTGGTGGAATTGCTTGAAGTTCAACCTGACTTTACATCTCAAGTCCTTGAGCCTATTGTATTGGGGTGGATTGCTGACAATGGTTATCATCTGGGCAATGTCATGAATGCTTTCCGTCTTACAGTTGTTGGCCGTTGTACAGGACCTCATATGTTTGATATCACTGAACTTATGGGGAAGGATGAATCTGTCGCGCGTATTAAACTTGGTATCGAAAACATCCACGCCGAATGAATTCTCTATACAACCTCGGCATCAATACCTACCGGATGTTGGTAAAAGCAGCTTCGGTGCATAACGCCAAAGCTTCAAAAATGCTTGAGGGACAACGTCGCACAATCGATAAAATAGTCAGGGCTCGTCATGATAAGGCCCCTAAGGGATTTGACTTATGGGTGCATGTCGCTTCGTTGGGTGAGTTTGAACAAGCGCGTCCGATGATTGAGGCAATTAAAAGACAAATACCTGATTATACGATATTGCTATCTTTTTTCTCTCCTTCGGGTTATGAGGTAAGACATAACTATGATAAAGTCGATTGTGTGGTTTATCTTCCGTTTGATACTCGTTGTAATGCCCGAGACTTTATTGAAGCGGCATGTCCCCATAAAGTGGTATTTGTGAAATATGAGTTTTGGGGAAACTATCTATCTGAACTAAAACGTCTCAATATCCCTACATACCTTATATCCGGTATATTCCGTCCTTCCCAGTCTTTTTTCAAACCATGGGGTGGCATGATGAGAAAAATGTTATCGACATTCACTCATATATATGTACAGGATGAAGCCTCTCGAGGTTTGCTTGCCGGTATTGGGTATGATAATGTGACTGTTGCCGGGGACACGCGTTTTGATAGAGTTACCGATGTTATGAGAAACACCTTTGAGGTGCCATCTCTCAAAAATTGGACTCAGAAAACATCGCTTACATTGATTGCCGGTAGTTCTTGGCCTGCAGATGAACAGATATATATCCCTTGGTTGAAAGACCATCCTAAAATACATGCAATCATTGCACCTCACGAGTTTGATGGAAATCGTCTTGCTGAATTACGAGCACGACTTGGGTCAAATGCAATTCTTTGGTCACAATGTAAAGATCTTGACACTATACCAGAGGGAGTAACATATATAATAATAGACTGCTTTGGTCTACTGTCTTCTATATATAGATATGGAGACATAGCTCTGATAGGTGGTGGCTTTGGAGCCGGTATACACAATCTCAACGAGGCTGCGGTCTATGGGCTGCCGGTGCTTTTTGGTCCCAATCACAAGAAATTCCGCGAGGCCTATGGCCTTATCGACTGTGGAGGTGGATTTACTTATGATAATGCTGATACTTTTAATCACCATATAAGTGCTCTCGTGAGTGATACTTCAGCTTTGCAACAGGCGTCTATCCGAGCCTCATCCTATATAAAGGCTAATATCGGAGCAACTAAAATTATCCTTCATGATATCTTCTCTATTGATGAGTAATAACAAATTTTAGTACGAATATTTCGGCTGGTCATGCTCACCAATATGATATTACCGTCAGTCATTGAATAGTAATGTATACGGTAATTAGTATCTCATGCATGAGATGAGGAATTAAAACTTTCTTGAGGGAGATAGTGTAGCATATAAAACAATTCCTGTTAGCGGATTAATTATATTATTTACAAATATTAACACAATATAATTAATAAAAAGTTTGCAAGAAAAGGAAAGAGGGGTTAATTTTGCAGTCGCTTTTGAGGGCATAAGCCAACAAAGGACATCCGGGCAGAGGCGCGGAGCGACAATCCATCGATA
>JAGASI010000039.1 GCA_017621845.1 Muribaculaceae bacterium
AGGCTAAATTAGCTGTGAATCAGATATTTATAATCATGTCGCAACCAATCCTGCATACATTGAGGTTCGCCTATAAAATATGGCTTTGATAAAGACGACCATGAGATTTTAAATGTAGATTTTAAATGAAAGAGCCGTGTAAATAGAGCAAAAAATATGACGAAAACAATGATACTTAGCAGGTGTCATGATGGCTGATTTTGTGATTTGGGATAGTTTGTGTAATTTTGGGGATTGATAGCTATGCGCTTTTGGCTCGTGTCTTTATGTAGCCCCGGTGTAGGCTATGGAATTATTTAAATAGATCAAATGAAATTAAACCTGTTTAAAAGAAATACAGCTAAACGACCAGAGGACAATAAGCCGGGGCGTCCGGTCAATCAAGAGCAAAGTCGGCGTCGTCGTCAACTCAAGACTGTAAAATGGATGTGGATAGTCTATGGATCATTTTTGGGCTTGATACTGTTGTTTTTTGTTTTGGTATATAATGGGGTCATTGGGTATATGCCACCCGTTGAGGAGCTGAAAAACCCCAAAGACCGTTTTGCCTCGGTGGTATATTCGGCCGACGGTGTTGAGATGGGCCGATTGTTTTCGCCCACGGGCAATCGTATATATGCCGATTATGATGAGATATCTCAGCATGTGGTAGATGCCTTGGTAGCCACAGAAGATGAGCGTTTTGAAGAACACTCGGGTATTGACTTCAGAGCATTGGGACGTGCGATATTCAAGACGGTCCTTATGAACGATAAAAGTGCCGGTGGAGGTTCTACAATTACCCAGCAGTTGGCCAAGCAACTATACTCCCAACCTACATCCAAGAAGCTCTCGCGTGCGTTCCAGAAGCCTATAGAGTGGATGATTGCTATCAAACTGGAGCGTTATTACTCTAAAGAAGAGATTATCAAGATGTACCTTAACCAGTTTGACTTTCTGTATAACGCTGTAGGTATCAAGTCGGCCGCACAGGTCTATTTTAACAAGGATGCCCGTAATCTAAATATCGAGGAGTCGGCCCTTTTGGTAGGCATGGTGAAAAATCCCTCATACTATAACCCGGTAAAAAATCCCGAGCGTGCGCTTGAACGTCGTAATGTGGTGCTTGACCAGATGGAGAAGGCGGGTAAGATAACTTCGGCCGAACGCGACTCGTTGGCATCTCTACCGATTAAGTTGAACTTCCATCGATTGGATCATAAAGAAGGTTTGGCTCCTTATTTCCGCGAAGAGTTACGTAGGGTTCTCACTGCTAAGAAACCTCAGCGCTCTGACTATCCGTCGTGGAATATGCAGGCTTATGTTGATGATTCGACGGCATGGGTCAACAATCCTTTGTATGGTTGGATTGCCAAGAACCCCAAGGCCGACGGAACATATTATGATATATATAGCGACGGACTGAGGATATATACCACGATAGACTCTCGTATGCAACGATATGCCGAGGAGGCTGTAGCCGAGCACATGTCAGACTTGCAGAGGCGTTTTGACCGCGAGAAAAAAGGCATGCCTTATACGTCCAATCCTAATGAAATTTCGGCTTCAGGTCGTCAGCGTCTTATAGATAATGCCATCAGACAGAGTGAACGTTACCGGGTAGCTAAGCTTGCCG
Organism: Muribaculaceae bacterium; assembly: GCA_017621845.1. Lineage (GTDB taxonomy): Bacteria > Bacteroidota > Bacteroidia > Bacteroidales > Muribaculaceae > CAG-873. The sequence goes on from JAGASI010000039.1 coordinate 1,616, forward strand.
GAAAGAGTGAAGCTGAGATAAAGAAAGAGTTTGACACCCCGGTAGAGATGGTGTTGTTTTCATATAGCGGACCGATAGAGAAGAAAATGTCACCTCGAGACTCGGTGTTATATGTTAAGTCTATCCTGCGAACAGGCATGATGTCAATGGATCCGGCTACGGGGCACGTCAAGGCTTATGTGGGAGGTGTGGATTTCAGATTTTTCCAGTATGATATGGTTTCTCGAGGACGGCGACAGATAGGATCGACCATGAAACCGTTCCTTTATACGCTTGCCATGGAAGATGATTACACTCCATGCTCCACGTTCCTCAATGCCCAGCCTGTATTCCAGCTCCCCGGCGGTAAGACATGGGCACCACGTAACGGAGGTCGTTCACATATCGGCGAGATGGTGTCGCTGAAGTGGGGCTTGACTCAGTCTAACAACTGGATATCGGCTCGTGTATTAAATGAGGTAGGTCCGGTGCGTCTGGTCAAACATCTCCATCGTTTGGGTATCACCAATGAGTTGCCAGCCGTGATGTCTCTGTGTCTTGGCCCTTGTGAGGTCTCGGTGAAGGAAATGGTTGGTGCTTACTCGGCGTTCGCTAATAAGGGTATGCGTTCTGAGCCATTGTATGTTACAGCTATTACTGATAATAATGGGAATGTGTTAGCTCGTTTTGCTCCTTTGCAGACAGAAGTTATCAGTGAGAAGGCTTATTACCGTATTCTCGATATGTTATTGAATGTGGTTAATAGTGGAACGGGTAGCCGTCTGAGACGGGCTCCATATGCGCTTACAGCCGAGATTGGAGGTAAAACCGGTACCACCAACTTTAATGCCGATGGCTGGTTTATGGGCTTCACACCCGAGCTGGTCACCGGAGTGTGGGTCGGGGGTGATGAACGTTACATTCATTTCAATACCATGGCCGATGGACAAGGAGCCGAGATGGCACTTCCGATATTCGGCAAGTATATGAAGAAGATATATGGTGACAAGACGTTGCCCTATACTCAGAATGTCAGGTTTAACTTCCCGCCCGATGTTGATTTATGTGGTGGTCTCTTTGGCCCTGATGATGAAGAAGTTGAGGTTGCCGACGTTTCAGTCGAGGATGTCTTTGACTAATCGTTGGCTGGGGATAACACCATCGTAGTTTATATTTAGGCGAGACGATGAGGATTAGATGATGGTTTGTAGCGTATATCAGTGCTCGCGTGAGACACTATGACTGATTTTTCATCTTGCCTCAAAAAGACTGAATTATTATTTAATTAAAGCTCAACATCTCTTAATCACTCGGTAGTGCTACTTAAAGCATTGTCGAGGTTGACTTTGTTGATACCCTTGGCGAGTATGTATAACAGGATTTTGTATTTTTCATTTTGTTAATGAAAAAATATGGTGAAAAATGTTTGGTTTTTCACATTTAAATGTTAATTTTGCACTTGAGTGTTAAAGGCGGCTTGTTGTCTTGTGCTTTTGTAGGTCTAAATGTATGAGCCTGGATTAACTCAAATTTAAATTGTTTAAGTTCAAAAACTTACTAACATCTTTATTTGTTAACATAATATAGGTTAAAATCGCACGATGGCATTGCTTGCTCAGAACGCTGATAAATGCCTGTGTAATAATTGATTTAACGTTAAGATGAAGAAACATACAATCTGGATATTGACAATATTGATGGCATTGACTTTTGTTGGATTGCTGTTTATGCAGGTTGTCTATATGCGTAATATGGCACAGATGCGTTATGAGCAATTCTCAGAAGCGGCCAAGCAGGCTCTATATATGGTGTCAGATAAATTGTCCCATGATGAAACAAAGCGATTTTTAGAAGAGGATGTCGATTCCATACAGTCCTCATCGATATATGCCCAGTACTTTGGTGAGACAACGCCACGCCTTGGAGGCGTCAGATATTCGTTCACGACTTCCAATGGTCTTGAGGCCGACTTAACAATTAAGGCTGATGCGGGTACAATCAACAATCTTCAGGGGGCGTCACGATTGACCGAGTCTCAGTATAATGCTGTCAATAATTCGATACACGACAGATATATGATGCAGAAAGATATGATAGACGGGGTAATTCTGGATATTATGGCCCAAGCATCGATACGTCCAATTACCGAACGAGCCGATTCAACGCTTGTAGACAATTATATACGTACAGAACTTAAATCGCGAGGTTTGGAGGTGCCCTATGAGTTTGCCGTAGTCAATGGCAATGGCGTGCCTGTTTATCGTACCGAAGGATTTGGTGCAGCGGCCGATGATGAAAACAATATGTTTGTCGTGAGGTTGTTTCCTCATGATGGTATGGGTAAACAATACTTCCTTAAGGTTTATTTTCCCAACCGTAAAGACTATGTATACTCGTCAATGTCATTTATGTTGCCGATGATAGGATTTACCGTCGTATTGCTGATAATATTTGTGGTTACGATTATCACTGCTTTCCGTCAGAAGAAATTCAGTGAAATGAAAAATGACTTTATCAATAATATGACCCATGAGTTCAAAACCCCAATCTCGTCCATATCATTGGCAGCACAGATGCTTAATGACCAGACGGTAAGAAAGTCTCCGATGATGTTGCAACAGATTTCGACGGTAATCTCTGATGAGACCAAGCGACTGAGATTTCAAGTTGAGAAAGTATTGCAGATGTCAATGTTTGAGGGCCGTAAGGCTACGTTAAGGCTTCAGGAGATTGATGCCAACTCGGTGATATATTCTATTGTTAACACCTTTAAGCTCAAGGTTGAGAAATATGGGGGTAAGCTCGTGTCTAATCTTGACGCGATGAATGCTCTTGTTGAAGTCGATGAGATGCATTTTACCAATGTTATATTCAATCTGTTGGACAATGCCGTCAAGTATCGCAAGGAGGACGAGCCGCTGTGTCTGACGGTCGCTACACGTGACTTGCCGGGCGAGAAACTTGAAATCACGATTGAGGACAACGGTATCGGAATATCTAAGGATAACCAAAAAAAGATATTTGAAAAATTTTATCGTGTGCCCACCGGCAATCGTCATGATGTCAAGGGATTTGGTCTCGGATTGGCATATGTATACAAGATGATTACAGAACTTGGTGGCGAGATTACGGTAGAGAGCCAACTTAATGTAGGAACAAAATTTAAAATTATATTACCACTCACAAAAAATTAATGATTATGGAAGAACGTACACGTATCCTTCTATGTGAAGACGATGAAAGCCTGGGTATGTTGTTGAGAGAGTATCTGCAACAGAAAGGTTTTAGCGCTGATTTGTTTGCTGATGGTGAGAGCGGTTACAAGGCTTTCCTCAAGGGCAAATATGATTTATGTGTATTTGACGTTATGATGCCTAAGAAAGATGGATTTACACTTGCCCAGGAAATTCGTGCCGTCAACTCTGAGGTGCCTATTATTTTCCTTACCGCTAAGTCTCTTAAAGATGATATACTTGAGGGATTTAAGATTGGAGCCGATGACTATTTGACCAAGCCATTCTCTATGGAGGAGCTTGTGTTCCGTCTTGAAGCAATCCTACGCCGTGTCAAGGGCAAGAAAGGCAAAGAGATTACCATGTATAATATTGGTAAGTTTACATTTGATACCCAGAAACAGGTATTGATGATTAACGATAAGGTTACCAAACTCACTACCAAGGAGTCTGAGCTACTGAGCCTGTTGTGTGCCCATGTAAATGAAATCCTTGAACGCAACTTTGCACTCAAGACGATTTGGATTGATGATAATTATTTCAACGCCCGTTCGATGGATGTATATATCACCAAGTTGCGCAAACATCTCAAGGATGATCCCTCAATAGAAATTATCAATATTCATGGCAAGGGATATAAACTTATTGCCCCGGAAGCTTAAGAGCTTTTTCTGTGACAAGTGTTGACGCGCTAAGTCTTAGAAATTACAATTGGTGATTACCATAAATGAGCCACACTACAATCACGTAGTGTGGCTCATTTATGGTAATTAAGATGTTATATAATATCGGTAGGAGCGCTGACTGAGTCGGCTTGAATTATGTTGCGGGCCTTATTAAGGTATATGTCGGCCAACTCGGGATACCCGGCGCGCCGTAAGCGGCTTGCATTGACTTGAAGCTGGATGGCAGCTTGTTCCTTGGCGTTGGTATTGTTGTCGGCGTTAATTAATTGCAGGGCGTTATCTGTCGCTGCTTTCTCTACCTTGTCTCGTTGTTCGGTTGATACTGATTTTGGTGATGTTTTGTTGTCAGAGGCGTGTGGGGCGTCATTGTTTGAGCATGAAATGAAAATTGTCATGCTTGAGATAATTGACAGTATGGCTGTTAAAAAAATGTTTTTCATTTTCCTGGGATATGTTGAATGGCAGTTGGGGAAGTGTTATTGATTTTGGCTAAGTTTGACAACTTGTTCGGCAACTTGCTCCATGAGCCAGCGTGGTGTTGAAGTAGCGCCACACACACCGATACTTTTTGCTCCTTGAATCATTGATAGACTTAAATCATTGGACCGGGAAATTTTGTGGGTATTGGGATTGACCGATTTGCAGTGTTCGTATAGGACATGGCCGTTGCTACTTTTAGAGTCGGTGACAAATAAGACAGCATCGTGGGTGCGTGCAAATTCTTGAATGTTAGAAACTCTGTTGGCAACTTGGCGACATATGGTGTCATAGTGCTCAAAATGAGTGTTTGGGGAAATGCGGCATTTTATCGCTGAGATGATTGAGGAAAAACCTTCGAGTGATTTTGTCGTCTGGCTGTATAGCACGATGTCCTTGTCAAAGTCGACGTTTTTTAAGTCTTCAAGAGATTCGATGACGATAGCTGTCCCTTGGGTTTGACCGACGAGCCCGTTTACTTCGGCATGTCCTCGTTGGCCATAGATGAGAATTTGTAGGGCGGAATTGGAGCTTATTGCTTGGTCATAAGCGGCCTTGATGCGCTGTTGAAGTTTGAGTACTACAGGGCAGGTGGCATCTATAAGTTGTATTGAGTGAGAGTTGGCATAGGCATAGGTAGATGGTGGTTCGCCGTGAGCCCTGAGCAACACGCGGACATTGGTGAGATGTTCAAATTGTTCGCGGTCTATGGTTTTAAGCCCGGCAGAGGCAAGGCGTTCAACCTCGGCGCTGTTATGTACGATGTCGCCGAGACAATATAACACACCTCCGTTGCTGAGCTCTTCTTCGGCTTTATTTATAGCGGTAACGACACCAAAGCAGAACCCCGATCCGGGGTCTATTTCGATGACAATATCTTTGGTTGGAGATGTTAATTGGGTGACGCTCATTATTTATTGAGAGAGGTGGTGTTATTGACTTGCCGGATGAGCCATGCGTCCTGTTGGGCAAGTGTCATGTTGGAGTTATCCAGTTCAATGGCATCAGGGGCTTTGCGCAGTGGACTTTCAGCTCGGTGCATGTCTTGGTAGTCACGTGATTTGACATTCTCCAATACTTGTTGGTAGGTGGTGGTGGCATCACCCTTTGCTCTCAGTTCGTCATAACGACGTTGAGCACGAGTCTCGGCCGGAGCATTGACATAGACTTTAAGTTCGGCATCGGGGAACACTGTGGTGCCAATGTCGCGACCATCCATTACGATACCTTTCTGCCGGCCGAATTCCTGCTGTAGGTCAACAAGGCGATGCCTAACCTCGGGAATTGTTGCAACATGCGATACGTGATTGGCAACTTCCATGCCTCGTATTTCGGTCTCGACATCTATGCCGTTGAGCATGGTATGTTGTTTGCCGTCGTCCATGACTTTAAAGTCGATGTTTATTGATGGGAGTTCTTTGATGAGATGAATAACATCAATGGTGCCGTTTTTTTTGATATAACCGTGGTTTAGACCATAGAGTGTTACTGCTCGGTACATGGCGCCTGAATCTATATATCGGTATCCGATACGTGAGGCCAGCGAACGCGCCATGGTGCTCTTGCCTGATGAGGAAAATCCGTCAATAGCTATTATTATGGGAGAGCCTTGAGGTTGTGTTGAGTTGCTCATTGGGTGGGGGGGGGGATTGGTGGCAGGATGTTCTGCTCTTATAATATTAGTTGAGAATATCGTTAAGTGAACAGTTGAGGTTAACCATAAATGTTGTGGCACCCGAATGTGGCTGGGCAAAGGCTATGCCGACACCAAAGGCTTTGACACGAATACCGCCTGTCAGCGAAAATCCTGAGATAAAACTCCGCGAATAGGTGCTCATGTCGGTGCGTGTTTTATAATTATAACCGAGTCCAAGATACCAGTTGGGACTCGAAATCAGGTCTATGCCAAAAACAAGGTGGCGGAAAAGGTTGGACCCAAAGGAGTCCTTGCGCACAAACTCCTCTTTGTTTGTACCATCGCCAGTCTCGTAATAGGGCAGTTTCCATTTGGTTAAATTCCAGGCTGTGATAGAAAATCTTAACGGAAAGTTTCCAAAACTTTGTGACCATCCCAGTCTGACGTCAATTGGTAGACGGTCATAGCTGTTGTTGAAGCGTTTGACCTGTCCACCGAGGTTGGCGACAACTGCCGACAGCGATAAATCGCGTTCCGGGTCATAATAGTTTATTCCCAAATCGGTGGCAAGCGCAAATGCACTATAATCGGCATATGCGCTATATAGCATCTTGATATTAATACCTCCTCTGAGTCGGTCTGTGATATCATGAGAATAAGTACCGCCTATGGCTACGTCTTGAGCCGAAAAGTCTCCTATGACGCTTCCGGTTTCATCAGTCTCTTTCATGGAGCCATAGCCAAAGTACTGTAGGTTGACGCCCCATGTGCCATGTTCCCCGACCGAGTGACCATATCTTACACCGGCAAAGTTTGAACTGCCGATATAATGCATGTAGTTGAGAGCAACTTGACCTGACATCTCTTGGCCTAACAATGCCGGGTTTTGATCAGTTGTCATTATATCATCATCGACAAGTGAAATATTTACACCGCCAAGACCATAGATACGTGATGATGACGAAATATTCAGGAAGTTATATGCCGGTGAACTGTCAGACGCCGATGCTCCAAGCGCGGTTCCAACAATTAACATAACCAACACATATTTATATAATAAAGATTTCATTAACAGAAATAGATTTGTTTAATCTCAGTTTGCCTCCCAATATGGGCGACAAGTCTTAAATAGTATATTATATAACGTGAACTTCTCCCAATTATTATATGTATGTTGACATTATAACCGATGCCTGCTTAGAGGCGTTGAAATTTTGTTAAACCACTGTTATCTCCCCGTGTTTGACATGTAATTTGGATAGGATAAGCGACCGCCGACTGTGACCGGATGAAGGAGGTTATTTTTTTGCTGTTTGTAACCACCTGGTTTATAGCGACATGTTAGCAAAGTATGTTTTTTAACATATTTTTCGGCAAAAAAACGGGTAAAAAATTTGGTGGGTAAATAAAAAGGCGGTAACTTTGCACTCGCTTTTGAGGGGGTAACCCCGAGAGGCAATCCCGGCAGAGGCGCGGGAGGCTTTGGAAATGGCCCGTTGGGGCAATCCATCCAAGGATAGATTTCAGAA
>JAGASI010000002.1 GCA_017621845.1 Muribaculaceae bacterium
GCCCTGCGCATCTTAATTCAGAATTATTCATCACTGACAGGCTTCGTCACGAGCCTATTGAACGGCTATAACTGTGGTCTTTCATGCCTATCACATTATTTTAGAGCCTTCTTGCACGCTGACCCCTACCAACCGCTCCTGTCCGCTGACCCCTCTTTATGATAGGTGGAATATAGTCCATGGTATTATGGAATCGTTAACGCGCCGACACCCAAATGACAGGATGCCGGCGCGTTAGTGCTTTGGTAAATAACAAGACGGTTAGTTGAGCTGGATGACGAGGTAGTTGGTCAGACTCCAGAATTTGGTGGGGTTGGTGATTTTGAGAATCATCGAGCCGTTGTTGTCAATCAGCTGGTAAGAGTCTGTGGGCTGGTTGGTGAGGACTTTGGCTTTCTTGGCGTACAAGGGGATTGAATTAAGTGTACGTTTGTCGGCTTGAGTAAAGAATTTCTGGTCAAACTCGCCTTTCATTAGCTTGGACTTACGCAGGAAGCCTGTTTCAAGAATTTTATGCTCTTTAAGTTCTTTTTTACTGCCGATGGCATAGTAGCATTTGTTCAGTTGGTTGGCCGTTTCGGTAGCTTTGACTTCGGCGGCGTCTCGCTCAGTAGTAACAGTGGTGACGGTGGTGTGAAGTGAGTCAACCTGAGTATCAAGGGCAACGATACGTTCTTTGGCTACGTTCAGCTCACCGGTGAGACGTTGTATCTCGGCATCCTGTTGCTCAATCTGAGTCTTGAGAGAGGTGATTGTCTTCTGTAGGTTGGCAGTGTAGAGTGATGAATTGGAAAGCTTGCCCTCGAGTTCCTCAAGTCGTTTGCGACGGTCGATGAGAGCTGAGCGTATGGCCTCGATGTCAGTTTTTATCTGGGCTTTCTGAGAAGGGGTCTCGGAGTTGTCGGTTGCCATGATATTTTCGAGGGATTTAATTTCGGTGAGTCCGTCAGAAATCTCTGCGACCAGAGAGAGCAGTGAGTCACGGTCCGAAACAGCAGCAACAAGTTCATCATGAGAAGCCTTGCTGAGGGCCTCGCTATTATCGCTTTGAGCTTCGGATTTCTTTTCGTTAGAGCAAGATATGCCTAATCCGACAAGTGTTGCCACTGTCAATGCTTTGAAAATGGTGGTGTAGCGCATAAATAATTAAGTTGAATGATAAATAAAATGTGTGTTAGGTCAGTCGTGAATGGTTGATGCTCTCATCGCTCCACCAACGGCTTTGGATTTATAATGTATAAGATATAAAAAAAGTTCACTCAGGGAAGAGGCTGTTAAGCATCTTTATATTTGTTTTTATGAACTTTGGTGGTGTTATCTTGTTGACCACCAATGATAAGTACCAATTCGCCTTTGGGCGTGTTTTTCTTAAAAAAATCACATATCTGGGACAGTGAGCCGCGAACTGTTGTTTCAAAGACCTTGGATATCTCGCGAGACACAGAAGCCGGGCGGTCGGGGCCACATACCTCGGCGAGTTGCTGGAGGGTTTTTACAATCCTCAGTGGTGACTCATATATGATGGTGGTTGTGTCGCGTGATGCGATATCAGTGAGCCGGGTCATTCTCCCTTTCTTGGGAGGAAGAAAGCCCTCAAAATTGAAGCGGTCACACGGGAGTCCCGAGTTGACCAGTGCCGGTACAAAAGCAGTAGGCCCCGGTAATGTGGAGACTTCAATATCACGTTGGCGACACTCACGCGACAGCATGAAGCCGGGATCGGATATCCCCGGGGTGCCGGCATCAGAGATGAGGGCGATATCTTCACCTCCTTCTATGCGGTCGATTATAGGGGTTACGGTCTCGTGCTCGTTAAACTTGTGATGGCTTGAAACGGGGGTCGTGATGCCAAAGTGCTTGAGTAGGGGAGCACTTGTGCGAGTGTCTTCGCACAATATCAGTGACACCTTGTTGAGTACCTCGATGGCACGCGGCGTCATGTCTGAGAGGTTGCCCACCGGTGTGGGAACGATATACAACTTGCCACTCATGGTATAATTCAGATACCGGCAAAGTGATTGCGTACTATTGCCACAAAGTCGGCGACATCCTCGTTGTCTTTATCCCACCCCATGTCTTCATAGAGATATTCCGAGGCCTCATCTATCGTTTTCATTGCCATGAGGGTATTTAGCGTGTCGGCAAACAGGGAATCGTTGTTGCCAAAAAGCTCGCGGCGGAAACGGAATTTGTCATTAAGCGTGAAGGCTCGTCTGAGGTCTCGTGCTTCACGACGTGACAGCATTTCGTCAACGCGTATATTGTCCTTGGAGGCGTCGGGCGTCTCATCCTCGACAAATGTGATGGCTTCTACAGCGTTCTCTGACTCGACCTGAGTTGTCTCAGTGTTTTCCTCGGCCGACTCTTGGGAAACTACGTTATCGGTAGGAGGCATGAGGGTGTGTTCCTCGAGATTGTCGCCGATGACAGGTTCGGGGGCGTGTTCTATTTCAATAGGTTGATTATCGATATCGGGGTCTTGTTCGATAACGGTGGTGATACTCTCGTCGGTGTCATCATCGAGCTCAGGGTCTTGTTCAATAACAATATCACCATCAGGGATAATATCGTCGTCATATTCCTGCTTCGGTATTTCAATAATATCGATGGCCTCGTCCGGTGTCCCGGGCTGTTGGTGTTCAGACATGGACTCTTGGTACTCGGCAGAGGGTTGATTGAGTTGTTCAAACAGTTCTTTAAATTCGTTGAATTTGGTGTTGAGCAGTTTTCTGGCAGTGTCATTGTCACGTGACTCAAGTACATGTAACAGGCCTTCAATCTCAATGTTGAGCTCTATGAGTCGGTTGATGGTAATCATAATTATGTGGAATAAATTAATTTAAAAACAAGGGGGTAAAGTGTTTGTTCAATTAGCTATTTACTCATCGAGTATATCTTCAGTGTCATCGATGATGTCCATGCCGCCGGGAATATACCTCTCGAGCCAATCAATCAGTCCCTTTCTCAATGTAGCTCGTGAACAGCTGAATTTGTTACACATCATTACAACAACATGAGTGGGGGCGTCCTGTTCGTCAAGTATGTATCCGGCATAGCATTGTACGCGGTTCATGCTGCCGCTCTTGATGGCGAGACGTCCTTTGAAGCGAGTATCTTTGGCAAATGATTTAACCGTGCCATTAACACCGGCGCGTGGATACAATGAGATATAATCGTTGGCATACTCGCTCCTGGACATCCATTCCAGAATATTACCTATGAACAGAGGTGAGAAGTTGTCGCCGCGTGACAGACCACTGCCGTCAAGTATGTTGGTATATTTGGTATCGATATTCCGGGACTGCCATAGCTTAAGTTGCCGTTCAATGGCTTTTTGACGTGTCTCGCCAGGAGCAAAAGCTCGTAGTATGCCCTCGGCAAACATATTGTCGCTTCTCTCCATCAGGCTTCTGAGTGTTTCATAGAGTGGGGGAGAAAGTCGTGTGTAGAGATGTATAGGGCGGCGCGAAGTGTATTCGATTGCTTTGTTATTGATTTTAATGCCGGCTTGTTCCATTTTCTCGGTGAGCTCATGGATAAGCGATGATGCCGGGTCGGGCATGGTTGTATGGACCACCCATGAGGAGTTGCGGAATTTTTTCTTGGTGCCACGAACTGTAAGCACCGATGACCCGATACCACGACTTAGCGATGACCCTCGGCCATAGCTTTTAACAATCTCCAGATTGGGAGAGTGGGGCACTGATTTGCCGGTGGCGGGATATACCTTCATTGTATTGTCCTTGTAGTTGAGCCCATATATACCGGCGCCGTATGGCCATGGTGTGTCCTCAATTTCCCATGTCTCAACCTGTCCTTGCTCGGGCATCTTGGCTTCAACCTGTATGGTGCCTACTATGGAGTCTATGCTCAGGCGGGTGAGGGCCGCTACTATTGAGTCACAGAACCCTCCGTTGTTGTCAAAGTGACGACTGTCTAATGTCGGATCGCCCGAGGCTTTGATGACGATTGCTCCATAGAATGTGCTGTCACCACGTGATTTTTTGCCTCTCAGCTCAACATCTGTGCGAAATCTGAATTTTTCGCCCAAAAGGGTCATCGCGCTTGCCGATGTGAGTGATTTGGTGATACTTGCCGGTACATGATTTTCGTTGGCATGGGAAGAAAACACTATGGTGTCGGCTTTTAAATCCTTGATATATAAACCTATATCGGCAGTCTCCTCGCCCGGGATATCTAAGACGGCCTGTGCTGAAATTTTTATATCAGGGAGGAATAATATTAACGCTGTAAGCATTATGGCCCACCGGCGTGTTATTGTAAGCTGTGGTTTGTAATCAGTCATTATATCCATAATAGGAGCGAAATTACAAAAAAAATCTTTAAGTTACAATTAATATTGTTACCTTTGACGTTTGATAATGCGATAGTAAATATGAGAAAGTCTTTATTATTGGTAATTACAATCGTGACATGTGTCATGATCGTGTCTTCGTGTAAATCAGAATCAGAAAAAGCCACAGCTTACACTGACAGGATATCGCGATATATGGCTGACGACAATGTCGATTCACTGAATGTTATAAGACATGAATTGGCTCAAGAGGATGGAGATATACCCAGGGCGGTTGTCGAGGCGATGTCTGACTCACCGGTCAATGTGCGTGGCATGGCTTTGGCTCTGGCTCTTGATGTTGATAATCTTGCCGACTATCTTATCAAAGACACTTCTGACTCGTTGTTGATCGCTGTGTGTGATTCATATAGGATGATCTCGGCCGATGATGACTTTGTAAGGTTATGTGAGACCTTGCAGAAAAACTTGGATAATATGGATATTAATGACAAGGCATCATATTTGACGTCTACCCTTAGCCCCGAGCAGATTGCCCGGGGACTACAGCCCCAAGACTCGTTGTTGTTAAATAGGATAAGAATCATATATAAGTCCAGGCCTGACTTTGCCGCCAGATTGGAAAAAGCCATTAAACAATAAAATAAAACATCATGACAGATCCCAAATCTATTACCGAATATATCGACCGGGCTTTATCGGAGATAGAGTATCCCGATGAGCCGGCAGCGCTTTATGCACCGGTCAAATATACATTGGATGCCGGAGGTAAACGTTTGCGCCCCACATTGTTGTTGTCAGTGGCCAAGGCATTAGGCCTTAATCCTGACAAGGCTATTAACCAAGCTATAGGTATAGAAATGTACCACAACTTCACATTGTTGCATGACGATATCATGGATAATGCCGACCTGAGACGCGGCCGTCCAACTGTTCACCGTCGTTTTTCGACCAATGCTGCCATCCTCAGCGGTGATGCCATGCTCACTATGGCCGGCATTTATATCAGCCGTTGTGACGATCATCACCTGAGACCCGTCCTCGACTTATATAACCGTACAGCGATGGAGGTATATGAAGGTCAGCAATATGATATGGACTTTGAAGACCGCGACGACGTCACTCCTGATGAGTATCTGAACATGATTAGGCTTAAGACTTCGGTGCTGATTGGTTGTGCGTGTGAGATTGGTGCCATTCTTGCCGACGCCGACAAGGAGACCTGCAAGGCTTTCTATGACTTCGGACTATATCTGGGCCTCGGTTTCCAGCTTAGAGACGATGTGTTGGATACTTATGGTGACCCCATATTATTTGGAAAACAGATTGGCGGAGATATACTTAATAAGAAAAAAACCTGGTTGTTGACAATGGCTATGTCACTTGACAACACCGGTGACCTGAATCGTGTGCTGTCATCGACAACTGTCGGTGATGACGAAAAAATATCATCGGTAAGAGCAATATATGATCGACTGGGATTGAAAATCAAATGTGAGGAGCTTATAGCCGATTACAGCTCCAGGGCCCTTAAGGCTCTGGCATCGGTTGAGATGCCGTCCGAAGACCGTCAGTACTTTATCAGGTTGATAGATAAACTTACAACTCGTAATTCGTGATGCTGATAGATACCCACACCCACCACTATCTCTCAGACTATGAAAACGGAGGCTATGATGCCACTCACCGGGCTATCGAGGCGGGTGTGTCCAGGATGATAATGCCTAACGTCAATGTCGGGACTATCGACGCGCTTCACGGGCTTGCCGCTAAATTCCCCGACAATATATATATGGCTATGGGTCTGCATCCGACCGAGGTCGGTGACAATTATCTCTCAGACCTTGAATATATATCACGATTGTTAGATGATGGCAAACACCGCTATGTAGCCATTGGAGAGATAGGCATGGATTTATATTGGGATAAAACGCGGGAGCAGCAACAGTGTGATGCTTTTGAACGTCAGCTTCAATTTGCGGTCACTCATAATCTGCCGATAATCATTCACAGTCGTGATGCTCTCGACCGCGTTCTCGAGATTATGCAGCCTTATAAGAACCTCAGAGGCGTTTTTCATTCGTTTGGAGGATCGTCCGATGATGTGGCGCGCATACGACGAGACCATGACTTCTATTTTGGCGTCAATGGCATTGTCACGTTTAAAAATTCCAATTTGAGGGATGTCCTTCCTGATATAGGTCTTGACAGACTGTTGCTGGAGACTGATTCGCCCTACCTTGCTCCTGTCCCCATGAGGGGACGTCGCAATGAGAGTGCCTACATGGTACACATTGCCGGACATATCGCCAACTGTATGGGCCTTACCATTGACAATGTGGCCCGGGTGACAACCCTGAATGCTAATTCTTTATTTTCACTTTAAATAATATTCTTATGGAATCATCTGACTATATATACGGCATACGTGCAATCATTGAGGCTATTGAAGCCGATAAGGAGATTGATAAAGTATTTCTGAAAAAAGACTTTCAAGGCGAGCTGTCGGCCGAACTGTTAGGCCTGTTGAGACAACGCCACATCCCGGTGCAACGCGTGCCGGTGGAGCGACTTAATCGTATCACGCGCAAAAATCATCAGGGAGCGATAGCCCTGTTCTCGGCAGTGACATATGACAGGCTCGATTATCTTGTTCCAAGACTGTATGAGGAAGGCATCATGCCATTTATAGTTGTGCTGGATGGTATTACAGATGTGCGCAATTTTGGAGCTATAGCCCGAACCGCTGAATGTTGTGGCGTCAATGGCTTAGTCATTGCCCAACGTGGAAGTGTCAGCGTGGGGGCCGATGCGGTCAAAACCTCGGCAGGGGCGTTGCATTATCTTCCGGTATGCCGCGAACGCAATCTCGCCGGTGCCGTGCGTTTCCTTAAGGATAACGGATATAAAGTGGTGGCTGTCACTGAAAAAGCCGACTTCAATTATACCAAGGGAGACTATTCAGGTCCGGTAGCATTGGTAATGGGAGCTGAAGATGTTGGTATCTCACCGGCTGTAATGGAAATGTGTGACACCCGAGTGTCCATACCCATGTTTGGTAACATCGGCTCTCTCAATGTCTCGGTGGCCGCTGGCGTGATGATGTATGAAGTCGTCAGACAACGCCTCAACGCCGACATGGCTGTAGACTGAACGTGTCTCTCTCGCCGTGTCTCCATCTTTGACAAGCACTGAAAACCCCCGCCTCTGAATGATATTTTCATTGCACGGCGGGGTTTAGTAATATTGATTGTCTTATGCCTTAGGGCTTGACTTCATAGTAGGGGATGTCAAGCAATCGCATGTTGAACACGAGGTTGGAGTAAGGCTTGACTGTATTCAGGCCTGTGATGCCGTAAGCTTGGGCATAAGGGATGATAATTTCACAAGTGTCACCGACATGCATGTGGGTGAGAGCTATTTTCCATCCCGAGATCAGTCCCGAGCTGTTGAGCTGGGTGCGTAGCGCTCCCGGAACAGGTGACGTAATGGTGGATGATGAATCAATGGGTGTGCCATCATAGAGTGTCACGCGGTAGCGCACATCGACAGTCGAGGTCAACAGAGGCACGAGATTGTCCTTGGTCTCCTCGGGGTCATTAAATTGATGGATGAGAACATAGGCCGATGAATTCCATGTCGGAACCACCTTTTTATAATAAGCCTTGCCATTCTCGTCAAGACGGTTTTGCTGTTCATCGAGCCATGCTTGGTTGGCTTTGTTCCAGGCAGCGTAGTTGGCATCGGTCTTTGATGAGTCATCATCGTTACATGCCGTGAATATAGGGGCGCTCAGTGCCAGCAGTGCTGCTATTGCAGTTAATTTAGATATGCTCATTATTAATTGTCGTTTGGATTATTTGGAGAAGTCAACCTCCGGAGCGTTCATGGCACCGGCATCGGCTTGGAACATCTGTTTGGATTGGAAGCCAAATATTCCGGCAAATATATTCTTGGGGAACAGACCAATCGCGGTGTTGTATTTCTGAACGGCCTCGTTATATTTCACGCGGGCGTGGTCTATGCGGTTCTCGGTGCCGGCGAGCTCGTCTTGAAGTCCCTTGAAGTTCTCGTTGGCGGTAATGTTAGGATATGCTTCGTGGACGGCATTGATATACAGACGGTAAGCATTGTCAAATTTGCTGTAAGCCTCGGTATTCATGCTCTGTTGTCCGTCAGGAGAGAATTGGCCCGGATTGGCCCCTTGTGCGGCAGCTAACAGTTCTTTCTCGGCTTTTTCAACACCGGGATTAATACCTGTGCGAGCTTGGGTGACTCCTAATTGTACATCCTTCTCGTGAGCGGCGGCACCTTTTACGGTGTTGACAAGGTTGGGGATAAGTTGTAGACGGCGTTGATAAGAGGACTGGACGTCACCCCAGGTCTTGTCGACCTCGATTTCTGATTTTTTCATTGAGTTGAAGCTTGTGCATCCTCCAACAAACAGGAGTAGGACAAGAGTTGCAACTCCCAGCCATATATAAGTTGACTTGGAAAGCCCCTTGCGGGGTGTTCCGGCGGTGCCTCGCGAGGCGTTGGGAATAAAATTGGTCATAAGTAGGGTTGTTTAAATATTTGAGGAGTTGATGTGTTGGCTATATCATGTCTCACGTCTGATGTTATCACGTGATAACGACAATGCCTTAAATTGGATGTTAACCGAGTTTGCGCAACAGGGCGTTTAGGCTCACGCGGCCATGGATGAGCCGGTGCAGGTCGGCGACATTGACGCGTGTCTGTTCCATTGAGTCGCGCTCACGCAGGGTGACGGTGTTGTCCTCGAGAGTCTGGTGGTCAACGGTGATACAGAATGGAGTACCTATGGCATCCTGTCGACGGTAACGCTTGCCGATTGAGTCTTTCTCGTCATAGTGTGTGGCAAAATCAAATTTCAAGTCGTTTACAATCTCACGGGCTTTGTCGGGGAGTCCGTCTTTTTTTACCAGAGGCATTACGGCGCATTTGACAGGAGCCAAAGCCTCGGGCAAGTGAAGGACTACGCGTGTCTCACCGTTGGGCAGAGCTTGCTCTTCATAGCTTGAACACAATACTGACAGGAACATACGGTCAACGCCGATAGAGGTCTCGATGACATAGGGCACGTAGCTCTCGTTTAGCTCGGGGTCAAAGTATTTGATATTCTTGCCCGAGAATTTCTCGTGCTGGGAGAGGTCAAAGTTTGTGCGTGAGTGAACACCCTCGACTTCTTTGAAGCCAAATGGCATCTTGAACTCGATGTCGGTGGCGGCGTTGGCATAGTGGGCAAGCTTGTCGTGGTCGTGGAAGCGATATTTCTCGTCACCCAGGCCGAGGGCCTTGTGCCAGGCCAGACGCCATTGTTTCCATTGGTCAAACCACTTGAGTTCCTCGCCGGGACGTACAAAGAATTGCATCTCCATCTGTTCAAACTCGCGCATGCGGAATATGAATTGGCGAGCAACAATCTCGTTACGGAAGGCTTTGCCTATCTGGGCTATTCCGAAGGGTAGGCGCATACGGCCGGTTTTCTGAACGTTTAGGTAGTTGACAAATATGCCCTGGGCTGTCTCGGGACGCAGGTAGACGGTCATAGAGCCGTCGGCAGTTGAGCCCATCTCGGTCTTAAACATGAGGTTGAACTGACGTACATCGGTCCAGTTCTTGGTGCCTGAAATGGGACATACTATACCTTCATCGAGGATAATCTGTTTAAGCTCTTCAAGGTCGTTGTCGTTCATGGCTTTGGCAAAGCGCTCGTGCAAAGCGTCACGGCGTGCCACGTGGTCACATACACGAGGATTGGTCTGGCGATAAAGTGCCTCATCAAATGACTCTCCAAAGCGCTTGGCTGCCTTGGCGACTTCTTTCTCGATTTTTTCGTCATACTTGGCGAGTTGTTCCTCGATAAGGACATCAGCGCGGTAACGTTTCTTGGAGTCGCGGTTATCAATCAATGGGTCATTGAAAGCATCAACGTGGCCCGAAGCTTTCCAGATGGTGGGGTGCATGAAGATAGCCGAGTCGATACCGACAATATTCTCATGCAACAGAGTCATAGCGTCCCACCAGTAACGTTTGATATTATTTTTAAGCTCGACGCCGTTCTGACCGTAGTCATACACGGCGGCGAGTCCGTCATAGATTTCACTTGATTGGAAGACAAAACCGTATTCCTTGGCGTGTGAAACGATTTTTTTAAAAACATCTTCTTGTTGAGCCATAGCTTTTTAAATAATTATAATGGTGTTGAAATATTATTGTCCTGTAAATATGTCAGTATAGTGTCGGGGTCTAACCGTCATGAGTATAACACCTCTTGGCACTATAACAGCCCACAAATTTAACGATTATATCCGAGATACCCAAATAACCGGAATACGCGTTTGCTTAGATTAAATAAGTGAGACTAATAAATGTGAATAGTGGGAGCCGGGGCTTTTAAACATACTCTTAGATGTATACCGCGTCGGAAAGCCCGGGAGGGTTTGGGCCGGTGAGGTAGATGGTGGCGCCTGATGATTGGGCGAGGTTGATCAATGGCATGTCATCGGCGTGGTCGGTGATGACGGCGGCAAGCTCTTTGTTGTGGTCATGGAGGTAGCGGTTTACCCGGTGGGCCTTGACTTGGCCGCGATTTTCGATAATGTCTTCGCGGGCTAATAAGTTGCCTTCTGACGAGGTATAATATGAGCTGATAATGTCGGCATCATCAAGCTCTGGTAGTGACGCTACGACATCCATGTATACATCGGGCGCGGCAGTGGCAATCAATATCCTGTCCCCTTGTTTGTGGGAGTTATTAATTATATCTAAAACTGCCGGATTTATGTGCTTTGATAGCTTGTTTTTAAACTTATGCTTTAATGTGTCTGTTGTCTTGATGTATGACAACATCCGATACTTCATGTCAATGTGGGAGACCAGGTGGAGTCGGCGCGCTGTTAGTGTGGTTAGTGATTTGGCCAGCCGCCATAGTTGACCTTTTTTTAACATCAGACTCATTGCACATTTAAAGAAAAGATGTAATGAGTTGCATGTAACCAACGTCTCGTCAAGGTCTACTATGATCAATTTATTGGTGCCTTTCATTGTTTAACGATAGTCTTTGGACCAGGGAAATCTCAGTAGTATGCCTTGGTTGTATAGTGAATAATCGGGGGTGAGGATTGGGGCATCGGTGGTGACGGTGATGGCGGCGGTTTTAATAACCGCATTGGGAGTTATGGCAGATACATAATCTTGTACTGAGGACATTGTAGCCCCGCTGTCAACTGCATCGTCGATGATGAGTATGCGGGAATATTTTTTCAGTGTTTCGATGGTGTCGCCGGATAGGGAGGGCGTTGTTGATAAGGGCTTTTTATGGGTTAGTCGACGAGCTTCGCGTATCCTTAAGTAATCCTTTAATTTTATTGGGAAATACTTTACTATTGAGAATATTATGTTTAAATGCTCTTTTGTCCGGGTCGATGGACGGCATGATTTAATTGTGACGTGAGGCAAGTCTGAAAACATGTTGTCGGCAACGATGGCGCCCCCCGTGGCTATACCGATGATCAGCTCGGGGTTAAAGCCGGAGCATAAATTTTGGAGGCGCCAGCAGTGTTCCTTCAGGGCGATGGAATTGAGAGTGACAACTTTCATAGGGACAAAATTACGTTTTTTAAATAAATTATAGTACTTTTGTTCATCAAAGTTTCCTATTGATGAAAATCGCAGATATAGATTTAGGAGAGCGCCCGGTGGTGTTGGCTCCGATGGAAGATGTTACTGACTCGTCTTTTCGCTTGATATGCAAGGAGATGGGAGCTGATATGACCTATACAGAGTTTGTGTCGGCCGATGCTTTGGTGCGCTCTATCGCCTCTACTACCCGCAAGTTGACTATCGCTGATGGTGAGCGCCCTACGGCTATTCAGATTTATGGCCGGGAGGTAGACCCTATGGTTGAAGCCGCCCGCATTGTCGAGCAAGCAGGTCCTGACATCATTGATATTAATTTTGGCTGTCCGGTAAAAAAAGTTGCCGGCAAGGGGGCCGGAGCCGGTATGTTGCGTGATATACCTAAGATGCTTGAGATAACACGTGCGGTTGTCGATGCAGTCAGTCTTCCGGTAACGGTAAAGACACGTCTTGGGTGGGATCATAATACCAAAATCATTGTGGATTTGGCCGAACAATTGCAAGACTGTGGCATCAGTGCTTTGACTGTCCATGGACGCACACGTTCCCAGATGTATACCGGCGAAGCCGACTGGGAAATGATTGCACGTGTCAAGAACAACCCCCGTCTTACAATCCCGGTTATTGGCAATGGTGATATTGTCGATGGCGAGAGTGCGATGAGGGCTTTTGATACCGGAGTGGATGCAATCATGGTAGGACGTGCCTCAATTGGTGCACCATGGGTGTTTAAGGATATAAAAAACGTTCTAAACCATAGAGATGACATGTTGACTTTAAACGACAAGTTTAATATCATACGTCGTCAAATCAATGAAAGCGTCGAGCGTATTGACCAGTACCGAGGCATACTCCATATACGTCGTCATCTGGCAGCTTCACCTCTATTCAAAAACATCCCCTCATTCAGGCCAACGCGAATAGCCATGCTCCGTGCCGATACAGTTGATGAACTGATGTCAATTATCGATGGCGTTGAAGAACAGTTGTCGGCGTGTAGCCGATGAGATAGAGCCAATGGCAATCCTTGACTAATACCAATCAAAATTTACTATATAATAATCCATAATAATAACTAATCAATCATCAAGATTATGAAGAAAAGTTTACTGTCGATTTTATTGTTGTCGGCACTCCCTATGACGGCTCAGACTTCAGAGACTGTCAATATCCAGGGTACCGACTACCGTATGGACAAGTTGCAGGAACGTCAGATAGGTCCGGGCGCTGTCTATACCCGTTACCGGGTGCCACTATTCCCGCTGAATATCAACCTGGTCAAGGTGGATGTAACCAATCCCTATGTTAAAATCGAGACTTCGCTTCCCAAGGACCGCTCGGCCGGCACAGAATTATTGGTTGAGGCGGCCAAGCGTTATGATGCTAAGGATCATCATGCTATTGTCGCCCAAAATTCCAATTTCTGGATTGTATCAACCCAGCCGATGTGGAATGCTTATAATGCCTCAACACACAATATAAGTATGCGCAATGGTATGCTTTCGATTGACTCCAAGTCCTATCCCCATTGGTGGTGGTGGCAGAGCGATCGTGGCGGTATCGTATCGGCAACCGCCGATAACGAATTGTTTATTGATGGATGCCGCACGGAGATGACTTTCCGCAACGACAAGATTGGCACTCATGACTTCACCAACTGTAACAAAGGCTTCAAGACCGGTCAGGTGTCGATTTATACACCATGGTTTGGTCCCGATCGACAATTCCTGCCTCTTAAGGATGATACTCCCGAGCAGATACAGAATAATGACATACATTATGATATAGATGAGGAGTCTGACTGCTATGAAGTGATGTTGAAAATCGCTCAGGACGAAACATGGATGGGTGGTAAAGATATCAAGTTTATAGTAAGCGAAGTGCGTCAGACCAAAGGTCGTGGCGTCTTGGGAGACTATGACCTGGCGATTGTCTCGCGTGAGTCCTACCTCGGCCAGCTCGTTGCCGGTGATGAGGTTGTTCTCAACTATAGCTGGGTGTTTGAGCGTGAAGGCAAAGAGGTGAGACCGCTTATCGAGCAAGCTGTCGGCGGTAACATGGTAGTGATGAGACACGGCAAAATCACTGAGCAAAACTACTGGGACTCCTATAACACGATGGTTTACTCCCGCTCGGCCTATGGATGTTCAGAAGATAACAAGACTCTGTATATGATGACCATCGACATGTCAAGTGACCCTGTCTACGGTCAGTCCAAGGGTTGTACAACGGCTGAGATGTGTGACATCATGCGTTATCTCGGCGCATGGAACGTCATAAACGTCGATGCCGGAGGTTCGGCCGAGCTCATGGTCGACGGACATATAATCAATAAAACTACTGAAGGTACGCCTCGAGCTGTTGGTAATGGCTGGATGGTTTTCAACACCGCTCCTGACCAGGATAAAGAGATTGCTTCTCTGGCGTTCTATGACGTGACACTGCGCACACCTGTCGGCTCGATATATTCTCCACGAGTGATTGCCTTTAATCAATATGGTACACAACTCGATGATGACTTTCGCGACTATATTGTCGTCTCCGATGACTTTACCGGAACCGGCAACGGAAATATACTTAATGCAGGCCTGACAGCCGGCAATGGCATCATGACTATACGCACCGAGGGTGGCGTTACCGTCAGCAAGGAAATTGAATTGTTTGATGCCGAGCCTCAACTCAAGCGCCAGAGTGTGGTTATCGATAACACTCATAGCTATAGTATCGAGGTCGTATCTCAAGAAGATAGCAAGACATATACCTATAATCCCGGCGCATATGAATGGACAGTTGCCGACACCAATGTCGCTACGGTCGATGAGGATGGAATACTTCATGCTGTTGCCAATGGCTCGACAACTGTCAGTGCCAAAGTCGGTGACAACGAAATGAAGCTTGCTGTAAACGTCGAGAATTGTCCGACTCCCACTATGGGAGCCTATGGCGATTGGACAACCTGGACTGCCAAGGGAAATTCAGGCCTGAAAAACTTCACCCTCGCTGCCGATGGCACGTTGACATATACCTATGGTACACCACGAGCAATGGCGACAATCACTCTGACCAAGGCTACTACAGTCTACGGCCTCCCCACTTCGTTGGTTGTAGAGTTTACATCTGATATTCCCATGCAGAGCGTTGAACTCAATCTTGCCGCCTATGGCAAGGAGTCTCAGGCTACTATGACCGTTAAACCCGAGGAAGGTTTTGCCGCCGATACCCCCTGCAAGGCTGTATTTGACGTGGCTCAACTTGGTGACATCAAAGACGTCGGTACTTATCCGTTGACATTTAAGACGCTTAAATTCAACACCCCCCATAAGTCGGACTATAAGGGTGAACGCACTCTCAAGGTTACCAATTTCTATGCCACCTATGATAACGAGGGCTCGGTTGCCGACATCACTGTTGATGACCGTGGCGTCAGTGTTGCTCCTAACCCCGTCGATGCCGGTGCATCGGTGTTGGTATCAGCATCATCAGCCATCAATCGCGTTGAGATTTACTCAATGAGCGGAATATTGGTATCGTCTGCAGCGGTTGCTTCGGGCGTAGCTGCCGACATCATGGCACCCGCCGCCCCCGGCACATACATTGTCCGCGTTATCACCAACGCCGCCTCGGCGTCATCGATACTTATTGTCAAGTAATCTGACATAGCTACAATACAATGAGGGTGTATCAACCGTTTATGGTTTGATACACCCTCATTAGTTATGTTAAAGAACACGCCCTTGGCGTGTGTCACCTCATTGTTGACGTTTGTTGAGGCGCCGACGGCTCTTAACCGCAGTGGAAGTAGCGATGAACCAAGTCAAGCATCAATTCGGGGTCGTTCTTGGCTCGGTCGGCTTCGGCTTGGTCGTATGCACGCAACTTGGTTATAATGCCGTCAATCAAGCCGGGAGCAAACACATCCTTGGCTTCAAAGATAGCGCGGTCGGCATCAAGACAGTCAGCTGAGGCTGCACAATTGACCGGCAGGCTCTTGAGACGGTTAAGAACCTCTACATTCTCGGCGCGGTGGATATTGACGTCAACATAAGTGTCTCGGGCTATCTCAAGACCTTTGGGGTGCTCGAGACCATAACGCATGGCAACGGCCAACGATGCTATCAGCAGATACACATCGGCCGAGCCGTCGGCCGAACGTATCTCAACGGTCTGCTTCAACCCGGTATTGAGCCCCAACTCAGCTGTGCCGGGGTTAAGCTCGGCACACATATCTTTTTGAGCAGTCCATCCCAATGGCACGCGTACCAATACCGAGCGGTTGCGGTCGCCCCAGCATACATTGGTAGGAGCCTCTTGATGAGGGACCAGACGGAAGTAGGATGTCGGGTTGGTGTTGCCAAAGGCAGTGATTGCCGGCGCCAATTCCATGAGTCCTGCTATTGCTCGACGGGCTACTTCTGATAGCTCGTGGTGCTCGTTCAGCATCATATTTTGACCATCCTTGACGATGCGCATGTGGATATGCAGGCCCGAACCGGCCTTGCCGGCGGTAATCTTGGGCGCGAAGGTGATGTCATATCCCTCGTGATAGCCAAGATTGCGTATTACCCACTTGGCAATCATCAGTTGGTCGGCTGCAAGGGGTGCGTCTACGGGTAGGAATTCAATCTCGTTCTGCTCATATATGGTGCCGTCAAGCGTGAAGTTGCCAACCTCTGAGTGACCATATTTAATCTGTCCTCCGGTGGCGGCGATGTAGCGCATACATTTGGTGCGGAATTCATTGAACTTGGCAAATGGTGCTGACTCGTGGTAACCTTTCTGGTCTGTTGCCTCAAAGGTGGCTTCGTCAGCGCTGATGACATAATACTCAAGCTCGCCCATGGCTTGGAATGTCATGCCGGTCTCGGCTGTAAATTCTTCACAGGCTCGACGCAATATATGCTCGGGCGAGCTGGTCAGCGGATTACCGTCTTTGTCAAAGTAGGAACATAGCATCGTTACAGTTGGCAGTTCGGCAAATGGGTCGAGGAAGGCTGTCGAAAATCGTGGCAGTACATACAGGTCACTTGAACCGGCCGAAATAAACGGGAACAGAGACGACCCGTCAACTCGCTCGCCGAGAGTGAGTATTGTCTCCAGATAGTTGAGATCATTGATGACAAAGTTGAGAGTCTTTAGACGTCCGTCAGCTGCCGGATACATAAAGTTAACCATCTCGATATCGTTGTCACTGATATAACGGATGATATCTTCGCGTGTGAAATCTTTCTGTGGCTTGCCTAAGGCCTTGACAAGGTCATTCTTATTAAGGGCAAGATGTTTATCGTTTGTCATGGTATGAAATCGTTATTTTTGTTATTGTGTCGCAAAAATAATAATAAACCATAGTTTTTCAACCTAAAGTCAAGGAAACACATCCTGCTTTAACATAGTTTAATATACATACGCTATTAGAGGTCGTTTCAAAAATTAATGCGGGCACAGTAGCAAAAGCATTTTTAAACAATTCAAATATTGAAATTATAAAGTTTATGAAACAAAGAATATCATAGCACTGCATCTGTCTGAGCTCAGTAACATAATACCATCCACCATATACCTGCACCTGTTTACAGATATTTTAAACAACCTCTTAGGCTTGTGATTTACTCATCAATACAATAGCAGGCGTGTGTACTATTCAAAATATTTTTCTTAAATTTGTCCCAAATTGTATACTTTAACTATAGAACTGATTTAGAATATAAGTATCTGAGGGCATTGCATCAGTAATCATCAGCTATGGTTAACATTAACAGTAAGCACAAAACAAGTTCACTATCAGACTATATGGCAACTCCTGATAATAATCAACAAGTCAAGCAACCCGGGTTTAAAAACCTGTGGAACAGGCATCTTGTATTATTCAATATATTGATAATAATTGTGAGTATACCGGTGTTGGTGTTTATCGTAAACATACTTCTTGATCTGTGGACCCACCATGGAAGTACAACGATTGTCCCCAATGTTCGTGAAATGTCCTATGATGATGCTGTCGCCGTGTTGGATGATGCCGACTTGGAATATGTTATCGGAGACTCGGTATATGACTTGACCAAGCGTCCGGGCCAGGTGGTAGACGTCTTTCCCAAGCCCGGTGCGGTTGTCAAGCCCGGTCGAGAGGTATATCTTACCATAGTGTCGTTCTCTCCTCAGCAGATCGTGTTTGACGTGCCGGTGGATGGACAGAGCGTCAAAGCCGCCGAGGCATATCTTAAAGCAAAGGGTATCAAAAATATACATATTTTGAGAGTTCCATCGCCATATCCCGATCTTGTCCTGTCGGTCAAACAAGGCAACAGGGTATTGAAATTGGGTAGTAAAGTGCCTATTAATGCCAAGATTACACTCGAGGTCGGTCAAGTAGAGACTCCGGTATATCGTACCACGACTCTTGATAGTGCCATAGACTCGATTATGAATATGGAGACCGAGGAGGCCAATTCGGTTGACCCGTTTGATTCACCCACGACCAATCCCGAAGTGTCAGACGAACCGGTGTATGAATAAAGACGAGTCTACTGAAATCACTGATGTCGAGCAATCCCGAGGTCTGATGCCGTTGGAAGATGACCCTGAGATTGAAGAGCCAACACTTGACGATGGTGGGGGCGACCGTACGATGTATGAACACTTCAGATTTGTTGCTGATCCAGGACAGCAGATACTGAGGGTTGACAAATTCCTGACTACACGCCTGGAACACTCTTCCCGTAACCGAGTACAACAAGCGGCCGCCGCTGACTGCATACTGGTTAATGGCAAGCCTGTCAAGTCCAACTATAAGGTTAAGCCCGGCGATGTTATTCAGATAGTCATGGACCGCCCCCGGTATGAGACCGAAATCATTGCCGAGGATATACCCCTTGATATAGTGTATGAAGATGATGACCTCCTGGTGGTTAACAAGCCCGCCGGACTGGTAGTCCATCCGGGACATGGCAACTGGACCGGCACGTTGGTAAATGCACTCGCCTATCATCTCAGAGACATTCCTGACTATGACCCGTCAGACCCACGCATGGGGTTGGTCCATCGTATCGACAAGGATACATCAGGCCTGTTGGTGGTTGCCAAGACTCCTCGGGCCAAAACCCATCTGGGCAAACAATTTTTTGAAAAGACAACCGAGCGACGTTATGTAGCCGTTGTGTGGGGGTGTCCCAATCCCAAGGAGGGTACAGTAGAGACTCTCATCGGACGTGATATACGTGATCGGCTCAGAATGGCCGTCGTAGATAATTCTGACATCGGTAAACGAGCCGTCACTCATTATAAGGTCCTTAATCCACTTGGACCGGTGAGTGTAGTGACATGTGTCCTCGAGACCGGACGCACCCATCAGATACGTGTCCACATGTCTCATCTCGGACATCCACTGTTTGCCGACGCTCGTTATGGTGGAGACAAAATTCTCCGGGGCGAGAACTCGGGGGCCTATCGTAAGTTTGTCAACGATTGTTTTGATATATGCCCTCGCCAAGCGCTTCATGCCATGACACTTGGCTTCACCCATCCGGTTACCGGTGAGCGTATGCACTTTGAAACTCCGGTCCCTACTGATATTACGACCCTCATTTCCCGTTTTCAAGAGCGCCTAAACGCCACGGTATAATTATAAGAGATAGTCCCACATAAATGTTAATGCTGAGTAGATCAGTGCTAACATTTATGTGGGACAGTTTTTAACAATTTAAGTCATGCAAGTTATAATGTAACAGCTTGCATGACTTAATTTATATCAGGTTATATCAGTTGAGTTTGCCGTGGCAGTTCTTGTATTTTTTGCCTGAACCGCATGGACATGGATCGTTGCGTCCAATCTTGGGTTGAGCCTTAATCGGCATTGTCTTCTGCTGTTCACCTTGGCGAGCCGAGGCGGCACGTCGTTGAGCGGCTTCTTCTTCGCTGGGGAGAGTTGCCTTGGATGTCTTATAATCCTGAGCTGAGCGCTGAGCGGGCATCTCACGTGTGAACTGAGGGTTGGGGCGCTGACGAGGCTGCTCGCTTGCTTGTTCGGGAGCGGCTTGTGGCGCCGGGCGCTGGGGTATGAAAATCTGTCCGCGCATTAGCGCCGAAGCGGCCTTGGTGTTAAGGTTGTTCAGCATGTTTTCAAACATGTGGAACGACTCAACCTTATAGATTACCAACGGGTCTTTCTGCTCGTATGAGGCGTTGCGCACCGATTGACGCAGTTGGTCAAGTTCGCGCAGGTGTTCTTTCCATAGCTCATCGATGGTGATGAGAAGAAGTTTTTTATGCCAGTCCTTGATGAGGGATTTGCCTTGGGTGCGAACAGCGTCCTCGATATCAAATACTATACGGAATATGCGCTTGCCATCGGTTATCGGCAAGCCTCTCATTCCGGTCTCGCCCTCGTTGACAAGATTGGTGACTGGAGCGAGGATGGCATCAATGATAGCCTGGCTGCGACGGTCGAGTGTTGCCATGGCGGTGGCGTGGAGTCGGCTGACACGGTCTTCAAGCGAGATGTTGTTAAACTCATCGGCGGTGAAGTCGGGCTCGATAGCCAGCACCTTCATCAGCTCGAGAGACATGTCGGCATAGTCATTGTTGCCACTATAGGTGTTGACGATATTCTCGATGATGTCATAAATCATGTTGGAGATATCGATGCCGATACGCTCGCCAAGCAGGGCATGGTGACGACGGGTGTATATATAGGTACGCTGCTTGTTCATGACATCGTCATACTCGAGCAAGTGTTTACGTATACCGAAGTTGTTCTCCTCAACACGTTTTTGGGCTTTCTCGATAGAGTTGTTAATCATGCGGTGCTCAAGCATCTCACCTTCTTTAAAACCGAGAGTGTCAAGGAGCTTCATGATTCGGTCGTTGGCATAGACGCGCATCAGAGCGTCCTCAAAAGAGACATAGAAAACCGAAGTGCCCGGGTCGCCTTGACGTCCGGCACGACCACGCAGCTGACGGTCGACACGGCGTGACTCGTGACGTTCGGTGCCGATGATGGCGAGACCACCGGCTTCCTTGACCTCGGGAGTGAGCTTGATGTCGGTACCACGACCTGCCATGTTGGTGGCGATGGTCACGGTGCCCGGACGTCCGGCCAGGGCTACAATCTCGGCCTCCTTCTGGTGTAGTTTGGCGTTAAGGACATTGTGGGGGATACGGCGCATCTGGAGCATACGTGAGAGTAGCTCTGAAATCTCTACCGATGTTGTACCTACCAATACGGGGCGTCCCTCTCCTACGAGACGTTCAATCTCGTCAATGACTGCGGCATATTTTTCGCGCTTGGTGCGATATACACGGTCGTTCATGTCGATACGGGCTACGGGACGGTTGGTGGGGATGGTGACAACATCGAGTTTATAGATATCCCAGAACTCACCGGCCTCGGTCTCGGCTGTACCGGTCATACCGGCCAGCTTGTGGTACATACGGAAATAGTTTTGGAGCGTAATGGTGGCAAATGTCTGGGTGGCAGCCTCGACTTTGACGCCTTCCTTGGCTTCGATAGCTTGGTGCAGGCCATCGCTATATCGACGACCTTCCATGATACGGCCCGTCTGTTCGTCAACAATTTTAATCTTATTGTCGTCGATGACATATTCGACATCTTTCTCAAAGAGGGTGTAGGCTTTCAACAACTGGTTTACCGTGTGCACGCGCTCGGCCTTGATGGCATAGTCTGACATGAGGGCGTCCTTGCGCTCGGCACGTTCGGTGAGGTCGGTGATATGCTCGAGTTCTGATAGTTGGGATGCTATGTCGGGGAGTACAAAGAATTGTGGGTCGGCAATTTTGCCGGTAAGCTCGTCAAGGCCCTTGTCGGTGAGCTCGACGGTGCGGTTTTTCTCGTCGATGACAAAGTATAGGGGGTCGGTGACAATGGGCATCTCGCGCGAGTTGTCCTGTAGGTAGTGGGCCTCGGTCTCGAGCAGTATTTTCTTCATGCCCTCCTGGGATAGGAATTTGATAAGAGCACTGTTTTTGGGAAGGCCCTTGAAAGCGCGGAACAGTAACAGGGCACCTTCTTTCTTGACGTCCTTGTCTTCCGAGGCGAGTTTTTCTTTAGCCTCGGCAAGAATTTTGGTAACAAGCTGGCGTTGGGCCTTCACGACAACCTCTACATTGGCCTTGTACTCGTTGAAGTACTGGTCATCACCCTTGGGGACGGGTCCTGAGATGATAAGAGGAGTACGGGCGTCATCGATAAGTACCGAGTCAACTTCATCGACGATGGCGTAGTAGTGTTTGCGTTGTACCATATCCTCGGGTTCCATGGCCATGTTGTCACGCAGGTAGTCAAAGCCAAACTCGTTGTTTGTGCCAAAAGTGATATCACAGTTGTAGGCGGCACGGCGCTCGGGTGTGTTGGGCTCGTGTTTGTCAATACAGTCGACAGTCGAGCCATGGAACATATACAGGGGACCCATCCATTCCGAGTCACGTTTGGACAGGTAATCGTTGACGGTTACTACATGCACGCCACGTCCCGAGAGTGAACGCAGGAATACCGGTAAGGTCGCCACAAGGGTTTTACCTTCACCGGTAGCCATCTCGGCGATTTTGCCTTGGTGGAGTACGATACCGCCCATGAGCTGTACGTCATAGTGTGTCATGTCCCATACAATCTCGTTGCCACCGGCAACCCAGTGGTTTTTCCATATTGCTTTGTCACCCTCGATGGATACAAAGTCGCGTCCCTGAGCGGCAAGGTCTCGGTCAAGCTGGGTTGCTGTGACCTCGATAGTCTCGTTTTTGGCAAAACGGGCAGCGGTCTCTCTTAAGGCCGCAAAGACTACTGTAAGGTGGTCGTCAAGTTGTTTCTCGAGTATGTCGAGTATGTTTTTTTCGTGTTGGTCGATTTTGTCCCACAGTGGTTGACGCTCGTCAAACGGGAGGGTCTCAATTTTTTCTTTAGCTTCAGCGATAGCTTGGTAGTCTGAAGCTGTGGCATCGGCGATGTCTTTACGTACTTGATTGATTTTGTCACGTAGTTGGTCGTTGGTAAGAGCGGCCATCTCGTCGCCCATTGCATTAATGGCGTCGACGATAGGTTGGAGTGCCTTGCGGTCGCGACTTGATTTGTTGCCGAATAGTTTGCTGAGTATGCCTGTAAATGACATGTTTATATTGATTTATGTTTTTATTTTTAAGTTGATTATACTATGTTTGTAACATCGGGAGCCGAGTCAATCCGGCTATTTGGTCCGATATTGAGTACAAAGGTAGAAAAAATATTGGAATTAATTGTAACGCTGTCAATTTGAGCCATCAGGGCCCGAGTTGTCTGTTGGATTTTAGGGGCACTCTTGATGACGGTAAGGTGATATTGTTGCAATATTACCGTGTAATAGACAGTGGGGCCACTTCGGCTCCATTGGGCGAGCGTATTCTGAGGATACGGGTGACGGTAGGCGTTATGGCGCGGGCGTCAATCGTGGATGTGAGACGTTGGGGCTTGATGTTGGGACCGTAGATTATCGCGGGTGCCGTTGTCAAGGCCTTGGCGGTCGGATTGGCTTGTTTAAGGGATGGATGGTTGTAGTCATCGATGAGTTGCCATCCCGGAATAATCTCGATGAAAATATCGCCGGCCGATGTCACGTCAATATTGCGGCGTCGGGCACCTGTGGGGTCGATCGCTGACGAGCCGGTGAGAAGTTCGTCAATAGTAAAGGCTTGTTTTACTCCACTCATGCGCTCGACAAACAGTGCTGCTTCATTACGCATTACCTTGGGGTCATGGCCTTCCTTCTCGGCTTTCTTGATGTCGAGATAGAATTGTTTGTCATGATAGGCGGTTACCCAACGGCCGTTGCCGTATTTGGCCATTAAATACATGTTGAGCAGTGACTCGGCTTTGCGTGTCGAGAACTGGCCTCCGGGAATATTCCATTTGTTGCCGTCGAGTCGGCGTGTAGTGGGTGGTGGTGTCCCGGTTATGACGATAAGGGTATTGGAAAGCCCCACCCGAGAGTCAATGGTATTTAATAATTGGGCGAGGTCTTGGTCGAGTTTGATATAGGAGTCGATGAGTTCATAGCGGCTCTCAGAGTTTTTGGTGCCGGGGTAGGGCTTAAGTGTATAGGCGAGTGACAGCACGTCGGCACCGTCGTGTGTGCCCAGTGCCATAGAGTTGATATATCGTGTAGCCAGACGTGTAATCTCGCGGTTGACCAGTGGGGATGACTTGAAGTTATATACTCGGTCAGGGTTTGCTTTGGCAAAGGTATATCTAAATGGGTATTTGGTAAGATGTGACGGCAGGATGGCGCTTTGTCCTGAGATGGCGTCGGGTACCCATGTCATGGTGTCAAGACGAGTCGACAGGGGAGTCAGGCGATTGGCATTGGCCGCATCGGTCGGAAATTCTTTATAGAATGTCGTTGAAGCCCAGTTGGCTGTCTTGTCGTTGATCCATACTGCTGAGTTGGCCGAATGTCCACCGAGCAGTATGGCTGTCATGGCGTCGGGTGCTATGGCATGGGAATATGTGACACCGGCACCGGCTATACGTATCTCGTCGGCAAGTGTAGTGACGGTCAGTGATGCCGGCGAGTAGGTGCTGCTGGTGTAGTTGCCGATGGTCGTGCCGTCATCAAATACGTCGGTAAGTATTTGCTTGTCTGTGTTATATCGGGTTGATGACGCTACGCTGTTGACCGATGGAGAGCCTCCGGTCACTATCATTGCTGTGGCGGCAACGTTGTCGAGGTTGGTCCCGAAATCGATGTTCTCGAGAGTGACACCGCCCGAGGTGAGACGGTTAAAGCCTCCATCGGTGAAGTGTGCTGACAGGTCATCGAGGTTGTCAAGATTGAGCCCGTCGACTATGATGTTGAGAACCAGGCGTGTGGGCTGGGCACCGACGGCTATTGTAACCATCGAGGCCATCAGAAGTGCCATTAATCGTGGCGTGTGTTGGGTGGTAATGGGCCTGTTGTTCATTTATTTATTTGAAACGCGATTGTTGGGAGGAGTGAGATTGGTGGAGTTGATTGATGTCTTGTGTCGTATATAGGCATATACCCCTGAAAGGATTATGTCTCCTGATATTAACGGCCAGAAGGCGCTATTTGTTGATTGGCTCAGTAGCGGCCATGCCGGCATTAGGAGTAGAAGAAGGATACAATTGATTGTCATATACCATGTTAAAACATGGTTGAGTCTCTTGAACCATATTGTTATTGGTACTATCAGGGCCAATGGATTGAGCCATACCAGCAACCAGTTGGGAGAGGTTGCGTAGTGCTCGGAAATAAATACCAGAAAAGCGGTAATAAGTCCTGTGGCGCCATAAATTGTAAACATCAGGGCATATACCCAGCGTGTGATTGTCATGCGTCGGACGTCTCTTATTGCCACTAATATTATTAACGCCAATATTCCCCAACATATTGTAATGGGATGAAGATACCATGGCGTTGGTGGCAGTATCGCGTTGTCGGGTGGGGTGTCGTTGATGACTGTGGTGTGGGATACCAATGGCCGGCCGTTGACTGTGGCTTGGGTGAGTTGCCGGTCAAGGATGACGGGGGCAAATGATTTCTCGCGGTTGTTGAGGGTGTAATCGATGCCCGACCCTAATGCCAGGTCGATGCCAAACTGATACCAAGGGTATGCCTCGTGATAAAAACGCATTATATCGCGGAATGATACATCGCCGTCGAGAGCACCGGGTGCCGATCCTAATATAATGGAGTCTCCGATGGCTTGCTCTACAATTGAGAGGGGACGTGTGGCACAGTTGTCAAGTACGTAGTTGTATCGGTATACACGATTTTGAGGGGCGAGGTTGTTGCCGATGAGGTCGATGAGGCGTCGTTTTTGCTCTGAGGTGAGGTCGAGGCGGTGGCTTACCACACGTCGGCCTTCGTCTATATATGAGTGTAAGAATGGACGCCAGTTAACAGCTGCCACCCAATAGTCGGTCTCGCCTTTGACAAAGCGGTAGACAAAGTTTGGTTGGTCAAAGTCAAACATTCCCCAAGTGACAGCAATGTCTTCATTTGGTGTTGTAATCCTGAGCGCTGAATGACCCTCGAGTTGGTATACGTCGGCTCCGGGGTAAAAGTTGACAAACTCGACTGTGGTGTCATTGGTGGCGGGAGCATAGGGCAACGTGGATGCTTTCAGGGCATACACGTTGTTGGCTGACAATATGATTGCCAACAGTATAATGCCGATGTGATGAGAGAGAAGATGTTGCCCTTTGGTATACACAGGGATGTCGGAGATGGCGGTTAAACAATTAATCCCGCTTTGAGGCGGGATTATCAGTAATTGGAGGTACCTAGCAGAATCGAACTGCTGTATACGGTTTTGCAGACCGGTGCCTAACCACTCGGCCAAGGTACCATGCGGTGGTTTTGTGAGTGCAAAGGTATGTATTCTTTTTGACTCCCACAAGCCTATGCGTGTTTTTTTTGAAATTATTTTAAGAGATGGCTTGGTTTTAAGCCTGATTAAGATTGAGGGAATTTATTGGGCCAACTCGATATTGTTTTCTTTGATTAGGCGGCGCATGTTGAGGATGGCGTATCTCATACGGCCAAGAGCGGTGTTGATGCTGACACCTGTCTTTTCGGCTATATCTTTGAAGGGCATGTCATTATAGTATCTCATGACCAACACCTGGCGTTGCTCGGCAGGTAATGCCTTGATGAGATGGCGCAGGTCGTTGCGTATCGCTGTGTTGATCAGTAGGTCTTCAATATTATCTTCGGCATATATGCGTTGGTTGAGTAAATCGGTGTCCGAGCCTTGAACGTTAAGGGATGTCTCGTTATGGCTCTGTCTAAAGTGGTCAATTACAATATTATGGGCGATACGGCTAATCCAGGAGGCAAATCTCCCGTCGGCGCTATAGCGTCCATGTTTGATTGTTGTTATAGCTTTGACAAAGGTTTCCTGGAACGCGTCATCGGCCAATGATTCGTCCTTGACAAGGTATAATATATAATTGTAAACACGCTGTTGATGTCTGCTCAGCAATACATCAAAGGCCTGATTGTCTCCATTTGCAAAAGCGTTAACCAATTGGTCGTCGGTAAACTTTTTGTAATCTTGCATTTATTATTGTGTGATTTTGTTGATTTGGAGTAGTGGTCGGGCTATAGGCAGGGTGGTTTTTAAGTTTAAGGAAGTAGATTGGTTAATGGTTGTTGATTATTATAATCGCCAAATTGTTTACAAAGATATTGAATTATTAATACATGACAAAGCACAACAAATGTTGTTTAGTTATTTTTAACACATGTTGCACAATAAAAAATTGAGAATGTTTGTCAAACACTCTGTTTTTAAGGATGGTATTTTACGTTGGTATCGTTGGATAACGAGGTGTAAATCTCTACCTGTGATATCTGTAGCGGTGTCAGATGGAAGATTGGTATACGCGTTTGACGCGAGGTGATACCCAGGTGAGTACTTCATAGGGAATGGTGCCGAGCGTGTCGGCAAGGCGTTGGATAGGCGCTTGGGGTCCAAAAATTTCCACGCTTGAGCCTACACGAGCCTCCGGGCAGTCGGTAACATCAATCATACACAGGTCCATACAGATGTTGCCGACAGTAGGACACATTACCCCTGCGACCTCAAACGAGGCTGCGCCACGACTCAGCCGGCGGTTGAGGCCATCGGCATAGCCAATAGGCAGTGTCGCGATACGTGAATGACGTGTAAGGACGCCATGGCGTCCATACCCGACGGTTGCTCCGGCGTCATACTCGGTGATGGCGATGATGGTTGTCGTCAATGAAGCAACGGTAAGAAGCGGTGTCGTGAATTCGGTGCCTGCCAATGGGTCGATACCATAGAGGCCGATACCCAGTCTTACCAGGTCATGGGCATGGTCGGTATTACCAAAGCGGCGTGTGCCGGCTGTATTTAGAATATGTCGTTTGATGCCATATCCCAGATGATGTTCAAGTTTGCCGGACATATTGTTGAATAGTGAGAGTTGCCCCAGTGTATATTGATTTTCGTTAAGACAGTCGGCGGTAGAGAGGTGAGAGAAGGTGCTGGCGACCTTAAGTTTAGGGAACCGGTCAATCATCTCACAGAAGGCCTTGATTTGATTGGGCTCAAGTCCGAGGCGATGCATACCGGTGTCAAGTTTGACGTGAACATTCAGAGTCTGTCCTTCAGGAACACAGTCGTTAAGAGCGGCCGGAATAGTCGGGTCGGGGGAAATCAGCGTGGGTTGGAGACCGGCCGACACTATAGCATGGGGGTTGGTGCACCAGGGGTCGAGAACCAAGATAGGTCGTGTGACGTGGGCTTCTCTCAAGGCTATGCCTT
The DNA here is from genome assembly GCA_017621845.1 of Muribaculaceae bacterium. GTDB lineage: Bacteria > Bacteroidota > Bacteroidia > Bacteroidales > Muribaculaceae > CAG-873. Next base: position 28,271 of record JAGASI010000002.1, read on the forward strand.
CGTCAACGACAGCTACCGCAAAGGCATCAGCACCGGCAGCCTGGAGAGTGCGTGCGACTTCGATGGCCCCACAACCATAGGCGTCGGCTTTAATCATGGCTATAGTGCCGGTGTGGGATGGGAGCATTGACCGGTATTGCTTGAAGTTGTGGGTCAGGGCTTCAAGATTGACAGTAAGGCGTGTGATATGCCTCAGCGAGCACAGTTGGTCACGAAGTGCCGCGTATGCGCTTTTCTCGGGGCCGTTGATATATATTGTGGCATCTCGGAAGTCACCGGTGGTCAACGCTGAAGCCAAGCTGTGTACATCGCTGTAGTGGTCGGGACCGTTGCCCGGGCCGACTGACACAACGCGGGTGACACCTGCACGTTTTAATATGGAGTCTTCAACTCGTGCTCCCAATATGGCCACAATATCGCGCGAGGGATCGGTGCGGCGCCTCAGGTAGTCAAGTGCTGTAGCGACACCGTCATTATCGGTGGCATAATAATCAAATGCTACCGAGGCTCCCTCGGGGGTGGGGGTGATATCTATTCGACCTGACAATGGTTGGATATGGGCTGTTGATACATCGTGTCCTAAGATATAGGCCGCTACACGGCCACTTAGCGAGGTGTTGTCTCCGCTGATGCCTATAAGTTTACGGTCTCCATATAGTTGCTTGATGACACGGTCAACAACTTCATTATCATTGTTATAAAATATTGTGGAACATGATTGGAACAACAATGCTTTTTCCCTGCACTTTTGCTCAAGGGAAGTGAACCCTTCGTCATGTTCGTCGGTCAAGGACGTGAAAACACCTATTGTCGGATTGATGGCTTGTGCCAGTGCCGACATTTCGCCTTGATGTGACACTCCGGCCTCAATGATACCTATGTCGGCCTTAGGGTCAAGATGCCATAGTGACAGCGGAACGCCGATGTGTGAGTTCCAGGAGCGTGGACTGCGTGCAACTTTCTTCTCGCCCACCAGGAGTGCGTTAATCTGTTCCTTGACAACGGTTTTGCCACGAGATCCGGTAATTGCGACTATGGGATAGGGGATAAGATGACGTCGAGCGGTAGCGGCTTGCAAGAGTGTTTCACGTGGATTTTGAGAGATGAATATATGGGCATCGGCTTTATTGGCAAGAGGTGTGGCATCGCTTACCACAAAAGCCCTGATGCCTTTGTCATACATCTCAGACAGATATTTATGTCCGTCATCTGACGATGTGCGTATCGCAAAAAAAACTGTTTCTGGATAGTCAGCCGGTGTGCGACTGTCTGTTATAGCGTTAGGTATTGCAACCAGCTGGTCAAAAGTGAGCGTTGTCATAGTCATAAATTTAATTGCACGATTAGCATCATTCAACCTTTTAGGGTGTGTTTGGCTTATTAAAAAATTTTTTAGGTCCAAACACGCTCTCAGTTATAGGATAGGTCGGTGTTGGGATAGGAGGTAATCGTGACGGGCATCGAGAGCCTTGAGGCGTGTCTCGCGTGAGAAGTAAGTATCGGCAAATCGTGAGTAGATATAATCGATGGCAACTTCTGAGGGATGCTTCATGTCGGCGGCATAAAAGCGATAGTCCCGTAGCTCGTCAAGCTGTATCTCAAATGCCGGAAAATATTCACCTTGATTAATATCAGACGTCAAGGAGTCAACAGCAAGCCTCAGTGTAGCTTTACTTAGTGTGTTACCGTCAAGGCCGTCTGAGAGATGACGCACAGGACTGACCGTAAAGATAATCCTTCTTCCCGGCACCATCAGCGGTTGCCATAGCTGAACAATTTCATCCACGCTCATGCGTGAGCGCATGAATTGGTTCATGGGGAGTTTGTGGCAATTCCCGACAAGTGACTTGGTAGGCAGGTGGTTGAAGACCCATGATGTGCCAAAGGTGACAATCCATGTCGATGCACGGTTTAATGTGTCAGAAAACGCGTTGAAGTCGTCGTTAAGTTCTTTAAGTATTAGCTCGGGATCTCGCCCCTGACGTCGCGATGCATAGTCAAGGCAGTGCCATACGCCACTATGTTCATACAGGTCGGTCACCGTATAATTGCGGCGTTCAAGCGCTCGATTGACAACTCGGGCAATCGTGGCCGGGTTGTAAAGTGCGCCCATCGGGTTGACAGAGACATCAAAGCCGTCGGTAAGTAAACGGGTGCCGATGTTATCGGTGAAACATGACCCTAACATCACAATCGGTGTCGAGTGGTCGATAGGTGTATCGGAAGGACGGATATTTACCGGAATCGTGAATTGCATGATAAACAACCTTTAAATCAGTTCAACCTGTTTTTTATCAGAACATGCGATAGTCGATAGAGAGTACCTGAAATTCGGTGCGACGGTTTATCTGGTCGGCCTCGTCTTGAAGCTCGGGTGTCGGGAGAGCGAGAATGTATTCCTCGGTGAGAATATCACCTTCCTTAAAGTTAGGATGTTCGCGGGCAAGTTTCTTGGTGATAGTCTTTGGGCGAGACTCGCCATATCCCTGGGATTGCAGACGGTCGGCATTGATGCCTACCGAAATCAGATAGTCAATTACCGAACGGGCGCGACGGGACGATAGATTGATGTTATATTCATCAGTGCCATGTCGGTCGGTATGCGATGCCATCTCAATGGTGACATTGGGATTGTCACGCAGTACCTGAGCCAATTCATCAAGAGCATCCTTGGACTCGGGACGCAGTGTGGCGCGGTCAAAGTCATAGAATATATTCTCGACCACGACAGGCTTGTTGATGGAGGCGAGAGTGAAGTCCACGCCATACTCGACGTCTTCTTCAGCGTTGTCTGAGGTAAATTCCTGCTTGGCGTTGAGGTAGCCCTTGGCTCCCGCAAGCATGACATATTTTACACCACGGTCGAGCTTGAAGTTGAATGAGCCGTCATCGCGAGCCACTTGTTTCTGGTTGGAGCCATCGTCTCCCACGATACGTATGATGGCATTAGGTACCGGCTCCTCGTCCTTATCAAGCACCCATCCGGCGATAGTGACTTTAATCTCTGGCAGTTCAAACGAGAATATATGGTCACGACCGTTCAGGTCTTTATTGTTTGAGCTGAGATAACCGGTTTCTCCCGGACCGAATGTGATGCCGAAGTCATCACCGGGAGTATTGACAGGACGGCCCATGTTGGTGACGTTCCATCCACCCGAGGGTGTTAGCTCGGCTCGGAAAATGTCCAGACCTCCAAATCCGGGGTGCCCATTGGAGGCAAAGTAGAGTACCGAGTCGGTGCGTACATAAGGGAACATCTCGTCTCCGGGAGTATTTATCCATTCACCGAGGTTTTCGAGTGAGCCGACTTTTTCTTTGAGGTTTATGCGCCAGATGTCTTTACCGCCGCTACCTCCGGGCATGTCGCTGGTAAAGTATAGCCAGTTGCCGTCGGGAGATACCGCCGGATGACCATAAGAAGATACTGTGTCGGCTGTAATTTCAAATTTAACCGGTGCGCTCCATTTGGCATCCGAGCGTTGGGATGTGAAAATCTCTACACCGGTATGGGCGTTAAGTTCGCGGCGGGCTTTGGTGAGATACATTGTCTGTCCGTCGGGCGAAAAAGACACTATCCCCTCGTCAAGCTCACTGTTGAGCTCTCCTTCGACGGGTTCGGGACGTCCCCATCGGCCTTGTTCATCCTTGGCGGCAACATATATGTCACCGTTTTTCATGCCGGTGATTTCACTTTTCTTACTGCCTTGGGCTTTCTCGGTGGTCGAGGTGAAGTACAGGCGGTCATAGGAGTTATCCAAGAACATGGGTGCATAGTCAGAGCGTCGGGTATTAAACTGACGTGCGTTTTTTACTACATACCGTGTCTGAAGGGCTTTTTCTTTACCCATGCGGGCCCCGACAAGACCATTTTGGGCGAGTTGGTCACCGGGGCGCCATGTCAGGTAAGTCTCATAGGCGGTCATCGCCTGGGCATACTGACCGTTACCGTGCAGAGACTGGGCCAGACGCAGGTAGGCTGTAGAGTCGGGATAGCCGTAGCGGATGGCGTTCTGGTAGGAGGCTGACGCGCGAGCATGCTGATTGAGACGTCGGTGACACTCGGCAAGTTTCCATGCTACCTCGCCGCGCAGTTTGCGCTCTTCTTTCTTGGTGAGCTTATTATAAACCTTGCGGTAGGTCTTGGATGCATCATAGTATTCACCACATGCCATCTGTTCATCGGCAACCGAGAGCTTGGCACCTCCACATGAGTAAAGCAACAGTGTGCTGACAGCTCCTATAATTGTATTTATTATTGTACGTTTCATATCTAATTATAACGTGCGATGCTACCCGATTATTACCTGCCGGGATGAGTTTATTTGTCATCGTTTGACATACGTTTGGCTTGAATCATACCGTATGGTTGGCCCAATACGGTGTCTGAGAGGTATATCTTCAAGTCTTCCCAGTGGTAGAAAGGAAAAATGTCGGTCTCGACAGGTATTTTCACTTCTTGCTCGTTAAGAAGTATTTTAACAAGAACGTCACCTCCTTTATTCTTGAAGAAAATAAGCTGGAGGTTGGCGGCCATGGGCGAAATCTGATAGTCGCTGTATGTGCCGGCCAGCTTATAGGGATCGGTGACGTCGGCATAGCATCCCTCGATATTCAGCAGTGCGGTCAAGGGTATGATGTTGCCGTCGTGGCCAAAACGCAGTGTCGCGCCATTCTTGCCATTCATTATATAATCGTTGGCGTTGTCAAGAATATTTCTGACAAGATTTTTGGCATTGTCCACAAATGCTCCGTCGGCCGGTGGATAAGACGAGTTGCAAGAATAGAAATTAAAGTTAAATACCTGCCACAGGTCATATAATTCCTCGGTGGTGAAGATATCCATGAACGAGATGGGAGTCTCCATATTCTGCATATCCACGGCTACCCAGTAAAGGCCCCACATTGTTTCTACCGGGTCGACGTTGCGGCGCACGTACAATGAGTCATTGAACAATGTTTTCATTAATCGGTCGGGGTTGGACTTCTCGGCGCGAAATTTCTTCCAGTCTTGATACCATGGACCGGTGTGGGAGCTTTTCCATCCGGTCTTGGGGTCATGGTAATTGAGAAAATACATGTTACGGTTGCCCGATTCACGGGGAATTACCAGCCCGGGATTAAGTTCTTTAAGGCCTTCGATAAATGAGAACATCGAGTGGGCACATCTCATTACCGTAGTTGAGGAAGCAGTAATCTCGGGTTTGCCTTGAAATATCTGAGGGTAATTTTTATATAGACGTTGGGCGATGCCGTGATGTTGACGCACACCTAACGGCGATAGTTCGCCTCCACGTCCCTCAGCCTCGAGCCATACGGTGTCCAGTCGTGCCTTAACATCCTTCCCAAGAGGTGTCAGCTTGCCTGAAGTTTCAGCTTTTGCCATAATATCCATGACATATTTATAATCATTGTCGCTGATGAGGTAGCGTGAACCGTGGCGGCCATAGTGGCTCACATAGAATGGTTTGTAACCTTTGGGCGCCGGTGTGGTGGCCACGCCCTCCATATTGGGATAGGCATAGTAGACGCCACCGGCTTTTTCAGGCGTGGCTCGTATATCGTCGAGAGAGGTATGGGCTGTCGCGGTCAACAATCCTGCAAACACAGCTGATGCTACAGAAAAATATCTTAAAAGTGTCATGGTGGGTAGAGTGGATTAAGGTGAAATAACCAAGACAACCCGGCGTCAGTACTTCACCGGCCGGGTTGTCTGGTTAATAATATAACGGGATATTACATGTTCATACCGCCATCGACCTGAATAACCTGGCCGGTGACATAAGACGACATATCGCTGGCGAGGAAAGTAGCGACGTTGGCGATATCCTCGACTTGACCACCGCGACGCAGTGGGATTTTCTTGCACCACTCTTCACGCACGGCATCGGGGAGAGCGGCAGTCATAGCCGTCTCGATAAAGCCGGGGGCGATGGCGTTGGCGCGGATATTACGTGATCCTACCTCCTGGGCTATAGACTTGGCCAAGGCGATAAGACCGGCCTTGGAAGCGGCATAGTTGGCTTGGCCGGCGTTGCCGTGGACACCTACTACTGATGCCATGTTGATGATTGAACCGTGACGTTGGCGCATCATGATGGGCAACACGGCGTTAATGAAGTTAAAGGCGCTTTTAAGGTTTACAGCGATTACTGCATCCCACTGGGCCTCAGTCATGCGGAGCATGAGACCATCCTTGGTGATACCGGCGTTGTTGACAAGAATGTCGATGGAGCCAAAGTCTTTGTGTACCTCGGCAACAACTTCTTGGGTCTGAGCAAAGTCAGCGGCATTAGAGGCATAACCCTTGGCTTTGACGCCGAGTGCGGCAATCTCGGCCTCGGTAGCCTTGCCGTTCTCGTCAATCACGAGGTCGGTAAAAGCGATGTTGGCGCCTTCTGAGGCAAATTTTAGTGCGAGAGCTTTTCCGATGCCACGGGCGGCGCCGGTAATCAGAGCTGTTTTTCCTTCAAGTAATTTCATAATTGTAAATGGTGTTTCGGGAGCAGGTCAATTGCTCGACCGGCAACTCGATTGTTGATGTTAAAATTATGCCACAAAATTAAATAAAAAAACTTATATACCCAACTACATTCTAAGAGCCTGACCGCCTCAGCGTTAACATTTGTTGTGGGACAGTCTCTTAGAAAGTCATGTGTACAGCAACACGTGGCCCCGAGCGGGTGACAGGGTAGGCGGGGTAGCGGTGGGTCAGACGCCATACCCAGTCGACACGCAGGCATTTGAACAGATTGTCAAGACCGGCCGAGATCTCGATGTATGGGGTGTGGGAGATGTCGGTCATTCCTACACCTTCCATGGGTGGTAATGCCAGGGATGTCGATTTGATACGTGGGTTGTTGGCGTCGGACAGTGTTCCCCAATAGGAGCGCGCTGAGACAACTTCTCTTAACTTGAGTCGCTTGATACCGGGGATATAATTCAATAATGCGCCGTTGAGCCAATAAGTCACGTCCAAGGAGCAATATGAGTCGGTAACAAACTCCAATGGGTTAATCAGCGCAAAGCTCTCGGGCTGGATAGTGTAGGATAGGTTGGCGTTAGGCGTGAACAATTGGGTATAAGGTGTATTTTTGCTCCAGATGTGACCTCCCTTGGCGAGAATGTCTACATACCCCCATGCCGACAGCCAGAAACGTTTCTGTATGGTGAGCTCGGTGAGATTTATTGCCGGAGAGGATGTGTGGGTAGAGACTCCATCTTCTCCTCGATAGGAGACATTGCCGATAGCATGTTTTAATATTATCACGGGTGCATCCTGATTGATAGGAAAGCGGTAAGAACGTGTCTGATAGAATTTCTCGCCCGGAGCATAACGCAGTGTCAGCTCAAATCGTGGGCTGTCAAAAGACTTTAGACGAGTCCCGTCAACCTTGTCAAACTCAAGTAGTCGTGACGGTGTGTGACGTTCCCATATCGCTTCGGCGGCAACCGAAAAATTATTCCTTAACTCAAGCGTATACAGCAACGAGTTGCGGTAATGATAGGGCAACAAGTCATTGGAGCCGCGTTTGAGTGATAGAACAAAGTTGTCGGCGTTGGTGAAATAGTAGTGTTGCCCGAGACGGTCGACGTCATAGAGTGAATTTGCCCTGATTGAGTGCATCGGAAATTCGCGTGAGTGCTCGAGCTTATCATTAAACGAGTATTCCAGCTCGACCCCATATTTCCATCTGTGGTCCTTGAAACCATATGCGCCATAAAATCTCGAGAACCAGCGTTTGGATAGATTGGCTGTTGTCATGCCACCGACTCTAAGTCTGAGGCCGTCAAGGTCGCCCCACGAAATCATCGTATTCAATGGCCCGATGTCAAACTTGGAGCGTCTACCTGTAGCAATATAACCGGTAAAGAGCATTTTCAGACCTTTTTCGCCCCAACGGAACCATTTGTTGGCTCTGAGGCGCTCCATCATCATTGACACCTTGGCCTCGGCAGGCGAAATTTCAATTACTCGTGTCTGGGTCCAGAAAATATCGTCACGCGAGTCGGCTTCTTTGTCAACCGATACTTGGCCAAGGCCTCGGAATATCTCGCTCTCGTTTTCGGGACAATCAAAAGAGTGATTTTTGTATCCCACGCGCCGGCGTGCATACAATCCTTGGGTGCCGGGCAAGATAGCAGCCTCGATAGCCAGGTCATCGCCGGTTTTGAGACGTGATCCGTCAGGCGCTTGTATAAAGTCTTGAGATATTGACAGTGATTGTATAAAGTTAAGATTAATCTCGGGCGACACTCTCATGTCAACATGACTTATAAATACCGCTGTGTCTGAGAGTATGACCCTGAGTTGACCTATGAAGCCGAATGTCGATTTATTATGGGGATAGAAACTGACAGTATAGGTCTTGACTCCATTATTGTCAGTGATAGAGTCGGTAAGATAAAATTTGTAGAAATCAGGGGCTAATGGCGACAGCGGACTGACAAAGCGGTTTTGTAACAGATTGATGTCTTTGTCATAGAGGTCAATCTCTCTGAGAACATCGTTATAGAAAACTTGCATCGACTGTTGGTCGGCAATCTCGTCTATGCCCGATGAAGTGCGGCCGGTGATTATTTCACGCCCTCCACGCGGGGATTTACGGTAATATACGTGGGAGGATGTTTCTTTGACTGCAAGGTTGAGAATTGTCTTGCCGGATAACTCTGATGTGTCGACATTGTCCCATAGGAAAGGAAATCGCTTGAGTAAAGCATTGGGGTCTTCCTTTGAGCCGACATCGTTAAGGCCTAATGTTATACGTTGATATTTGTCATAGGAGTAATAGGGGTTGCGGCGAGGGTCATTGTTCTTGGCGGTGCGACGTATATGGTTAATCATATCGACTGCCGGGTTGTTCTTCTTGGAATAACGACGTTTGGTGACGACAACCTCTTTTAGTGTCTGAGGCTGAGGGGGCAGATATACAACATAGGTGTTGATGCGGTTTTTCTTGATAGATATAATTCTGGTCTCATAACCTTGGCTGGTGACTTTAAGCGTGGAGTCGGTCTCGGGTATGGTAATCTCAAATATTCCACGGGAGTCGGCAACCGCCCCGCGCCCCGAAGACGAGTGTATGGCTGCATATCCAATCGAAGCATCGGTTACCGAGTCTTTAACTATGCCACGCACAAAATACTCGCCGGTATCGTTCTCCCGTCCTGAAACAGCAATTGCCGAACATAACACCACCGCCATGACAAGGATTAGTCGTCCGGTCATAGTCAAAATAAATTTTATTAACTTTGTGGTGTGTTGCATATAATCAGTTAATAAAGATAATTTTTTATGATATGTCTCTTGAGATAGAACGTAAATTTATTGTAAACAGTGATTTATACGAGTCGATGTCCACGTCGCGTCATCATATAGAACAATATTATCTGTCGACCGATAAGTCTCGGACAGTAAGAGTGCGTATCATAGATGACAGACACGCCTATCTCACTATCAAGGGTGTCAACATCGGTGTGACCCGTCAAGAGTGGGAATACGAGATTCCGGTGGATGATGCCCGTGAGATGATAGGATTGTGTGAGGGCAAGGGTCTCAGTAAGTGGCGATATATAGTGCCCTGGGAGGGGCATACATGGGAAGTGGATGTCTTTGAAGACCGTCTCATGGGACTTGTCGTTGCCGAGGTCGAGATTGGAGCCGAGAATGAAGATGTTGTTCTTCCTCCGTTTGTCGGTGAAGAAGTCTCAGGTGATAAACGTTACTATAATTCTGTCCTCTCGGGCATCGACTCTTAAGCAGGATAGGTGTTGGCCACTAACGGTATATCTCTCAATGATAGCTTGACCACGTTCTCGACGTGGTGGGTGTGGGGAAACATATCTACCGGCTGTATGGCTTCGACGCGATACTTGGCATCTAACATGGCGAGATCACGGGCCTGAGTAGCAGGGTTGCAGCTTACATAGACAATGCGCCGGGGTTCGGCGTTTAAGATAACGTTTACTACATCTTGATGCATGCCGGCTCGTGGCGGGTCGACAATCATTACATCGGGACGACCATGCTCGGCGATAAAGTCATCGGTGAGCACGTCTTTCATATCACCGGCATAGAACTCGGTATTTCCTATGCCGTTGGTCATGGAATTAATTCTGGCATCTTTGATAGCATCCTCGACATATTCTATACCTATGACGTGGCGAGACTGCCCGGCAACAAAGTTGGCAATAGTGCCGGTGCCGGTATATAGGTCATAGACGAGCTGGGACCCGTCAAGGTCGGCAAATTGGCGTGCTACTTTGTAAAGTTGATAAGCGCCCTCTGAGTTGGTCTGATAAAATGATTTGGGCCCGATGCGGAATTTCAAGCCCTCCATTTCTTCATAGATGTATTCGCTACCCGAGTGGCACAGCACTTCCTGGTCACCAATGGTGTCGTTGACTTTGAGATTGATGACATATAGCAGAGATGTAATCTCGGGAAATTCGGTGCACATTGCATCCAACAGGCTCTTGATGTTCTCTGGCTCGTCGGCTCCAAAAACAACCACAACCATGATTTGGCCCGTCGAGGCGGTGCGTATCATGACAGTTCTTAGAAGACCTTGGTTGGCTCTGAGGTCATAGAACGATAATCCGTGCTCCTTGGCATAGGACTTGATGAAAAGTCTTATGCGGTTGGAAATGTTATCCTGGAGATGACAGCACTTGATGTCAAGTACCTTGTCAAATGCCCCGGGGATATGAAATCCCGCGGCATCACGGTCGTCAAAGACTTCACCTGACCTGAGTTGTTCAAATGTCAGCCATGACTTGTTGGAGAATGTATATTCCATCTTGTTGCGATACTCCCACTGACGAGGCGAACCTATGATAGGTGATACCTCGGGAAGTTCTATCTTGGCGATGCGCTCCAAGGCATCGGTGACCTGTCGTTGCTTGGTCTTCAGCTGAAAATCGTAGGGGAGATGTTGCCAACGGCAACCGCCGCAGACTCCGAAGTGTTCACAGCGTGGTTCAATCCTCAGCTCTGAGGGCGTGACCATACGCTCTATATGCCCAATGGCAAAAGAGTGTTTTTTCTTGTCGAGCTTAACATCGGCAATATCGCCCGGTGCACCGTATGGTACAAATACAACAAGGCCTGACTCGCCCCAGTGCCCAAGAGCGTTTCCCTCGGCGGCGACATCGGTGATATGAAAATTTTCTATAACGGGTAATTCTTTACGTTTACGACTCATAAGTGAGTAATCAATTTAAATTAAAACATACCAAAAATAGTGAGTACCTGTTATTTAACTTAATCTCCAATCTTAAGTTAAATTTAAAACGACTACTCACTTAATGGCGTGTTATCAATAGTCATAAATAAGTTGGTAATCATCAAGCCACAGTACAGCACCGGTGCCACCTGTAAAGTAATCGCCATACTTTGACGATGAGGCGGTCACAAGTATGTAGCGTGGTTTGCGATTGGTGTATTTATAATCAAGTTTTATTTCAAACGGAATCCAATTTTTAACATCCTGCCCCATTTCCATTTTGCCATAAGCGACCACATTCTCAGCATCGGGGTTGAAAAGTTGGCGGTTCTTGGGATTGGTGCGTATTTCAAATGGCTGTGGAGCATCTAACAGTGCAACCCAAACGATACAAGTATCAGGCTGGCCGATAATACTTTTAAATTCAGGTTCGGCATAATTTATCGGCGCGGTGGTGTATTTATAATAACCTCTCATACCTGTTGGGCACTCGGTGAACTGACGTCCGAACGATAGTATTCCGTTAGTGCCGTCTGTTTTTACATATCTGCCGGCAAATATACTTCCGGCGGCTATTTTGCCAATTGGTCCCACTCCTTTGAATTCGGTTTTCAGAATGGCGGCTCGTCCCGAACCGGTAGGAGTGTCATCGGTGGGTTGAACGTTGGAATCACCAAGAGTTGTAGCGCCTTTGTTACCGGTATCCCAGTATTGTTCACCACCTTGTGCCCATGGACACCATACTTTGCCGTCCAGCCACCAGGATTCAAAGTCGCTGTTGGGCAATTGGAGAACAGTGCCGGTGGTGATTGACAGTATGGCGCCGACATATTCGCCCGAGACGGTGCGTACCTCATAGGTGGTCGATGGGGAGAGGTGTATCAGTCGCGCATGGAACTCGCCTCCATTTACAGTGAGCCAGTCCTTGGGGGCATCGGTCCATTGGGTGTCACCCTCGATGCGGTATTGCACGCCACAGTCGGCACCCACCTCACATTGACCGTACACCCAGGCTACATTGGTCCAGGCATCGGCCGATACAGTCATGACCTTGACTTCGGTTGGCTCGACATAGATGGTCCATTTCTGGGCCTGACCATAGGCATCGATTATAACCTCGACGGGTAGTGTGAAGTCCACATATTTGCCCTCGAGAGACGGTGTCATTGTTGACCCTGTGGGGCCTAACTTGCATGACTCTACATATACCTTGGAGATGTCTGAGGTCTCGGGATAATAGGCAATGACTCGTCGTCCCGGAATATCGATGGTTGAGGCTCCAATCTGTCCGTCGACTCTGAAGTATCGCTCGATGGTCTGCTTGGCCGACAGTGTCCATTGGTAATCCTGATATTTATGTAAAGTGACGGTCTTGGGTGTGGACAGGTCAAAAGGATTGTCGAGTGTGTCACCCACGACTTCACATCCCGCTGCAAGTGTGTAGGACGCAATCTTGACCTCGGCGATGTTTACTTCTTCAGGCAAGGTGAACACGACAGTGCGGTTAATCGAGTCTATGACAGCCGGCTGGGACTCGCCTTCAGCGACGATTGTCATAAAATTGGCCTGCAGGCGAGGGTAGGGAATGTCATTGTTGAGACAAGAAGATACCGCGACCGTCAGGACTGTAAGTAGTAGGGGATATATTATTTTTTTTAACATGAAGTGCGGATGTTGGTGATAATATATTTAAAGACCGATAGATAAGGAGGTAAGTTTAGATTACAATCAGGAGTCCAAAGTTGATATTGAAGATGTTAAATCTGAAATTGGCCCCCGAGCTGAAACGTGAACCTTCATCAATGCCGTCGGTAATCTGATGCTCTTTACGCCATTTGAGTCCAAATACACCGAATGACACGTTGAACGCGACATTATTCTGTATAAAGACGGCCACGCCGGGCGAGAAGTTAAGCGATGCCTGGGTAATGGTCGTTTTGGTATCTTTGGGCTCATTATTATAAAGACGTTTGAAGCGAGATGAACCGCTCTGGAACGATAGGTCTACTTCGTTGAATAGTCCAAAACGTTTGTTACGGCTGAGACCCACATAGTTGCGATAGAATGTGCCTACCACAAACGACTCTGAGTAATAACTGACATCTTTGATAGAGAAGTTCAGGTCGTCATCAAAGTCAACCGAGAGATTGGCTAAGTCGGCGACACCGCGAGAGTATGTGAATTTGAGGCCGACAGACTGATTATTGCGGACAAAGTAGGATATCGTGGGGCTTACACTGTAAATCTTTCCCTTGAAGTCAAAGTCTTTAAGGATGTTCAGTATTTGGCTATCATCAGTTGTCAGCTCACCATAGGATGCTGTCATGCCTATTGCCCAGTGTCCCTTGGGAATAAACAGGTAGTTGTACAGACCGCGGTCATAACGGCCGTAGTTTTTCTCGGGCATGATTATCGACACTGTATCTTTCCCGACGAGAACGTGTTCGTTGGCTATAACGGCGCGACGTGCACGGGTAGTGCTGTCTTTACGCTGTATCTGGGCTTGGAGTGGTGACAGGGCCGAGAGAATCAGAAACACTGCCAATAGAAATTTAAGTTGTGATTTATTGTTCATATCGGTAGTGATTATAGGTAAAGTGTCACGCCAAAGGTGATTGAGAACAGGTTGACTTTAAAGTTGGCCGATTTAGTTTTGCGGTCGGCTATATATACCTGGTCGGTAATCGACCGTGTATGGTTGTAATTGAAGCCGAGCACGCCTACATTGACTTCTATGGCCGAGTAGTTGTTTAGAAACATGACCAGGCCGGGAGCTATACCTATACTGGCATTGAAGTTTTTCTCAAATGTACCGGTGATGTCATCCCCTGAGCCGTTAACGAGTTTGGATTGGCCGCCTCCGAGCTGTAGCTGTACCTCATTGAACAATCCAAATCTTGTGCTGGACCCCAGGGAAAGGTAATTGCGGAAAGCTATCATCGCCGAGTAGTTCTGGCTGATAGAGTATAGATGGTCTATGTTGTATGAAGTATCATAGCCAAGGGTTATATCGGCTTGGTCAAGCGATGTGCGTTGACGTGAATATGCCAGACGTCCACCGATGGTGAGATTGTCCTTGAATGCATACATTACCATTGGTGACACCTTGAATGTATATGTGTCGCCGTTGAGATTTTCGATAACCAGAAATTGGTAATTGTCTTGTGAAGATTGGGAGTAGCTGACGCTGACGCCGGTAAGCCATTGTCCTTTGGGGACAAAGGACACCTGCTCAATATCTCGGTTAAATGGCAATATGGTATCAGTGGGGACTGACAGACTGTCGTTGTAAGTGGTGCTCCCATGTATGTCAGGGGAGACACTTAATAATATCAGTGTCAGTGCTGAGATATGTTTTGTAAGGCGTTTTAGTGTCATAGAGTTAATATGAGAATGAAAGGTTATCTATGGTAAGGACCGATCCTGACATGACTCCGTGGGCCGGGTCAGCTGTGACGGGTACACGTGAGTCTTCGGTGTCGATGTCGCCGGCGGTTACCGATGATGAAAACATGATTTTGAGCCGCGTGGCTTTTATACCCGTGCGAGTATAGTTGATAGGCACCGAGAATACAGTATAGTCGGGCGCGAATGTCAATGTGCCACGGCCGTTGGCAATGGTTACTTCTTGTCCCGATGACTGATCGTTACCCATGAGCTCCACGATTACTAACCCTCGGTCAGCATTATGGCTTGCGTCGGGAGTATACTTGTAGAAGCCGTTGAGCGATGATGGACGGGAGGTGAATTTTACACCTTCGGTATATGTTTCGGTGAGGTCCTGAGGGTTAAAGTGGTAGGAGCCGAGAAACAATTTGCCTGCTGAGCGATGGGTGACGTGGGGCACGTTGGCATTGTAGTTCAGTGACTGCCCTGGTTGTTGTATGTAATCAGGGATTGCACGGCCGTCGAGATCCCAGCCTACCGAGGTGAGTTGGATGGCCTTGGTGCCGTTTTTACCCTCTGACAACACTGTCGATGATGGCATCATGTACCATGTGTTATGATTGGTGGCACTCTTGCAGAAGGTCTTGGCATTGACCGAAGCCCAGTATTTCTTAGGCCAGTTGACAAGGATGTCGGTATAGTTCTGTCGGTTGACAATCTGGAGATTGGTGGTAGAATAACGTCCTCCCGATGGAAGGCTTTCATATTTGATTGACTCCTTGATGTCTTCAAAGTCTCCGCCCGGGACATCCTCGGCCGCTTCAGTCGTGATTGTAGTGGATGTGGCCGGTGTCAGGTCTCCATATTTGGCCTCTACACGGTAGGTGGTAGCCGGAGTCAAGGCACTCAGCACAACGTAATGTTCTTTTGTATTATACTCTCTGATGGTGGCGCGCTGTCCGTTGACGAGAAATGTCACCAAGGCTGTAGCCTCGTCCAGAACCTCGGGTTGTTCGCTGTCAAGATATATGATGGCGTTGGTGGCATAGTCATCGGTGGTGAGGGTCAACGGTGGATTGGCACGATGAACTTGAGCCTCGATACGTTTACTACCCATGTACTCGATGGTGATAGGAACATCCTTGGTACCCGAAGGAACGTCAAAGGAAATGGTCAGGCGCTCCCCGGTTGGGTCGGCATGCCAGTCAGTTATAGGACAGGTAACCTGCTCACCTATGACATTAGATGCCTTAATCACGATATCATTGGTCTCTATATGGGCGGTTGATGTCCTGAGTGTGGCTTCGGCTTTATTAATGCCAATCACGGCGGTCGTTAGCGACTCGAGTTGAAAGTCTACTGCCGAGGTGATGACGGTAAGTTTGACCGGCTCGGAACAACGACCCAGCTCGTCAATGGCCAACAGTGAAATCTCGGTATTGGCTTTGACGATGGTACCGGCGTTTTCAATGAGCTTGGTCATGTCAATAGTTGCAGTGCCGAGGTCGGGCGAAATGTCGATGGCAAGACCATAGGATTTAAGTTCGTTAAGCAGGGGACTGTTGCCCATCAAGTCAACATCGTTGTTGAATTGATCATAATATACCGGTGTATTGATGCTGAGAATTAACGATTTGAGTTGTAATGCGCTCTCAATCTTGAACGCAATGTCGGATTTTAATGGCAGACCCTCGACTGAAGTTATGGTCTCGCCCGGATTGAATCCATGGGTAGTAATTATGGGGCCTTGGGTAAGGAAGTAGGCGGGGGTAATTGTCCGGTTTAAGGATTGGTCATTGATGTCGATGCTAAGAGAATTTTCTTTCATCCCCACGCCTACAGACGTTGCATAACCGGCATCCATTTTAACGCCCGGGTGAGTGACAATGGATGCTGAATGATTATCGGTGTCATGTAGAGATGTTATGATTGTCAATTCACCGGGTGGAAGTAATATGTCATACCGGTGGCTGATGTCATCAAGTGGAATGTCTCGGTAAACGCCTCCCGTGGTGTGAACAGTAATGCCATCAATGGTATATTCCCCGGATGATAAGTTGCCATTGGCACTCACACGCGCCATGGCATCGGCAACACGACCCATTAGGTCAAACGGCAATACCTGCCCTCCCTCAAGGACTACCTGACTATTGGCGGTGATATCGGCATAACCTTGGGCGGTGAATTTGGGAGAAGTAAACAGCCTGAAATCGTATGAACCTGCAAGATAACTCTGTCGGGAGTCAAAGTCAAGATAGCTGTCCCATGTGTGAGACTTGGAGCCGTCGGCAGTTGACATTGTCAGCGACAGCATCTCGGGGGTAGGTATCACTGACTCTTCAAGCCTGAGTGAGGAGTTGTCTGTTTTAAGTATTATCGTAGGGTCAATTTGGACTGTAGGCTGGAGATAACCTTGGCCCGATGTAACTGACGGCTGTTCGCTGGCACAACTATTAAATAGTGCCAATGAGAGCATTATCAAGCTCGAGGCCTTATATATATTGTGTGATAACATCAGTTCAATATTGAAATTTATCGGCAAAAATCCGCCCAAAGGTACAAAAAAAATGCCTATCAATCACCACCTTTGCGCCAATTCCTTAAATTTGTTGAAAATTAACTTTTTGGGCTCTGAATAAAAAATTACTACTTTTGTCGTATGGTAACTTTTATGCAGATAGATGGATTGACCAAAAGTTATGGTGACCGCTTGCTGTTTGGTGATATTACTTTTGGTATAAATCAAGGAGATAAAATAGGCTTGGTGGCCAAGAATGGCACGGGCAAAACCACTTTGTTACGTATTATCGCCGGTAAGGAAGCGGCCGACAGTGGCGACGTGGTTACCCAGTCGGGGCTGAGAGTCTCTATATTGGAGCAGACACCGGAGTTTGACCCGGGTGAAACACCAATGACGGCGTATGATAACCGTGCTCATGAGATGGTTGACCTTTCACACGAGGACGCCGCCAATGAATGTCGCGCGACATACGTCAGACTGTTATCTCAACTTGGCATCAATCCCGATACTACCATGACTCTGGATTGTATGTCGGGCGGTAATGTCAAGCGCGTGGCCTTGGCTATGACTCTGGCGGTCAACCCCGATATGATTGTCCTTGATGAGCCGACCAACCACCTTGACACCGATGCTATCGAGTGGTTGGAAAATTACCTCAGCCGTCAACGATGTACATTGCTGATGGTTACACACGATCGATATTTTCTTGACCGTGTGTGCAATAAAATTATCGAGATTGACCGCACCAACTTGTATGCTTATGATGGTAATTATGATTATTACCTGCGTCGTCGGCGTGAACGTATCGAGGCTATGAGCGCTGACATTGCCAAAGCCAAAAATACATTGCGTCGCGAACAAGAATGGATGTCACGTCAACCCCAGGCTCGTGCCGGCAAGGCTAAGTATCGTATAGACAACTTTTATCGTCTCAAAGACCGCTCGTCGATAGACCTCAGTGAAGATTCGGTGAGGTTGCCCGAGGCCAATAAAACTTATATCGGCAACAAGATATTCAGCGCACGTCATGTCTCCAAGCGATATGGCGACAAGGTGATATTGGATGACTTCAGCTATGACTTTGCGCGTCACGACCGCGTGGGCATCGTGGGCCCTAACGGTGTAGGCAAGTCGACATTTATCAAGATGCTACAAGGAATTGTAGCGCCTGATACGGGTACATGGGACGTTGGAGCGACAGTCAGGTTTGGCTACTATTCCCAAGAAGGTATAACGATGAAACCCGACATGAAAGTGATTGATGCGGTTACAGCCATTGCCGATGACATAGTACTTGATACCGGCCGAGTGTCACCTATGCAATATCTTAACATGTTTCTATTCAGTCCCAAGGATTTGCAGAAACCCGTTGGAACACTCAGTGGTGGCGAACTGCGACGTCTCAATCTTGCCGTTGTGTTGATGACACGTCCCAACTTCTTGATACTTGACGAACCCACCAATGACCTGGATATCGTGACTCTCGGCATCCTTGAGGAATATCTTGCCGACTTTGGCGGTTGCACTATTATTGTGAGCCATGACCGTTACTTCCTGGATAATACGGTCGACCATATATTTGTGCTCGAGGGAGATGGTAAGGTTAAGGATTATCCGGGCACTTACAGCGAATATCGCGCGGCTCGCCGTAAAGCCGAGAGTGCACAACCCAAAAGTCCTTCTCTGAGCACTAAAGCCAAATCGCGTGCCGAGCGCCCTGTCAGGATGACTTACGCTGAAAGAAAAGAATTTGAAGCATTGCAGACCGAAATTGATGCTCTGTCTATGGAACGTCAGCATCTCGAAGCTATATTTGCCGGTCAAGCCACCGACCCCCGCGACATCCGAGAGTTATCTGACCGCTATGAAACCGTCAAAGGTCTACTCGATGACAAGGAATTACGCTGGCTCGAGCTCTCAGAAAAGGCATAATAACAGCACAAGCCGACAGGTGAGGTTGGTAGGGGTCAGCGTGCAAGAAGGCTCTAAAATAATGTGATAGGCATGAAAGACCACGGTTATAGCCGTTCAATAAGCTCGGGGCGAAGCCTGTCAGTGATGAATAATTCTGAATTAAGATGCGCAGGGCCGGTGGCCCGCGTTGTGATTAACTGCATGCGCAGGACCGGTGGGCCGAAGCTTGCAGCCTATACTAAGCAGCGGTGTCTTAGGCCCGGAGGGCCGGGTTGTGGTAACCGGTGAGGATAACTTATTGTAATTAGCAGATTCTTTACCACAACTCAGACCTCCGGCCCTCACTCAAAAGTGACCAGTTAACAACCCCCGGTTACGGGACTCCGTCCCTGCACCGGGGGGGTTAATCACAGCCCGGCGCTACGCGCCTGCATCCCGTGTCCGGGAGTTTGCAGTTCAATCAGGGGAGCTACCAACCGTTCTTGTCCGCTGACCCTGTTAAACCATGGTGAGGCCAATAAAGAAAAAGTCGTGTTCCAATGGAACACGACTTAGTGTCTGTAGCGGGACCGAGAATTGAACTCGGGACCTCCGGGTTATGAATCCGACGCTCTAACCAACTGAGCTATCCCGCCTCGTTTGCGACTGCAAATTTATGGAGTTTTTTTGATATGACCAAATCTTTTACTTATAAAAATCATTTTTATTTTTTAATAAGCTGAGTATTAATATAATCGGACTCCAGTGTTTATTTTATGGAGTTAAGCGCTTCGGCAAATGGCTCGTGGGCGAGGTCGCGTTGTTTAATAACGGTGCCATCATAGACAATGATGTCTATATCGATTGTAATCAAACCTATTTTGGAGTCATCAGCCGAGCGACCTATCTGCCACTCCATCGCCTTGGTGAAGGTTGTCAGTCGGTCAATGGGAAGATCGGTATCGGCTGTGGCGGCAACGGTCATATATTCCGGATCGCGTCCATTAAATGCTGCCGAGGTATAGGCTGCCGAGGTCTTGATATCGGGAAAAAGTGCTTTCATTTCCTCAATGGCCTCATGTATTTTCTGCTCACGGTCGGGGGTATTGCTGGAAATACTGAATATAACGTGGTTCATGACATGGATGAGTTGTAAAAATGAGTTGACGTGTTGATTATTGTATGTTGTGAGCCGATTGAAAGACTGACGCGAGATAGCGCAAACAGTGCTTTAATTTTATTTGTGCAACTCACTTGAATATATCTGATTAATGGGTGAAACGTAAGGTTAGGGCGATGCGTCCACGTTGATAGTCGATATCGAGGACTTTCACCGTGAGGTACTGTCCGATATGGACAACTTCGTTGGGTGACTTGATATAGTTCTCAGACATCTGGCTCAGGTGGATTAGACCTGACTGTTTGATACCGATATCGACAAATGCGCCAAAGGCGGTGATGTTTCTGACCACGCCATTAAGTATCATGCCAGGGGTAAGGTCTTCTATGGATGTTATGGTGGGCGCAAACTCAACGTTAGCGGCTTCGGTGCGAGGGTCCCGGCCGGGTTTAAGAAGTTCGGCGATTATATCGCGAAGGGTGGGCAACCCTCGATGGTCATCGACATAGCGATTGAGGTCAATTGAGCTGATGAGATTGGAGTCGTTGATAAGTTGATTGATGGTTACGCCCAAATCCTTAGCCATGAGTTGGACCAAATCATAGCTCTCGGGATGTACAGCAGTGTTGTCAAGTGGCTGTGCCGATGCCGGGACGCGTATAAAACCGGCACACTGCTCATAGGCTTTGGCTCCCAAACGGGGAACCTTGAGAAGCTGTGCGCGCGAAGTGAATTGGCCGTTGGCATCACGGTAGTCAATAATGGCGCGTGCCAGCGACGGACCTATCCCAGAGATATATGTGAGCAGTTGGGGAGACGCGGTGTTGATGTCGACGCCTACCGAGTTGACACATGACGTGACGGTCATGTCAAGTGACTGTTTGAGGCGCGATTGGTTGACATCATGCTGATATTGCCCCACGCCTATAGACCTTGGGTCTATTTTGATGAGTTCGGCCAACGGGTCGAGTAGCCGACGCCCTATGGAAACGGCACCGCGCACGGTGATGTCCTGGTCGGGAAATTCCTGTCGTGCAACTTCCGAGGCCGAGTAGATTGATGCCCCGCTCTCGTCTACGATAAATACTTTGATTGCTTCGGGAAGATCCAGCGAGTCGATAAATGAGCGTGTCTCGCGCGAGGCTGTACCCGAGCCTATCGCTATGGCGCCAATATTATATCTGTCAATCAGTGACTTGACTGTAGCTGAGGCTTGGTCGAGGCGCTGTGTGGGTTGATTGGGATATATTACTGTGTGATATAGCAGTGCTCCGGATGGATTGATGACCACGAGCTTGCATCCTGTCCTAAAACCCGGATCAATCGCCATGATAGGAACAGGAGAGAGGGGGGGAGCCATCAATAATTCTCTCAGGTTGTCGGCAAAAAGTGAGATGGCCGTTTCATCAGACTGTTCTTTAAGTCGTGAATGAATAAGAGTCTCGACCGACGGCCGTATCAGGCGTTTGTAGGAGTCAGCCGCGACGCGGGCCAAGAGTCGTGCCGACTCGTCGGTAGCATTACGAGGCGTGAAGCGACGGGTTATATTGCTGACTATTGTATCATCGTCAGCTTTTATTGAGAGTTTGAGCAATCCTGCCTCATGACCACGAGCCATGGCCAGGTATTGATGGGATGACACGCGGGAAATGGAGCGGTCAAATTTATCATAGTTGGCATAATTGTCAGCTTCTGCGGTCTTGGATGAAGGTATTGAGCAGGTGAGATGAGCTGTTCTCGTCATGGCTTTTCTGACATGCTCGCGTGTGTCGGCATCCTGGCTGATATCCTCGGCGATGATGTCACAGGCTCCATCTATAGCTGCTGTCTCATCGATAACGTTGTCATTGACATAGGGTCGAGCTTGACGCTGTGCATCACTGAGACGTCCCGACGCTATCAGGCGGGCCAACGGCTCGAGACCGTTGTCACGTGCAATCTTGGCACGGGTGCGACGGCGTTGCATATAGGGGAGGAAAAGGTCCTCAAGCACCTCGGCGCTATCGGCGGCAAGGATTTTGGCGCGCAGTGACTCGGTGAGTTTACCTTGGGTGGAGATAGTCTCAAGAATATATTCGCGGCGCTTGTCAAGTTGCTGTAACTTGTCTGATAAGTCTTGGATACGGGCTATTGCCACCTCATCGAGCGAGCCGGTGGCTTCTTTGCGATAACGCGCAATAAAAGGTATTGTGGCGCCTGAGCCGAGCAGTTCAAGTACAGCCTTGACCTGATGAAGTGATAGCGACAATTGTCGGGCTATGGTGGAGTGATGGTTGGTCATTGTCGTGATAACTTGAATAGGGTAATCTCGGGTGTAGCACCTATGCGTGCGGGTATACCAACAGTGCCACATCCGTCATTGACATACAGGTCATGACCGTATCCATCATGGTATAATCCGCTCCACTCGTCATAACGGTAGGCGGCCGGTGACCACCCCAGTATTTTAATCTGCATGGCATGGGTATGGCCTGAGAGTGTCAGTGATATATTTTTGTCTTGCTGACCTCTTAGGTCTTTATGCCAGTGGGCGGGATTGTGGCTGAGAAGTATTTTAAAACGTTTATCGCCAAGCGTTGGATAGGCTTTGCCAAGGTCACCATAGGTGTGGAATGGTGGGTCTCCTATATTCTCGACTCCGATGAGGCATAGCGTGTCATTGTTAATTTCAATCAGGCGGTGGGTGTTGTTAAGCATGTGCCAGCCCATCGCTTCTTGCATGTCTTTGAGACGTTGCACGTCGGCTTGTTTTGAACTGTCCGAGGACCATTCTTTATAATCACCATAGTCGTGGTTGCCCATGATTGAATATACTCCATATCGGGCTTTAAGTCGGCCGAGGGGAGCAATGAATGGCTCGAGCTCGCTGCTCTCGCGGTTAACAATGTCGCCGGTAAATACAATGATGTCGGGGTTAAGGTCATTGATATGGCCTACCAGACGGCTCACAAACACCGTGTCGTTGCCCCATGTCCCGACATGAAGGTCTGATATCTGGACGATGCTGAGTCCATCCAGACCTTTCGGGAGGTCTTTGTATGTGAGGTTTACTGCCTTAACTATAATATTGTTACGGTTAAAAACTCCCGACCACAATAGAATGAATATGCCGGCCGCGACAAATATTCCGGTAACTTCGAGTGCCTTGACACGACGGTGTTTAATCTTGAATACCAGTTCTGAGATGCCATAAAATATGCAGTAAGCCAATTTAGGCACATAGATGGTCAAGTAACTGTACAGAAACCACATCAAGCACTCTATGACATCTCCTCCACTGTCTTTAAGCGGTATGAACAGTATACCTATAAGCAAGCCGACAAGTGATACTGACACGCCGGTATGGATATATGCCCATGGGTATCTGAGACGACTGTGAATAAGCCTGTGCCTGATTACATAGTCAACAAGTATACAGATAATTATAACCGGGACTATCAATAAAAGGGGGAGTCTCATAGTGGAATTGAAATATTTAGGTCTCTTTGTATGGCATAGCGCCATCGTTGATAACCTAAGTTATATGGCTTGACAGGCGAGACCGATCGGCCTGACCGGTCCGGCGCGTGTCAGCTTGTCAACTCTTGTTACTGAGCGATAATTTGGTTCTTGAGTGGGTTGGAATACATTGTCAGCATTATGTTTCTCATATATTCCATTTCATCGGCAGTGATGTCTTCAACTTTAACCAATGCCAGCCGCGACTGGATATATTCTTCAAATTGGGTTGCTTGTCGAGGTGTGTACTTGTCGGCAAACTTTTCTCCGCCATTCAACATATCATAGGCGATATAGTTGATGGGATATATCTTATATCCCGAGTGTATGCCACGGTCAATCATGAGACATATTTCATGTACCAAGGCCTGACGAGGCATGTCGGGAAGTTGATAAATATATTCGTTGATGGGTCGACCGAGATGAAAATGTATGAGCCCCTTGGGTTGTAGCAGTCCTGTCTCCATGCTGAGAAGATCGTCATGCTGGCTTTTTTTAAACTCGGGATTGCGGCGTTTAAGCAAGTATTCCTTGACTTTCAGATAGTCGTTGGGGTCATATTCATATGAGATTGCCGTCGGTATGATATTCAGCTCGGCAAGTGACTCTTTTATGTCTGATGAGCCTCCTATGGCGAGCATTTTGAGCAAGCTCTCCTGAGTCATGTCGTTGGAGTCCTTGGCTCGGCCTTGACGTTGGGCTATCCATATCGATTCGTGTCGGCAGTTGAGGGTCCAATGTATATATCGGGAGAGTTGACGTGCTGCCTCGAGAGCCTGTAGCTTTTTGACATCACGCTTTACGATAAAGCTGCGGTTGAGTTTTACCAGGTCGGTAATCCAATCATATATCAGTAGGTTATTGCCGATGGCGACTTGGGTCAGAGGCAATCTGTGACGTATCATGCACAGGTTGAGCAACGAGGCATCAAGCACGATGTCGCGGTGATTGGACAGGAATGTGTAGGAATTATTGCCATCAATATTCTCTTGTCCACTCAACGACAGCCCTGAGGATGTTTTCTTTACCAAAAATTCCAAAAAGTCTCCCATGATACGTTCCTGAAATTCTTTTTGCCCCGGAACAGACTGTAACTGCGTGGAGAAAGCATCATAATCCACGTCCGGCATGATGTACCTTATTGCATGTTCAAAGCCCGGTTCCTTGACCAGCGATGCCATTTTTTCATGGAAGACAGTATCGTCGTATGGCGCGATATCACAGAATTCGGCCGGTATTTCTAATGTGCTATTTATATATATAGGGTCAGTATCCATTATGATAAATAAGTAGGGCTACAAATGAGATGGATTATTTGTAGCCGTTATTTAGCCACAAAATTAATAAAATAATTTCAATCCCCAAGCGTCCGGACCTGACGCATGCTCTTGAACTCAGCGATGTCGCTATCCGATGGGGTTATAGCAGGGCGTTGCGGTAGGCGTACAGGAGCTCCATCAGCTCGTCAATCTGGGTCTGGAGCTCATGGCCTTTGTCGGTGTCACGCACTCTCATACGGTGGGCACTCAGCTCGACGATGCGGTTGGTGGAGACAATGTCTTTGCCTGTAGCCACAGCGTCTTCGGCCGAGGTGAAGGGCTCGTGTTGGACCAGCTCAAAGCCACGCGAGTGAAAGACGAGTGTATATCCTGCGATACCGGTAGTATTATGGTAGGCGCGTGCAAAACCGCCGTCGATCACCATGAGCTTGCCGTTGGCCTTGATAGGGTTTTCGCCCTTGGCGACTCTCACAGGCACGTGCCCGTTGATGATGTGGCGATGAGGACCATCGACTTTGAAAGCATCGAGAATGGCATCACATACTTCCTCGCGGTCTCTGAGCTTGTAATATTCACCTTTTTCCTCGACGTGAGTTTTCTTATCATTGATAAAATAGCGTTCAAATGTAGCCATCTTGCTCTTGTCAAACAATGGCGAGTCGGGTCCACACCACAGATACCAGAAATAGTCTATGGCGCGTTGCTTGTCATCCTCGGTGGTGTCGGAGGCAAATGCCGAGCGTATTTTCTGTGTTAAGGCGTTCATAAGTGCCGGTCCGGCATATCTTTTACCGTCAATGGCTATTTCTTTAAGTGAGCCGTCGGAGTTCAATGGCATCGAGGCATGGTAGAGCAGGTTGGAGTTGTAGACACGGTGCATTGAACCTCGGGTGAGCAATATTCCTATGTGTCGATGTAATTTTTCGCTGACAACAAATGAGTGTCTGAGGCGGTCTACTATATTTTGTTCTTCAGGTGTGAGGCGATATGGGTCGGCGGGGTCTATGGTAGGGAAGTAGGTGTCGTTAAGAGGGTAAATTTCACCGTCAACGGTGATGGTGCCGTTGGTGTAATCGATAGCGTTGAGCAACATACGGTCTTCCATCTGCCACTCGGGATGTTGGGTGATGAGTTGACCCTCGAGCTTGAATTGGATGATGGCTATGGCTTTATGCATGCGGGCGAGCATCATGCGTGTCTTGTCGCTTTGTACCACATCGAGGTCGCCACCTCGGGGGGCAAATTCACTGCAGGGGTCTTCGCCATATGTCTCCAGAGCAAATGTCACCAGTGGCACGAGGTTGATACCATAGCCCTCCTCGAGGGTAGTCATATTGGCATAGCGCAACGATAGTCTCAGTACATTGGCAATGCACTGTACATTACCCGCCGCTGCTCCCATCCACAGTACGTCATGGTTGCCCCATTGCAAGTCAAAGTCTTTATAATCGGCAAGCATCTCCATGATAAGGTGGGCTCCCGGACCGCGGTCAAATATATCACCCAGTATGTGCAACCGGTCAATAGCCAAGTTCTGAATCACTTCACATATGGCGATGATAAATTCATCGGCTTGGCCGGTGAGGATGATTGTCTCGACGATGCGGTTGAAGTAGGCTTGTTTTTTGATATCGTCGGGAGTCTCGTGCAGTAGCTCTTCAATGATATAGGCAAAGGCCTTGGGTAAGGCTTTGCGCACCTTGGAACGGGTGTACTTGGATGACACCGAGCGGCACACCTTGACCAGCTGGTTGAGCGTGATTTTATAAAAGTTGGATAGGTCGGGCTCTACTGCCTTGATAAGCTCGAGCTTGGGACGGGGATAATATATAAGGGTGCACAGTTCACGTATCTCGCTGTCACGCATCGTGGATGAGAAAATATCTCTGACCTTACGTTTGATATTGCCTGAGGCATTTTTGAGTATGTGACGGAAGGCTTCATACTCGCCGTGTATGTCGGCAACAAAGTGTTCGGTGCCTTTAGGTAGGTTGAGAATTGCTTCGAGGTTGATGATCTCTGTACTGGCTGCCGATATGGTGGGGAAGTTCTGGGACAGCAGTTGGAGGATGCGACGGTCTTTCTCCAGGTCGGGAGCCTTATATTTGGTGATTTCGGTGGTCATGGTTATTAGTAGCGTTGTTTTTATAGGTGGATAACTCTTTAGGCGGGTTATGTGTTTAAGTTGTAGTATGTACTACATGTAGTGGTTGCCGAGTCATGCAGGACAAATTTAAGACAATTTTTTTAATTTTGCACCACAATATGGATTTACAAGAGCAATATAACGGTTTTTTTACCCGATTCAAGAGGTTGGCCAATGATAAAGGGTTCTGGACATTTGTTACCGATCACATTGCTGACAATATCTCCAAACTCAGGCTTAAGTATCAACGTCTTGAAGACGATATCGATTACCCTATGGCGTTGACCCAGATTGAATGTCGTCAGCGTTTTGGTGCCAAGTTTGCCGAGACTCTATCTCGCGTGCCTTATCTGCTGTTCCCCGATGAACTGGTGGGTGAGCAGGCTACATCTGACCGTTTGGCCCGTTATCATGCTTCTCTTGTCGAGCCTGGCAGTAGGGTGGTGGACCTTACCGCCGGGCTGGGTATAGACCTGATGCATATCGCTGAACGTGGATGCAATGTGGCTGCTGTCGAATTGGACCCTCGCCGTGCCGCCGCCTTGGCCGTCAATCTTGAGCTATTGGGAGTAAAACCGACAGCGATTGTATGTGGAGACTGCCGCGATGTATTGGGACAGTTGGACGCTGATGTCGTTTTTATTGATCCTGCACGTCGTGCCATGGATGGTTCACGAGTGTTTTCTCTTCATGACTGTGCTCCCGATGTGACCGAGATATATGATGAATTGAGACACCGCTTCAAGCGTCTGTTTGTCAAGATTTCACCTATGCTTGATATCTCGGCGGTGGCATCAGAATTGCCGGGCCTGAAAACGATGTCGGCGGTCGGCACGCCTACCGAGTGCCGTGAGTTGTTGTCCGACTGTAACCTGAGAGATGAAAACATCGGTGATACATATCACATTTATTCGGTTACTCTTACCGATAATGGAGAGATGATTTTTACCTATAGTCCCGAGCAGGAGTCGGAGGCTGAGATTACTTATGGCTCCCCTAAGATAGGTGATGATGTATATATACCATTCCCGGTGATGATGAAGTCGGGTGCTGTCAAACTTATTGCAGCCCGATACGGTCTTACCAAGATTGCTCCAAATACCCACATCTATTTCCGTCAGGCCTCGACTAATGTTAATGGCATGAACACCGAGGCTCAGGATCAATCTCTCGAATACGATGATATTCAGGCAGTCAAATTAAAAGTCATTGATATTATCCCGTGGCAGTCCAAACAACTGAAGCGCTTTTCTTCCCGTTATCCCCGTGGATGGGTGGCCACCCGCAATATGGGTGTCACTGCTCAGGAGCTCGCTAAGAAACTATCGGTTAAACCTGGGGGTGACCTGCGTATTCTTGGACTGACAGATAATAGTGGCTCCCGATTAGTATTGGTCTTGAAGTGATGGCAGTGCTTTAGTTTGATATTAAGATGTTTTAAGCACACTATTATAGCTTGCCCTTGATGTAGGCGATGGCGTCGGCTTGAATTTTGCTCTTTAGCAGATGGTTTATAATGAGGTAGACCGACAGTCCGATAAGACCTTGTAGTGGTAGGGCTATCCATGGATTAGGGATATTGTATCCGATGAGATACATTGCTGTGCCAATGACCAGACACATGGCTAAGTATGGTACACATTCCACGATAAAGATGCCGATACTACGTCCGGTAGCTCTTTTAACAGCAATCAGAGTGGTTATCCAGGCTGCTATGGCGGCAACAATCTGACCCCATAGCATTATTTCCAGTCCCCATACCGGATTGTCAGGAGTCGTGTCAGATAGGATTGGCAAACAGGCAAGTAAGGCAACCAACGCTATGGCATCTCTTATTATCTCGGTCCAAAGTATCATTTTGGATAATCCTAAGGATAGAAGATAATTGGAGTATAACCCGGTCATGACAGTAAATATACCTCGGGCAAGCAGTAGCTGGAAAAGTATGATAGATGCATCCCATTTGACCCCAAACAGCGCATGAAAGATGGGTGTGGCCATGACAATGAGTCCTATGAGGATGGGAAAACTTAAGTAAGCGGTCATGCGGTTCATCTTTCCCATCATGTTGTCAAATCGCGGTTTGTCGTCTTGAACACTTGATAATACAGGGAGAAATGACGATGTGAGAATTTGGGATATGGACGCGGTGAACATTTTGGACCACTTATCTCCCTGTGTATAATAGCCCAGCGAGGCAAGACCGGCGCGATTACCTACAAAGAATGAATAGATATTCAGGAAGAGGGTATTTAAAAATGAGGTAAGCATTACAGCCGACCCTACTGCCATAAATGATTTCAATACCGACAGGGAACATCTCATAAGCGGACTCCAACGGGCCCACACCCATAGCAGTAAAGTCTTGATTACCGCCACTGTGAGGGTCTGCCACACGATAGCCCATGCATCTTGTAGCTGGATGGCAAGGTAAATACCGACAACAGCTCCGGCGCTGAGGGCTATTGTGTTGGCCAACGCTATGGGGCGCACATTCATCTGCTTCATAAACCGGTTGGCCGGCACAATACTCAGTGCGTTGACAATCATGGAGAGGAATATCACTCTGGAAATAGGGATGAGCCGGGTATCGTTATCAAAGCAATAGGCAATCAAGGGGGCCGCAAACCATAGGATTATATAAAGGGCAACGGACATGGCAAGGTTAAACCACATCACCGATGAGTAGTCGAGACGGGTTGGATTTTTGCGTTGTATCAGAGCTGATGAAAATCCACTGTCAACCAGCAAGGAGCCAAAAGCCTGAAATATTAAAGCTGCCCCTACCAGACCAAATTCGTCTTGATTGAGCTCCCGCGCAAGCACAATGCCGGTTACCGCATAAAGGATTTGGGACCCTATGCGGTCGACGATGTTCCACTTGATGGAGCGCGCTGTCTTTAATTTAAGCGACTGTGACAATCTCCCGGCTTAATTGATATGGTGGGGTTAGACAAGTTTAGGCGGTTGCTGATATGGTTGATTGGGCTCAGAAATATGAGACCTGTCCTGTAGGCAAGTATTCTTTACCGCCCGATATTAGTGTAGTCAGTAATCATTCAACTTGTTCAATCTTGGCTCCAATAGTGCGGTTGACTATTTCTTTGGGATGTCCTTTTACATAGATACGGTTGCTACCCATGCCTTTGACGATGAGTTTTTCTGTAGCATAGCAGTCAATGGGACCTGTCCCCAGAACTATACAGCTGACTTCGTCGGCTTTAAGGTTCCCGGCTTCGAGGGTGCCCTTGCCTACATTGGTCAGCTTGACTGACGAGGCTTTGCCATCAATGACAATGTGACCGCGTCCGGTCTCAATCTTGGCGTCAACCTGGGTGGCATGGACATTATGGACTATCAAGGTGCCGTTATTGGTTATACATGCTTTAAATGACGAAGCCGGTACAGGGTTCTCTACTATAAGTGTTGAGTCCCCTGAATTTTCGGCTTTCCCTAAAAATGAGGAATAGACTGTAATAGTAGGCAAGTTTTTTATCACTGCCCCATCAGTCACAAGCTCGATTTTGAGCTTGTTCTTGTTATTTGAGAAAAGAATACGATGGGCGATATCATCGGTCGAGACAAAGGTCACGATACCGGCTGAGTCTGAATTACACTTATGTATGACATTGATACCGTCAATGACATCGATTTCCGAGAAATCTTTAATGTTAAGTGAATATCTGTCGGCGCCAAGAGCTTGAAATGAAGTCAGGATAGATAGAAATATTGATAAGAGTGTTATTGTCTTTTTCATAATAGTCGTTTGTTAGTGTTGTGTTTGCAAAGTTACATTTTTTTTAGCTTAAAGAAGTAGTATAAAAGGAGAATAAGTTGGAAATATGTACAAGATAACCTGAATGTAAGCCTCCAAGAGTGAAAAACATGATTGCAGATGATGAATTTATCTGATGAATTTATCAAAATTTTGTCACAAAAATGAGGGGCGATTTATTGGTAAAGTCGCGAATAGTGGTTAAATTTGCCGACATAGCTAATATTTTACCATTAACAACAGCAACAGTCATAATGAACAGGGTGCTCAGGTTTTATGTTGACGGCTTTAAGTCCATGACTATCGGACGAAAGTTATGGGCACTCATAATTATTAAGCTGATTATCATTTTTGTGATTTTAAAATTGTTTTTTTTCAGCGAGACTACTGATAGCCGGGCTAAGGACGAGAATATTACCCCGGCCGAATATGTGCGATCAAGAATAATAAGAGATTGTTCACATTCATTTTTAAACAATCTCTAAATAATTAACCTCAATATTTTAATAAACAGTTATGCAAGATTTGATAGCAACGGTAGATTGGTCAAGAGCTCAGTTTGCGCTCACGGCAATGTATCACTGGTTGTTCGTGCCACTTACTATTGGATTGTCGTTGATAGTGGCAATTATGGAGACAATTTATGTGCGCACAGGCGCTGAACGATGGCGAGGCATAACCCGGTTCTGGATGACATTGTTCGGAATAAACTTTGCCTGTGGCGTCGCCACCGGTATTATTTTGGAATTTGAGTTCGGCACCAACTGGTCCAACTATAGTTGGTTTGTAGGTGATATCTTCGGTGCTCCACTTGCAATCGAAGGCCTGTTTGCTTTCTTTCTTGAAGCGACGTTTGTTGCCGTAATGTTCTTTGGCTGGAAACGTGTGAGTAAACGTTTTCATCTGACGGCCACCTGGCTGACGGCTATAGGTGTTTGCCTGTCGGCTTATTGGATATTGGTAGCCAATGCCTGGATGCAATATCCGGTGGGCATGGACTTCGACCCCGGGCAGATGAGAAACGTGATGAATGACTTCAGCGCTGTTGCATTTAGCTCAGTTGCTGTCAATAAATTTTTCCATGCTGTATTCAGTGGATGGGTATTGGCCGCGGCATTTGTCCTTGGCGTCGCTTGTTGGATGCTATGGAAACGACGCAATGTCGAGGCCATGCATAGCTCGTTGAAAGTTGCCGGTTGGGTAGGCCTGGCCGGTATTCTCCTGTGCCTGTATACCGGTGATGGAAGTGCTGTTGAGGTTGCACGCACACAGCCTATGAAGTTGGCCGCTATGGAAGCGTTATATGACGGTTCGGTGGGGCAGGACCTCGTGGCTGTCGGATTAGTCGCTGATAAGGAAGACCGTCTTGATGGTCAAGAACCGGTAAAATATGCCATTTCGTTGCCCAAAGGCTTGTCAATACTCGCCAATCATGACGCTGACTCATTTGTCCCCGGTATTAATGATATAATTGCCGGCCGCACGATTACACCTGAAGGTGATACCGTGTATAATACCGAAAGCTATCAACAGCGCATCGAAATGGGACGTGCTGCCAAGGCTGCACTTGCCGACTATGACAAGGCTTCGCGCCTGGGCGACCGGGCCGCAATGGAAAGTGCCAAAGCTGTAATAGACCAAAACTTTAAATACTTTGGATATGCCAATTTTGACTCGGTCGAATAAGCCATCCCCCCGGTCAAGATGACATTCTATTCTTTCAGGGTGATGGTCATACTGGGCTCAGCTTTCTTATTGGTGTTTGTAATACTTATGTTTGTAGTGTATAAAAAGAAAATATGGCTTGAAAATAAGTGGCTCCTATGGCTGGGAATGTTATGTATCCCTGCCGCCTGGATATGCAGCGAGGCCGGATGGATTGTTGCCGAGGTTGGTCGTCAGCCATGGGTGATACAGGACTTGATGTCTTGCAAGATGGGCATCAGCGATATTGATGCAGGTTCGGTAGAGCTGACATTCTGGATATTTGCATCTTTCTTCACCGCTTTATTGATTGCCGAAGTCAGCATAATGCTAAAATATATCTCGCGGTCAGCCAAGGGTGATATTACTCGTGACCCATCAGGAAATGATGTCGCCGAATCTTATTAATTTGTAAAATAATAGTAATTATGGAATTAATGACATTGCAAACATATTGGTGGGTGCTGATATCGGTACTCGCCGGCATATTGGTCTTTATGCTGTTTGTCCAAGGTGGACAGACAATGCTATACTGTAACACCAATTCCGATGCACGACAACTTATGATTGACTCCCTGGGACGTAAGTGGGAATTGACATTCACGACACTTGTCGTATTTGGCGGCGCATTTTTTGCTTCATTTCCACTGTTCTACTCCACGAGTTTCGGCGGAGCCTACTGGCTGTGGATGCTGATATTAATCAGCTTTGTCGTTCAAGCAGTGAGCTATGAGTTCAGAATGAAAAAGGGCAATCTCTATACCCACTACACCTATGACGGATTTCTGATTTTTAATGGCATCGCCGGATGTATACTATTGGGAGTCGCTGTAGGAACAATATTTTTTGGTGCCGACTTTACTGTCTCAAAAACCAATATCCTGAATGTAAGTTCACCCGTAATATCCCAATGGGGCCCCTCTCATGGACTTGAAGCAATACTCTCATGGCGTAATCTCTTGTTAGGATTGGTGATACTTATGCTTGCCCGCACAATGGGCTGTATGTACTTTATCAACGATATTAATGATGAACGTGGATTTGGCATATCCAACCGCATCAAAGTACTGACCAACGGCACAGCATTCGCCTTACTGTTCATCGGATTTGTCGTTGTGCTGTTGATGGCGCCCGGGTTGCGCGAGAACACCGAGGGACAACTGGTGCAGGAAGAAAACATCTATCTCCATAATTTTATACATTACTGGCCACTGGCCATACTTTTTGTACTTGGAGTGCTGAGTGTGCTATACGCTATCATACGCACATCGTTCAGTACAACCTGGGATCGTGGAATATGGTGGTGTGGCGCCGGTGTCTTTGTCGTCGTCACCATCCTCTTGCTCATGGCCGGCTTGAATGGCACTGCTTATTACCGCTCGTTGACCGACCCCGACTCGTCGCTTACCATCGCCAACTCATCGTCAAGCCTGTTTACCCTTAAGGTCATGAGTGGCGCTTCGCTCGTATTGCCCGTCGTTATTGCATATATCTGGTATGTCTGGTATAAGATGGGCAACCGACCCTTGACCACCTCCGACCTTAAAGATAGTCATTAATCATAACTTGTTAATCACGTATAAAAATGAAAACCAGGATATTTGTCATAACCTTGTTATTCTCGGCAATTGCCGGAAATATCATGGCCGAGGACGGCGAGATTAAAGGCTCGTTTGATTGGTCCAACCCCGGGACCCTCACCCCGGCCTATAATGCACCCGACGCTGATAATCGCTCGGGAGACTATGTCGGAAATGTCGATTTTACCGACAACGGAGTGACATTTACTGTTATAGACAATGATGTCAAGGAAAAGAGCCAGAGCGCGCGCTTCTATTACGGGTACAATACCGGCGCATGTGAACTCAGGATTTATGTCAACTCTGACATAGTCATCAAGGCCCCTGCGGGAATGACTGTTAAATCAGTACAATTCTTTGGTCCCGAGGTCGGCCCCGACTATCTCGACTTGTATAACCAAGGCAACTGGGATGGAATGACATTTAATGTGACCGAGCCTTCAGCCACCGAGGTTAAATTCTATGCTCCGGCGCGTGTCGAGCTCTCCACAACCACCGTTACATGTTCAACGTTGAATGGTGTCACCGACATAATCCAAGATGTAGACACTAACGCCCCTGCCAAATATTATGACTTACAGGGTCGCCAAGTCAATGCCTCCCACCTGTCACCCGGCCTATACATCAAGCGCCAAGGTGCATGTTGTGAAAAGATGTTGATTGGAAGATGAAAGTCTGTCCAAAATGTGGATACGGTCTCTCCGATGAGTTTGAATTTTGTCCCAAATGTGGCTATGACGTAAAAAACACATTGATAGATATTGACGGTGACTCAACCCGTCTAAAGACTGAAAACCCAAGTCAGAAATCTGTATTTCCGATAGGGAACAATCTCTCGATTTATAATCAGCAGGCTGAAAATGAGCGGTTGAGGCGTCGTAATGATATCTTGAAATGGGTTATTATCGTGATAATAGCCATACTCGGAGGTGTGGGACTGTTCTTGGTATGTACGACATGTTTTAACTCTGAAAGTGAGACACCGGAAAAATATGATGCTGTTCCCGCACACACCAATACCTCATGGCCCGCTGATGTAGAATTCCCTTTGGTAACTGAGTGGAGTTATAAATTCACCGAAATCACGCCTTTGAAAATGAACTCCAATCAGACATTTGGAGAGTGGTGTGAGATACATCCCGAGTATCCTAAACAATCATTTGAAGGTATCACCGATGGCAATCATACCTACAGCATAGAGAGTGTCGTATATGAATACAACCCTGGAAGCGGCCAACGTCGATATGTTGGCCGATACTTCAACCATGACATTAATCTCTCTCTTGATTTCAATGCGATAGGATTTAGATCAGAAGGTAAGGAATATATGGCCATACAATATGGGCATGATAGTGATAAAACCAAGTCTAATGCCATTTACGTCAAACATGGTAATATATGGTATGGCACTTGGGGCAAAAAAAACCGTTTGATGAGAATGTGGCAAGTAAAATAATAACACCTCTATCCCCCAACCCATTTCTTGCTGACAACACATTCAAGCATCTCATTATAAGACAACAGGGTTATACTGCTTAGGTATAGCGGTATAACCCTATTTTAAAAGATAGGCAGGTTACTTGGAGGCGATGGGAGTGAGGGCGCCGGTATATGAGTCCATGATGTAACCGCGCACGGTGATATCGGGTGCCATCAAAGGGTGATTGATGATAAGGTCTACAGTCTCTGAAATGGCAATCTCGGTGTTGTCAAAGCCATGTAGCCAGCTCTTGAGGTCGAT
The DNA here is from genome assembly GCA_017621845.1 of Muribaculaceae bacterium. GTDB lineage: Bacteria > Bacteroidota > Bacteroidia > Bacteroidales > Muribaculaceae > CAG-873. The sequence goes on from JAGASI010000002.1 coordinate 64,138, forward strand.
ACCACAGTGTTTCATCAGCGTTATATGTTCGTCCGAGACACCACGCTCCTTCATCAATTGGAGCATCTCGTTGGCATCCATGCCTTGTACGCCACAGCACGTGTGACCGATTACCATGATTTCATTGACCCCTAACTCATATACAGCGACCAGAAGTGAGCGCATCGTGGAATCAAACGGGTTGGTGATAGTGCCACCTGCATTTTTGATGATTTTGACATCGCCGTTACGTATTCCCAATGCAGCCGGTAATAGCTCCACCAGACGCGTGTCCATACATGTAACAATCGCTATGCGCTTGTCGGGGTACTTGGATGTCTGAAAGCGTTCATACTCCTTACCCTCGACAAAGCGGCGATTGTGTTCAAGCATTTGTTCTATCATGTCAGTCGAGCTCGTGGATGATGAGTCCCGAACGCAGTTTGGGCTCAAACCATGTTGTCTTGGGGGGCATGATGTTGCCGGTATCGGCGATTGTCATCAATTGGTCCATCGACACGGGATATAGGGCAAGTGCCATAGCCATTTCGCCTGAGTCGACACGGCGCTTGAGCTCGTCGAGGCCGCGTATGCCGCCTACAAAGTCAATGCGCTTGTCTGAACGCAGGTCGGTGATGCCAAGGATGTCACGGAGAATAAGGTCTGACGAGATGGTGACATCAAGCACGCCTATGGGGTCGGTGGGGTCATATGTGCCGGGACGTGGCACGAGTGAGTACCAATGGTCCTCAAGGTAGAGCGAGAACTCATGGAGACGGGTAGGGCGATAGGGAAGGGTGCCTTTATCCAATACCTCAAAGTTTTTAGACAGCTTTTCCAGGAATTCGGCAGGCGAGAGACCGTTAAGGTCTTTGACCACGCGGTTATAGTCGATAATCTTGAGGTGGGAGGCGGGAAACGCCACGGCGAGGAAGTAGTTGTATTCTTCGTCACCATTGTGCCGGGGATTATTCTTGGCTTTCTCGGCTCCGACAAGAGCGGCGGCGGCTGTGCGATGGTGGCCGTCGGCGATATATAGTGCCGGCATCTTGTCAAATTCGGCTGTGATGGTCTTGATCATTTCATCGTCATCGATGACCCAGAAGTGGTGGCCAAAGCCATCATCGGCGGTGAAGTCATATTCGGGCTCTCCGGTGGTGACGGTCTTGATGATGTCGGACAATACTTCATTATCAGGGAAAGCAAAGAATACCGGCTCGATGTTGGCGTTCTGGGCGCGCACATGTTTCATGCGGTCTTCTTCTTTGTCGCGACGTGTGAGCTCATGTTTCTTAATGACACCGTTGAGGTAGTCGTCAACATTGGCTCCGATGACAAATCCATACTGAGTGCGGCCGTTCATCGTCTGGGCATAGATATAATAGTGGTCCTTATCGTCCTGGACGAGCCAGCCCTGGTCCTTGAACGCGTGGTAATTTGCAACAGCGCGTTCATATACCTTGGGGTCGTGCTCATCGGTGCCTGGTGCAAAGTCAATCTCGGGCTTGATGATATGATATAGCGACATGTCGTTCCCCTCAGCCTCTGAGCGGGCTTCCTCTGAGTTAAGTACATCATATGGACGTGAGGCCACTTTGGCGGCCAATTCACGAGGAGGTCTTACACCTCTGAATGGTTTAACTTTAGCCATAACAACTAAATTTTAATGGGTATAATTTAAGGTTATTTCACAGAAGGCAACACCGCTTTCTCTCTCACGATAGTCTGTTGGCGGTCAGGACCTACCGATAATATTGAGATTGGGGTATCAAGCTCGTGCTCGAGAAATTCTATGTATGCCTTGAAATTCTCGGGCAACCGGGACTCATCGCTTATTGATGTCATATCGGTCTTCCAGCCCGGGAGCTCGGCATAGACAGGCTTAATCTGGTCATCGTCGACGGTATAGGGGAAGTCACGGGTAATCTCTCCGTTGATTTCATAGGCCACACATGCTTTGATGGTGTCAAAACCATCAAGCACATCACTCTTCATCATTATCAATTGTGTCACGCCGTTTATCATTATTGCATACCTCAAGGCTACCAAATCAATCCAGCCACAACGACGTTCACGCCCGGTTACAGCGCCATATTCATGTCCCAGGTCTCGTAGCGTCTGACCTGTCTGGTCAAACAGCTCGGTGGGAAAAGGTCCACTGCCGACACGTGTGCAATAAGCTTTAAAGATACCGAACACCTCGCCGATACGACGGGGGGCGACACCAAGTCCGGTGCATGCACCGGCACATACTGTGTTGCTTGAGGTCACAAACGGGTATGAGCCAAAGTCAACATCAAGCAATGTCCCTTGGGCTCCCTCACACAGGATTGATTGTCCACCGTCGAGCAACTTGTTGAGCATATGCTCTGAATCAATGATTTCATAGCCCTTGATATAGTCGATGGCATCCATGAAGGCTTTCTCATTCTTTTCAAGAACTTCCATGTCGACCTCTGCTCCCATGGACTTAAGCATACCCAGATGACGCTCGCGGGCAACCTTATAGCGGCTCTCAAAGTCGTTGAGCGTGTCACCGAGCCTTAGACCGTTGCGCGAGATTTTATCGGTATAAGTTGGGCCGATGCCCTTGCCGGTTGTGCCTATCTTGGCTTTACCCTTGGCCGACTCGTTGGCGGCATCAAGAAGGCGATGGGTAGGTAGTATCAAGTGGGCCTTCTTGGCAATCTTCAATACTTCCTTCAAGTTGACGCCTGAGGCTTCAAGAGCCTTGGCCTCCTCGGCAAACAATACTGGGTCAAGAACGACTCCACTTCCGATTACATTCAAGTTGCCATTCTGGAATACACCTGAGGGTATTGATCTTAGGACATATTTTTTGCCTTCAAATTCAAGTGTATGTCCCGCATTGGGACCGCCCTGAAAACGCGCTACAACATCATAGCGAGGGGTTAGCACGTCTACTACTTTACCTTTTCCTTCGTCGCCCCATTGGAGGCCTAAAAGTACATCAGCTTTCATTTAAATAAATATGTGTATATGTGTGGTTTAGATGATTATGCGAGAGATATTGCGCCTTGCTGTCCGGGACAACCGTGACCAGTCTCGTCTCATCATGCAAAATTAGCAAAAAATATCATAGTGACAAATTAGACCTTCAGTGTCATTGTGGGCGGGGACGGGCGATCTAAGTATTGACCGTTGTCGTGGGTCTCTATCCTAAGATAGAATATCGAACAGATGGTCAAATTTCTGCTGTAGAAGTTGCTCGTCCTTTATAATCTCGCGCAGGGCTTTTAGACGTGCCACATTGGGACTGTTCTCAAACCAAAGCCTGAGGTAACCGCCCTCGCCATATTTCTCATGTAGGTGATTGAGCGTGCGATGCCAATGGCCGTCTTTATCAAGGTCTGGATAGTTGGAGAGGCCATATTGAATCGTGCGCCGTAGGATTATGTCGGGGTCGATGAAACGGTCGGCCTCAGCTACAATCTTTCCGTATATGCTTCTCGGCTCATGGTCAGAGGAGGCCCGGTGGTCTTCACATGCCTGGGCCATAATCTCTATCTGTGCCTTGTTGAACCACTCATACAACCGCTCGTCTTTTCGCATTATACGCCCCGACACAAGATGATGTGTCCGTCGTCCTTCGGTCAACCCGGTGTCGTGATAAGCCGCAATAGCATACACCATATCCATGTCGACATCAAGGCTGTCAGCAATCTGAAGGCTCTGTTCAATCACCATATCAACGTGATTGCGCTGGTGTGCCGCATCAAAATCATCATACAGCGGCAGTATATTGGTCTCGATATAGTTCTTCAGAGATTCATCCATTATTTCTTGTAGAATTTTATACGCTTCACCGCATGGCCTATGGCTATGGCAATAAATATGAAACCGAATTTACCATGCCAGCCTCCGATTGACGTATGATGCCATGTAATGAAAACTTGGATAGTAGCAGCGATAGCAGTCAGCAGGGTCAACGCGCCAAATGCTGTGAGCCATTTGGTCACGTGCGACTTCTGTTGTTTCAGCCTCACGAACCAGTTCTTCCACTGAAAATGCAGTTGCAGGTGCCAGCCTATCAAAAGAAAAAACAGAAGACCAAGCACAATATGGGCCCATACAACCCCCATGCCAAGCCACCAACCCTCCTGTTGAATGCTCGAAGCGAGCATCAGGACTGTCACCGGCAACAGTGACCAGTCGCATATCTTCAGTTTTGTAATCTTTTTCATTAGTTTGACTTTATGTGTAGGTTCAATTGGCAAGTGCAAAATTAGCGACCTTTGTTCCGAGGTTAATTGATGATAGTTCATTCGCAATACAAAATTACTAAATCTTAAGGAGACTTCGGTCTCCTTTTTTTGTATAGCCTGTTTATTCTGCCGGCGTCCGCTCTTGGGGGCGCACTCGGGCGCCCCCGCTGCTTGGGCATCCCCTCCCCAGAGGAGTGAGGAGAATTCCTTTTAACGGTCAAGCTTTCGCACTTCGAATTTTAATTTAGGCAGAAAGCGTTTCTTATCGTCGGTTATTTCCTTGACAGTCATTACTGATTATTATAATATTACGGTCACATTACACCTGACTATGGTGACCACGCTATTGCCTCATCCTTAAGTCGGGCAATTCATCAGTGATGTACAAAGTTAATAATGATTGAGGAAATTGCAAATATAAACACCGATCAGTTGACATAAACGGCCCGGAACCTCTTGTCGTTGTCTTATCCATTCATTAAATTTGCATCAGAAATTACAGAACAAGTACAAAATAATGTAGCCGAGATTGCCGGCATCGACAAAGCGATGGACATCACTATAGTTGATGGAATGAAGACAGCAATTAAAGACCCGTTGACTCATGGGTGAGAACACATATCTCAGTGAACTCGGTACATTGATATTGATACATTCAAGAAATAAGAAAAATGAATGAATTGGAAAAAATGCGTTGTAGTGAACTTGCCGATATGTCAGCCATTGAGTTGCAGGAAAGCTTTATCCATGCTAAAAAACTGATTTCAATCCGACATACCGGTGTCGCTGACTTGGATATTGTAATGTCCATTTACGACCACTCAAGACATAAGATGCGAGAGTCAGGCAACATGACCCAGTGGGTTAACGGCTATCCCTCAAGGTCAATAATTGCAAAAGATATAGATAACGGCAACAGCTATGTGATTGTAACCGAGAATGGAATAATCGGAGTATTCACGTTCATTATCGGCGAGGACCCAAATTATTCAACAATTGACGGTGAATGGCCCGACAACAGCACCTACGGGACAATCCATCGCATCGCCTCAGCTCCGGGTGCTCACGGTATCGCAGACATTGCTCTTGATTTTTGCATGAAAAGCGGTATCGACATACGTATCGACACACATGCCGACAATGCCCCCATGCTCGGATGGATAGCCAAGCGCCGATTTAAATACTGTGGCATCATACACGTGGAGGACGGCACGCCACGCAACGCCTTCATTTACCGGCAATTGCAGTCATCCCATAAGACCAAGCGATGTTAGACCGAAGGATATGGTATATCCCGGACTATGTCATGAGCAAGAAATAAACCAACAACAATCAAGACAATAACACACTATGAACAGAGTCAAGATTTGGCTGTCATCACTTTCCTATCACACCGGATTGTATATACTTGGAGCATGCATACTGTTTTATATAATATCATTTGCCCAGATGCTTCTCCCGATTTCGGTGACAGCCAAGGGTGTGCTATGGATAATCTTCTTTGGCCTTGCAAAGACCGCTCAATACTCAGCGATAGTCATTCTCGGCAAAGCCGGAATTGAAACCCTACGCAGAAAATTACGGAAACCACGCATAGACAAGGTTGACTGAATCAGATATCTCTCATTTTGTTCCCCTCTCCCCCCCAAAAACTTGAGCGGTATAAACAGCCGTGGTCAACGGAAGTTTTTTGCTCAGAAGTATAAGAAGTTGACCGCAAACTAACTCCGACCTAAAGATAAAGACACAAGCTCCAACATAACAAACCGGATAAGACTACCATAATAAATATATACCGGAAATTTTGTAATTTTGCATCTGAAAATGGACCTTGGAAGGAGACGCCGGGTATTGCTGCAGCCCTTAATAGGACATCGTGAATATGAGATATGGATTGGATTCTGCTCATTATCGCCGGGTGCTTTGAAACGGGTTTTGCGTTTTGTCTCGGCAAAATGAAGGGGGTATCGGGAACTCCATGGTGCCTATGGGGCATAGGATTTCTTATATGCCTCACCCTTAGCATGGTATTGCTTTCAAAATCAGTGCAGACAATTCCGATAGGCACCGCTTATCCGGTATGGACGGGAATCGGTGCAGTGGGAACCGTGATTGTCGGCATCCTGTTTTTTAATGAACCGGCCACGGCTTGGCGACTTTTTTTTATTACAACGCTGATAATATCCATTGTCGGCCTTAAATTTATACACTGATGAACAGAGAGATGAGACGTTTCAAACAACAGCTTTCCGATACAGAATGTATTGAAATTCTGCAATCGGCCACCTCAGGAGTGTTGGCACTGTGTGGTGAAGATATGCAACCTTATGGAGTCCCGTTGAGCCATGTCTATGCTGACGGCAAACTTTATTTCCATTCCGCGCTGAAGGGTCATAAGGTTGATCTCCTCGCGGTCAACAACAATGTGTGTTTCACCGTAATTGCACAAGACGAGATACACCCCGAATCTTATACCACATACTTCCGCAGTGTAATAGCATTTGGAACTGTCCGAATTATTGAGGACGATGCCGAGAAACTCCGTGCTCTTGAAGTCTTGGGACACCGATGCAATCCTGATGACGCCGATGGATTGAATAAAGAAATTGCACATGGATTCAAGCGGTGCATAATGCTTGAAATGAATATAGACAGATTGACCGGCAAACAATCTATCGAGCTGGTCAATACCCATCGTCCATAAGAAAAGAAAATCGTGTAAACATTAACAAAAGTTAATAACGGGTTTTTAACAATATGATTTTGAGATTACAATCATGCAGGATAGGTAGTTACTTATAGGTAACTACTTGACAATTAAAGGATATGATTATAACTTTGCATCGTCAAAATCCCAAACAACTTAAAACATGAACAATTACAGCAAAACCCACGTAGCAGCCGACGCACAGCGTACAGAACTACACGACACTCTATCCCTGACCGGTGCCGAGGTATCGGTCAACACAATGGCAGCAGGTACAGAAATACCATTCTTTCATAGCCATAAGGAGAACGAGGAAATTTATTTTATCGTTTCCGGCAGGGGATATATGGAAATTGATGGTGAGAAAGTAGAACTTGAAGCCGGAGATTGGTTGCGCGTTGCACCTCAAGCAAGCCGAAAACTTCACGCCACAACCGATATGACAAGCGTTTGCATCCAAGTAAAAGCCGGTAGCCTTACACAATGGACTATGACCGACGCCGTGTTATAATGGAAAAACAAATGCACCTCACCGAGGACGTTGCAGGATGCCCGATCCGTAGCGTCCTTTCGGTCATTGCCGCTAAATGGCCAATGTTGATTATAAATGCTCTGTGCCATGGTAAACCAATGTTTTTCGGTGAATTAGGCAGGGAAATTCCAGATGTCTCTCCTAAAATGTTATCACAGGCATTAAAAATGCTTGTAGAGGAAGACTTGGTGAGTAGAACCGTTATACCCGAAGTTCCCCCGCGCACCCAATACCAACTGACCACCTACGGACAAACATTGCTCCAAGCCATGAATCCACTTATCGAGTGGGCATTAGCACATATGGAAAAGAAAAAAACAATGGATTAGCCCCCTACCAACGCTCCTGTCCGCTGACCCCAGATTTGCCATTCTGGGCGATTTTGGGCAAAAGAAGAAGAGGCCGCCTAAACTCGAGGTTGCGGCCGTTGGCTTGGACTGTCCCGCACATTGCTTTACCATCGATACAGATTATCTCAATCATACCGCAGATCTTTACAAGTTCATCGTGGAACATCTTGCTGAAGGCGGACATTTGCTCGGCAAATCCCAGTTCTTCAATACCGTTCTCTACCCTGCACAATGTTGGCTCTGATGGCACTCCATTATTCAGTAGTCCAATTGATTGCAATCGTATTGGCTGCGTTGCCGGAGCCTACAGAATTTTTTTGGGTCAAGTGTGAAATTATTCATAATCATTTATGTTTTAATCCTTTAAATTACGAATGATTTGTCACTTGACCAAATTTTATAAGACAAAATTAGCTGAATATCAGGTATTTATCCATAATTTGAAAGTAATCCTTGTATCCAACTCTTAAGTAGATTATTTGTAGTATGGCTCCTATAAAATAGACATATTGGGGAATCAAGTACGAGATTTTAAATGAAAGAGCCGTGAAAGTTAGCTATAAAATTCCGAATTATAGATTATTATCCAAAAATATTTCGTATATTTGCACTGTCAATCAGCGGATTGGCATGACATACTAATCAAATCTAAGAAGCGTTTTGCTTATCTTGCTAACGAAAACCTGAGAAATTTTCACGAGTGCAAGAGATATACAAAGCGGTTCTCACGCTATAGCGTGGGCTGCTAAATTCATGTCTCGCATTCGGGTTTTCTCAGGACCTTCTATCAAAGATGTGGTAAATCAGTCCACGTTTCTTTTTTTTTAACGGTCAAAGGGACTGTAAGACCAGCTATAAATTTTGCAAGCCCATGAAAAAAACATTGTTCATTCTTACCATCCTGATGTCTACGTTATCAATGTGGGCAGAAGACAAATGCAACAGCTATTACAATTCGCACTTCGACCGTGATTTTGAAATAAGGGCCTTTACCTACAATGACACGATAGAATCGGTATGGGTGGAAGTCGGTTCTGACAATAGCAAAAGAAACTTCATTGTTCTTTGTGGCGACAAACATCAGCAGTTTATAAATATTTTAAAACTGGCTAAAAATCAATATCTCCAAACCATCGAGCTTTATGCTAAAAAGAATTCAGACTGTTCACGATATTTAGCTTACGGTGATTTCCCTTTGGTCGATGTCGCCTGGACAAATGATCCATTAGATTTAAGAGGTTCTTATCTCGAAAAAATTGCCTTGAAGTTAAGTTTTCCAGATGATGGAAAAATAACTGCTTCATGGTCTCCGGAATTGCCTGATAGTGACAATCCGTTTGATTTGCAGCGTATATATTTTGTTTTTGACAACATCGATGATTTCGATTGGCTCATAAATTCACTCGAAGTAGCGCTAAATGATAAATAGTTAATCCATAAACTTATAGCTATGACAATAATAAGGAGAGAAGTCAGACTGTCAGAAATTCGCGAGACCATCAAATTCCGTAGGGGAAATATTTTGCTGATTATACTCGGATATTTTTTCGCAGTGTTTGCCGGTGTAAATGGAATCCAAGGCATTAACCACACTATGTGGAGATTGTTTGGCGACATTCCATCGCACTGGACCGAACGCCTCATTAGTATTCTGCAAATTTTATGCATTTACGGTTGCTATAAATGGGGAAGCAATTACGCATGGAAAAAGCAATATACTCCCGCCGATGATGGCATTAGCATGTACGAACATCCCAAGTACGACAAGTTTACGCAGATAAATGGTGTACTTATACTTTTTGTAGGGTTCATTGCTGCACTTCTGTTCGGCTGCACATTGCATTGGTAGTATCATGGAACAAGATAAAAATCAAGATAAAGCTATCACTATCTCCTATACTTGGACATCACAATTGTATAGGCAGTTCTCTCTTGCAATGCACAAAACCTCTGCAAAGGTGATGTATTGGTTGGCAATCATTTTGTTATTGATGACCGGAATTTTGGAAATAAGCCATTCATACCTGCTAACGGCAATAAGCTTTGGCGCGGCTATATGGATATACCTATTTTGCATCAGACTGATAGGAATAAACTCCTATTACAATAAATATAAACTCATTAAAGGCGTAACATATACGATAAATCTCTATGGTGATCATTTGGAAGCATCCGATAAGCGTGGAAATCTATCAATATCTTATGCAGCCTTTATAAAATCAAAAGGTCTCGATATGGCTATATTCTAATGTTAGGAGCTGTCCAAGGACTATTTATCCCTAAAGAATATTGTTCAGAATCAGTTGTTGAAATGATAAACAAAATCCATCCTTATTATCTAAACAAATAACATGAGAACCATTAAAGCTGTTTTTAAGTTCATATTGACAATATTAACACCATTAATATTAATAGTGCTTCCATTGGCAAGCATTGTAATTGGGTGTGCCTTATTTCTGTTGCCGGGAGTTATAATTGGTTCAATTGTCTTTGAGGAAATTCCCAAATGGTATATTGTAATATTTGGTGTAATTCCGGCATCTGTGGGAATGTTTTTGGGATTGACTGGTTTTAGTGAATTTCTCGACAATTTCAATTGGTTCAAGAAGGTAGGCAAACACATTGACAAAAGCTCCTTTGATGATTATATGAATAAATAATCTTCACAATATATGCCTTCTTTGTGATTTTTGAGGTGTGAGGCGTTCCCTATTGATACACCCTCACATTTCAATGTTCTGCCGCCATGTGGGACATAACTGAGAGCAAAATTACAAAATAAATGGGACTCTGACAAGGGTCTTCATGTTAATTTTTCTTCGATTTTCCAATGATTTGTGAAGGATTGAAATCATAAGAAGAAATAATGCGATGCCGTGCGTACAGATTTTTTATTGTTAGAATCGGCATATATATCTGCTTATTTTTACGATATTGTTTGGATTGGAAGATATAAATGCTTATCTTTGCATCCTAAATATAAGCCACATGGAAATAATCAGAAGACAACAATATATAGAACATATCCTGTCAGTCATCAACAAGGGCATGATGCTCGTTTTGGTGGGACAGCGACGTGTGGGCAAAAGCTATATACTTCTTGATCTCAAAAGATGGATTGAGGAAAATGAACCTGACTCCAACATTCTCTATCTTGACAAGGAGCATAAGATTGGAGATGAAATTATGGATGCTGACGGACTTTACCGTCTTGCTAATGAAAAACTTCCGTCAGAAGGACGCAACTATCTGCTGGTGGATGAGGTTCAGAACATCGAAAATTATCAAGATGCGCTGCGCAGCCTTTATGCGGAACATCGTTGCCAGATAGTAGTGACGGGCAGCAACGCATATATTTATTCTTCTGAACTTGGCACGAGACTGGGCGGACGCTATATAGAGATTCCAATCTATAGTCTTTCATACTCTGAGTTTCTTGTATTTCATAATCTTCAAGACTCGGAAGAGAGCCTTCATTCCTATCTGAGAGTCGGAGGACTGCCGGGTCTCAGACATTTTGACATAACTGATGAACGACAGGTATCAGATTATATACAAGGCGTCTATACCACAATTATGATGCGAGATGTGGTGGAACGTGCCAAAATCAGAAATGCCGCGTTTCTTACCAACCTTGCAAAGTTTGTGGCAGATACAACAGGCAAGCCTGTATCGCCTACAAATATCGCCAATACAATGCGCAGTCAAGGAGAGAAAATAACCAAGGCCATCACTGCTGATTATTTGGAGTACATGGCAAATGCACTCGTATTCAAACCGGTATTGCGTTATGATATTCACGGGAAGCGCCTTTTTGAACAGAATTTCAAATATTATTTCACGGATCATGGAATCCGTAATTTTCTTTGCGGATTCAAAGTCAGACAGTCTATAGAAAAGATTATGGAGACTGTCGTTTGGAATTATTTACAGATGCAAGGTTTTGAAATTACCATCGGCGAACTCCGCAACGGCGAGGTTGACTTTGTGGCAGAAAGGGGTGAAAAACGGATGTATTTTCAAGTGACATATCTTTTGGGCTCACAGGAAACCATAGATCGGGAATTTGGGAATCTCAAGGCCATCAATGACCAGTATCCCAAATATGTGGTCTCGATGGATCCGATAGGAGGAGAAGTTGATGGTTATCCCGGTATCAATCACGTCAGACTGAGAGACTTCCTTAAAATGCAATTATAGCTCTTGTTTAACAAGGAAATAGACATAAAAACTGAAAAGATAAGGCGTCACAAAATTACCGCAATTTTGTGACGCCTTATCTTTTGCAACTCTTTTGACAACGTAGATTGAGAAGATTTGCGTATTTAAATCATGTCGGCCTTAGGAACTGAATTAGCGTGGCTGTGTTAAACTCCAGAAAGACGCGACGGCAGAGCATTGTTGTCGCAGAGCGAAGCATTGTTTGGAATGAGGTAATGGCGTCAGCGGCGTTGGCCGGAGGCTGCTCTACCGCTTACCGCATTGCCAGAGGTTGAGAGTGGGCTACACACCGAGTTGCTGAACGCTGGAGCCGGAGCTTCGCCAATCCTGCTCTTGCTTATCTGCAACTCCGTGTTCTTAACGCCCGATCCATTGCTTGTTTCTTTTTGCCGTCGCGCCACTCTTCCGTTGTCTGCACTCCACGATGCGAAAGAACGTGGCGGCCTCCGTGCATTCCGGCAAGCCTCCATTTCCTGATTCCGTCACATACATTCGCCTTTCCGGGAGTGAGGCATTTCAAATTTCATGGAGATAACACTCTGATTGATTTCAAAAAAAAGCATTTCCGTATGTCGGTCATTCTGTGTCTCCAAAGGCACTTGCGGCTCTGTGTTTATTCGGCAATTTCAGCATAATGCAATCAACTTTTGGAAAGCATATTCGCTCGTGATGGAATAACGTGCCGGGAACGGGCTATTCTTTTGCCGCCTGTCAGAAAAATCTCCACACAAAAAAGGTATTTGCCTACGCAAGCTCCGGCTAATACTTTTTCGGTAGTATTTTTCTGCCGTCGGCGAACAGCCCGCTATTTCCCCGTCACGCAGGGATAGTAAACGAGCGAACATACTTCAAACAGTGATTAGACGCA
>JAGASI010000040.1 GCA_017621845.1 Muribaculaceae bacterium
ATGGGCGGTTTCCTCAGCTTTTCCAATACGGGAGCAAAGACTACCCTTGAAAACTGCCTGTTTGCAGGTAAGTTTGAGCGCGGTGAAAATCTGACCGATCAGGCGTTTCTTGGCGCATTTGGCACGCTTCGGAGTGTTAATGCAATCAAGAATTGCTATTACCTCGGTGATGACGGTCTTGAGGCTGTACACAGCAATTCGGATCTGAAACCCGGGAGTGACAACGTAGAGATCACAAGTGTAACCAAAGCACAGCTCCTCTCGGGCGAGGTTGCCTACAAGCTCGGTGAACACTTCGGACAGATACTCGAAGGTGAGAACCGTCAGAGCTATCCCGTACTCGGTGGTGAGGCTGTTCCTTCTTCGAGATTCGAGATCTACGGTCAGCAGCTCAACATCGGCGGCGACCTCTCGATGAAGTACTATGTGATGGGCTATGCTCCTGAATTCAATTCCAAGGGACTCTATATGGAGTTCAGTCACAATGGCGTGAAAACCAAAGTATATGCCGATGAACCCAATGCTGACGGCTTCTACGTATTCGTCCTTGAGGGGATTAATCCGCAGTGCATGGGCGACAGTATCCGCGCAAAGCTTTACTACAACGAGACCGAGGTTACAAGTCACGGATGTGAAGATGGTAAGGAATACAGCGTTGAAAAGAACCTCTTAAACCTTCTTGAAAAATATAAGGACAATGCGGCTCTCGTAGCTCTCATCAAGGATACCCTTGCATACGGCGAAGCAGCAAGTGCATACAAGAAGCATCAGACCATGACCGGCAATACTTACACAGAGAATAGCTCGAACAGAGAGATTCCCGAAAGTGAGGCTGATCGGTTTGAAATAGAACCCAATATGCCTTTGGTGGAGCAGTACACGGTCAGATTCGGTACAACGCTCTCCATTAAGATAAAGGTGAATTATTTGCCTGCAGTTAAGGTCTATGTAAATGGAAAAGAGTATGTAATGACCGAGGAAGATGTAAATAGAGGGTATATCATTTTTGAAAGCGATCCCATCAGCGCAACCGACTTTGACAAGGATTTCTCTGTGATTATTCAGAACGGCGAAGGGGAAAATTACTCTTACATCCACGTATCGGTCAACGATTACCTCTACGCTATCAGCCAAAGCTCGACCGATGAAAAGATGGTAAATCTCGCAAAGGCACTCTATAACTACGGCGTGAGCGCGAAGAACTACCAGCACTCTAAGACGGGCGTGGGAGAGCATACCGGCGGTGAAGCAACATGTATGCACGGTAAACTCTGTGAATTTTGCGGTTTCGAGTACGATGCTACAAAAGCTCCCGAGAATCATGCAAGCGAAATTTACCCCTACACCGACAACGGCGACGGTACACATACCAAGACTCACGAGTGCGGCGTTATCGTAGGAGAACCTGAAGAACACACATATGACGAGAACAGAAAGTGCATTTGTGGTGCAATGCTTGCTGTTGTAGATTTGACATCGAAGGGTGAAGGTAGCACGGTTGACATTACTCAAGATAGTGTTATTATTGGCGACGGCAAAAAGTACAACATATCGCTGAATATCGCAGAAGATGCAACTGTAATCTTCGATGTTGGCGCAAGCGGAGTGAAACTGGGTGGACAGATTACCGTAGCTGATGGCAAAACCTTGACGCTCCTTGTGGCAGGCGATGCAGAGCATACCGTGAACGGCGGCATTTCCCTTGGCAAT
>JAGASI010000041.1 GCA_017621845.1 Muribaculaceae bacterium
AGAGGCTCTCGCACAACAGGGCGAGAACACAGAGGCATGCCGCCAGCTTGACATTCTCAGGGCAAACAGAATATGGGATGCTGAGAAGGTTAGTCTTACGGACAGCGAGCTGATTACCTTCATCCGTGAGGAACGTGAGCGTGAACTGTGCTTCGAGGGTCACCGCTGGTTCGACCTGCGCCGCTATCAGGTGGACGCTAAATATCCTTTTTCCAAGGAAATAGTACACACTATGACACCATATAAACTTGTGGGTTACTCCAGAGCACCATCTGAAATAAGATATTACCGTCTTGAGCCGAACGATGAGGCATACACGCTCGACATACCTAAGACAGTGAAAGACTTCCAACCCTCCATCGGCAGCAACCCAAGACCAGAGCGCAAGCCGTTTGACGTGGTAATCCCCGACTTCGGAGACGATGATGGCGATGACGACTGGGATGATGATTGGGACTGGTAAACAAGAATTAAAAAACAAAAACAACAGACAATTATGAAATATAGGATATTTTATTATCTTCTCGCATTGTGCGTGGCATCAATAGCCATGACTGCATGCAGTGAGGATGAGGACCTTACACCGTCATACAAAGATGTGAATGGATTTGAGCCTGCCGCTGACGACAACAGCGCGACAGCTCAGCTGCGCCGTGACTTTTTTAAGGAGACCGGCTCATACCTGCTTTTTGACGATAAGCTCACCACAACAAGCACAAACGGACAGCCGGAACTGATTGAGCCGGGATGGAGCATGATTGGCTCAAGTGGAAATGACTATCAATACCAGTATATCACCGACATTGACGAGCAACGTGAGGCTACCGCACTGATAAAGCAGTATCTGCTGCCACGGTTCAGCTTTAAGATGTTCTCTTATCTGCTGGTGAACGAGCTGTCTTATATCTATTATGGAGATAAAGAGACGGCAACCAACTATCTGGGCACACGCACGTTGGTTATCAGCATGAACATGGGCGAGGCTTACGATTCCCCAGAGGAATATTTTTCATCGATGATGATAGATATTATTCAAGGAAAACTGGATTACGAATCACCACTGCTGAAGCCGTTCTATGCCTATTGCGAGCAATATTACGGCTATGATTACGAAGACTTCGGATGGGAAGACAAGCCAAGTCAGGAAGAGTTATGGGAATTGGGATTCACAGGCGGAAACTCGTATTATTTCTACTATAAGAAGAAGGACTACACCACATGGCTGGAACTTGTGTTAAACAACACTGAGGAGGAATTCAGCGAGCTCTATGGCGACTATCCCGTGATGATGGCGAAATACCGTACTCTAAAAGAAATTATAGAACAACAGGGATTCGTGTTAAAATGACAAAACAATAAAAAGGAAGATACGACATGAGAAAATATATTTTGGGAATGGCTGTGATTGTCACTGCACTGACTACGGTGTCATGCAACGATGATGATGACAACACACTGCCACAGGTAAAGCCCACAGCCACAGGCATTATGACCGACGACGAAGGCAATGAGTATCCATACGTGAGGATTGGCAACCTTGAATGGACTGCAAAGAATGCCAACGGCGGTGAGCCATGGTATCTGCAGTCATATATGACCGACAACGACATAGAGTATTATTTTGAAGACCAGTATGACGCTGAGGAGGAAGAGCCTCTCTGTGCTGCTAACGGCAACTACTACACTTACGACCAGGCAATAGCTAACTGCCCCGACGGATGGCGACTGCCCACTGATGATGACTGGAAAGAGTTGGAAAAGGCTCTCGGAATGAGCAGCAGCGACGTGGAGAAGACTGGCTGGCGCAACGGTGCCGCACAGCTGATGATGCAGGACAGCGAGGGCACAGGGCTAAATATGATTTTCAACGGCAAGCTATGCTCACAGTCAACGGCAAGTTATGTAAAATACAGAGTAGGCGACTATGGCTATTACTGGACAGCCACCATCGACCCCACAATGTCAAACCGTTGTGCCTATATCCGTAAGATTACCCCAGTACTTAATCAGGTA
>JAGASI010000042.1 GCA_017621845.1 Muribaculaceae bacterium
GAAGAAGTCCACAACGAAGAATATGAAAAATTATACAATCCGCAGCCAATCGACCAGTCCAGTCTTGTCAATGCTTTATTGGCATCTAAGGATGAAACTATTGACAGCCTGAAATCTCGCATCGCAGATTTACAGCGTACCATTGCCGACAAAGAAGAAATCATAAAAGCCCGCGATGCCCGCATCCTCGAATTGGAACGCCGCATTGCTCAATCCAATGCCGACGACCTCTCTAACTACCCATACACCATTGGCGTAGCTGAACATTCCGACAAACCTAATTTATAAATAATATGAATATATTACTATTTCTTATCGTAGTAGTCATCGTTCTGATGGCTTACGGACTGACTCGTCACAAGCCCGACAAAACTAATGTGTTGTCCAAGTCTGACAACACCAGTAAACAAAATGAACCCGCTCAGCAAGAACAGCCTACCCACTTCGACCTCCTTGACGACAATGGTGACCCGATTAACGCACCTAAGATGAAGATAGTAATTGGCGGCGGTGATTCTGATGCACCCGTCCAGGAACTCAAGTATTTCTGCATCAAAGACAAAGGCTATCACGTCAGCGTCTGGCCCAAGGATGATGGCATTCAAGGTGTGGATTATCTCGAATTCCCCATTGCAGGCATCACACATGGCGAACACATCGACGAACACCTCGGCGAGTTCGCTGCCACCCTGGAACCCGACCCGGCCAATCCCTACGACCAGAACGCTATCAAGATAGTCACCCGTGAAGGCCACCGTGTCGGCTACGTCCCCAAAGACCAAACCGCCTACGTCCGTGACTTCACCACTCTCCCCTGCCGTTGCTACTGCTACATCGGGACCAATGACGGCTTCTATTTCACCGATTGTTACATAACAAAAAATGACCAATGAGCGCAAATGTTTTACACTTCACATTTGTAAAACACGCCAAACCCCCATAACAAGGGAATAATTCCGACCTCTTGCACAATCCCGCCGGAATCACTTAAAATGCAAGAGGATGATGCAGGAAAGGGCAGCATCCTCTTTGTTTATCGGGGTTTTAGGCTGCTGGAGGGCGGTTTTGGAATTTCGGGATATTTTCGGATATTTTCGGATTTTCCACCCAAATGTTTTACACATGTTTTACACTTTAACCGATGTTTTACACTTTAATGATTTAATGTTATGTTTTCGACAAGAATAGTTTTCGACCGAAGGGGTCAGGCTGAAAAAGATAAAAATAATGAAGGGACACTCGAAGTCAGGGTGACGGTTGACAGGAAGTCTTACTATATAAATACTGGTATGCGTGTGCGTGCGAAACATTGGGCTGGGGCGATTGTGGCACGGCCTGATGCTGATGCGCTGAACAATAGGCTGGGCATTATCGTTCGGCGCGTGAATGAGGAGATAAACAAATTCATCGAGGAGCGCAGGCCGATTGATGTGGCGATTGTCAGGGAACGATGCTTTGAGGGAACGAAGGAACCTGTGCGCACTGAAACAATGCTGGAATGGATGAAGCGCGAGATACCTCTGCTGAATATGACTGAAGGAACACGAAGACACTACCAGCTGTTGTATGACAGGCTGGTGCAATTCGGGAAGATGACGCGGTGGGGCGATCTGACGGTTGAACGGATATATGAGTGGGACACTTGGCTTCATGCACTGCCTGTGCGCCAGCGAACGGCTGACAAGCAGGCTGGGAAGGTGGCCGAACGGCTGAGCGATGCAGCTGTCTATAACTACCACAAGTACATGAAGTATATGATTGGCCGTGCTATGCGGGTGGGCAGGATTGACAGGAATCCATACGACAAGATTGGCACGGGCGAGTTCAAGACCGGCAAGCGGGAGAACCTGGAGTATCTGACGGATGAGGAAATGCAGGCGATAGTTAGTCTGCGGCCTATGGCTGGCAGTCCGATGTGTGTGGCGAGGGATTTGTTCGTGTTTCAGCTTTACACGGGGATGAGCTATTCGGACACACAGCGGTTTGACATCAGGCAATACAAGAAGGTGGATGGCGTTTGGACATCGAACCAGGAGCGCGTGAAGACGGGCGTGGCTTATGTTTCGGTGCTGTTGCCTCCGGTGGTGGAGGTGCTGGAGAGGTACGGGATGCAAGCACCGAAGATTGGTAATGCTGACTACAATCATGCGCTGAAAGCTATCCAGATGGCTACGGGTATCACGACGCGGTTGCACTCACATTTGGCACGGCATTCTTTTGCGACATGGATGCTTAGGAACGGGGTGGCGATGGAATCATTGGCAAAGATGATGGGGCATACCACGACACGGGAAACACAAAAGTATGCCAAGGTGACGGCGCAGATGGTGCATGAGGACTTTGGGAGGGTGGCACGGCTGTTTGATGACAATAAGCCGCAATAAAATTGCGGTGCAATGAACAAAGAAGAAATGAGCCGCAATAAAATTGCGGTGCAATATAAAGAAGAAATAGAGCCGCAATGACATTGCGGCATACAGAACATAAAAATGGAACAGAATATGAATGAACGAAAAATATTAGCGGTTGTTAATGGAGGTATGAAATTCTATACCCTCGCGGTGGTGGCTATGGCCATGCTGACTGCTTGCATGAATGACGGGGCAGGCGAAGTGATGAACCATGAGACTGCGGAGGTGCAGATAACTTTCTCGCCGTACGACGTGGAGCCGATGATGCGTGCGGCGGTGGCTGACTATGCTACACGGATGGACGTGTGGATATACGATGGCGACACGGAGGTACAGGCTGTGCATCAGCAGAGCACGGACGAGGGGTTTGCCTCGCTGTCGTTGCGACTGGAGAAGGCGAAGACGTACACGGTGTATGCCTGTGCGCACAAGGCTGCTGGCGCGGCTACGCTGAATAATGGCGTGGTGTCTTGGCCTGATGATAAGGTGACGCACTCGTTTTTCTACTCGCAGTCGTTCAGCCCGGCTACGACTACGACGCTGAATTGTCTGATGGAAAGGATTGTGGGGAATTTCAGACTGGAGATTGCCGATAAGGTGCCAGAGGGTGTGGCACGGATGACGGTGGACCTGGGGTTGTCCCCTACCCGATGGAATGTGGCGGGATTTGGCGAGAATGCCGTGAGTCGGGTGTCATCGTTTACTCCTGCAGTCGGGGCATCGCCTACGTTGTCGGTGTTCCTGCTGGCTGGCAGTGAGGAAGAAAAGCGGGATATTACGGTGACGGCTTATGACGGCGAAGATGCGGTGGTGCAGCAGCGGGTGTTCTCTGATGTGCCAATTCGTGCGAGTTATCGCTCGACGTATCGAGGGGCGTTCTTCACGGAGGCTGATGAGGTGATGACATTTACGGTTAATGATTGGATGGATTATGAGACGGTGGAGTTTTAATTTCTGCGGCATAAAATGCCGCGCAATGAACGAAGTGGTGGCGGTTGTATTGGCGGGTGTGGTGATGGCTGGGTGTGAAAAGCCGATATTGCCCGAAGAGGATGCGTCGGGAACGGGGGCTGTGACGCTGGAGTTTATGGCAGGCGGAGTGACGCGCTCGGCTTCAGGAATAGCGGCTTATGCCTCGAA
>JAGASI010000043.1 GCA_017621845.1 Muribaculaceae bacterium
ACCGGCCCTGCGCATCTTAATTCAGAATTAGTCATCACTGACAGGCTTCGTCACGAGCCTATTGAACGGCTATAACTGTGGTCTTTCATGCCTATCACATTATTTTAGAGCCTTCTTGCACGCTGACCCCTACCAACCGCTTCTGTCCGCTGACCCGTAAGTATCCCGGTGAGTGTCTCGAGCCCTTGAGATGCTCCCTGAGCTATCACATATACACCCTCGGGTACCGTAGCCGGGCGTGGGTCTATGTAATAGACGGGCACTCCCGCCCTGACATAATGAAGTAGGGAGGCCGCCGGATATACAGCCAGCGACGTGCCTATGATGACAAAGATATCGGCTTCTTGGACAAGTTTTACTGCCGGTTCAAAATTTGGCACTGCTTCCTGAAAAAACACAATATGAGGCCTCACATGATGCCCTTCGATTACAGTCTCGGGTGAGGTCTCACAGTGGGCCTTGTCTAATTTCCACACCAGCGACTCGTCATCGATAGCTCTTACCTTGTCCAATTCGCCATGCAGGTGTACCACATTGGATGACCCGGCGCGTTCGTGAAGATTGTCTACATTTTGTGTTATGACATATACGTCATAGAGGTCTTCAAGAGCCGCTATGGCGCGGTGCCCATCGTTGGGCTCTACTTGAAAGAGCTGGGCCCGTCGCTCGTTATAAAATTTATGTATCAAGGCCGGATTGCGACGAAAACCGTCGGCTGATGCAACATCCATTACCGGATAGTTTTCCCACAGCCCCCCGGCATCGCGAAATGTAGTGATGCCACTTTCGGCGCTCATACCCGCGCCGGTCGAAAATACAAGTTTCTTTTTCATGTCGGTCTCATTTATTTTTAAACAACCTTTTACTGTACTTGTACGGCAAATGTAGCGATAATGTTCGAGACTATGACGTTTTTTGATATGGTTTATGGGGAATTGTTGCCAAAAAATGTGTATTTTTGTGCGCCTGAAATTCAGACAGGAGGTCTGAGACGGGAAGTAAGATTGTTAACATTCTAAATCGTTGTATCATGGCAGGAGTAAGACCAAAGAAAGCGCTGGGACAGCATTTTCTGACCGACATGACCGTGGCGGCCCGCATTGCCTCTACGCTTGACGAGTATAAAGGAGTGCCGGTATTGGAGATCGGACCCGGAATGGGAGTCCTTACAGGCTTCCTTCTTGACGCCGGTCATGATGTCAAGGTCGTGGAGATTGACAGTGAGAGCGTCGATTACCTCAAGTCCAATGAGCCTCGGCTTGATGGACGCATCATTGAAGACGACTTCCTGAAAATGGACCTTGACACGGTGATGGATGCCAATCGATACTGTGTCATCGGTAACTACCCCTATAATATTTCATCACAGATTTTCTTTAAGGTCCTCGAGCATAAGGACCGCGTGGTATGTTGCTCCGGAATGTTGCAACGTGAAGTTGCCGAGCGTTTGGCTGCCGGCCCCGGCACCAAGGCCCGGGGTATACTCAGTGTCCTGTTGCAGATGTGGTATGATGTTGAATATCTGTTTACCGTCAGCGAAAACGTGTTCAATCCGCCTCCTAAGGTTAAATCGGGTGTCATCAAGATGACCCGTAATGCAGTTGTCGACCCCGGATGTGACACAGCGCTGTTCAAGACTGTGGTCAAGACCTCCTTCGGGATGCGACGGAAAACACTGCGCAATTCTCTCAAGCCTCTATTACCTCCCGGTGTGTCTCTTCCTGCCGATGAGCCATTGTTGGCTCTGAGACCCGAACAACTCTCGGTTGCCCAATTTGTATACCTTACCAACCTGATGGCATCTCTCAGAAAACCGTTAAAATAAACCGATGATGAAAGAGTACGACGAGAAATACCTTGACCATATACGCTCGATTATACAGGCCGACGACCGCGAGCAGGCTCGTAAAGAACTTGCCGACCTGCATCCGGCCGATATTGCCGAGTTGTATCAAGACCTCGACCTGCAGGAAGCCGAGTATCTCTATCGCCTCTTGGACGAGGATACTGCGGCCGACGTGCTCATGGAATTGGACGAGGATGATCGTCTTAAACTCCTGAACGCGATGCCTGCCGAGCAGATTGCCAAGCAGATTGACCACCTTGATACTGACGATGCCGTTGACCTTATACAACAACTTGACGAGGAGGACCGTGATGAGATATTGTCACATATCGATGATGTCGAACAAGCCGGTGATATCATCGACTTGCTGAAATATGACGAAGACACCGCCGGTGGTCTGATGGGTACCGAGATGATTGTCGTCAATGAGAACTGGTCTATGCCCGAGTGTATCAAGCAGATGAGAATGCAGGCCGAGGATATGGATGAGATTTACTATGTCTATGTTGTCGATGACGACGACAAACTCAAGGGCGTATTACCATTGAAGACTCTTATCACCCATCCATCGGTGAGCAAGATAAAACACGTCATGGAGACCGACCCCAACAGCGTCAAGGCTGATACACCCATCGATGAGGTTGCACTCGACTTTGAAAAATATGACCTTGTGGCAATGCCCGTGGTTGACTCTATCGGTCGTCTGTTAGGACGCATAACCGTCGACGACGTCATGGACGAGGTGCGTGAATCGAGCGAGCGTGACTACCAGTTGGCATCAGGTCTGTCAAGTGACGTAGATGCCGATGACTCTATATTTGCCCAGACCAAAGCACGCATACCTTGGCTCCTTATCGGTATTGTCTCAGGTATACTGGCATCTTTAATTCTCGGCTCCTTTGAAAGCAAACTTGAAGCCGTCACTGCCCTGGCACTGTTCATACCCATCATTGGCGGAACAGGCGGAAACGTTGGCGTGCAAGCCTCGGCTATTGTCGTACAGTCTTTGGCTAATGGCTCACTGGAGGTCAAAGAATTTTCCCGACAGCTTGGAAAAGAAATACTTATAGGTCTGCTGAACGCTACCATTATCGCCGGCGTGATATTTATATACAACCTTATAACATTGCCCGACAACTTTGCCGTCACCGTGGCCGTCGCCTTATCATTGTTTGTAGTAGTCATGTTTGCGACAATCTTAGGCACCGTAGTGCCTTTGACTCTCGAGAAGCTGCATATCAACCCCGCTCTCGCTACAGGTCCCTTCATCCAGATATCAAACGACCTGGTCGGACTTATTATATATGTCCAGATTGCAACAATGTGCCTCAAAATTTTCCCCCAGATATGACCCATTCAGACAGTCAGGATATTACCGGTAGAATATATGCTACAGTAACATCATGACATTACCATCCTCAATAAATATACCGGGCTTCATCTCCAATAATAAATGTTAACCGGGCCAAGATAATCGCTTGGATCACGAAAAAACACTTACCTTTGTATCGCTACCCCTCCCTTCTCTAAATTATAAACATAGAACAATAAAGTATGTCCAACATACTCAACACTCTGATAAAACAACAGACCCTCAAATACGGTGACCGAGAGGCCATGCGTACCTATGCCGACGGTGACTTCAAGCCAATAAGCTGGAATCAACTGGACGCACATATAGATAAAGTTGCCCGTGCGCTCGAAATACTTGATGTCAAGCCCGGCGATATGATAGCAATCTTTTCGGCCAATTCGGTCAAGATGATAGAGACCGACTTTGCCGCCTATGCCAATCGTGCGGTTCCGGTATCGATATACTCTACCAGCTCTCCCCAACAGGTAAAATATATCGTCAACGATGCCCGCGCCTGTATGGTGTTCTGTGACACCCGCGAGCGTTATCAACTGGTGATGGACATCCTTGATGACTGCCCTCATATACGGCACGTTGTCGTCTATAATGATGATGTCGATGTCAATGATGACCGACGGGTCATGACCTATGACGCGCTCATGAGACTGGGTGCTGCTGCCGGTGTGGCCTGCTGTGTCGAGGTTGACCGTCGGCGTGAAGACGCCCGTCGTGAGGACCTCGCTACTCTGATTTACACCTCAGGTACAACCGGCGAGCCTAAAGGTGCAATGCTCACCCATGGCAATTTCTCAGCCGCGATCGATATACACCGACAATTACTCTCTACTCTCAGTGACAATGATACCTCATTGTGCTTCCTGCCATTATGCCACATTTTTGAGAAAGCGTGGACCTATTTCTGCTTATCTATGGGTATCAGAGTCACCATCAATCCCGACCCTCACGAAATTCAATCCGTCATACGACAAGACAAGCCCTCGTGTATGTGCTCGGTCCCACGTTTCTGGGAAAAAGTCTACACGGCAGTGACCGAAAAAATCATCACCTCATCGCCAATTAAACGCTTGATGGCACGCCGCGCTATTGCAGTCGGTCGCCGTTACCACCTTGACTATGAGCGCCGAGGTATTAAAGCCCCGGCATGGCTCAAGGCACGCTTCAACTTCTATGAAAAACATGTCCTTGCACCGATACGTCGTGCTATTGGTGTCGAGCATGGCAACATATTCCCCACAGCCGGTGCACCACTCTCGGCCAACATCGTCGAGTTTATGCATGCCCTCGGTATAAATATCGTTATCGGTTATGGCTTGTCTGAGACTACGGCTACCGTGACTTGCTTCCCCCAATTCAATTATCAAATTGGCTCGGTCGGTGTACCCATCCCTCATGTTCAGGTCAAAATAGGCCGTCAGGACGAAATTATGGTAAAAGGTCCTACTGTGATGACCGGATACTTCAACAAACCAAAGGAAACCAAAGAAGCATTTACCGATGACGGATGGTTTCTCACCGGTGACGCCGGATATTTTGATGCTTCCGGAGCGCTCGTCCTAACCGAGCGACTTAAAGACTTGTTCAAGACTTCTAACGGCAAATACATCGCCCCACAAGCCATCGAAAGCCGTCTCGGCGAAGACCGGTATATCGAGCAAGTGGCCGTTATCGGAGACCGTCGTAAATATGTTACCGCCATCATCATCCCCGCATTTGAAGCACTCAAGGAATACGCCCATCGTCACAGTATCAAATTTAAAAACATCGACGACCTTATCCATAACTCCGAGATAATAAAGATGCTGACAGCGCGTATCGAAAAACTACAGCGCGGACTTGCAGGATTTGAGCGCATCAAAAAGTTCACCCTCATGCCTCACGAATTCACCATCGAGCGTGGCGAACTTACCAACACCCTCAAGCTGCGCCGACCGGTCATCAACTCCCACTACGCCAACCAGATTGAGGCCATGTACGCTTGACCCATCCCAAAAGATAAAGACTGTGAGCGCCTTACATCGGGAAAAGTAATCAAAGTCCCTGCCCTCCCATCGCGATATTACACTTCCCTTGACCAAATGCCCATGATATACAGCATAACAGAGGGGAATACCGATATCTCTACAGCCGATGTCTTTGATGCTATGTGACATTTCCGCGTGAAATATATATATGGTAAAAGCTGTTAGGCTCACCCCATGACGGCTCTCATTCCAAAATCCTTTCTGAAAAAAAATAATACAACGGTTAACTAAACATCGTTAACAAGCTTAATAATCCTAAAGACAGTGATTGAGAAGATGTTGAATACACCAAAGTTTAGGATTTTTTTTGTACCTTTGCACTGCTTAAAGAACAAAGATATTTGTTATAACTTTTGAATTTATAATCATCTAACATATAAGTAGATTAACAACACTATGAGTAAAGAGAAAAAATTTGTGACATGCGACGGCAACCAAGCAGCCGCCCATGTCAGCTACATGTTCTCAGAAGTGGCCGCCATCTACCCCATCACACCGTCTTCGACCATGGCCGAATACGTTGACGAGTGGGCTGCTGCCGGCCGTAAAAATATCTTCGGCGAGACAGTACTCGTCCAAGAGATGCAGTCAGAAGGTGGTGCCGCCGGTGCCGTTCACGGTTCACTTCAGGCAGGCGCCCTTACCACAACTTACACTGCTTCGCAGGGTCTGTTGCTGATGATCCCCAATATGTATAAAATTGCCGGTGAGTTGCTCCCATGTGTATTCCACGTGTCAGCACGTACACTTGCCTCCCACGCCCTGTCAATCTTTGGTGACCACCAAGACGTGATGTCAGTGCGTCAGACAGGCTTTGCAATGCTTGCCGAGGGTTCAGTACAAGAGGTTATGGACCTCGCCGGTGTCGCCCACCTGGCAACCATCAAATCTCGCGTCCCATTTGTCAACTTCTTTGACGGCTTCCGCACATCCCACGAGATACAGAAAATCGAGCAGATAGAAGCCGAGGACCTCGAGCCACTGTTAGACCGTCAGGCACTCGCCGAGTTCCGTAGCCGCGCGCTCACCCCCGATGCTCCTGTAGCCCGCGGTATGGCTGAGAACGGCGACGTATTCTTCCAGCACCGTGAGTCTTGCAACAAATACTACGACGCCGTCCCCGAGATTGTCGAGAACTACATGGCCGAGATTTCCAAAATCACCGGCCGCGAGTACCACCTCTTCAACTACTATGGAGCTCCCGATGCCGAGCGCGTGATTATCGCCATGGGCTCAGTTACCCAGGCCGCTCAGGAAGCCATCGACTACCTTAACGCCAAGGGCGAGAAAGTTGGCCTCGTGTCAGTACACCTATACCGCCCGTTCTCGGCCAAACACTTCCTCGCCGCCGTGCCCAAGACTTGCAAGCGCATTGCCGTCCTCGACCGCACTAAAGAACCCGGTGCCAACGGCGAGCCGCTATACCTCGATGTCAAGGAATGTTTCTATGGACAGGCCGACGCCCCTGTGATTGTCGGTGGCCGTTATGGTCTCGCATCAAAAGACACCACCCCGGCCATGATTATCGGCGTGTACGAGAACCTCGCTCTCCCAATGCCCAAAGACCACTTCACCGTGGGTATCGTTGATGACGTCACCTTCACTTCTCTTCCCGAAAAACCCGAGATGGCTCTTGGTGGAGAGTCTACTTACGAAGCCAAATTCTATGGCCTCGGAGCTGACGGTACCGTCGGTGCAAACAAAAACTCGGTAAAGATTATCGGTGACAACACCAATAAATACTGCCAAGCCTACTTTGCCTACGACTCCAAGAAGTCTGGCGGATTTACTTGCTCCCACCTGCGCTTCGGTGACCAGCCGATACGCTCTACCTATCTGGTCAACACCCCCAACTTTGTCGCTTGCCACGTCCAAGCCTACCTCCACATGTATGATGTAACCCGCGGTCTCCGCGACGGTGGCACATTCCTGCTCAACACAATCTGGGAAGGTGACGAACTTGCCAAAAACCTCCCCAACAAGGTTAAACGATACTTTGCCGAGCATAACATCACCGTATACTACATCAACGCTACCAAGATAGCCCAGGAAATAGGCCTTGGCAACCGCACAAACACAATCCTCCAGAGCGCCTTCTTCCGTATCACCGAAGTCATTCCCGTTGACCTCGCTGTCGAGCAGATGAAAAAATTCATCGTCAAGTCTTATGGCAAGAAAGGTCAGGACGTGGTCGACAAGAATTATGCCGCTGTTGACCGTGGCGGTGAATACAGTGAACTTCCCGTTGATGCCGCTTGGGCTTCTCTTCCCGATGACGCCGTTGTCGCCAACAACGACCCCGAGTTCATCAACAAGATTGTGCGCCCCATCAATGCCCAGGATGGCGACCTCCTGAAAGTCAGTGACTTCAAAGATATAGCCGACGGTACTTGGCAACAGTCTACAGCACGATATGAAAAACGTGGCGTTGCTGCCTTCGTCCCCGAGTGGGATTCTGAAAATTGCATACAATGTAACAAATGTGCCTACGTATGCCCCCACGCCGCTATACGTCCCTTTGTCCTCGACGCCCAAGAGATGGCTGCCGCTCCATTCGGCGAGGACAAGACACTTCCCACCATCGGCAAGACAATGGCCGGTACACGCTTCATCCAGGCCGTTGACGTCCTCGACTGCCTCGGCTGCGGCAACTGTGTCGACGTATGCCCCGGCAAGAAAGGCAACAAGGCTCTCGCCATGAAACCCCTCGAGACTCAACTCGACGTCCAGAAAGAATGGGACTACTGCGCCGACCACGTCGCCTCTAAACAAAACCTCGTTGACACCAAGGCCATGGTCAAGAACAGCCAGTTCGCAACCCCGCTCTTCGAGTTCTCAGGCGCTTGCTCGGGATGTGGCGAGACACCTTACGTCAAGCTCATCTCTCAACTCTACGGTGACCACGAGCTCATTGCCAACGCTACCGGTTGCTCGTCAATCTATTCAGGCTCAGTGCCTTCGACACCCTATACCGTCAACGAGAAAGGTCATGGCCCCGCTTGGGCCAACTCTCTGTTTGAGGACTTCGCCGAGTTTGGCTTGGGTATGAAGATTGCCACCGAAAAAATGCGCGAGCGTGTCGCTGCCCTCATGGAGAATATCCTCGCCTGCGACAAATGCTCGGAAGACGCCAAGGCCCTTGCCCGTCAATGGCTCGAAAACCGCGACAACGCCGCTGTGACACGTGATGTACGTGACAACATTGTTCCCATGCTCGAGAAATGTGACTGTGACAGCGCCAAGGCCCTCGTTGAGCTCAAAGGCTATATCGCCGCACGCTCTCAGTGGATTATCGCCGGTGACGGTGCCGCCTATGACATCGGTTTCGGTGGCCTCGACCATGTCCTCGCCTCCGGCAAGAACGTCAACGTAATCGTCCTCGACACCGAGGTTTACTCCAACACCGGTGGACAGGCTTCCAAGGCTACACCTCTCGGTGCCATCGCCAAATTTGCCGCATCAGGCAAACGCATCCGTAAAAAAGACCTCGGTCTTATCGCATCCACCTACGGATATGTATACTGCGCTCAGATTGCTATGGGTGCCGACAATGCCCAGACACTCAAGGCAATCCGTGAGGCCGAGGCTTATGACGGCCCATCTCTCATCATCGCCTACTCGCCTTGTATCAACCACGGCCTTAAAGTAGGTATGGGTAAGAGCCAGGCCGAGGAAGCTCGCGCCGTCGAGTGTGGTTACTGGCACCTGTGGCGTTACAACCCCGCACTCGAAGACCTCGGTCAGAACCCATTCTCTCTCGACTCCAAAGAGCCTCAATGGGACAAATTCGAGGACTTCCTAAAAGGCGAAGTACGTTATGCATCAATGCTTAAGCAATATCCCGGTGAAGCCGCCGAGATGTTCGCTGCCGCAAAAGCAAACGCCCAATGGCGCTACAACAACTACAAGCGTCTTGCCCAGCAACAATGGGGAGTCGACCCGATGGTAGACGCCGTCGAAAAGGAAAATGCCGACAAATAATGCCCAAAACCTCTGATAAAGAGGCTGTACCATAATTTACCGCACCCCAAAAGCCTTTATAAAGCTTTTGGGGTGCAGTTTTTTTACTCTGACACACCACAGTAACATACCCCAATATTACCCAATGCCTATCTTATCCATCCTCTATCATCCTATATTATCCTATATTATCACATAAAAATTCTTTTTTTTTGGACAGTCACCGGTCATTATTACATAAAAAATCCTTAACTTTGCCCCCGAAGTCACTACAAAGGCTAACACCTTTTCATGAAAAACTGAATTTTATACCAGCGCCTTTCAGTGACTTACATGACTTAAAATATTGACAGCCGGTGTGTTGGCTGTCAGAAATGTACTTTTATTACCTTCTGGAGAAATTATTTGTCACCCCACTGGAACATTGTGGCAGAGGCCACTTGACCATACTTTTAACTTCTAAATATCATCTACTTTATTAATCACATTTACTGACCTTACATGAAGAAATTTTCAAGATTTGCGGTTGCAGGCCTATTAACTGTTGCTGCAATGTCGGCTCAGGCATCTACATTCATAGGTGATCGTACCGACTTCCGCGACGAAACCATCTACTTCGCGATGACAACGCGCTTCTATGATGGTGACCCCATGAACAACGTATGCTCATGGGACAAGCAGGACCAACAGATCAGTACCAAAGACCCCGCATGGCGCGGTGACTTCAAAGGACTTATCGAAAAACTCGATTACATCAAAGCTCTCGGCTTCACTGCCATCTGGATTACACCGGTGGTACAGAACGGCTCAGGTATCGACTATCACGGATACCACGCCATGGACATGTCAAAAGTTGACCTTAGATATGAAAGCCGCAAGGAATGGGGCTGTGAAGATGACGTCAAATTCCAGGACCTCATCGATGCTGCCCACGCCAAAGGCATGAAAATTGTCCTTGATGTCGTGCTCCAGCATACCGGTAACTTCGGCGAGGCTCACCTTAACCCACTTTTTACCCGCAACCAGAATATACGCAACCAGGCCAACATCGAGGTTTCTATGAAACCCGATGCAAAGCTTGGTGGCTCAAGCTACTGGAAACTGAAACCTGATGGTAGCGCCCCCGGCACCCAGTATGGTGAGCGTTGGAAATATTTCAAAAACCCTCAGTATGAGACCAACAACTACTATCACCACTATGGCACCGGGTGGAACTGGGACCTCCCCAACCGCTGGTGGGGACAGATTGCCGGCGACTGTGTCGACCTTAATACCGAGAATGACGCTGTTGCCCAATATGTCGTCGATTGCTATGGCAAATTCATCGAAATGGGTGTCGACGCATTCCGTATTGACACATCTGGACATATCTCGCCGCTGACTTTCAACAAACAGTTTATCCCCCAATTCCATGAGATTGCCAACCGTCCCGAGGTGCGCGCCAAACGTCTCAACGGCATCGACTTCTATATGTTCGGTGAGGTGTGCCAGCGCTACCAAGGCACAGTCGTTTACCGTGGACAACCCAATCTCTCGAGCTACTTCTACACCTGGAAGTCCGACCAGGCTCTCCTTGACGAGTTCAACGGCGACCCCGCATGGTGGAGCCGGCAGTCTCTCCCCGAAGGACACGACACTCCGGTTGGCCCGATGATTGTGTGTGAAAGCGACACCAAGGATAAACCTCGCTCCAACAACGTGTTCCTGCAAAACGGCGCTTGGCATGAACCTGACTATTCCCAGGCTTCAGGATTCAACGTAATCGACTTCCCCATACACTACAGCTTCAAAAGTGTCAGCGAGGTATTTGGCCTCTTTAGCGAGGACAACTACTATAACGACGCTTCGTTCAACGTTGTATATGTCGACTCCCACGACTATGGACCGGGTCCCAACGACGGCATACGCTTTAACGGCGGCACCGACCAATGGGCCGAGAACCTCTCATGGATGTTCACCTTCCGTGGCATACCTTGTATATACTATGGCTCAGAAGTTGAATTCATGAAAGGTTGTATCATCGACGACGGCATGAAAACAGCTCTCAACAAGACAGGTCGCGCCTACTTCGGACACTACCTCGAGGGTACAGTCAACGCTACCGACTTCGGACAATATACCGCTACCGGCCAGGTTGCCGAGACTCTCAACGGTGACCTCGCTCACCACATTCAGCAGCTCAACAAAATACGTGCCGCTGTCCCCGCTCTCCGCAAGGGTCAGTACACATTCGACGGTTGCTCTGCCAACGGCGGTTGGGCCTTCAAGCGTGCTTATAAAGACGAGTCCTATGTCCTCGTGGCCGTAAATGGCGGCGCTACATTCACCGACGTCCCAGCCGGCACTTACACCGACATCGTCACCGGCAAAACTTACACCGGCGGCGGTTCTATCACCGTCGACGCACCTCAGACCCAAGGTCAGCTCCGCGTCCTTGTCAAAGATTGGACCGGTGACAAAGTGGTGGATTATGGCAAATTCATCTATGATACTACTCCTGTCGCTAAGGGTGGCAATCCCACTTGCACCGACCCCGGCACCGAGCACTTCTATACCAAGGAAGACGCCATCGACGAGAGCGTTGGTATGATTTTCAGCCCCAATGGAGGTGTTTTCAAGACCGAGACTCTCTCTGTTACCGCTTCTCTTACCGTTGGCTCTACTTCCGGTACATTCAAGGTTGGTGACGGCCCCGAACAGACAATCAACGCCGGTGAGACCAAAACATTCACCGTCGGTCAAGGAATGAACTTCAACGAGACTGTGACCGTGACATGGACTGCCACCGGCAAGGAAGGCGACGAGAACGGCATGGTGACTTTCAAGAAAGTGGACCCCAACGCGGTCACCAACATATATGTGACCGGTACTGACGGTACTGTGACAAACATCTCAGGAACCAAAATATATTGCTGGAGCGGTGCAACCAAATTTGCTGGCGAATGGCCCGGTAAAACGCTTACTGAAACCGAGGAAATCGATGGTAAGGTATTCTACACTTTCACTGCCGACTCATCTGACCCCGTAAATGTTATCTTCAGCCGCAATGACGCTCAAACCGCCGACATTACCGACGTTCAAGGTGATGTGTTCTTTGAATACGACGGCAGTACAACGGCTCGCGAAATTCAAGTTCAGGTCGGTCTCAAAAAACCGCGCATCTCGGCAACTCCCGCTTCCGGCACCAAGTTCAACGAAAGCCTTAGCGTGACACTGACTGCCTCTCCCGCTACAGACATATACTACACTCTCGACGGATCAGAAGCCAACGCTTCAAGCACCAAGTACACCGGTGCAATCAATATTACCGAGACAACGACAATCAATGCCTATGCCAAGAACGAGGTCGGCGAGACTAATGCCTCATTCACTTATACCAAGGTCGACGGCCCTGTCCTTGAGGAATGGCACGCTTACTTTGAGAACACCGGCAACTGGCCATCGGTCAACGCTTATGCCTGGGATGACAACCACATGGAGTCAACAGCCTTTACCGGTGCTTGGCCCGGCCAAAACCTGACTGAGACCGTTATCTACAACGGTAAAAAGCTATATCACTACAGCTACACCCCGACCGAGCCTATGAGCAATCCAATGATTATCTTCAACGGTGCCGGCAAGTCCCGTGACCTTGAATGGGAAAACAACGCTATCTATAACCTTGACGGCAAGATTGGAATGTTCACCCAAGGCGTACAAGACGTCGTTACTACCAACATGAGTATATACTCATCCAACGGTATGCTCGTCGTGGTCAGCGCTAACTGTGGCAACGTCACTGTTGCAAGCATCGACGGTATCGTGCGCCGATTCCCCGTGGCCGAAGGTACCAACTACTATGAACTCCCCAAAGGCTTCTACATCGTCAACGGTGTGAAAGTTATCCTCTGATAAAAAACCGACATAAATCGACCGCTACACGGTCAATACCAAAACGAGGTTGTGTCATTTGACACAACCTCGTTTTAGTAACATTAGCAGGCTTACCGCACAAACACTTTATATGATTTTATTGCTGTCCGATAAAAGATTTTGAGGTGAACTGAAAATAAGGGCTGGCACCTATTGTGAACTGCACCCCAAAAGTTAGACACAAAACTTTTGGAGTGCAGTTCATTGCAGGAGTCAGCCCGATTTGGTTATTTTGGTTTCGTCAAAAATATCAATAACCATGGGTAAAAGTAGTCATTTCATCGGACAGTTCTTACAATTTCTGCCGGTGGGTATTGTCTATTATACCATCGTGACTGAAGAATCTAAACATTATTAGTGGGAATGGTGTAAAGCGTGATTACAGAATTTTTTGTTACCTTTGTATTTACTATGGAACAAGTCCGCATCAACCTGCTGGGTATGACCCTTGAACAACTGCGCTCGCTGGCTGTGGCCAATGGGCTTAAATCATTTGTAGGTAACCAGATAGCTCGATGGATATATGTCAACCGCGTCAAGACTATAGATGAGATGACCTCATTGTCGGTCAAGGCGCGCGCTATGCTTTCCGAGCATTATCAGGTTGGTCGCAGTGAACCGTTGCGCGTGGCACGCTCGACCGACGGTACTGTCAAATACCTGTTTGAAGGCGCCGGTAGCCGTGATATCGAGACGGTGATGATACCCGACCGTGACCGCGCCACATTATGTGTCTCGTCCCAGGCCGGATGCAAGATGAACTGCCGGTTCTGTATGACCGGACGTCAGGGATTTCATGGAAACCTCTCTGTAGCTCAGATTATCAACCAGGTATTATCGGTAGAAAACTCGGCCGACCTGACTAACATCGTATTCATGGGTATGGGTGAGCCAACCGACAACCTTGACGCTGTGATGCAAGCTATCGAGGTGCTTACCGCACCATGGGGGTTCGCCTGGAGCCCAAAGCGTATAACTGTGTCGACAATTGGCAACATCCCGGCACTGAGAAAACTGTGCCAACAATCTCGTGTACACATTGCTGTCAGCGTTCACGCCCCATACGCGACTGAGAGACAGAGCATCATGCCGGTCGAACACGCCTGGCCGATAAGTGAGGTGATGGCGTTGCTGTCCGAGTTTGACTGGGCCCACCAACGACGTCTGTCGGTGGAATATATTGTCTTTAAAGGTCTTAACGACTCCCCGCGGCATGCAATGGCCCTGGCTCGCCTTATCAAAGGTACCGACGCTCGGGTCAACCTTATCAGATTTCATCATGTCGATGGCGTCGACGACCTCGATGGCGTCTCTCAACGACACATGGAAGATTTCAGGGACCGGCTGAACGACTTGGGGGTCACCGCCACTATACGTGCATCACGTGGCGAAGATATCGACGCTGCATGCGGACAACTCGCCGGAAAGGGCCATAAGATTAACCCCTCTTATTCTCCTGTCAATAATTTATCAATCAAACAACTGTGAAACGTAAACTCAAAGTAGCCATTACTCATGGCGATATAAACTCCATCTCTTACGAGGTAATACTTAAAGCCCTCGAGGACAACCGTATCTGTGAACTATGCACTCCCATCATATATGGCTCGACCAAGATTGCCGCCATATACAACAAAATGATAGGAATACCTCCGGTCAAATTAGGACAAATCTCTGACCCGGGACAAGCTCGTGAGGGCATCGTGAATATAATTAACGTTATCGGCGAGGACACACGTCTCGACATCGGCGAGTCTACACAAGTCGCCGGAAAGGCCGCTCTTGTCGCGTTGGAACGAGCCGTGGCTGACATCAAAGCCGGAAAAGTCGACGTCTTGGTGACTGCCCCTGTCAATAAAAATAACATCCACGGTCAGGAATTTGACTTCCGCGGACACACTGAATATCTCCAGGCTTGTTTCCGCGATGATGACGAGGACACCGACGCTCTGATGATTTTATGTGCAGGACAGCTGAGAGTAGCCCTCGTGACAACCCACATGCCTATCACCGAGGTCAGCGCCGCCATTTCCAAAGACTCGGTCTTAGAGAAAATCGAGGATTTGAACGACTCGCTGATAAGAGACTTTGCTATACATGCACCGCGCATTGCTGTCCTTGGACTCAACCCCCATTCGGGAGATGGCGGTCTCATCGGTGCCGAAGAACAGACCGCTATCATTCCTGCTATCGAGGAAGCGCGTAAAGAGAAAATCCAAGCCTTCGGTCCATATAGTGCCGATGGATTTTTTGGCGCCGGATCTTACAAGGCTTTTGATGGCGTCCTGGCAATGTACCACGACCAAGGATTGGCCCCTTTCAAGACTCTGGCAATGGACGCCGGCGTCAATTTCACGGCCGGACTGCCTATCGTCAGAACCTCTCCTGACCATGGCACCGGATACGATATAGCCGGTAAAGGTCAAGCATCGGCGGTGTCAATGCGCGAGGCTATTTATGCTGCCATTGATATCGCCCGCAACCGTGACCGCGAGGACATGGCCACACGACACCCGCTACGTCGCCAATACTTTGACAAGAGCCCCGACAACGTTGTCCTCGACCTCACAAAAGACGAATAACCCCGACCCTATGGGGGGCCCAAACGCCCCGATGTCTCGAGACTCCGATGACCCGACCTCTATCGCCCCCCCCCGATTTTGACCCTTAATAAAAATTAATACAATGAACTATGCAATAATTGCCGCCGGCGAAGGCTCCCGGCTCGTCCAGGAAGGAGTGCCTCTCCCCAAACCCCTCGTTGACCTCGACGGTCGTCCAATGATAAGACGCCTTATCGACATCTTCATGGCCAATGACGCCGAGACAATATCAATAATTGTCAACCAACACATGACTCAGGTCAGGGAATATATCGAGTCGCTCGACCTCGACGTTGACCTTCGCCTCGTGGTCAAGTCAACACCCTCGTCCATGCACTCATTCTACGAGGTCTCCCGAGCCTTTGACGCCCACGCCGAGAAATTTATCCTCACCACTGTTGACACCATTTTCAAGGAAGATGAGTTCAGCGCCTATGCACGGGCCTTTGCCGGTGATGACAGCGCTGACGGATACATGGCCGTCACATCTTTTATCGACGATGAAAAACCATTGTATATCGATGTCGATGACAACAATATCATAACAGCCTTCTGTGACAAGCCATTTGATGGCGTGAAATACATCTCCGGCGGCATATATGGACTCCGGCGCTCATCTCTTGATGTCCTCGCCTCGTGTATAAACACCGGCGTCTCTCGTATGCGCAATTTTCAGCGCGCCCTCGTCTCAGCCGGTCTCAGCCTGCGCGCATTCCCCTTCCCCAAGATTGTCGACGTCGACCACGCCGCCGACATTGACACCGCGCGCGCTTTCCTCAATGAGCGATAACCCATACTGCCTCTTTCTAAAAAATTATAAAGTTTGTGAAATAGCCGAACATGTGTTCACTTGTTCGGCTATTATTTTTTACTTTTGTAGAAAAGGACAATATATCCGGCTCGACTGATATGAATTCATCTATAGACATCACCTATCTGACATTGGCCTGCATGTGCTGTGGCGTTGCCATAGTCGGTAGCTTTATGCCAAGACGTGCGACATCGCTTGTTGCATACTGTGCGATGATATTCGCCACCATGTCAGGAGCGGCCTCATTTGGTGTCTACACATACATCTTCTGGGGCATCGCGGTACTTATAACCATTGGCATCAACTATATGTTGCCACGTGAAGTCGCTTGCTCCCGTGCCGGATTGCCGTTCATAGCGGGTGGCTCATTGACCGGTACTGCCGTGGGTATGGCGACAGCAACCTCGGCCGGAATTATTTCCGGAGCCGCTTTAGGCGCGTTCTTCGGCGCTTTGGCTTTTGCTAACACCCCCGGCGGACGCGCCATGACATTCCCGTCGGCCAAGTTCTTTAATTACCTCGCCGCTAAAGGACTCCCTGTGATTGTAACATTGTCGTTGGCAGGCATCATATTGACCTTGATACTCGCGAGATAACCCTCAGGGCAAGCCCGAGCCTTCTTCTCTGTCTATAAAATTTAAATCACTTCATTATATCATTGTAAATTATGAAACATTTCCTCCTCACTGTTTTTAGCATAATAATAAGCCTGTCGGTCACTGCCCAGTCTATTGACATGGATGATATCAAGGCCAAGACTACCAGCAATACTTCCAAATTTTACTACCCAACGCTCCTGGCCAAATTCATGTCCAATGATACATCAATGACCCCCGAGGATTACCGCTACTTCTATTACGGCACTCTCTTTACCGAGGACTTCAACCCCTATCGTCCCAACCCATACGAAAAGGAAATCAAAGCCCTCGACCAAGTATATCTCAAACGCGAGCACCTCACTCGCGCCGAAAAAAAAGAAGTCGAGCGCATCGCTCGTCTGTCTCTGGCCAACAACCCGCTCGACCTCCGGCAGATGATGTACATGACCTATGTATACGAGAGCAACCGCAAGTACAACCTGGCTAAAATATGGCGCAACAAGCTCTCTAACATTCTATTGACCATCTCACGTTCTGGTACCGGTACCGATCCCGAGCACGCACGTATCGTCGTATATCCCCGACATGAGTTTGACCTGTATAACCTTTCGGCCAAGCCCGTGCCTGTCGAAAAACAAGAATTTGTACCTCCATACTACGAGAAAATCACCGTCAAGCAAGCCGGCAAGGATACCGACTTCTACTTCAATCTCAAGCCTTTGCTCGACCAATACTACCTGAAACACCCCGAAGAACTCGACAAAACCGACTGATAATCATTTAGAAGCAGGGAGATTCAGTACCCGTACCGCCCGGTTGCCACGTCTTCCTCGCCCCGACTCTTCGACGGCCGGAGCTTGTAAGTAGCATTATACCTCTCTCTTAGGCGCGGAGCGCCGGACTGTGATTAACCCCGGGTGTAGGGACGGAGTCCCGGAGCCGGGGGACGGTGCTAACGGGTATGTTTTACGCGAGGGCCGGAGGCCTGAATTGTGGTAGAGACAAACGACTCTAACCGTGGCCTTTCAAGTGTACCTTTCAAGTGTGTCATATTGTCGTGGACTCTTTCTTGCACGCTACCCCCTACCTGCCGCTCATGTCCGCCGATACTCTATTCTCCCCGGGCAACAAGCGCCGTAGCTTGCGCCGCAATACCCTCGCCACGGCCCGTGAATCCCAAGTGTTCGGTAGTCGTTGCCTTCACGCTTACCCACTCAACACTTATTCCAAGGTCGGCCGACAAGTTTTCCCTCATGGCCGTGATATAAGGCGCCATCTTGGGCGACTGCGCTATGATAGTGACATCAACGTTGACAGGATGCCATCCCTTATCACTTATAACCCTCACCACCTCTCGCAGAAGCACACGCGAGTCTATACCTTTGTAGCGGTCATCATTATCCGGAAAAAGATGTCCGATGTCACCAAGAGCCAATGCCCCTAACAGCGCGTCACATAACGCGTGTATCGCTACATCGGCATCTGAGTGCCCCTCAAGACCGCGACTGTGAGGTATATCCACCCCACACACTATCAGTCGCCGGCCCTCTACCAACCGGTGTACGTCATAGCCATTTCCTATCCGATACATAATATAATGAGTAGTAAGTAGTTAGTGGTAGACAGTTGCCTTCCGGATGGCCTGCCAATCGAGGTCTCTTAATTACCTTTTC
The DNA here is from genome assembly GCA_017621845.1 of Muribaculaceae bacterium. Taxonomy (GTDB): domain Bacteria; phylum Bacteroidota; class Bacteroidia; order Bacteroidales; family Muribaculaceae; genus CAG-873. Next base: position 18,801 of record JAGASI010000043.1, read on the forward strand.
CGGCGTCCAAGAAGGTCTCTCAGACCATCCATGTCAAATGTCAAGGTAAACCTCAGTGTCTGGTCAAGAGGCGATGTCTGGGCCGTTGCAAGCATATATGAGGCATCAAGTTTGACAACATTCAGCGAGAAGCCGGCGCCGAAACCAAAGTATTGACGGTTGCCCTTGAACTCGTTCTCATAGAAATAGCCGGCACGTACAAAGAATTGTTGGTTGTAGTTGTATTCAGCGCCAAACGACCATGTAATCTCGCGCAATTCTTCCTTGAAGCCACCGGGTGCGTCGGAAAATGACTTGAAGATGCCGGTGATGGGTGACATGTTTTCCCAGTCTTCGAGAGCGTCAAGATACTGCTGTTGACCCTCGGTGGTCTCGATGTCATAGTCGCTCTGGCGTGGACGCGCCGGTACCAGAAGCTTATTCAGGTCGAGGTTGAGCGAGAGATTGTGGTAGTCGGCCAACGGGAAGGTGAACGAGGTGCCGAGTCTGAGGTTGGTGGGGAGGAAGGCCGGTTGGTTGCCGTTGTCATACGATACCTTGGTGCCGATATTGGAGATGTTCCATCCCCATGCCCACTGACACTCGCTACGGCCGATGATGGGATAGGTGTTGAAATAACCCGATATGTCGGCCGCAAAAGCCGAGGCTCCCGATATCTGGTCGCCGGCATTGGAGGAGTTGAAGCCAAGGTCTGAGTAGATATAGCGGAACACGACGCCCATCGAGAATTTCTCTGACAGTTTGCGTGAATAGCCGGCATCAAATGACAGCTCGTAGGGGTTGATACTCTGACCTGCACCACCGGTGCCATCCGAGGTGTTGACCTCGCCAAGGGAGAAGTAGCGCAACGAGGCGCTGATTGCCTGGTTGTCATTGGACCCTATCTTGTAATAGCCCGAGAGATCGGCCAAAAAGATGTCGTTGACAAGTTTTCTGAGCCAGGGTGTATAGTTTACGGCTACTGCCGCCTGGGAATAGGCAAAGGCATATTTGGACGGATTCCAGAACTGGGAGTTGGCGTCGGGCTCGGTGGCCGCACCAAGGTCTCCCATCGAGGCGCCGCGGGCATCGGGAGCGATAGACAATGAGGTCACTCCGGTCTGAATCGGGTTAAACTCGTTCTTGATATTCTCAGCCTTGGCGCTCAAGACCGGAATCAGGGCCACGGCAATAATTAGGATCTTAGATGTATATTTCATGATTAAGCGATAGAGAGCGTGTTTAATAAGTGTCGTTAGACACCCTCACTAACTTATAACGTTGCCCCGTGTGATTTATTGTGTGACGGCCTGTGACAAACACCAACAGCGAACAGGTTGTTTCCAATCTCTGTTCGCTGTTCACTGTCTGTTGTTTACCAATTTGTATGCTTATATCGAGAGTCGGCGCAGTGTTGCGACGAGCTCCTGTTTGATAGGTTTATCGTTCTTGATGGCCTTGGTGAAGGGGACATATACAATCTCATCGTTCTTGATGCCTATCATGACGTTGCGCTGGTCTTCCATGAGAGCATCAATGGCAGCGGCTCCAAGACGGGAGGCCAGGATGCGGTCATAGGCTGTGGGTGAGCCGCCTCGCTGTAAGTGTCCGAGTATCGAGACGCGCACGTCATATCCGGGATATTCGTTCTTGACACGCTCGGCCAACCCCATGGCGCCTCCGGTGACTGGACTTTCGGCCACGAGTACAATCGATGAGTTTTTACTTTTACGGAATCCGTTCTGTATCAGTTCGGCCAATTGGTCTACCTGGGTCGATATTTCAGGTATAATCGCGGCCTCGGCTCCGGCCGCAATAGCGCCGTTGAGGGCGAGAAATCCGGCGTCGCGTCCCATGACTTCTATAAAGAACAATCGTTCGTGGGAAGTTGCCGTGTCGCGTATTTTGTCCACACATTCCATTATTGTGTTCAGCGCCGTGTCATAACCGATTGTTGAGTCAGTGCCATAGAGGTCGTTGTCTATCGTGCCGGGCAGACCGATGATTGGAAAATTAAACTCGTTGGCAAATATGCGTGCACCGGTCAGCGAGCCGTCTCCACCGATAACAACCAGAGCGTCTATCTCATGGCGACGTATGACGTCATAGGCCAGTTGTCGCCCCTCGGGGGTCTCAAATTCTTTACATCGGGCGGTCTTGAGTATGGTGCCTCCTTGTTGGATGATATTGGAGACATTCTGGGTCTTGAAGTCCACAATCTCATCGGTGATTAGACCACGGTAGCCACGGTAGATTCCCTTGACTTTTAGGCCTGCAAAGATTGCCGACCGTGTCACGGCTCGTATGGCCGCGTTCATGCCGGGAGCGTCGCCTCCCGAGGTCAGGATGCCTATGGTTTTGATTTCAGACATATCGATTATGATTTATTGGTATTGGGTGTTAATGCTTTAATTGAAACGTAAGTATGTTCCTGCAAAGTTAGCGCTTTATCTTGATAATAACAACACATCGGGCTACCATAAACCGGTTAGTCAATTAAATTAACGTTAATTTAATTGACTAACCGGTATGTTGTTAATCAGATTGAGGTGCCCCTCTTAATTAAAAAATCAATTCCCTCGATAGCGTGGTTAGATGTCCAACTTGTGGAGCCTCAGATTGAACGCCTCGGCAACACCCGGGAAGGTGACTTTGCCATCGACAATATTGACGCCCTCGGCAAGACCCTTGTCACGGCGGCAAGCCTCTTGCCATCCCATGTCGGCGAGCTTGATGGCGTATGGAAGTGTGGCGTTGGTCAGTGCCAAGGTTGAGGTGCAAGGTACGGCACCGGGGATGTTGGCCACGGCATAGTGGACGATTCCGTCAATCTCATATACCGGGTCATCATGCTTGGTGGGATGTGAGGTCTCAAAGCAACCTCCCTGGTCGATAGCCACGTCGACCATCACTGTGCCGGGCTCCATGAGCTTGAGCATGTCGGCGGTGACGAGGTGGGGCGCCTTGGCACCGGGTATCAGCACCGAGCCGATTACAAGGTCGGTGGTGGGAAGCTCCTGCTCGATATTATGACGTGATGAGTAGAGGGTCTTGACATTGCGGGGCATCACCTCGGCCAGGTGACGAAGGGTCGGCAGGGAGATATCGGTGATGGTGACATCGGCTCCTAATCCTGCGGCCATCAAGGCGGCGTTACGTCCTACGACTCCGGCGCCGAGGATAAGCACCTTGGCCGGTTTTACACCGGGTACGCCACCGATGAGCTTGCCTTTACCTCCCTGGGGTCGCTCCAGAAATCGTGCGCCCTCTTGGATGGACATACGTCCTGCTACTTCGCTCATGGGTATCAGAAGGGGTAGGGAATTGTCTCGCCCTCTCACGGTCTCATAGGCGATACATGTAGCTCCCGAGGCAAGCATGGCACGTGTCAACTCCAAGTCACACGCAAAGTGGAAGTAGGTGAACAGTAACTGACCTTTCTTGACGAGTTTATACTCGGGCTCGATTGGCTCTTTTACCTTGATAATCATGTTGGCGCTGTCATAAACTTCCTCAATGGTAGGTAAGATGGTAGCGCCTGCGGCGATATAGTCGCCATCGCTGAAGCCCGAGCCTGTGCCGGCTGTGTGCTGCACATATACGGTGTGTCCGTGGGCTATAAGTTCTTTAACGCCTGCCGGGGTGACTGCTACTCGGTTCTCGTTGTTCTTGATTTCTTTGGGTACGCCGATAATCATAAGTCTGTTTGGTGTTTTTAATGGTTAGTATTCAGGAGTGGGTTTAACACTTTTATTTTTTAACAATCTCTTAATTCTTAAAAACTTAAAGGTAAACACTCTCCGGGTTGTCATATGAAAAATGACACACAATAGCCGACCTACCCATCGACCTTGCCGGGGTGTCGTCTACTGTGTGTCATGATGTTGTGGTATTGGTTAGTGACTTGCAGTGCTGTTGGAGCTACTGCCAAGGTGTGGATTATTTGAATTCCAGAGGAATAACCCTGTCGATGGACTTGTCCAGCGAGATGAGGGTCTCGGTACCGGTTACGCCGGGGATGTTCTGGATCTTGTCGTTAAGCAATTCCATGAGGTGCTCGTTGTCGCGGGCATATAGTTTTATCAACATTGTGTAGGGACCGGTGGTAAAGTGACATTCTACAACCTCAGGAATTTTCTCAAACTCGGGAACTACCTCGCGGTACATGGCTCCTCGCTCGAGGGTGACACCTACATAGGTACATGTTGAGTAGCCAAGGGTCTTGGGGTTGACCGTATAACCCGAGCCGGTGATGACTTTCATGTCAGCGAGACGTTGGATGCGCTGATGAATTGCAGCACGTGATACGCCACATTGCACTGCTACATCTTTCGATGCAATTCGGGCGTTACGCATGATGATACTCAGAATTTTGCGATCAAGATTGTCTATTTTTTCCATGTCTGTATTGAGATTTGTTTGTGGGAGATTTCTTTGGTATTAAATGTTTATTATATAGAAGCTTTATTGAATTGGATACAGGATAAACTCTGTTTGTCCGCTTACAAAATTACAAAAAAATTACACATATTATAATTGTGCTTACATTTTTTTACAAAAAAATACTAAAAACCTTGCTCACCCATTTTGTCGGATGACAAAAGTTATGTAACTTAGTCCCACCGAAATGGATTGATTTAAACTTTTTACATACATTTCAAGTCACTGATTATAACACACCCGACACATAAACCTATAATAAACTTCACAATGACAACCACATCTATACCAGAGAATAACCCTATATTAAATTCACGTCGTCAACATCGCTATTGCGTCATCATGTGTGGTGGAATTGGCTCCCGATTCTGGCCTTATAGCCGTGAGGAACGACCCAAACAGTTCCTGGACTTCTTTGGTACCGGACGTTCATTACTGGCGATGACCGTTGACCGCTTTCTCCCGATTGTTCCTATTGAAAACATTATAATTGTCACCAACAGTCGTTATGCTCCTCTGGTCGCCAAACAACTTCCCGACCTCCCGGCCGAAAATATACTGCTGGAGCCGGCTCGTCGCAATACAGCCCCATGTATAGCCTGGGCTTCCTACCATATCCTTGCCCGTGACCCTGAGGCTTCGATTGTTGTCGCCCCGAGCGACCACCTGATTATGCGTGAACGTGAGTTTGAGCAGGCCATTACGTCGGGTCTCGATTTTGTCGAAAATCAAGACGCTCTGCTCACGCTCGGCATTAAGCCGACTCGACCCGAGACCGGATATGGATACATTCAGGTCGGCCAGGCTGTCCAAGGTTGCAATAATATACTTAAAGTAAAGACTTTTACTGAAAAACCCGACCGTGACCTGGCTCGCGTATTTGTCGAAAGCCGTGAGTTTTTCTGGAATTCGGGCATATTTATTTGGCGTGCCAACACTATCGTCTCGGCTCTACATCGTCATGCCCCGGAGGTTGCGGCTGTAATGGAGCATGGTATCGGATTGTTTAACACTCCGGCCGAGAAATCATTTATTGACGAGAACTTCCCTTCTTGCCAGGCTATATCCATCGACTATGCCGTCATGGAAAAAGCTTCCAACGTGTATGTCGAATGTGTCGACCTGGGTTGGAGCGACCTCGGCACTTGGGGTTCGCTTTATGAGATTTCTCCCAAAAACCGTGATGCCAATGTCACCCAGAATTGTGCCGTCATGGCCTACAATTCCACCGGCAACATCTTTGCCCTCCCATCTGACAAGCTCGTCGTTGTCGACTCTCTGAAAGACTACATCATCGCCGACTCGGGCGATGTCCTGCTGATTTGCCCCAAGTCTGAGGAACAGCGCATCAAACTGATGGTCAACGACGTCAAAGCCGCCCACGGCGACCGATACCTCTGATTATGCTACTGTCGCCGCCCACGGCATCATATCCTCGACATCAATTCGATATCCCGGTCCCTTCAATTCAATCGATAAGCTCGATTTTATCGGACCTCCTATTCGCTTAGAGCCTGTCCCATGATAAATGTTAACGCTGAGGCGGTCAGCCGTTGAACAGATTTGTTCGTGTGAAGAGGGAGTGTACTTGCTGTACACGACCGATTAACACGGACAAAGATGCCAACGGCTGGCCGAGGCGATGGTAACTTCAC
>JAGASI010000044.1 GCA_017621845.1 Muribaculaceae bacterium
CAGGATATACCCTGATGCTTTATCAAAACAATCAATAACCCATTAAAACATTAAAGACATGAAAAAGATTTTTGTAATGCTTGCCCTCACGATGGGCGTTGTAAGTGCCAATGCACAGTCGGTTGATTCAACCGCAGTAACCAACACTGTAGCCGGTGATGTTACACTCACTACGGACATCTATCCGCAGCAGGAGGATGGCGACATCTATCACGGTCTGACAAAGAAACTGACCTTTGACCGTATGATACCTCCTTACGGCTTGGAGGTGACATACGACAAGACTACCCACATCATCTTCCCTGCGGCAGTACGCTATGTCGATCTTGGCTCGCCTAACCTTATCGCAGGCAAGGCCGATGGCTCGGAGAATGTGATTCGTGTGAAGGCTACGGTAAAGAACTTCCGCGATGAGACCAATATGTCGGTGATTACTGAGAGTGGCAGTTTCTACACCTTCAATGTGAAGTACTCGGATGAGCCTCTGCTCCTGAATATCGAAATGAAGGACTTTATTCACGATGGCAGTGAGGTAAACCGTCCCAACAATGCTCTCGACATCTACTTGCAGGAGCTGGGCAGTGAATCACCGAAGTTGGTACACCTTATCAGCAAGGCTATCCACAAGGACAACAAACGCCACATCAAGCACATCGGTAGCACGGCTTTCGGCATCCAGTATCTGTTGCGTGGACTCTACACCCACAATGGCTTGCTCTACTTCCATACGCAGGTGAAGAATACATCGAATGTACCTTACGAGGTGGATTTCATAACCTTCAAGATTGTGGATAAGCAGGTGATGAAGCGTACAGCCATTCAGGAGCAGGTCATCTTCCCTCTGCGTGCATACGACTATGCTACAACCGTTGCAGGCAACAAGGATGAGCGTACCGTATTTGTGTTCGATAAGTTCACAATCCCTGCCGACAAGGTGCTTGTGGTGGAGATGCACGAGAAGAGCGGTGGCCGACACCAGACCTTCACCGTGGAGAGTGAGGACATCGTAAGAGCAAAGGTAATCAACGAACTTAAAGTGAAGTAACTATGAAGAAGTATCTGTTTCTACTTGTTTCAGTCGTATCGCTTGCCCTCTCGTCAGGGCAGGCATACGCCCAGCGTTATCTCCCGAAGATGATGGGTGTGGAACTCAGAGGCGGCTTTGTAAACGGCTCTAAATCTCCGCTAAACTACTACACGGGAATAGCGATGTCGGGATATACCAAGAAGGCTAACCGCTGGGTGGTGGGTGCAGAATATCTGCTCAAGAACTACGACTATCGGGGTACATCTGTTCCGCGTGCCCAGTTCACTGCCGAGGGCGGTTACTATCTGAAGTTCCTGTCCGATCCTACAAAGACCTTCTTCCTTTCTATCGGAGGCTCTGCATTGGCTGGTTACGAGACGGTGAATTGGGGTGACAGACTACTACACGACGGCTCTACGCTGCTTGCCAAGGATGCTTTCATCTATGGCGGTGCCGTTACCCTGGAATTGGAGAGTTATATAACAGACCGTATAGTCCTGCTTGCAAATGTGCGTGAGCGTGTCCTCTGGGGAGGCTCACTCGGCAAGTTCAGTACTCAGTTCGGTTTAGGTGTCAAATTTATAATCAATTAAAATTAAATGCGTTATGAAAAAGTTATTTTCCTATATGTTGGTTTGCGGTGCCATGATGACCGCAGTATTAGGCTTTACCTCTTGCGAGGATGAACTCGATGTTCAGCAAGCCTATCCTTTTACAGTTGAGACAATGCCCGTTCCCAAGCGGATAGTCAAGGGCGAGACTGCGGAGATACGCTGCGAGATTGTGCGTGAGGGGTATTTCTCGGATACACGCTACACAATCCGTTACTTCCAGCCCGATGGCGAGGGAACACTCCGTATGGATGATGGTATGGTGTTACTACCCAATGACCGCTATCCGCTCGACAGGGATGTGTTCCGCCTGTACTACACCTCGGAGTGTGAGGACCAGCAGACGATAGATGTCTATTTCGAGGATAACCATGACCAGGTGTATCAGCTAACCTTCACATTTAACAACGAGGCAAAAGATAAGGAGGAAGAGCCTGAGATAGGTACAACACTAACACCAATCGGAACTATCGTCTCTCCAATCAATTTCAATCCTTAACCAACGGTGGCAGGCACTCGCTTGTCGGGTGTCTGCCGCCATAACCAATCACTAAAAGAGAATCTATGAGAATAAAGTTGATGATTATATGTCTGACATTGCTTTGCGGATATGCCAAGGCACAGACACGAGGTGGCGACTCTTCGCCACCACTACCCAAGGAGATTTCAGCGGAATTGTTCGATAAGGCGGTAGCACTTATCAAGGAATTTGAGGGGTGGCACTCGGCCAAACACTATCCATACATCGGTTATGGGCATAAACTGCTTCCACACGAGAACTTGACAGCCGACATTACTGAAGCACAGGCCGATTCGTTACTCAGAGCCGACTTATTGGAACGATACAAGTATTTCCGACAGTATGGGAAAGATGCTCTGTTGCTAACGGTTTTGGCTTACAATGTTGGGCATTCACGCTTGCTTGGCTATGGCAAACGCCCGAAGAGTAATCTTATCAAGAAAATCGAGTCCGGCGACAGGGATATCTACGAGGAGTATATCTCATATCGCTGCTACAAAGGTAAGCCAATCCCCAGCATCGAACGCCGCAGAAAAAGAGAGTTTCAATTGCTGTATATCCCGTAGCCGTTATTTAAAGAGCCTTCCCTTAAGCAATTGAGAGAAGGCTCTTATTGTA
>JAGASI010000029.1 GCA_017621845.1 Muribaculaceae bacterium
GTTCCAACTGTCGCTGTCGCGGCACAAATACATTGCGTACTAATCCAGTTAAACTCATTTCTGCAATTTTTATCTGCAAAGGTACGAATAAGCGAGTGCAGAACAAAATAAAAGAAACTTTTTTATGTTTTTTTTATGTTTTTATGCCGAGTGAGAGTACTTTATTCAAATGTACGAACCAACGGTCGACGAAGTCAATAAGCGAGTGAAGGACAAATTAAAGTGAGTGAAATTTATAGTTTTTGCCCCTTTTGTTTTGCTGTATCATATTTTTTGCTTAATTTTGCAGCAAATTTTTATATGCGAAAAATTTTTCTAAACGATGAGAAAAGAATCGTGAACGATACGTTTAGAGTCGCGAATCAATCGTTTTGAACCGCGAATCAACGATTTAAAGTCATGAATCGCCGATTTAGAACCGCCAATCGCCGATTTAGAACTGCCAATCGCCGATTGGGAAATCTATTTCCCAGTGACGGTTTGGCGGTTTTCAAGAGTGCAGGAAAGAATCTTCTCAACAGTATATTCTGAAAATTGCGAAATACATCAATATATCTGCAAAGGATTAAAATACCTACAATCTGTTAAGTGAAAAGTCCACAATCTGTTAAGTGAAAAGTCTACAATTTGTTAAATAAAAAGTCGATAATCTGTTAAGTGAAAAGCCGATAATTTGTTAAATACATGTTTAAAATAGGTTAAAATATAATGCATTTTGAGTGAATTTTTCAATATGATTTGTAAAGCTCAATAAAAATATGTACCTTTGCCGCAGAAACGGACATATAAGACAATCAGCAAGTTATGGTAACAAAAAAATACATGTCACGCATAGCAGACAAGATGTTGGAGCGACGGTTAATGGGGGTTGGCGCAGTATTGATACAAGGTCCCAAATGGTGCGGCAAAACAACCACCGCAGAACAGCATTCAAGGAGTGTGATTTATATGGATAATCCAGACACTTTGCAGCAGAATTTTGAGCTGGCAAATATTTCGCCCAAGAAGCTGCTTGACGGAGCTACTCCGCGATTGATTGACGAGTGGCAGCTGGCACCGCAACTGTGGGACGCCGCACGCTTCGAGGTTGACCACCGTGGCGATATGGGGCAGTTTATCTTCACCGGCTCGGCAGTGCCTGCCGACCTCAGTAAGGTGCATCATACCGGCACGGGGCGCTTTGCGTGGCTTACCATGCGTACAATGAGCCTTTTTGAGTCGGGCGACTCCAACGGCGGTGTGAGTCTCGGCAAGCTTTTCGATGCCGGCACCGAGGTGTTTGCCGAAAACACCCTCGGCATCGACCAGTTGGCATGGCTGATATGCCGCGGAGGCTGGCCACAGTCCACTACCGTGAGCAAAAGCGTGGCGCTCGACATGGCATACAGATACTATGAGGCGGTGGTTAATTCGGATGTGTCGAGGGTAGACGATGTGAGGCGCAACCCGGAGCGTACCAAGCGTGTTCTCCGCTCGCTTGCGCGTCATCAGGGCACTCAGGTGACGGTGGAAACAATTTGCGCCGATATCGAGAAAAATGACGCTGCTGCCGCCACCCGTCAGACCATCACCTCTTATATTGAGGCTCTCAAAAAGATATTCGTGCTGGAGGACTCTGTGGCATGGAATCCCAACCTGCGCAGCAAAACTGCCATACGCACCTCCGACACCCGCTATTTTGCCGACCCCTCGATAGGCGTGGCGGCATTGGGAGTAGGTCCCAAGGATCTTGTCAATGACCTCAACACAATGGGGCTGTTCTTCGAGTCGATGTGCGTGAGGGACTTGCGGGTCTATGCCGATGTGCTTGACGGCATGGTGTATCATTACCGCGACGGCTCCGGACTGGAGTGCGATGCCGTGGTGCATCTGCGCAACGGCAGCTACGGTCTGGTGGAGATAAAGCTTGGCGGTGACAATAACATAGAACAGGGAGCCAGGACACTAAAGGCACTTGCGGCAAAAATCGACACCGACAGAATGAAGGCTCCGTCATTCCTTATGGTGCTTACGGGCACGGCAAGATATGCCATGCGCCGTCAGGACGGTGTGCTGGTGGTGCCGGTGGGGTGTTTAAAAGATTGAGAAAACATGAAGATGCGTTAAGACATTTGTTTTTGGCGCATCTTCATAAAATTGAAATTGTATCTTTAAAGCTGTTATCGGCAGACAATCTCGCAGTTGGCAGGCTGCTTAATGTTCTCGTCGATGGTGATACTGCCAATGCTGTCGGCGACAATGCGCCCCGAAGTGGGATTCTTGATATTCGTGATGGCGCCACGTATGTCGGCATTTAATGTACTGTATTCGAAAGCACGGTCGCAATCGGCACCAAAGGTGCAGTTCTCAAGCACGAGGTCGTGGGCATAGCATAGAGGCTGCTCGCCGGTGATGTGACAATTCACAAGACGCAGATTACGGCTGTGCCATCCCAAATACTCACCGTTGAGCTCACTGTCGTAAACCGTGACATTCTCCACTTCCCAGAAAGCATCCTTCGTTGTGATTTTAGCATTGCGCAACTCTACGTTCCTGACATACTGGAACACATATTTAGAATCACTCACCAGTCCGTCAATCTTGATGTTCTCGCTGAACATAAACGGA